>JAZURY010000001.1:0-14806 GCA_045606445.1 Bacteroidaceae bacterium
AAAGGAGCATGTTGCCGCAAATATGCCTTGAGCAGTCCTAAACTTCTTCGTAAATGGATTAATCGATACGAGTCTCACCCAGAATTAGTATCTTTGTACCCAGAACCAATTTCGGATGACATGGCAAACCGCGACAAGGACAGCTACAAGGAAGAGAATGCTGCATTGAAGAAGCGCATCAAGGAACTGGAGAAGGCTCTGGCTTTCTCCAGGTTAGAGACCGAGGCTCGCGACCTTCTGATAGACAAGGCCGAGTCTTACTTCAATATTCCCATAAGAAAAAAATCTGGGGCCAAACAGTTACGGAACTGGTTGAGTGCCGCGGCCTTAAGGTCGCGCTCTCATGCCGTCTGTTTGGCCATACGCGTCAGGCTTGGTACCAGTCCAAGGCTGACATCGAGGCAGAAGTTGAACGTGATAGGCTCCTGCTGGATAATGTGCGCGAAATACGTCAGGAAGATCCCCGCATCGGCTGCTATAAATTGTGGCTCATGCTATGCAACATCTATGGCAGGGACATGATGATGGGCCGGGACAGTTTCTTTACCCTCCTACGCCGTCACGGACTGATGCTCCCTCCTCCCAAACCGCGCCATACGACCAACTCGAACCACCGCTATCACAAATGGAAGAACCTCATAAAGGGCATCGTTCCCATGGCTGCAAACCAACTGTGGGTGGCAGACATCACTTATGTCATGCTCAATACGGGAGATGTATGCTACCTGCATCTGATAACGGACGCCTATTCGCGCAAGATTGTAGGATGGGAACTGGCAGACACACTTCGTGCCGCCATTACCATCAAGGCTCTGGAACAAGCAATCGCACAGGCAGGCGGCATATCCTTGGAAGGGCTTATACACCACTCTGACCGTGGAGTTCAGTACTGCTGTGACGATTATGTCGGTATACTTAAAGAACATGGCATTAGAATCAGCATGACCGAAGACTATAATCCGACGGACAACGCCATAGCGGAGCGTACCAATGGCATTATCAAAACCGAAACAGTCTATTCCAGAAAGACATTTAACAGTATAGAGCACGCAAGGGACGTTATCGAACGGTTCATACACTTCTACAACTATAGGCGTCCCCATATGAGCATCGGTTACAAGATACCGGCAGTGGTCCACATGGAGACTGGAGAACAGAAAAAGATGTGGAAGAAGAGGAATTATCCTAAAAAGGTGTACAGCAATGGAAATAATGACATACCTTTGCCGTGCAACAACGAGGACGGAATCCTACCGTCCCATCTGAGCGAAAGTGTCAACAACCACAGCATGGAATCAAGGATACCGTAAACATCAACAGTATGGATAGAGAAAAGGTGTAAATCTTTTCAGCTAATGAAGCAAAAAAACGTCTACTGAAAAAAGGAAAAGACATCCCTCCCGATGCCTCGTCCTTGTCCTCGGGAAGACACGGGCGAGTCTTCCCGTATAGCCCGCCTTCGTCCTCGGGAGGACAAAAGTATGTATGTCGGTATACTTGTGCATGGGAATTTTTGTTCGTTATAACATTTTTATGTAGAGTGTCTTATATTGTGTCTGTGTCCTGTTTTGCGGATATTGCAGAAGATTGCTGTGCTGCTACAGGCAACAACGTCTATGAAAAGAGGTAGCCTCCCCGAGATGTTTTTGTACTTGAGTTGTAAAATGCTTACGTGTATGTCCTGACCTCATTTGTCTGGTTATATGCAGAAGAAGTCTCCCACATGTTTTATCGAAAAGAAAGATGATTGTAGTAGGAAAAACAAATATTCTGCTATAAGAACAACCAAGTATAGTCTATCTGACACAATGTTTATGGAATAGAGCATACAAATTGTTGTAAAAGGTATAAATATACAAAATTTTGTTATATCTTTGCGCCAGTTACAAATAATAAAGCCTATGGATATATAAGAATAGAAGGAAATAATACCTACATTATAAAAATATAGGAAAAGCGTTTAACTTTATCTTTGGCAGAGGGAAACCTGAGAAATTTTGTTCTGCACCAACGATAAGTAGAGTAAGCGCTCGCATGTATATGCGAGCTTTACTTTGTTTGTTGGTGCATGGTTTTCTCAGGACCTCCCTCTGCAGGCAAGGATTGCTCGCATTTTTTGTCTTCCAGGGATAGGTCGTGCTCGTCGCTTTTTTATGTTGGTATTGGGTAGTTTTACCCCAAGAGCAATTGAACTATATGCCAATAATTAATTAAATTCAACGACAAATGAAAAAGATTTTGATTTACGCACAATTGTGCCTATGTATGTTGGTCTTATTCTCTTGTAAATCAGCAAAGACAACAACGACGGTCTGGGTTGATAAAGAATACTCCAAGGATCCGTCTATCATGGCAGGAGAGGCTCGCAATACAGTCTCTCGTGATAATGCCGGTGGAACAGCGCTTGAAAGAACTATTATCCGTTGGAATTTTGATTCAGAACCTCGTGGAGCAAGAGTGTTTTGGAGGGTAATTTCAAGTATTCCTGCTGAAGTGAAGAATACAAATGAAGCGTATCTGGGAACAACTCCTTATGAAGAAACTCGTTCTTTTAATATCTTGGGTTTGAGTTATGTTAATTCTCGTGATGTTACTATTGAAATTGTGTTAAGAAAGTCCGGCTACATGGACCAAGTGAAGCGTTTTAACGTGCGTCAGGCTATAGATCAACAAGAGATTAGCAGTTTCTTTGACTTGGTAAAAAAGGAACAGGAATAAAAATATATAAATGAGCAATAGTATGAATAGAATAGTAAAACCGCTTCTATTTCTCATGGCTGTAATTGCGATAAGTTCATGTGCAACCATGTTCTCGGGTAAGACACAAAATGTAAGGGTGTCCAGTTACCCGGATGGCGCTAGGGTATTTGTTGATGGAAAGGACCAGGGAGTAATTACTCCCGCAGAAGTGAAAATCAGACGTAAGAGAAAAGTTGAACTGGCTTTCCAAAAAGAAGGTTATCCAGTTGGAAGGATTGAGGAGAAAGGAAAGTTCAATCCCACAACGTGTGTGAATCTCTTAGGTTTCATGGTACCTGGTACATTAATTGACTGGGGAACAGGTTCCATATATAAATACTCTAAAAGTATCCATTATAATTTCGGACAACCTGTGGCAGAGCAAAAAGATCCTACTATTACAAAGGGAGAATCTTCAAAGGCGGTGTCTCGAGACAATCCCGGCGGCACAGATTTGGAAAGGACAGTTATTCGTTGGTTCTTTGATTCAGAACCTCGTGGAGCAAGATTATTCTGGAGAGTTATATCAAGTGTTCCTGCAGAGGTGAAAAATACTAACGAATCCTATCTTGGTACAACTCCTTATGAGGAAACTCGTTCTTTCAATATCCTTGGATTGACCTATGAGAATTCTCGTGATGTTACTATTGAAATTAAATTGACTCGTCCGGGTTATATGGAGCAGGTAAAACGTTTTAATGTACGTCAGGCTATAGATCAACAGGAGATTAGCAGTTTCTTTGACTTGGTGGCAAAATAATGCGTCTCTGTCTGTTTAATAATCATCCCTACTTGCCGTTTGGCGGGCGGGGATGATTTGTTGTTGGGGTATCATTGTCGTCTGTCGTGCACAAATATGGAGCGCTTTATAGTTTATGTTACTTAATCAAATCCAATGGCTGTATGTCGTCTTGTAATTGTATTAGGCCTGCATTATGCTTTGTCTCTCTGACTTTTTTGTGTCCTTTATGCGTACTGCTGTCTGAATATGTAAAACATTATGCCCTTTCTTCCTTAAAAAAGTACAGAAAATAGAAGTGTTTATTGCAAATTGTTGTAATTTTGTCTTCGATTCTGCGTCTATACGTAGCAAAGGAGATGACAAAACAAACAAAACATCTATACACTATGAAAAGTTTCATCAAGTACACAATGGCAACCGTGGTGGGTATATTCCTGACCATGACGCTGTTCACCATCATCAGCATCATCTCGCTGGCCGGAATGATGGCAACGGAGGGCATGAGCGCCCCCATCAAGGAAAAGAGCATCCTGCGCCTGGACCTTTCCGGCACCTTGGCAGAGCGCAGCGAATCCAATCCCTTCGCCGCTCTCATGGGTGAAGAAAACAAGGCTCTGTCCCTGGAGGATGCCCTGCTGGCACTGGACAAGGCCGCCAAGAACGAGAACATCATCGGCGTATATCTGGAGGGCGGTGCCATGGGTGCCAACCCCGGTATGGCACAGGAATTGCGCCAGGCCCTTGTGGAGTTCAAGGAGAGCGGAAAGTGGGTGGTTGCCTATGGCGACTCCTATGGCAAGACGGCATACTACCTGTCTTCCGTGGCAGATTCCGTACTGCTTAACCCCGAGGGCAACGTGGACTTCGGCGGCATGGCTTCGCAGATCATGTTCTACAAGGACGTGATGGAGAAGATTGGCGTGAAGATGCAGGTCTTCAAGGTGGGTACATACAAGAGTGCCGTGGAGCCCTTCATCTGCACCGAGATGTCTCCTGCCAACCGCGAGCAGGTTACCTCATATCTGTTCAGCATCTGGACAAACATGCTGAAGGACGTGGCCGAGAGCCGTAACATGGAGGTGGGCAAACTGAACTCCCTGGCCGATTCGCTGACAATGATTTCCGAGGCTTCCGTGGCCCTGAACGGAGGTCTGGTGGACAAACTCTGCTACATGGACGAGGTGAAGGCCATCCTGCGCGAGAAGAGCGGCCTTGAGGACGAGGACGATGACCTGGTATTCGCTTCCGTGGCCGATGTGGCAAAGAGCGAGACACTGGACGAGAAAGTGGACGAGCAGGTGGCCGTCTACTATGCCTACGGCGAGATTGTGCAGAGCCAGGGCACGGGCCTCGGCATGAGCCAGGAGCACCAGATTGTGGGCGAGAAGATGATAAAGGACCTTCAGGACCTGCGCGAGGACGATGACGTGAAGGCCGTGGTAATACGCGTGAACAGCCCCGGCGGCAGTGCCTTCGCCAGCGAACAGATCTGGCGCGAGGTGTGCCTGCTGAAGGAGAAGAAACCCGTGGTGGTGAGCATGGGCGGCATGGCAGCCAGTGGCGGATACTACATCAGTTGTGCCGCCAACCGCATCTTTGCCGAGCCTACCACGCTGACCGGTTCCATTGGCATCTTCGGCATGATTCCCGACGCAAGCGAACTGATGACCGAGAAGATAGGCCTGAAGTTTGACGTGGTGAAGACCAACGAGATGTCCGACATAGGCACCATGGCACGCCCCTTCAACGAGGCCGAGAGCGCCCAGATGCAGAAGATGATAAACCGCGGTTATGACCTCTTCACCAAGCGTGTGGCCGACGGCCGCGGCATGGCTCAGGACAGCGTGAAGTTGATTGCCGAGGGCCGCGTGTGGACAGGCGAGCAAGGCCTGAACATCGGCCTTGTGGACGAGTTGGGCAACCTGGATGATGCCGTGGCACATGCCGCAGAACTGGCCAAGGTGGAGAAGTTCCGTGCCGTGGGCTATCCCGCTCCCGACAATCCATTTGAGCAGTTGCTGAACCAGACAAAGGGCGGATACCTGGACAGCGAGTTGCGCGAACTGCTGGGCGAGGGCTATGCCGTCTACTCCCTGGTTCGCAATGTGAAGGATGCCGACCGCATCCAGGCACGCATGCCGTTTGAGATGAACATCCAGTAAACAATAAATAGCCCTAAGGTCCTTAAGGTCTCTAAAGTCCTTAAAGTCCTTGGGGTCATTTGAATAGCGATGAACAAGTACCGTTTGTACCGTTTGCTTGTAGAGCAGCAGGAACTGAAGGACAAGCGTCACCCCATGCTGGAGAAGAACCGCTTCATGAAGATACTGATGTGGTTCATGGTCCTCTACTATGCCGCCATCCTGCTTCTTATGGGAGCGATGCTCCCCATGGGATTCAGCGGCATGTATCCCGGTGTGGCCGCCTTCCACGTGATGGACGGGTTCCTGCCTTGGCTCTTGCTGGTGGACTTCTGGATACGCTTCGTGTTGCAGGAGACACCCGCCCAGCAGGTGCGCCAGTACAGCATCCTGCCAGTGCGCAGGTCGTTCCTGATGAACATCTACCTGCTCCGCACGGCATTCAGTTCGGGCAACCTCTTCTGGGGCTTCATGCTCGTGCCCTTCGGAGCCATCTGCGTGCTCCCGCTGCTGGGGTGGGGAGGTTTCCTCCTGTGGCTCCTAGGATGGTGGCTTTTGTGTGTGGCCGACGGGTTGTGCTACCTGTTCTGCCGTGCCCTGTGCATGAAGAGTTTTCTGTGGGTGCTTCTGCCCCTGGCCGTGCA
Organism: Bacteroidaceae bacterium; assembly: GCA_045606445.1. GTDB lineage: Bacteria > Bacteroidota > Bacteroidia > Bacteroidales > Bacteroidaceae > Physcousia. The sequence continues at coordinate 6,267 of JAZURY010000001.1, forward strand.
CGGAGGCATTGTGGCGCTGATGCTCGTGCCCGACAAGAACCCTCTGGACATGCCCTGCACCGTGATGATGTACGAGTTTGCCAGGGGCAACCTCTTGTACATGGCATGCGCCCTGGCCCTCATAGCCATCCTCTACTGGGCCAACTATGCCTTGCAGATGCGTATGGTGTACAACGAGGTGGCCAAGAAGGAGGAGGTGGAACTGAAGAGCGCCACGCAGATGAACTACCTGAACCGCTGGGGCACGCTGGGCGAGTACCTGAAGATGGAGATAAAGTTGAGGATGCGCAACAGCCAGGTGCGCATGCAGTTCTTCGTGGGCATAGGCTTCATCCTGTTCTTCTCCGTGATACAGTACTTCAGCGATGTGTATAGCGGAGCCTTCATGTCGTCCTTCGTGTGCATGTACGACTACATGGTCCTTGGCATGATGACCCTCATAACCATCATGTGCTACGAGGGCAACTACATAGACGGCCTCATGGCCAGAAGGGAGAGCATCTACGCCCTGTTGCGCGCAAAGTACTACTTCAACACCGCCGTGCTCATATTCCCCTTCCTCATAGTCCTGCCCCTCATCATTGCCGGCAGGAGTTCCCTGTGGATGAACCTCGGATACCTGTTCCTGACGGCAGGTATCATGTACCCCTTGGTGTTCCAGATGTCCGTCTACAACAACAACACACTGCCCCTGAACCAGAAACTCACCGGCAAGCAAGGCAATATGATGCAGAACATCGTCAGTTTTGTGGCCTTGGGCCTGCCCATACTCATGGAGAAGTTGCTGGTACTCGTGCTGGGCGACGTGTGGGGATATGTGGCCCTGATAGCCCTGAGCACGCTGGGCATTGCCACGCACAAGGTGTGGCTGCGCAACATCTACACCCGCTTCATGGCCAGAAGATACGTAAACATGGACGGTTTCCGCACGAGCCGCAATTCATAACCGAACACAAAACACAGAAGCACAGAAACGCATTATGAAGATAATCATAGAGAACCTGAAGAAGACCTTTGGCGAGAAAGTGGCCGTGGACATAGAGCGCTACGAAATAAAGGACGGCGAAATGCTTGGTCTGGTGGGCAACAACGGTGCCGGCAAGAGCACCCTGTTCCGCCTGATGCTCGACCTGATAAAGGCCGATTCCGGCCGTGTGCTCATGCAGCCCTCGCCGGAGGAAATGGCAGACGGCTTGGCAAAGTCGGACGTGGACGTCTCCACCACAGAGGACTGGAAGGACTGGACGGGAGCCTTCGTGGACGAATCCTTCCTGATCGACTACCTCACTCCCGACGAGTATTTCCAGTTTCTGGGGCGCATCTCCGGCCGCAAGCAGGAGGATGTGGACGCCTTCCTCCAGGAGTTCGGGCACTTCATGGCAGGCGAAGTGGCAGGGCAGAAGAAACTCATCCGCAACCTTTCTGCCGGCAACAAGCAGAAGGTGGGCATAGTGGGCGCCATGCTCCTGCAACCCAAGGTGCTCATCCTGGACGAACCCTTCAACTTCCTCGACCCCTCCAGCCAGAATGCCATAAAGCACCTCCTGCAGGATTACAACAGGAAGACCGGAGCCACCATCCTCGTCTCCAGCCACAACCTCCAGCACACCGTGGACATCTGTCCGCGCATTGCCCTGCTGGAACACGGCGTGATTATCCGCGACATAGATAATGCCAACGGAGAGGCTACGGCAGAACTGGAGAACTACTTTGAACTGTAATATGCCCTCATCCCCGCCTATGCACGGACGCTCCAGATACGAATCCATACTCTTAGAGGCAGGCATCCGCATAACCGCCGTGCGCCTGCTGGTGCTGAAGACCATCATCGAGCAGATGCACGGCGGGGCCTTCTCCCTGCAGGACGTCATGGAGAAGATGGTCACGGCCGACAACTCCAGCGTGTTCCGCACCCTGACACTGCTGGCGGAAAAACGCCTCCTGCACACCATCGACGACGGTTCGGGCATGCAGAAATATTGCCTCTGCACCTGTCCGAATCACGACCACCGCCACGGTCACGTACACTTCACCTGCACCTCGTGCCAAAAGACCATCTGCCTGATGGACATGCCCATCCCCCACATCGCCTTGCCCGAAGGTTTCGAAGCCCGGGACATGGAATTCATCGTCAAGGGTCTGTGCCCGAAGTGCGCCTCAAAATAGCAACTTTGGTTGCTAATCTAAGGTACTCACGCTCGGAAAAATCAAATATGATTTGTTTTTTCGCTCGCTTAATCGTATCTTTGCACATGATGAAAACAAGAAATGAATACATAGAATTGGCAAAGAAGCACATGACGGTTCTGAAACAGCAATTCGGAATCCGCTCTCTGTGCATCTTTGGGTCCGTAGCCAGAAACGAGCATGACGCAGAAAGCGACGTGGATGTCTGTGTGGATATGGAACCGGATATCTATGTGCTGGTAGCATTGAAGCAGTTTCTGGAAAACCTGTTCGGGTGCTCTGTGGATGTTATCAGGAGACACCACAATATGAATAAGTTGCTGGAGAAACAAATAGAAAGGGATGGCGTGTATGTGTTCTGAAAGGGATGAAATCATATTGTCGCTCTTCAAGCAGATCGATGATTCTATTCTTCTGCTCATGCAATGGAATCAGGAGGTCAACGGAGCGGATGACTATCTTTTGTCGCCAGAGGGCATGAAGAATCTGGCTGCTTCATGTATGCTAATTGAGGCTATCGGCGAGAGCGTGAAGAAGATAGACAGGAAGACAGACGGACTTTTGCTGCCTCTGCGCCCCGAAATACCATGGAAGTTGGTTATGGGTATGCGCGACCATATAGCCCATGGCTATTTTGATATTGATGCGGATGTAGTGTTTCAGACGATAAAGAAACATTTACCTCCTTTGCAGGAAGCGGTACGCTTTTTCATAGAGTACATTCCAAATCCCGACAGATAACCGTCATCCCATACCCCCCCTTTGCTTTTCACTTGCAAGGACTTTGGCGTACCTTTGCACGTGAAAACATTATTTTACTATACGTATGCAAGAAGTTGTTTATCTGATTACCGGCATGTCGCCCTACCTGTTGCTGGGCTTTCTGCTGGCAGGCCTGATGCACGCCTTCGTGCCAGGCAAGTTCTATACCAAGTATCTCTCGCGCAAGTCCTTCCGTAGCGTGCTCAATGCCGCCCTGCTAGGCATACCCCTGCCTTTGTGCTCGTGCGGAGTGATACCTACGGCCATGTCGCTCAGGAAGGAAGGCGCATCCAAGGGCGCCGTGGTGTCTTTCCTCATAGCCACCCCGCAGACGGGTGTGGATTCCATCATAGCCACATTCTCCCTCATGGGACTTCCCTTTGCCATAGTGCGCCCCATAGCCGCCCTGTTTACGGCCATCTTCGGCGGTGTCATTGTGGACAAGGCAGAACCGGAGAAGAAATGTTGTTGCCATTCGGAGGAAAAGAAGACCGAAGAACATTCCTGCTGTTGCCACTCAAAGAAGGAGGAGGCTGAGCACGTTTGCCATTGCCATTCGGAGGAAGAGAAGGCAGAAGAACATTCCTGTTGTTGCCATTCGCATAAGGAGGAGGCGGAGCATGTTTGCCATTGCCATTCGGAGGAAGAGAAGGCAGAAGAACATTCCTGCTGTTGCCACTCACATAAGGAAGAGGCAGAGCATGTTTGCCATTGCCATTCGGAAGAGAAGAAGGCAGAGGATGGTTGCCATAGTCACAAGAGTTTCTTCACCAAGATCAAGGAAGCACTGACCTATGCCTATGTGGACATGATGGAAGACATAGGCAAATGGTTGGTAATAGGCTTGGTTGTGGCCGCCGCAATCACGGTGCTTGTTCCCACGGAATACTTTGCCGTCTTCCAGAGCAATACGCTTGCCAGCATGCTCCTTGTCCTTTGCATAGCCATGCCCATGTATCTCTGTGCCACGGGCAGCATACCCATTGCCGTGGCTTTGATGATGAAGGGCCTCACGCCGGGTGCCGCCCTGGTTATGCTCATGGCGGGACCTGCATGCAACTTCGCATCCATGCTTCTCATCCGCCGTTCTTTGGGATTGCGCACCATGCTGGTTTATATCCTTTCTATAGTTCTCGGTGCCGTGGCCTTCGGCTATCTCATCGACATGCTCCAGTTCTCCGGTATGGTAGATTTCCTCTATCAGTTGAAGGAGGTACATTCCTGCCACGATGAGCATGCCGGCGTGTTCAGTTGGATATGCACAGGCTTGCTCCTGCTCCTGCTTGTCAATGCTCTCGTCCTCCCCAAACTCGGTTTGAGAAAGAAGAAGCAGTGTTGCCATTGCCATTGATGAAGGGTGGTGAAATGGTAAGGCAGGAGATATACGGTTTTTACTACAATAAATTATTGGCATGACACAACATAATGCTATAAAGTTGTTTGAAGAAAAACGGGTCCGTACCGTGTGGGACGACCAACAGGAGAAATGGTATTTTTCTGTTGTTGACGTGGTGTCGGTATTGACCGATAGCGCCAATCCCACCGATTACCTCAAGAAGATGAGGAAGCGCGACACGCAACTGGCAGAGGGGTGGGGACAAATTGTCACCCCCCTTTCGATACAAACCCCCGGTGGAAAGCAAAAGGTGAACTTTGCCGACACCGAAGCGATATTCCGCATCATCCAATCCATTCCTTCGCCTAAGGCGGAACCTTTCAAATTGTGGATGGCCAGGGTGGCCGCAGAGCGCCTTGACCAGATGATAGATCCGGAACTCTCCATCAATCAGGCTCTGGCGGATTACAAACGGTTGGGGTATTCCGATAACTGGATAAACCAACGGTTGAAGTCTATTGAGATACGCAAGGAACTTACCGATGAATGGAAGCGCCACGGTTTGCAGGAGGGTGTTCAGTTTGCCACTCTCACTGACGTCATCTATCAGACCTGGAGCGACATGACGGCTCGTGAATATAAACGCTTCAAGGGGCTGAAGAAAGAGAACCTGCGTGACAATATGACCAACAAGGAGTTGGTGCTGAATATGCTTGCTGAACTCTCCACAAAGGAAATCTCGGAAAACCGCAATCCGGAAACATTCGGTGAACATGTGGAGATTGCCCAGCAAGGAGGCGGAATCGCTCGCAATGCTCGTCTGGAATTAGAGGAGAAAACTGGCAAGTCCGTAATTTCTCCATTGAATGCCAAGGCAGGTCTGCTGATGAATAAGAAGGAAGAAGGAGAGTAGTAATTTGCGCCTGTTAATGCGTATAACAATAAGCGATATTGAAATAATAATAGAATATATGTAAATCATGAAGCAGCGTTTTTGTCTCTTCTTTGTTCTATGTATGTTATGTCTGGCTGCCCTTGCCCAGTCCATGATAAGCGTATCTCGTGACGCCAGGTTGAACAGAACTGCCCCGCTCGGTGGAAAGGCCGGCGTCCTGTTTCATTCCAAGTCACCGGACCTTGTTATATCCACTACGGTAAATAGCGATCCTAAAGTCACCATGCCAAAGGCTTTGGGCAATAATGTGTACGAGTATGAAATGCTGCTTGATGTCAGTGGCGCTGCCGACCGTGTCTTTAAGGTTTCAAAAAAAGGAAGCGTGATAAGCACCAAGACAGGTCAAGTCTTGCTTAAGGCGAATGCGTATGTGGGCTTCAATGTGGACATCGTGGAGAAACCTATCTATATGGAGTTGTCCGACGAGGGAGGGCATTATATCCTGCACGGCAATGGCTGGGCGCTGATAGAGATAAACAGTGAAATAAAGATTACGCCCAATTACAGTTCAAAGCTGAAGCTGGAACATCGTTCTTCTCGCTCGGTGGCAGGTGTGTATGTGGATTCCTTGATTATCAATGTGGAACATTTGCAGAATCTACATGCCCGTTTGGAAACCGTGAGGAAGGAATTGGACAAACTGAATGCAGAGTATGACAACCTTTTGGCACGGAATACATCCGAAGGTGCCTTGAATCGTTTGGAAAAGAAAATCCGGGAAGTTGAGACCACCGTGTCATCCTTGTCCAAGGAACTGGACGAACTGTCATATATCAGCGTAAAAGGCGAAGGTACCAATGAAAGGGTGATAGATGCCGAAGAAATACTTGCAATGAAGAGTAAGGACAAGAGAAAATATAATGTCATTCTTCTGTCCAAACCTCAGGGCGGTGGGGCAACTGCTCGTCCATCAGTGACATCTCAGTATGTGCTTTTCAAGGTTAATCCCAACAATGCCATGGTGGAACTGGACGGTCAGATACTTGAAGCGGTAGATGGCACAACTACCAAGCGTATGCCCTTTGGCACATATTCGTATAAGGTGCAAGCCCCACGTCATGCCGTAAAGAGTGGAACAATCGTAGTAAACGATCCAAAGAACAAGCACATAGTAAACATATCCCTTGAACCTCAGTATGTCAATGCCAGGTTCTACGTTGCCAATAATGCAGAGATATGGATAGACGAACAGAAACGTGGCATTGGTACTTGTACTTTGGAGTTGGGCTATGGCACATATCTTGTGGAATGCCGTCTTCATGGTCATAAATCATCTCAGCAGGAAGTATTGATAGGTAGGGGCAGTGATAATGGCGTTATTACTCTTACCCCTCCAACTCCCATATACGGTTCTGTCGACATAAACAGCACTCCTGCCGATGCCGAGGTGTGGATGGATGGAAAGAAAGTAGGTACCACGCCTATGTTCTTGTCTGAATGTCTTGTAGGCAAGCACGAAATTCTGCTGAAGAAGTCTGGCTACAAGGACAAGAAACATATCCTCCTTGTTAGTGAATCCCAGACGTCTGCCGTATCGGAGTCTTTGGAGAAGGAAATGTTACTTGGCGCTGTTGACCTCGGTCTTCCCAGCGGAACCTTGTGGGCTGACCGCAACGTCGGTGCCGACTCTCCCGAGGACTACGGCGACTACTTTGCCTGGGGCGAGACCTCAACAAAGAGCACTTACAATTGGAGCACCTACAAGTGGTGCCGAGTGTCATCTGACACCATGACCAAGTACTGCACTGATAGTTCTTACGGTACTGTAGACAACAAGACCGTTCTTGACCTTGAGGACGATGCCGCCTATGTCAATATGGGTGCAGAATGGCGCATGCCCACCTATGATGAACAGGAAGAACTCAGCAACAACTGCACCTGGACCTGGACCACCCAAAAAGGTACAAAGGGTTACAAGGTAACCGGTCCTAACGGCAATTCAATCTTTCTCCCCGCTGCTGGCTATCGCTACGATAGTCACCTCTCCTATGCAGGCTCCAACTGCGACTACTGGTCGGCTTCGCTCCACGAGAGCTTTCTGGACTACGCGTGCGACTTGTACTTCAGTTCCAGCCGTTACTACACGAGCAACAGCAGCCGCTACATCGGGCGCACCGTGCGTGCTGTGGCGCGCTGAGAATTTGTGCATCCCCCAAAGAGAACAAAGAACCCAAAAGTACAAAAAACTCCAAATGAACAAATTATATACAACAATAATATTAGTCTTGTTGGCGGCATTGTACTTTGCCTTTGGACAGGGGCAAGAGAATGAAGTGACACCCTTGCAAGAAAGGGAGACTTCTCTGTCTGTAGATACAGAAAACGTCCGCTATGAAATACCTGTCTCCACCAAAGAGCGTGCGGAAATCCTCTTGGAGCAATACAGTTACACCGTGTCCTACAACCCCGACCTGTGCATCCCCAACTGGGTGGCATGGGAACTGAACGAGGAAAAACTGGTGGTGAGGGAGAGCCGCAACAGCAAGTTCGTGCCCAATCCCAAACTCCCCGAGGACAAGGCCGTTACCACAAAGGAATATACCGGTAGTGGATGGGATAGGGGACACATGTGCCCTGCCGGCGACAACAAGTACCATTGGCGTGCTATGGACGAGAGTTTCTACATGACCAACATCTGTCCGCAGAACCACAACCTGAACCGTGGCGACTGGAAGGAACTGGAGGAGGCGTGCCGCCGTTGGGCAGAGGTGGAACCCGTCTACATAGTGTGCGGCCCCATCAACTATCGCACGCCCAAGTACGGCTACATAGGCAAGGAGTTCAAAATCCGCATCCCCGACGCTTTCTTCAAGGTGGTGCTGACGGGAGTGCAGAGCGGCAATCCCCGTACCGTTGGTTTCATCTACAAGAACGAGGCAGGCAACAACAAGCGTGACAAGTACGTCAACTCCGTGGACGAGGTGGAGCGCATCACCTCCATGGATTTCTTCTCCGCCTTGCCGGATGACGTGGAAAATAGGATAGAGGCCACCTGCAATTTGAACGACTGGCCATAGGACCTTGTCTTATACTGATATATGTAGACACATTTGATAACAATTAATAAAATGTGTAAACAGTATGAGAAAGAAATGCGAACGTTACAGTGAAGAAGAACGCTTATTAATTCTTCGTGACTATTATTCCTCAGGAATGTCCAAAGGAGCATGTTGCCGCAAATATGCCTTGAGCAGTCCTAAACTTCTTCGTAAATGGATTAATCGATACGAGTCTCACCCAGAATTAGTATCTTTGTACCCAGAACCAATTTCGGATGACATGGCAAACCGCGACAAGGAC
>JAZURY010000002.1:0-3465 GCA_045606445.1 Bacteroidaceae bacterium
GGTCTTCCTCCTCCTTACAAGGCATAGTATGCAAGCATCCTCTGCTCTTGTTTTGTTGACTTTAGCCCCTTTGGGCGTCGACCTACGGTTCGTCGGTTATTCGCCTTCGCTCATCAAACTACGCAAGTCGGAAATATTCAAGTAAATTTGACCTAACGGCCTTAGAAACTCACACTCGGCATTGTAGGGACGCTGCGTGCAGCGTCCGTTTTGTTTGTCGTTCTCGGACGCTGCACGCAGCGTCCCTACAATGTTTCTGCTCTCGCTTAATCGTTTCTTTGGAAAATCTCTCGCTTATTCGTACCCTGACCTGTCGGTCTAAGCCGTTGTGAAATAAAAGATTGTATTTACACACTTTTTGCCTACAATTGCTTTTGTTTGCCATACCTCCAATCTGCCAGGAACCTGATATATGAGAGAAGATATCAAAGACCGGGGAAGACAGGAATTGCCTCTGTCGGAAATGCCCACCTGAGCATTGCACTCATGTGGGCATCGTTATTGTTGTGCATAAAAGAAATAAAGATAGTTCTACTACACTTTGCCTTCTATCTTAGCGTATTTTCTCTTGTTCATGAAATACTTGACAATGGTTATAACGGCAAGAGAGATCATGCCTGCAAACACTATGAAGGCACTGGCAACGTAGATTGTGATAACAACGAACATTACTACGATGCAAAGGGCCATAAGTCCGCCCGCTATCGTCGGCAATCCGCCTACTACCTGGTATAGCACACCATTAATCTCCTTTATGGCCAATACAGGATTTAGGGTATGGTAAAGTATCGTTGGCATGACGCCAAGTACGCCTAACAGGGTTGACATAAGAATGCCGAATGTACTTTGGGTGGCATTCTTGGTATAATCCAACACATTCTCCCCAGTACTTTTCGCTTCCTGAATCTCCTGTGCCGTTGCGGGACGATAGGACACCAATGTATAACTTAAGTAAAAGACAATGCTCATAAACAGTGGTTTCAAGAACTGCCAATCGGGAGCACATGACACACCGGGTTTGAACAGGGGAACAATGAATAAGAGATAAATATTGGCAAAGAAACAGGCAACCCAAATCCATGTAACCCATTTCTTGCCATTATATACAAATCCTACTTCGCCCTCCTTCATGGACTTATTACGCCTAATCACCTCCAAGGCCGCCAATACAGGTGGGGCTAAGATGATGCTTGTATCAACCACAAAATCAAAAATGGTTTCAATCATAACGAATATGTTCTTAGTTTACGGTTAGTTTATGTATCAACTCCGGTTTTACGGAACTCCCTGCCACCGCCCTACTCTGCCACGCCGATGATGTCGCGGACGGAGGCGATGTTGTGGGCGTCGAGCCAGTCGTTGATGCCTTGCGCCACCTTGGCCGAGATGGCGGGGTCAAGGAAGTTGGCCGTACCTATCTCTATGGCGCTGGCACCTGCCATGATGAACTCTATGGCGTCCGTGGCGCTGGCTATGCCTCCAAGGCCTATGACGGGGATGTTAACGGCCTTGGCCACCTGATACACCATGCGCAGGGCTACGGGCTTGACGCAAGGACCGGAGAGGCCTCCTGTGCCGATGCTGAGCATACGCTTGCGCTTCTCTATGTCGATGGCGGTGCCCATGAGGGTGTTGATAAGGCTCACGGAGTCGGCTCCCTCTGCCTCCACGGCCTTGGCTATGCTCACGATGTCGGTTACGTTGGGCGAGAGTTTCACTATGAGGGTCTTGCCATAGGCCTTGCGCACGGCACGCACCACGCTGGAGGCTCCCTCGGTGGTAACGCCGAAGGCCATGCCGCCATCGTGCACGTTGGGGCAGGAGATATTCAGTTCTATGGCGTGTATGTCCTCCAGTGCGTCTATGCACTCGGCACAACGGGCATAGTCCTCGGGCGAGGAGCCGGACACGTTGACTATCATCTGCGTGTCTATCTTGCGTATCTTGGGATAGATGGTTTCGCAGAAGTACTGTACGCCCTTGTTCTGCAGGCCCACGCAGTTGAGCATGCCGCTTGGGGTCTCGGCCATACGGGGGTAGTCGTTGCCCTGGCGGGGCAGGAAGGTGGTTCCCTTCACTATGATGCCACCTATGGCGGTGAGGTCCACCACGTCCTCGAATTCTATGCCGTAGCCGAAGGTGCCACTGGCCGTCATTACGGGGTTCTTCATCTGAAGGGCCCCTATGCTTGTACTGAGATTTGCCATACCTATTATTATTCCCAAGTAAGTTCGTTAATGTCAAATACGGGGCCTTCCGTGCACACGCACACATTGCCCTTCACGGTCTTCTCCACACAACAGAGGCAGGCTCCGAGGCCACATGCCATCATGTTCTCCAGGGACACTTCGCAGGGCACGGAATTGGCACGTGCGAACTTTGCCACGGCCTTCATCATGGGCGAGGGTCCGCACACCGAGATGCGGTCGAAGTGCTGCTTGAAGAGGATGGAGTGCTGGGTAACAAAACCCTTCTCTCCGGCGCTGCCGTCCTCGGTGGTAACGTAGACGTCGCCCACGCGCTGGAAGTCCTCCATCTGAAGGAGCATGTCCTTGGTGCGTGCTCCCAGCAGGAAGGTGGGGCGCATGCCCATCAGGTTCATCTGTGCGCCCAGATAAAGGAGCGGTGCGGTACCTACGCCACCGCCCACCAGCAGATGCTTCTTCTCGGCGCTGACAGGCATGGAGAAGCCGTTGCCCAGAGGCAGAAGGGCATTCAGCGTGTCGCCCTCCTTCAGGCGTCCGAGGGCACGGCTGCCGGCTCCCACGAGTTGTACCAGGAACCATATCTGGTTTAGTTTCGTATCCACGAAATTGATGCTGATGGGGCGGCGGAGGAAGGTTTCCTTGCTTCCGTCCACACGCAACTGGGCAAACTGACCGGGCATCATGGGTGGCAGGGGCGCATTGGGGTCGGTGCATTTCAGCAGCACGAAGCGCTCGCCCAGTGCCTCCACAGATACCACCTGAAGGTCTATAATATGCTTTTTGAGTGCCATAGATATACCTTATTTATATATATAAGTGAGTTATTTCTTGGTAAAGATACGAATAAGCGAGTAAAAAACCAAACTTGTTTGAGTTTTTTCGAGCGTGAGTATTTTAGAAACGCAGTTTCAGAGATACGAATAAGTGAGCGAAATCCAAAATTTGCGAGCAAGAGAGAGCAGAAGCATGGTAGGGACGCTGCGTGCAGCGTCCGAGAACGACAAACAAAACGGACGCTGCACGCAGCGTCCCTACATTGCCGAGTGTGAGTTTCTAAGTCGGATCGTAGCCATGTCGTTCTGTGAGCCAAGGAGTTGAACTGGTGTATTGTCTTCCTAAGACCGCTTGGCCTCCGACTTCGTCCGTTTGGTTTGTCGTTCTCGGACGCTGCACGCAGCGTCCCTACCATGCTTATGCTCTCGCTTACTCGCAGATTTAAGATTTCTCCCTCTTTGTCCCCCTAAGATAGGGGGCGAAG
>JAZURY010000003.1:0-54313 GCA_045606445.1 Bacteroidaceae bacterium
TGTCCCATCTGAGCGAAAGTGTCAACAACCACAGCATGGAATCAAGGATACCGTAAACATCAACAGTATGGATAGAGAAAAGGTGTAAATCTTTTCAGCTAATGAAGCAAAAAAACGTCTACTGAAATCAGGAAAAGACACCTCTCCCGAGGGCACGTCCTTGCCCTCCCGAGGACACGTCCCTGTCCTCCCGAGGGCCATTTTTTACCTCGGAGGGACTTTATTTCAACATTTTGTTCAGTATCTTCTGCATTTCCTTGGGGAAACTCTTGCTCATATAGTAGGTCCAGTAGTTGTCTCCACGCGAGGTGTCCGCGGCAAAGCAGGCAATCTCCTTGCTATGGTCTATGAGATATTCCAGGTCGCGCCTTGAGAAGAGGAAACGGGGATAGCAGAAATAGTCGCGGTCGTTGGTGGTGAACTGCGAGTTGTTGTCAGTGGAGTTGTTGGTACTTGTTCGGACAAACGGGTCCCAACTTTCGGGTGCGCCCTCTTCAGGCATGGCGTTTTCAATGTTTGTCCCTATGGCCATCGCATGGCTGTTGTAGTTCTGGACGACCAGTCTTCTGCCCTTGGGGTACTCTTCCACTCCGGAGAACACGCGAATGGGGATGATGATGCAGAAGGTGGAGTCGGTGAGTTGTTCCACCCATGTGAGTTGTGGTATGACACGGCCTTGCAGATGACCGACAATCAGTTTCTTTGTTTCGTGCTTGTCCTTCACCTTGCGTTTGCTTTCCGTGTCGGTGTCTTTCTCCAGTTCTATATCCCATGACTTTCGTGTGCCTATTTTTTGCGTGAACCTCTTCATCCCGTTGTAGGTGACTCTTATGGAGGTCTTGTCGCCGCTGACGGGTAGCGTGAAGAAACCCGAAGCATCCGTCTGTGTCTGGTTCAGCATCCTGTGGTTTGCGTCCAGTTCCATGACACAGGCATTTTCAATCGGCTCGCCGTTGAACACTACCTTGCCGTAAATCTGATTTTTCTGTGCACTTGCCTGGATGCAGGACAATATTAAAGTCAATGTCAGGATTATAATGTTTTTCATCTGTGGTTATGTGTTTTTGTGCTTTTATCTTTATGTAAATCGCGACAAATTTATGAAATTTACTTAAGACAGATAATGCTTTGTTACCATAAATATTGTAATTAGGAATAATTCACGCTAAAACCTTGCGTAATTCGTAGTAAACGCTTACCTTTGAAATTGAAAAACAAATTATCGCATATTATGAAACGTTTACTCCTTCTGCCTCTCTTGTTTGTGGCTCTGACGGCATCGGCCAAGACAGGACGTATCCCATCGTATATCTCCTTCGTTTACTGGATTCAGGGAGCGGACACCATATATAGTGAGGACAATACATTGTTGCACGAATCCGTATCCCCGGACGGAACGGTGACTGTCCGTGTCCGCCATGAGGATTGGAATAATACGGTAACAAGCAAGAGTATCCTCCGTTTGGCTCCTTGGCATTCCACGGTATCCAAGCGCAGGGGAATACGTGCTATCATACACCAGGGACTTTCCAACACAGATGCCATGATGCCGATGAAGAAGATCCCTGGTCTTATGCCCAATGCCTTGATGGTTCAGAACCTCTCACAGGAAACGGACAGGTTTGACATGAGTTTTACCACCGAGTACATGATTGAGAACACAGGCAATCAGGAGATCGTCATAAACGACCTGAACCGTGGTCTTGTTTGGTATGTGCCGGTAAACAGTTATCTGTTGCTCAACATGGGCAAACTGCCACAGGCATGTCTCCTCCGAATAGCGAATAACGATCCTCTGCACCCTGCCGTAAAGTATGTCACCATTGGCAGTGCCAGTTATTCCATGAAATTCACTATCGCCTATGAGGACGAGGATTGCTGGATATTCCTTTTGGACGAGAAAATGCAGAATAACGAGGCGGAACTGGATTTCACCAAGGTGTATGACAACCAGAAGGATTACTTCAACACGCATTATATCAAGCGCGACAAGGATTCCTTCCGTGAAACTCCCATGGTGGAAGCCGAGGTCTTTGCCATCATAAAGGAGGCCCGTGAGCAAGAAAAGGCCTTGCAGAAGAAAGGTGACAAGTCAAAGGATTGATGCCTTTTCCGCGCGCCGCATTTCCTCTATCCTATCATACAGATAACAAAAAAATACAAATATGATTATGAAGAAACTGTTATTCCTGGCGTTTGTCGCAACGTTTTTCTCCAACAATACCATTGCCGGCAATATTTGTGCCGGTACCAGGCAGCAGAAGCAACAGAAGACCATCTTGCCTGCTGCCGACTTTAAGGACGCTACTCTCGTTACCCTGCAGGGGGATACCGTGCGCCTGTCCGATTATGTAGGTCACCATAAGTATGTGCTTGTTGATTTCTGGGCCAGTTGGTGCGGTCCCTGTATGCGCGAGATGCCCAACGTAAAGGCTGCGTATGCCAAATACAAGAACCGTGGTCTCGAAATAGTGGGCATCAGCCTGGACAGAGACAAGGCAGCATGGAAGGGTGCCGTTGAGCGTGTAGGTATTACTTGGCCGCAGATGACGGATTACACTCCCAATGGCAGTAAGGCAGCCTCTCTTTATGGTGTTCAGTATATCCCCTACATCGTGATTTTTGACAAGAAGGGCAATATTGTGGCACAGAACCTCCATGGCAACGAGTTGTTGCAGAAACTGGAGGAACTGATGCCGGAGAAGTAAGGAAAAATATTGCCGTACGCTTGGCATATTCATGATGAATGTTTTCATTGTATAGTGCCAAGCGTCCCTATTATACAGCGATAAAAGCGTACCCCTCCACCGTTTTTGAAGCGGTGGAGGGGTACGAATATTAATGTGCCGGTTTATCGTCCGGCATACATGCTCTCGTAGTACTTCTCGTACTCTCCGGAGGTGATGTTGGTGAGCCACTCCTCGTTGTCCAGATACCAGCGGACGGTGCGCTCGATGCCTTCCTCGAATTGCAGACTTGGTTCCCAACTGAGTTCCTTCTGCAACTTGGTGCTGTCTATGGCATAGCGTGCATCGTGCCCGAGGCGGTCGGTGACGTAGGTTATAAGGTCGAGGTCGGCTCCCTCGGGACGGCCAAGAAGACGGTCCACGGTACGGATGACCGTATGGATAATGTCAATATTCTTCCACTCGTTGAAGCCGCCTATGTTGTAGGTTTCGGCCACGGTGCCCTTATGGAAGATAAGGTCTATGGCACGTGCATGGTCCTCCACATAGAGCCAGTCGCGCACGTTCTCGCCCTTGCCGTAGACAGGAAGGGGACGGCGGTTGCGGATATTGTTGATGAACAGGGGTATCAACTTCTCGGGGAACTGGTAGGGGCCGTAGTTGTTGGAGCAGTTGGTGACAATGGTGGGCATGCCGTAGGTGTCGTGATAGGCACGCACGAAATGGTCGCTGCTTGCCTTGCTGGCACTGTAGGGGGAGTGAGGGTTGTACTTGGTGGTCTCCAGGAAGAATTCCGTGCCGTATGCCAGATGGTGCTCACTGGACGATGCCGTAGTGCTGAAGGGAGGTTCCACACCCTCGGGACGGTCCATTTCCAGTGCGCCGTACACCTCGTCGGTGGAGATGTGGTAGAAGCGCTTTCCCTCGTACCGCTCGGGCAGTGACTCCCAGTAGAGTTTGGCCGCTTGGAGGAGGCTCAGCGTGCCCATCACGTTGGTGCGGGCGAAGGTGAAGGGGTCCTTGATGCTACGGTCAACGTGGCTCTCGGCGGCCAGGTGTATGATGCCGTCCACCTTCTCCTCCTGCATGAGGGCATAGAAGGCCTCGAAGTCGCAGATGTCCATGCGCACGAACTTGTAGTTGGGGCGGTCCTCCACGTCCTTCAGGTTTGCCAGATTGCCGGCATAGGTAAGTTTGTCAAGATTTATAATATTGTAGTCGGGGTACTTGTTCACGAACAGGCGTACCACATGGCTGCCTATGAATCCGGCTCCGCCGGTGATGACTATGCTTCTCTTCATTTCTCCTCTGCGTTATTGGTTATGGGGATAGGTGAAAGGGCTCTTGAAATCCACGAGCATGCCATGGCGCGTGTCCTTCTCGGACAGGATGGCCTTGTCCGTGGGTATGCGCCAGTCAATGCCCAGACTTCCGTCCAGGATACTGATGCCGTCGTCTGCCTCGGGATGGTAGAACTCGTCGCACTTATACTGGAAGATGGCCGTTTCGCTGAGCACGGCAAAGCCGTGGGCGAAGCCCTTGGGGATGAAGAACTGGCGATGGTTCTCGGCGGTGAGTTCCACGGCAACGTGCTGCCCGTAGGTGGGCGACCCTTGGCGTATGTCCACGGCCACATCCAGTACGCGGCCGCTTACGCACCGCACCAGTTTGCTCTGAGTGTAGGGCGGGCGCTGGAAGTGGAGGCCGCGCATCACGCCATAGGTGCTCATGCTTTCGTTGTCCTGCACGAAACGGACGGAACCCACCTTCTCCTCAAACTCCCGCTGGGAGAAGGACTCAAAGAAGTATCCGCGTGCATCCTGGAAAATACGGGGTTCCAGTATCAGTACCCCCTCAATACCTGTCTTAATTATTTCCATTTATATAATAAAGTATCTGTTCGGCGTGAATCTTGGTCTTTATCTCCTTGGGGGTGAAAATCTTCTCTATCACTCCGTCCTCGTTTACCAGGTAGGTGGTGCGCAGGGTGCCAATGGTGCGTCGTCCGCATGCCACCTTCTCGCCCCAGCATCCGAGCAGTTGGAGGAGCGTGGTGTCCGTGTCGGCAATCAGGGGGAATTCCAGCCCCTGTGCCTCGGCAAACTTCTTCTGCAATCCCTCCCTGTCCTTGCTCACGCCGATGATGGAGTATCCGGCGGCCTCCAGTTCGGCCTTGTGTGCCTGCAGGGAGCAAGCCTCGGCAGTGCAGCCGCTGGTGTTGGCCTTGGGGTAAGAGTAGAGCACTATCTTGCGCCCCTTGTAGTCGCTGGCCTTTATCTCGTTGCCGTCCTGATCCTTGCCAAGGACTTCGGGTATTCTGTCTCCTACGTTCATAGTTTATGTGTTTCTGTTGTTCTAAAAGCGTCCTCGAAACCGTCATCATGGCGGAATCGGGGACGGTATTGTTTTATCCTTGTGCCCGGCGGCTTACTTCAGCACGCCCATTTCCTTACCTATCTTGGTGAAGGCGGCGATACACTTGTCCAGATGCTCACGCTCGTGGCCGGCAGAAACCTGCACGCGGATACGTGCCTGGCCCTTGGGAACTACGGGATAGTAGAAGCCCGTCACGTAGATACCCTCGTCCTGCAGACGTGCGGCGAAGTCCTGGCTCAACTTGGCATCGTAGAGCATAACGGCGCAGATGGCGCTCTGTGTGGGCTTGATGTCGAAACCGGCTGCTATCATCTTGTCACGGAAGTAGTTTACGTTCTCCACCAACTTGTCGTGGATGGCGTTGCTCTCCTTGAGCATGCGGAACATCTCTATGCCTGCGCCCACGAGTGAGGGAGCCAGAGAGTTGGAGAAGAGGTAGGGACGGCTGCGCTGGCGCAACAGGTCGATAATCTCCTTCTTGCCGGTGGTGAAACCACCCATGGCACCGCCGAAACTCTTGCCCAGTGTGCCGGTGTAGATGTCCACACGGTCGTAGGTGTTGAAGAATTCGCTCACGCCATGACCGGTAGCGCCCACCACACCTGCGGAATGGCTCTCGTCCACCATTACCAGTGCGTCGTACTTCTCTGCCAGGTCACAAATCTTATCCATGGGAGCCACGTTGCCGTCCATAGAGAACACACCGTCGGTAACGATGATGCGGAAGCGCTGGGCCTGAGCCTCCTGAAGGCACTTCTCCAGTTCCTCCATGTTGGCATTGGCATAGCGGTAGCGCTTTGCCTTGCACAGACGCACGCCGTCGATGATGGAAGCGTGGTTCAGGGCATCGGAGATGATGGCGTCCTCGTCGGTCAGCAGAGGCTCGAACACACCGCCGTTGGCATCAAAGCAAGCGGCATACAGGATGGTGTCCTCGGTCTTGAAGTACTCGCTGATTTCAGCCTCCAGAACCTTGTGGATGTCGGCAGTACCGCAGATGAAGCGCACGCTGGACATACCGAAGCCACGGCTGTCCAGAGCCTTCTTGGCAGCCTCTATGAGGCGGGGATGGTTGGAAAGGCCCAGATAGTTGTTGGCACAGAAGTTCAGCACTTCCTTGCCTGCCACCTGGATTTCTGCCTGCTGGGGGCTCTCTATCAAACGCTCGTTCTTGTAAAGTCCTGCTTCCTTGATCTCTGCCAAAGTCTGGCAAAGATGTTCTTTCATTTTTCCGTACATAGTCAGTTTAGATTTAGAAGTTTTGGTTATTACGACCCAAAGTTACGCTTTTTTGTCCAAACGGCAAAACCAAAACACGCTTTATTTCCACAAATGTACACTCGTCCTGTATACAAAAGAAAAGAACCGAGACATTTTAGCAAAAAAAAACTAATAAGCATGCGCAAGTGTTTACGTATGCAAAAACAAATTTGGCAGATAACGTAATATGATATACTTTTGAACAGCAAACAGAGGTTATGACCATACAAGGCACCTCTGCCGGCGAGAGACACATTATATATATAATATAAAGGACGATTAAGTCAGAAACAAACAAAACAAATACACATCACTATGAAAAAGTCATCATTACTTTGTGCCCTGGTTGCTATCCTGGCAACCCTCACCTTCCAGACAGTTCAGGCACAGGATTACAAGAACCTGCCACAGAACATCAAGGCCTATATAGGCAGGCATTTCAAGGGCTACACAATAAGCCATTATGAAAAGGACCGCGAAATCCTTGACGTGGAATACAAGGTATATATCAGCAAGAGCAGTTCTATGTTCAAATTGGACTTTGACAAGAATGGAGTGGTGGAGGACATTGAGTCAACGGACGACAGGACTCCGTTGCCCAGTTCTGTGCTGCCGGTGAAGATTACACAGCACGTCAAGAGCAAGTTCCCGCAGGCAAAGATTATAGAGTGGAAGAGGAAAAAGAATACTCAGGTTGTGGAACTGACCAACGACATGGAACTTGTCTTCAACAGTAAGGGGGATTTCCTCCGCATTGATGACTAGGCAAATGACGTAACGTCATTCTTTTCATTACAATCCCAATACTTTCCGTCCGCCAAAACTTTCCCGTGGGATCGTTTTTGGCGGACGTTTTCAATCCAAGTCGGTCATTGGCGCGTAATGAAGTCTGTTGGCTGATTTGGGGTTTGGGTATTCATCGTGGGCAGAGCCACGCACGTCCCGGGGCACTGGGGGGGCACCCTTTTGGTGCGGCCGGCGGAGTCCTACCGGATGGGATTCTGCTGTTGCTGGATGTCTGTTTGCAGCATGAGGAATTCTGCAAAGATGCGTGCGGCATCCTCCACTTTACGTGCACATGGGCGCGTACTGTAATAATGTGTGTTGCGCTCGTCGGGCACGTGAGTGTCGGTTTCCACCTTGCAACCCTCTTTTGCCAGGAGGTCGGCGCAGATGATGCTGCCGTTCTTCTGACGGAACTTTTCAAGCAGGTCCTGCACCACCTTGTAGCAGTGGGCCTTGCCCTCGCGGTCTTCGCCGTCGGTGCTGCCACATTGCAGGCCGGCCAGGGTGACGATGCCTGATACGGCTCCGCATACCATGCGCATGCGGCCTATTCCTCCGCCGAACCCTGCACCTATTCGCAGGGCGGTGTTGCGGTCCATGCCGTAGAGGTCGGCAAAGGCTGCCACTACGCTCTGGCAACAGCCGAAGCCTTGCATGAAGAGGTCTACGGACAGGCGCACTCGCTGTTCCATTTCGTGGGATAGTTCTTTCATTGTCTTATGTGTAAACGGTGTCGGTGGGTGTGTGGTTGTTTCCTGTGCTTTTTGTCAGCAGATTTCCAGTTTCAGCAACTCTGTCAGTTTGCGGATGTTGGCATTCTTTTCCACCATCTTCTGGTAAAGGGCGGGCTTGCTTGTTATGTGTTGCAGTTCCTGCACTTCGGCAATGCGGACGGTCATTTGTATTCCGGCGTTGCAAAGGTTGCTTCTCAGTTCTTTCAGTATGCTGTCCTTCATGTTCAGCAGGTACTGGGCAATCTGCGGATTGTTGGCCACTATCTCAAAGGTGCTTTCGTTTGTCAGTCTTGGTGTCATGCCTTTCATCCTCATTGCCATTGCCCGTCGCTCCTTTGGCATGCGCTCCACATAGGCGTGCCATTGGTGCGTTAGTTCTTCTTGGCTGAAGGTCTTGTTTTCCACCGCAGGGGTTTCGCTTGCCTTTTCCTGCACCTCGGACTTGTCTGTTGTCTGCACATTGCGGATGCTTGGGCCAAGTTGCCTGATCTTTAGCGGTGCGGCATGGGGTTGGGCAGAGACGTTGGTCTTCTGCGTGTAGGGTGTGGCGGATGCCGCCACTGGTGATTCTTGCTTCCTGGGAGTGTTTTCTGGATTGGCGTTGTCCTTGGTGGCAGGGGTCCGGAGAGCAGGCTGTGCCCAAGCCTCCGGACGGAATATGGGTTTTATGATGTTGGCAGGGCGACGCCCCGAACCTGGCATGTCCTCCTCTCCTCCGGCCAACTGGGCACACTGTATCAGGCATATCTCCACTTGCAGCCTCTTGTTGTGGCTTTGCCTGTATGCCTGGTCACAGTCGTTGCAGAGTTTTATGGCACGGTACAGGAACTGGGTCTTGCACTTGCTTGCCTGTTCTTTGTATCTCTGTCTCGTCTTCTCGGAAACTTCAAGCAGAGGGAGCGTGGCTGTATCCTTGGCGACTATGAGTTGGCGCATGTGGTTGGCCAGACCGGCAATGAAGTTGCCTCCGTCAAATCCTTTGCGCAGGATTTCGTTGAAGATGAGCATGCACTCTGGTACGTTCTCCCCAAGGAACATGTCCGTCAGACGGAAGTAGTATTCCGTGGACAGCACGTTCAGACTGGCGCATACTTTGTCGTAGGTCAGGTCGCCGTCGGTGAATGATACCATCTGGTCGAAGATGCTCAGGGCATCGCGCATGCCGCCGTCGGCCTTCTCTGCTATGAGTTGCAAGGCCTCGTCCTCTGCGCCATACCCTTCTTTCTCGGCTACGCTGCGCAGGTGCGCTACGGTATTTTCCATGGTCATGCGCGAGAAGTCGTACACCTGGCATCTGGACAGGATGGTGGGCAGGATCTTGTGCTTCTCGGTGGTGGCCAGGATGAATATGACGTATGATGGCGGTTCCTCCAGCGTCTTCAGAAAGGCATTGAAGGCCTGGGACGAGAGCATGTGCACCTCGTCGATGATGAACACCTTGTAGCGGCCTATCTGTGGCGGAATCTGCACCTGCTTTATGAGTTCGCGGATATCCTCCACGCTGTTGTTGGAGGCCGCGTCCAGTTCGTGTATGTTCATGGAGCGTCCCTCGTCGAAAGCCTTGCAACTCTCGCACTCGCCGCAACTTTCCCCGTCCTGCCTGGGGTTGAGGCAGTTTATTGTCTTCGCGAATATTCTGGCACAGGTGGTTTTGCCCACGCCTCGCGGACCGCAGAAGAGATAGGCATGTGCCAACCTGTCAGCGGCAATGGCATTCTTCAGTGTCGTAGTCAGTGAAGACTGTCCCACCACGGTGTCGAATGTCATTGGACGGTATTTCCTTGCCGAAACGATGTATTCCTGCATTCTGCTTGATTGTTGGTTTATTTTATGCAAAAATAGAAAAAATATTCCACAAACATGCAGTCGTGTGTTCTTTTTTTATACCTTTGTGGCAAATAGCAGGTGTTAGACATGGGCAGATTGCAACAGATAGTAGGAGCGGTGAGGGCTTACAAGTACACAAAGTATATCGTTACCCTGTTCGTTATTGTTCTCATCGTAGGTTTTGTGGATGACAACAGTATCATGAACCGTCAGGAGCGTATTGAGAATATAGATAAACTGCAGGCGGAGATAGCAGTGCTAAAAGCCCAGTACGATGATGATACCCGAAGGCTGAACGAACTGGAGGAGTACGACAACGTGGTTCGTCTGGCTCGTGAAAAATACCTGATGAAGCGCCCCGGGGAGGATGTCTTTGTGATACAGCGCCAACTGCCTGCCGAATAAGGTATGCTTTACAGATTATATCAGATTTTCGTGTGCCTGCCTATTCTTGGCGTAGTCACGTTGCTTGCGGCTCTGGTCACTATTTTGGGTTGTACTGTGGGCAATGTCTCTTTTTGGGCATATTGGCCCCCGTGCATCTGGAGCAGGTTCATGTGCCGCATACCCTTGCTGCCGGTAGAGGTCGTGGGCAGGGAGAAGTTGCGTAAGGACACCAGTTACGTCTTTGTCTCCAACCATCAGGGACCTTACGACATCTTCCTCGTCTACGGATATCTGGGGCATAGTTTCCGCTGGCTCATGAAGAAGGAACTGCGCAGCATCCCCCTCATAGGACGTGCATGCGAGAAGGCCGGCCACATAATGGTGGACAAGAGCGGTCCCAAGGCCATTGCCCGCACTCAGGCACAGGCACGCGAAACACTCCAAGGGGGCACCTCCATAGTGGTGTTTCCGGAAGGCACCCGCACCTTCACCGGCCACATGGCACGCTTCCGCCGCGGTCCCTTCATGCTAGGGCATCAGTTGCACCTGCCCATAGTGCCGGTGACCATAGACGGCAGTTTCGATGTCCTGCCCCGCCAGAAGGGTTTCAACTTTCTCACCCGCCACAAACTTCGTCTCGTTATCCACGACCCCATCCCGTACCGCGAGGATCTGGACAGCATCATGCAGGAGTCTTACTCCGTCATAGAGTCCGCCCTGCCACCGCATTACCGTGGCATGGTGGAAAATCCCGACCAGTAACATTCATAAAACGGAAAACGGAGAACGGAGAACGGAAAACGGAAAGCGGAAAACGGAAAGCGGGTTTTCCTTAGGGTCCCTAAGGTCTCTAAGGTCCTTAAAGTCTTTAAAGCCGCTCGCCGTTCATTCTCTCACTGTTCTTTGCTCTGGAAAGGTCTGAGGAACTCCTGGGGTATGGGAGTCTCGAACTGCATGTTCTCCTTGGTGACTGGGTGGATGAAGTTCAGACGTAAGGCATGCAGTGCCAGACGGTGCAGAGGGTCGCGCCCGTTGCCATACTTGCGGTCACCGGCCACGGGGAAGCCAAGGTCGGCCATGTGCACGCGGATTTGGTTCTTGCGCCCCGTTTCCAGTTTCATCTCCACCAGAGAGAAGTCGTCGTTGCTCTTCAACCGGTGATAGTGTGTTATGGCCAGTTTGCCGCCGTTGTCCGTGGGTGAGGAATAGGTTACGAAGGACTTGCTTTCCCTGAGCCATGACTGCACCGTGCCGCCCTCCTTTTCCATCTTTCCGCAAAGCAGGGCCACATAGCGGCGGTCGTAGACCATATCGTGCCAGTTGTCTTCAAGTATCCTGGCCACATCCACGTTCTTGGCATATATCATCAGTCCGCTGGTTTCGCGGTCCAGACGGTGCACCACGTGGGCGGTGCACTTGAAGTGGCGCTTCTCGAAGTATTCGTCCAGTACGTTCTTCACGCAATACTGTTTGGGCGAGGATGCCATGGACAGGATGCCCTCGCTCTTCTCTATCACCACGATGTCCTTGTCCTCGTAGACAATCTTCACGTACTTGTTCTCCAGCATAGTGCTCTGGCGGTGGCGTGAAACGCGCACCACCTCGCCCACGTGCAGGGGGGTGTCGTGGCGTGTGACCAGTTTGCGGTCCACAGTGATGGCTTTGCCTGAAAGCAGGTCCTTGGCCCTGTTGCGGCTTATGCCCATTTGTTTCAGCAGGAAGTCCAGCAGCGTGCTCTCCTCCCTGACGGGTATTTCTATGTATTTGCTTGCGGCATAGGCCGCGCCGTTAGTGTTTCGCATAATGAGTGTAATGGTATCCTTTCCGTGTAGGTGGGATGGGGTAGGGATGGAGGATTACTTCCTCTCCTTCAGGTAGCCGTGTCTGTAGGCATATACCAGTTCGCGGAGGTCGGCGATGCGCACCTGTATCTTGCCGCCCAGGTCGGTGTCGCGTACACGGAGGCGGTGACCGGTCATTTCCACCAGTTGTATGCTGGAGTGCGTGTCGGTGCCGTTCTGTATGGCATCTTTGCGGCTGGTGAACGGTTCATGCTGGATGAGTTCAAAGCCACGGCTGTGGTACACCAGTGTGTAACCGGCAATGCCAGTGGTGGAGTGGTAGTGCTGGGAGAAACCTCCGTCGATGACCATCAGGCGGCCATCTGCCTTGATGGGGCTTTCGCCCTCTGCCACGTGCACGGGAACATGTCCGTTGATGATGTGGCGGTGTTCGCCCTTCACACCGAAACTGTCCAGGATGTAATCGCACACCTTGGGGTCGTTGCGCAGGCGGAAGTATGCGCCCTTCTCTTCGTGTATCAGCGACTTGTCCGAGCAGAAGTAGCGCTCGAAGGTGATCATGCGCTTCTTGTCGAACAGGGGAGACTCGGGGCCGCACCAAAGGTACATAAGATAGTCGCGCGCCTCCACGCGTTCCTTGCGTGGAATGTCGCGGTTGAAGGCCTTGCGCACCATAATGCCTATTCTGTCCATGAGTTCGCGACCGGAACTCTTCCTGCCCATCAGTTCCACCTCCTTCAGCGTGCCGTCCTCGTTGAGGGGAACGGAAGCGTGGAACAGGAGGTTGCCGTTGCAGATGTTGTACATGCCGCCATGGGAAAGGATGCACTTGATGTGCTTCTGCAACTTGTCGGACACGCGGAAGGAATGCTTCAGTTTGCGCAGCATGTCCTCCTCCTCGGGTGTAAGTTTGTAGGGGTCGCTCCAATCCACGGTGGGGAACAGGGTGTCGCGCAGGGGATACTCCTGGCCGTTAACGCTGAACGTGCCACGTTCGGGATTGACATGCTCCAGTGTGCCTTCGCGCGAGATGACCCATTCTGGGTGTGCGTTTATTGTCTGCTGCTCCACCTTGAACTGGATGATGGTGATGGCCTTGTGCATCTTGCCTATGAGTTCCCTCTGGCGCTCGCTCAGTTTGCCGTACCTGTTGCTGGGCAGGAAGATGGTGCAGGGGTCGTCCTTGTATGCCTCCAGTGCCAGGGTGGCCAGAGGCAGGAGGTTGATGCCGTATCCGTCCTCCAGGGTGTCCATGTTGCCGAAGCGCAGGCAGAACCTCAGTACCGTGCAGATGCAGCACTCGTTGCCGGCGGCGGCACCCATCCACAGGGCGTCGTGGTTACCCCAGGTGAAGTCGAAGTTGTGGTAGTTCATCAGTGCGTCCATGATGATGTGCGCACCGGGACCGCGGTCCCACACGTCGCCCAGGATGTGCATCTGGTCTATGGCCAGGCGCTGTATCACCTGGCAGATGGCCGTGATGAAGTTGCCAGCCTGTCCCGTCTGCACTATGCTGTCTATGATGCACTGGAAGTAGGCCTGCTTGTTGCCGTCCTCGGCATTCTCGTGCATGAGTTCCTCTATGATGTAGGCAAACTGCTGGGGCAGGGCCTTGCGCACCTTGCTTCGGGTGTACTTGCTGCACACGCTTTGGCACACGCGGATGAGGCGCAGGAGCGTGTCGCCATAGAAATCGGCAGGGAGTTCCTCTTCCTGCTCTTCCAGGAGTTCCAGTTTCTCCTCGGGGTAGTATATCAGCGTGCAGAGTTCGCGGATACGTTCCTCGCTGAGTTCGTCCCCATAGAGTTCGCGAACCTTGCGCTTTATGTTGCCCGAAGCGTTGCGCAGGATATGTTCGAAAGCCTCGTGCTCTCCGTGTATGTCTGCCATGAAGTGCTCCGTACCCTTTGGCAGGTTCAGTATCGCTTCAAGATTGATGATTTCCGTGCATGCCGCCTCCACGCTGGGGAAGTTTTGTGCCAGCAGGCCCAAAAGTCTCATGTCGGCCTTAATACGTTCGGCCATATCGTTCTTAGTGTGCTCCATAGCAGTATAAAGTGTTCAAATTTATCCACAAATGTACTATTTTAAAAGCATCTGCACAAATTATAGGGGCTTTTTTTGTAACTTTGTATCCGAAAAGATACCAAGACAGTAAAAGGATTAAAAGATAATGCGTGTATGAAACGACAGTTCTTGCTTCTGACCATGTTATTTCCCGTGTTGCTTTCTTATGCCGGACAGGAACCTGCATCAGCAACCAGGGACAGCATTGTGGTTGACTCAGTCACGGGAGACGTGCGTAAGTATAAGTTGACGGACAACAAGACGCTGAAACCCCTTTACTGGGTGTACAACTATCTGGCCAACTCCAACAAGATGCGCAGCGATGTAAGTTACGACGGAGGCTTCGTTTTCGGTCCTGCCTACAACATCAACACCGGTTTTGCCATAGGTGGCGGATACAGCGCCCTGTATTCCTTTGACAAGAACGACCCCACATTGCAGAAGAGCATTGTAAACGGATTCTTCCAGGTCAGCGTGAAGGGCATCGTGGCAGTAGGTGTCGAGGGACACAACTACTTGAAGGGCGACAGGCAGCGCTTCAACTACGAGTTCAGTTTCACACACTATCCCTCTGCCTTCTGGGGTATTGGCTATGATACGTCTATTAGAAACTACTATGACAACAGGATGGTGGACTCTAAGCAGTTGTTGTTGAAACTGGAGGGTGACTACACATGGCGGTTGGCGCGGAACCTGTACTTCGGTCCCAAGATGGACTTCCTCTATTCCAACCTCTACAAGACCCACGACAATATACCCAAGGGAGAGGAACACCTCTATCCCAACGGCCTTATGGAGCATTTCCTGGCTCTTCCCGACGGAAGCGGACACCAACCGTTCTCCCAGGTAGTTCTCGGTTTGGGTGTGACGTTTACCTATGATTCACGCGACTTTGCCACCAATGCCTACAAGGGACACTATTTCAATCTTCAGCAGTTGGGATTCATGCCCGGTGTGAACAAGTACGGCTTCTTCACCACCGACGTGAAGTATCAGGTGTACACACCCTTGTGGAAGAAGTGTACGTTGGCTTTCCAGGTACACGGACGCTTCAACTACGGCAATGATGTGATACCATGGACACGTCTGGCCAGCACGGGCAACCAGGGCATGGGACGCGGATACTTCTTTGGTCAGTACCGCGACAATAACGTGATGGAAACCCAACTTGAACTTCGCCAGCGTCTGATATGGCGTTTCGGTGTCGTCGCATGGGTCGGTGCCATCAATATCTTCCACGACTTCAACAATATTTACATGAGCAAGACCCTGCCTACATACGGTTTCGGTCTGCGATGGGAGTTCAAGCCGCGTGTGAACGTGCGTGTCGACTGGGGCTTCACCAAGACCGGCAACAGCATTGTCTTCAATATCGGCGAGGCATTCTGAACTGTTATTGATAAAAGGTATAAATCATGTATAATATGAAGAAGTGTTTGGCGTTGCTTTTCTCTTTCTGCCTTAGTGTCGTTTCTGTAGCGCAGAAAGAAGAACTTATAGAATTCGGCGACTTTGAGCGCTGGTTGCTACGTGACATTAAAGAAAGTGCAATTATTGGCGGTGAAACCGTTACCCTGTATGAAATAGCACCAAATGCCCATTGGAACAAGGCAAATGGCAAGCAAAATGTAGCATACACAAATCAGGGCGGTTCTCCCTGGGCTACAAGTAACGTCTATGCTCGGGTGAGTGGCATTAACAAGACAAATGCCAGCGTGTATCGCGACGAGCATGGCAAAGGTTATGCTGCAAAGTTGGTTACACGTATAGCAAACGTAAAGGTTCTCGGTATGATAAATATCAGTGTGCTGGCTTCGGGGTCGGTGTTCACAGGTGAAATGATAGAACCACTTACCGATACGGACAATCCTATGTCCAAGATGGAGCTTGGCATACCGTTCAACCGTTGTCCCAAGGCAATAAAAATGGACTATCGTGTCAAATTGACCGACTCTCCCAACCGTATCCGGCAGACAGGTTTCTCCAAGGTGACCACTGTTCCAGGCAAGGATATGCCTGAGATGGTGGTCATCCTGCAGCAAAGAAAGGAAAATGCCGATGGCAGCATAACAGCCAAGCGGGTAGGCACATTGGTATATCAATTCTCCAGGTCTACAAACGCTTGGACGGAGGGGGCGGAGTTTGCCATTCACTACGGAGACATCAGGAATAAACCGTTTTACACCCCAAACATGGGACTCAGACAAGGCAAGACTGCCTATTATGCACGTAACAGCAAGGGAGAGAATGTGCCCGTGAATGAGAACGGATGGGCCGATGCTTCGGCTGTTCCCACCCATGCCATTGTAAAGTTTGACAGCAGCCATGGCGGAGCATACGTCGGCAGCGTAGGAACTACCCTGTGGGTGGACAACATCAAATGGGTGTACTGACAGACACTTGCCTTCATCTCCAGATATATTCGCATAACCACAAACAAAGACTATTTTGAAAACACCTTATTATATGATAGAGGAAAGGTTGCTCCGACGCAACCTTTCGCTGATTCAGGACGTGGCATGTCAGAGCGGCGCCGAGATTATCCTGGCCTTCAAGGCCTTTGCCCTTTGGAAAACCTTTCCCATCTTCCGCGAGTACATCACGCACACCACCGCCAGCAGTCCCTACGAGGCGCGTCTGGCCAAGGAAGAGTTCGGCAGCCCTGCCCATACCTATAGCCCTGCATATACCGAAGACACCTTCGGCGAGATACTTTCCAACTCCTCTCACATTACGTTCAACAGCCTCTCGCAATACGAGGCATTCTTCCCCAGGGTAGAGCAGTGGAACAGGGAACATGCCGGGGAGGAACGTATCAGTTGTGGCTTGCGCGTCAATCCCGAGCATTCCCACATAGAGACCGACCTGTACAATCCCACCGCACCGGGTTCGCGCTTTGGCGTCATCTCAGGACAGATGCCCGAGTGTCTGCCTTCAGGCATTGAAGGTTTCCATTGTCATTGCCATTGCGAGAGCAGTGCCGAGGACCTTGCCGACAACCTTATATATATAGAAGAACGGTTCGGCCGTTGGTTCCCCCAACTCAAGTGGATCAACCTTGGCGGAGGCCACCTCATGACACGCCAGGGCTACAATGTCCCCCTCCTCATAGAAACTATTCGTGGTCTTCGCCAGCGTTATCCCAACCTGCGCATCATCCTTGAACCCGGTTCCGCCTTTGCATGGCAGACAGGTCCACTCGTTTCCTCCGTTGTGGACATCGTGGAGAATCACGGCATCCGCACTGCCATTCTGGATGTCTCTTTCACCTGCCACATGCCCGACTGCCTGGAAATGCCCTACTGGCCGGCCGTCAGAGGTGCCGAAACCATAGAAGACCCCGAAGGCCTTGTTTCTTCGGAGCAGGACAATGGAGGCTACGTCTATCGCCTTGGTGCCAACTCATGCCTTAGCGGAGACTTCCTCAGTTCATGGCGCTTCGACCATCCCTTGCAGATAGGCGAGCAAGTCATCTTCGAGGACATGATTCACTACACCACGGTGAAGACCTGCATGTTCAACGGCATACACCATCCCTCCCTCACAATCCTGCGACAGGACGGAACCCACGACATGCTTCGTGAATTCCGCTACGAGGACTATCGCGACCGCATGGATTGAGTCAAAGGATACAAGGAAATTCCCCCGTTTCAAGCATTGTCTTTGTGAACTGTAAAAAAGGTTCCTTGCATGTCGCTTAGGACGTACAATTTATCGGTTTATAGAAATCCCCGAGCCTTTCCGTCCATGGAGGCTCGGGGATATTTTGTCGCGCTATTTACAACGTGGTGTAAATGTATTTACCTCGTTATGTAAAACTATTTACATCGTGATGTAAACACATTTACATCGCTATGTAAAACTATGTTCCTCATTCTGCTGCACCGAGCAGTATCTCGCTCAGCGAAGGGTGGGCATGGATGGAGTCTGCCAGGGTGTGCAGGGTGGCGCCAGACTTCATCAGGGTGGCGGCCTCGTGGATGAGGTCGGCGGCATGCTCGCCCAGGATGTGGCAACCCAAGATATGTCCTTCCTCATCGGCCAGAATCTTCACTATGCCGTCTTCGGCACCCATGGCCAGGGCCTTGCCGTTGGCACGGTAGAAGGCCTTGCGGGTGGAGTAGGGAATATCCTGTGCCTCGGCAGCCTCTTCGGAAAGTCCCACGGTGGCCACCTCGGGAGTGGTGAACACGGCGGCAGGGATGATACCGAAGTCGATGCTGTCCTCCTTGCCAAGGATATGGTTCAAGGCACGGTAGGACTGGAATGTGGCGGCGTGTGCCAGTTGGCAAAGGCCGTTGATGTCGCCCACGGCATAGATGTGGGGCTGGGAGGTTTGCATGTTCTCGTTCACCGTGATGCCCTTGGGGGTGTAGGCTATGCCGATGTCGTCCAGATTGAGCGAAGAGAGGTTGGCACCCCTGCCCACGGCCATGAGCACGAGGTCGCAGGCTTCCTGCTTCGGTGTCTCCTTCTCAGTATATTCCACCACCTTGCCATCCGCTTCGGTGCGGATGGCACTGACGGCACAGCCGGTCTTGAAGTTGATGCCCTGCTTCTTCAGCGAGGTGCGCAGACGCTTGGCAATGTCGCGGTCGAAGGCAGGCAGAATTTCCTTGCAGTATTCCACTACCGTAACCTTACTGCCGAAGGCATTGAAGATGCAGGCAAACTCCAAGCCTATCACACCGCCGCCTATGATGCACAGGCGCTGGGGCACTTGGCTGAGGTTGAGCATCTCGGTGGATGTCACCACTCCCTCGCCGTGTGCTCCTTCGATGGGAAGGAACTTGGTCACCGAACCAGTGGCAATGATGATGTTGGGAGCAGAGTATTCCTCTTCGCCTACACGGATGGTGTGCTCGTCCACAAACTGTGCCTTGCCCTGTACGAAGGTGATGCCGGGTGTTTTCATCAGTGTGGCGATGCCACCTGCCAACTGCTCCACTATGCCATCCTTGCGTGCTATGGCCTTGGAGAGGTCGAATTGCACTTTTCCTGTCTCTATCCCGAAGGTGTTGCTCTCCTTGAGTTCCTGTAGCAGGGATGCATTCTTGCAAAGGCATTTCGTGGGGATACAGCCCTCGTTGAGGCAAGTGCCGCCCACCTTTCTGGCCTCAACCACAAGGACCTGCAAACCTGCCTTGGCGGCTTTGACACCGACCTCGTAACCTCCGGGGCCGGCACCTATGATTATGAGTTGATGTGTCATAGTTGTAAATAAACGGAAAGGTGAAAACGGAAAACGGAAAACTGCCTGCTCATTCGCTCCACACTCATCGTTCTCCCTCCCTCTCTCCAGGTAGGGGTGGGGCTTTTCCCAGTTTTCCGTTTTCACCTTTCCGTTTTCCGTTTTACAGGGTTTTGTAGGTAAACTTCGGTTCCTTTACCGCCTTCACATCGTCCAGACGGCGGACGGGAGTGTGGTGCGGGGCAGTCTTCAAGAGTTCGCGCTGGTCGCGAGCCTCGAGGGCTATCTTCTTCATCACGTCGATGAACTCGTCCAGGGTCTTCTTGCTCTCTGTCTCGGTAGGCTCTATCATCATGGCCTCGTGGAAGAGCAGGGGGAA
This sequence comes from Bacteroidaceae bacterium, assembly GCA_045606445.1. Classification (GTDB taxonomy): domain Bacteria; phylum Bacteroidota; class Bacteroidia; order Bacteroidales; family Bacteroidaceae; genus Physcousia. The sequence continues at coordinate 19,497 of JAZURY010000003.1, forward strand.
ATAGATGGTGGGTGCATGATAGCCATAGTCGAGCAGGCGCTTTGCCACATCCAGAGTGGTTACATGCCCTGGGTCGTGATGGTCGCCACCGTATTCCTCGCGCAAGCCGTCGAAGACAAACTCGTGCTTGCACAGCACATCGATGGGCAGTTTGTAGTATTCCTTCAGGTGCTCCTTGATGTAGTTGGCATTCAGCACAGAGAGTTTGCCTGCCATGGGAACATACTCCTTGCCAAGAGACAACAGGTAGGCATAGGCACGGATGACAATGCCGAAGTTGCCCAGGAAGGCAGAAACGCTACCCAGCGACTCGGGGTTGTTTACTAAGGTGAAGTAACCGTCCTCCTGACGCTTTACCTGCGGATTGGGCAGGTATTCCTCCAAACCCTTTCTTACGCCAACAGGACCGCTGCCAGGGCCACCACCGCCGTGAGGTGTGGAGAAGGTCTTGTGCAGATTGATGTGCATAACATCGAAGCCCATGTCGCCAGGGCGGCATACGCCCAGCATGGGGTTCAGGTTGGCTCCGTCGTAGTACATCAGGCCACCGCACTCGTGCACCAGGCGTGCTATCTCAGGAATCTTTGTCTCGAAGATGCCCAGCGTGTTGGGGTTGGTCATCATCATGCCGGCAATGTCATCGCCAAGCAGAGGTTTGAGGTCCTCCACGTCCACGGTTCCGTCCGGCGTGCTCTTCACCTCCACTATCTGCAGACCGCACACGGCGGCGGAAGCAGGGTTGGTGCCATGGGCAGAATCGGGCACGATAATCTTGGTACGCTTCAGGTCGCCACGCTTTTCGTGGTAGGTGCGTATCACCATCAGGCCTGTCAACTCGCCATGGGCACCGGCAAAGGGATTCAGTGTGAATTCGTGCAGACCGGCTATCTCGGAGAGTGATTTCTGTACGTTATAATACAGTTCCAGTGCACCCTGTGCGGTGTATTCCGGCTGATGTGGATGCAAGGTGGTGAAACCAGGCAGGGAAGCCATCTCCTCGTTTATCTTGGGGTTGTACTTCATGGTGCAACTGCCCAAGGGATAGAAACCGGTGTCCACGCCGAAGTTGTTGTTGGACATGTTGGTATAGTGGCGCACGGCGGTAAGTTCGTCCACCTCTGGCAATATTGTCTCGCCCTCGCGGAGAAGGTTTGCAGGCAGGTCCTCCAATGTGTGACCGCTCCACTGGTTCTCTGGCAGAGAATAACCAATACATCCGGGGGTGGAAAGTTCGAATATGAGTTTTCCGTAATATGTGTTGTTCATAATGCTTTCGGATACTTTTATTGGTTAGTACTATAGTCCTTGCTCTGCGCAGAAGGCAGCAATGCTTTCCACCAGAGCCTCCACCTCTTCAGGCGAGCGTTGCTCGGTGGCGGCAAAGATAATCTCGTCTTCCTTTGCTTCTGCCTTCACGCCGGCAATGAAACCGTCTATGTAGGCATTGTCCTGCAAGGCGCTGATGTCCAGAGAGCATTTCAGAGTGAACTCGTTGAGGAAGGGCTTGCCGGGATATGCCTCGGAGAAGCAGGGAAGGGCAAGCAGACGCTTGTGCAACTCGTGTGCGGCGCCATAGGACTGTTCGTTGACCTCGCGCAAGCCCTTCTTGCCCATCAGAGCAAGGTAGGAAGCAACATACAGGCACATGATGCCCTGGGCGGTACAGATGTTGGAGGTGGCCTTCTCGCGACGGATATGCTGTTCGCGTGCCTGCATGGTAAGCACGAAGCAACGCTTGCCATCCATGTCGGTGGTGGCGCCTACCAGTCGTCCTGGCATCTTGCGCACCAAGGCATTGGTGGTGCAGAGATAACCTATGTAGGGACCGCCATAACACATGGGAATGCCCAGGCTCTGTGCCTCGCCACAAGCGATGTCGGCACCCAACTGACCGGGAGACTTCAGCACACCCAGGGCAGATGCCATTGTGTTGATGGCCAGCAGGGCCTTGTGTGCATGGCACATGTCGGCAAGACCGGTGAAGTCCTCAATGATACCATAGTAGTTGGGTTGGCACACCAGCACTCCTGCCACGTCGTCGGCCTCAAGCAATGCCTGTATGGCACACATGTCAGTAACGCCATCCTTGGCAGGAACCTTGACGAGGTCCACACCATGGAACTTGGCATACGTCTCCACCACTCGCATTACGGCAGGGTTGAATGTCTCGGAGATGAGCACACGGTTGCGCTTCTTGGCAGCAGCCACGCACATCATCATTGCCTCGGCGGTGGCGGTGGAACCATCGTACATGGAAGCGTTGGAGATATCCATGCCGGTCAGGTCGGCCATCATGCTCTGATACTCGAAGATGTATTGCAATGTACCTTGTGAAATCTCTGCCTGATAGGGAGTGTACGAAGTGGAGAACTCCGAGCGCGATGCTATGTAGGGCACCACACTGGGGGTGTAGTGATCGTAGACACCGGCACCGGCAAAGGAGATGAGTTGTTCGTTGGATTGCTCAAGAGAACCTATCACCCTTCTCACCTCTATTTCCGACATGGCAGAGGGCAGGGCAAGTTCCTTGTTGAACTTCAGTTCTTCAGGAACCTCGGAATATAGTTCCTCTAAAGAACTCACGCCAACAACCTTCAGCATCTCCTGAAGGTCATTGGCGGTATGGGGAAAGTATTTCATAGGCTTAACGGGCTAAAAACGAAATGGAGGACCCACCCCCAACCCCTCCATAGAGGGCGAGCAAGGTCTTTTAGAATAAGCACTTAATGTGCTTCTGTACCTTGTGAGGGGAGCACTTCCCAGTGCGACGCGCGGATTGGGTTGGGGGAGGGTCTTCTTAGTACTTACTTGCAACAGTTCTCGTAGTCAGCAGCGCTGAGCAGGTTGTCCACCTCGGAAGGGTCGGACAACTTCACCTTCATGATCCATGTGCCGAAGGCATCCTGGTTGATGAGTTCGGGCTGGTCCTCAAGGTCGGCATTCACCTCCACTACCTCTCCGCTGACGGGAGAAATGAGGTCGCTGGCTGCCTTCACGCTTTCCACGGCACCGAATTCTTCGCCTGCGGTAACTTCGTCGTCCACCTCGGGCATGTCCACGTACACCACGTTGCCCAACTGCTCCTGAGCATAATCGGTGATACCAACGTAACCGTACTCGCCTTCAATTCTCACATACTCGTGGCTCTCGCTATAGTAGAGACCTTCAATTACTTTTGCCATAATTAGATTGGTTAAGACCCTCCCCCCTTGCCTCTCCACAGGGGAGTATAATGTACAGGGGTTGGGCAGGTTAATAAATTGTTTTAGGCCCTCCCCCTTGCCCCTCCACAAAGGAGGGGAGTATAATGTATAGGGATTGGGCAAGTTTATGAGTTGTTTAGACCCTCCCCCTTGCCCCTCCACAAGGGAGGGGAGTATAATGTATAAGGATTGGGCAAGTTAATGATTTGTTTATTAATTTTGTGTTGTTATTGTTTCACTTCTTTGATTGCGTCCCCCGTTCCTCGTTCAATTACCATCTTGCTTTCGTCATCATTCGGTAGTATCTACTCCCCTCCCTTGTGGCGAGCAAGGTCTTCAGAAGAAGCACCACATGTGCTTCTGTACCTTGTGAGGGGAGAACTTCCCAGTTCGACGCGAGGACTGGGTTGGGGGAGGGTCCTTTTTCTACTTCTTATAATTCTTCTCGTAGAAGCGCTTCTTGCATACGGTGCCTTCCTGCAACTTGCGGTGTATGCGCACCTGCACGGGGGTGTCGAGTTTGGCATATTCAATGTCCACCATGGCCATGCACACGCTCTTGCCGGTAGAGATGGAGTTGTAGCCCGTGGTGACGGTTCCCACCACCTTGTCGTCCACCACCACATCGTAGCCATGGCGGGGGATGGCACGTCCAGCCAGTTCTATGCCCACAATCTTGCGGGTCAGTCCCTCAGCCTTCTGCTTGGCAAGGGCTTCCTTGCCGATGAAGTTCTCCTTGTCGAGTTTCACGAACATGCCCAGTCCTGCTTCCAGAGGAGTGATGTCGTCTGTCAGTTCGTCGCCATAGAGGGGCAGGCCAACCTCGAACCTCAGCGTGTCGCGGCAACCGAGGCCACAGGGCTTCACGCCATGGGCAATGAGTTTGTCCCATGCGCCTTGTATGTAGGCATGACTGCCGTACACCTCAAAACCATCCTCGCCCGTATAGCCTGTACGGCTAACTATGAGGGTCTCGCCCTCCGCTTCAACGGTCTTGAAGGTATAGAATGCCAGATCCTCGCATGCCAGGCCCAGGCACTCGGCCATCACCTTCTCCGATTCGGGGCCCTGCAGGGCTATCTGTCCGTAGGTGTCGCTCTGGTTTTCGGTAACCACGTCGAAGGCCTTTGCCTGAACCTCTATCCAGGCATAGTCCTTGTCTATGTTGGCGGCGTTGATGACCAGGAAGAACTTGTCATCTGCCATCTTGTAGACAAGCAGGTCGTCCACGGTGCCCCCGTTCTCATGCAGCATCATACCATAATATATCTTTCCCACGGGAGCACCGGCAATGTCGTTGGTGAAGATGTACTGCACGAACTTCTCCGCCTCAGGACCGCTCACCAGCACCTCGCCCATGTGGCTCACGTCGAACACACCGCAGGCCTTGCGCACGGCATTGTGCTCGTCCACGATGTCGGTGTACTGGATGGGCATCTCAAATCCCCCGAAGGGCACCATCTTGGCGTTCAGTTCCAAGTGTTTGTCGTAAAGACATGTTCTTTTATCAGCCATAGTATTGTTTAGGTTTAATGAATGTATTGTCTCGGGTTTAAGAATATATTGTCTGACCTTTGTTAATGTATTGTCAGGGACGAAGGAATATGTTGTGTCTCGTTGCCAGAAAACATTGTTCCTATCAGCGAGCAGAGTTCTGCCGTCTCCAATCCTCTGACGGCTCTGTTGGGGGAATGTTCTCTGGCATGCTTTGTCAGGTTTTCTTTTGTGAACGTGCACCCGACAAAGGCGTTGCTGAACAAGGCATGGGCATCGCCCAGTTCGAAGTAGTCACCGCTAAGTGCAACGGACACCACCATGCCGTCTTTCACCTCGAACTCCATTGCTATCGTACCGCATCCCTCTATCCTTGCCTGGCACCGGTGGGGTACTTCTGCCTTCCTTGCCTTGCCCCAGAGGAACGTGGGTGCATAGTATCCGCTCTCTATCTCTCGGATACGGCTTATGTCCTCTTCCGTAAGCGATATGCTTCCCTTGCAGAGATGCTCACTGATGCTTTGGCGCAACTCCCTCACACCCGTGCTCTCGGGTAGGGCGTCCTTAAGCAGGGCAATGCGGCTTTCCACGCTCTTCACGCCCTTGGACAGAAGTTTGGCACGTTCGGGAGTCAGGGCGCCTTGCATCCTCCTTGCATCCGTGTCGTAGAGCATGGTGCCGTGCACGATATTGCGCCTGGCCATGTGGTAGAAGGCGTTTCCGCAAATCTTGCCTCCACCCTTCATGCAGATGTCGTTGCGTCCGGATACCTCCACCTCGGCGCCCAGTCCCTTGAGGCACTCGGCCATGTTTTTGGCATACTCGCCGAACAGTTCCTCCACCGCACCTTCCCGTGTCACGAGGCTTGTCATTATGTTCCCATGGTCGGCAAAGATGCTTCCTCCGCCGCTCTTTCTCCTGATTACGTCAATGCCTTCCGCCTTGCAGAAGGCCAGGTCTATCTCCGCCTCGGCATCCTGGTTCCTGCCCATCACCACGGTGGGCGCCAGTTGCCATGTAAACAGATAACTGCCCTCCGGCAGGTATGATGCTATGTACTCTTCCACGGCCAGATAGAATGCCGCCCTTTCTCCCTCGTACTCCGAGGGCAGGACGACATGTGTGGCAGGGAAGATGTGTTCAGGCATGGTGTGAGTGTTGTTGTGTGGTCAAGTGTCAGTGTTTATGCCCTATTTTGGCACGTTTTCTCGCTTTTTGTGCATCAAATTTACAGAATCGTCTCCAATCGGGCAAATAATCGGTCTTTATTTTTGTTAAAACGCAGGATAGGGCCAATAATGAACGGGCACTTGGATAGATATGTCTCGTTATATATACATCTTTATATATGCAGACGGAGCAAAACCAATGTTTGCTCCGTCTGTGTTATTTGTCGTTATGTATGCCATGCAAGAAGCATCACTTGAAAATTTTCACCACATGGTCGGGTAGGGCAGTGCGGTTCCAGTTTTCGGTGTTGGTGTGTCCGTTGTACTGGTAGGACAGGGTGTGCTTGTCCTTGCCCAGCCATGAAATCTGGCATGGGTTGCCGCCTTCCTTGGTGTGGCCGTCGGGAGTGTATTCCACTTCCTCTATGGTGAAGATCATGGATTGTGCCTTGCCCACCTGGGCGAGGTGCATGGTCATGCGCACTTCCTTGTCGTAGAACTTGTAGTATTTGGTGCCTGTCATCTCTGGTGCGTGCCATGCTCCCAGGAGTTTGTTCTTCTTGCTGCCTTTTGAGTCCACTCTGTCCATCAGGTCGAGGAAGTCCTTCATGTTCTCGGACATGATTTTCTTGGCCGGGGTGTACACGTTTGTTACCTTAATGGTGTTCTGTCCGCCGGGATAGCCGCTCGGGTCGTATGTCCATGTGTAACTGAGGCCTTCGTCAGTGGCCTCCAGCGCCTTCATTTCCTTTTCTACAACGTAAACCCTCTCAACCCCCTCCACTTCGTATGTCTGTATCTCGTATGTCTTTCCGTCCTTCAGCATCAGGTACATGTCCTGCGGATTTTCCATCTCCTTGCCGTCCAGAGTTGTAAACTTGGTCTGCTTGTACAGACCGGGCTTTGGTTGTGCCATAGTGGCCATTCCAACCATGAGCATCGCGATTGATAGAAAAAGTGTCTTTTTCATAATCGTGGGTATTAGGGGTTAACTTTTACTTTTTCTGCTAACAAAGATAATAGATAATGTTGTTCGTTATTCCCCATAAATGATGATATTTCGGAAATAACGTGCAAATGCAATGTCCATGTTGCAAAACGCATGCCGATGCGCCCCTGTGCGTCCAGCGTCTGGTGCCCTAAAGTTGTGTGGAGTGTGTATAAAAACAAAAAAGAACAACCGTGTGGCCGTCCTTTCCTTTCTTTCCTGTCCCTTGGGTGTGACTCCTGCAGGATTCAAACCTGCAACCTTCTGATCCGTAGTCAGATGCTCTATTCAGTTGAGCTAAGGAGCCATCCTTGATTAGGTCAGGTTTGTGGGCGATGACGGATTCGAACCGCCGACCCTCTGCTTGTAAGGCAGATGCTCTGAACCAGCTGCGCTAATCGCCCGTTGCTGAAAGTGAAGAGGGCCTTGTGCTTGTCTGTGCTCTTCCTCAGGCCGTTCCTTTCATAAAGAAGAGAACCTCGGCAGGTTCTCGCTCTTTTTGTTTTGGCGGTGCGGACGGGACTCGAACCCGCGACCCCTAGCGTGACAGGCTAGTATTCTAACCAGCTGAACTACCGCACCAATCCTGTTCAGTATTTTGTTTGAGCGGAAAACGAGGCTCGAACTCGCGACCCCAACCTTGGCAAGGTTGTGCTCTACCAACTGAGCTATTTCCGCATTCTTTTGTTCACACCTTGGTTCGTGTGAAGTGGGCAGGGACGGATTCGAACCGCCGAAGGCGCAAGCCAACAGATTTACAGTCTGCCCGTTTTAACCACTTACCTACCTACCCAACGCTTTTGTGACTCCTGCAGGATTCAAACCTGCAACCTTCTGATCCGTAGTCAGATGCTCTATTCAGTTGAGCTAAGGAGCCATCCCTATTAGGTTTTGTGGGCGATGACGGATTCGAACCGCCGACCCTCTGCTTGTAAGGCAGATGCTCTGAACCAGCTGCGCTAATCGCCCATTGTGCTCTGCGGAGGTGTCTTGTGTGTTCTCTCCAGAACTTATCTCCGTTTTGCGAGTGCAAAGGTACTGCTTTTTGTAATACTGACCAAACATTATGGGGAGATTTTTCTAAAAAACTTTAATTATTCTTTCCACGGTCTTCAACAACCCTCTTATATACCTTATATATATTATATATAGGACGGGTGGAAACTGGGGTAGGGTGGCGGAACTGACAAAATGTGCGTCGCCCGCTTGCTGACAAAATGCCCAAGTGTGTGTGCCAAGTTGTCACGCAATATTGATTTTGGTCAATAAAAGGGGAAATTCCTATCCTGTTTAGAGATTTACCCGTGGGTTTTCCCCCGAAATGGTATTACCTTTGCAGCAGAAAAGGTGAAAGACCTGACCTGAGAACACAGAAAAGACACACATCAAGTAAGGATAACACAGGTGTTTGCCCCCACAGACGGGCGCACATTATAGAAAAGGTGACGGCAGAGGCTGCACTGGAGAAATGAAAACACAGTTTAAGGTAAAAAGATTGAAAGATGAAAAAGATTATGACTTTGGTAGCCGCCATAATGATGGCCGTTACCGTAAACGCAAGCAATAAGAGTGTAGAATTTGCAGTTGAGGCTCCCGGCAGAGTGGCTCCCTTCAACGAGGTGAACGTAAACGTTCCTTCACGCGTCAGGGTTGTCCAGGGCGAGGATTACGGAGTGGTGATAAACGGCACGTCCGATTACGATTCCACCATGCTGGACTTCCATGTGAAGGACGGGGTTCTCTACATCAGCACCAAGTGCACGGACATGCTCTCCGCTTCGGGCCGAGGAACGGTTATTACCGTCATCACCCCAGCCGCTGATGCTATCATCAAGACTGGCGACGACGTGGAACCGCTCCGCAGAAAGAGATAGGATTGTTTTGGTTAGATTATAGATTGTTTAGGTTTTAGGTTTCTGTACCATCCTTTAGGTAATTATACAGAAGAAAAAAGGAAATGGTTAGGTCCGTGAAGCCCTCCATCTCGTGATGAGATTGGGGGGCTTCTTGTTTTCATGCCCGTTTCTGGCAGTTTTCATGTCCTGCCGGCAAGAAATCTCCTCTGCAATGCCATGCTATTGGGAATAAATCACTATCTTTGCATGCGTACGGAGTACGATTTGACGTGCCGTCCGTAAACACCAAATAGCAACAACACTCATTTTATGCCTATGAAAAAGACATTTACCACTTTGTTCCTTTCTGTCCTGATGGTCGCTCCCCTGTCGGCACAGGACATAGTCTCTTCTGAGACGGAAAACACCATCCGCGACCTCTTCAGCGCTTCGCTTCAGGGCAAGGACGTAACCATGGAGGAAAATGCCGAGGTGTCCGTGGACAAGATTTCCGCCACTCGCGAAAAGGTGTGGCAGATATGGCGCTCGGCCGTAGAGGGTTTCGACGAGGAGAAACTGTTTCCCGTCACCGAACTGGAACTGAGAAAGACCGGATCCTGGACACTGCCGTCCGAGTTGGAACCCAATGCCAAGATGCCTTTCTATTGGGGATGCAATGCCGAGAAGGTGCAGGAGGGGACCAAGTATCCCATGTTCCTGTACATGCACGGTTCGGGCGACAAGAATCAGGAGTGGGAAACCGGCATCGGCCTTTCCCTGCGCCGGTTCCACAGCCCTGGCATATACTTCGTGCCTCAGATTCCCAACACGGGCGATTACTACCGCTGGGCCATCCAGAGCAAACAGTGGGCATGGGAAAAACTCCTGCGCCTGGCCTTCCTCACCGAGGAGGTGGATGCCAACAAGATCTATTTCTTCGGCATCTCCGAGGGTGCCTATGGTAGCCAGCGTCTGGCATCCTTCTATGCCGACTATCTGGCCGGTGCGGGTCCCATGGCCGGTGGAGAACCTCTGAGAAACGCTCCCATGGAGAACGTGGCAAACATTGCCTTCTCTTTGCGCACAGGTGCTCTGGACGACGGTTTCTCCAGGAACAAACTCACGCAGAAGGCCCTGGAGGTTGCCGATGCTTTGGAAAAGGAGCACCCCGGATACTACAAGCACTTCATTGAGGTCATTCCCAGTTACGGGCACTCCATCGACTATAGCCCCACCACCCCGTGGCTTGCAAAATATTCGCGCGACCCTCATCCCGATTATTTTTATTGGGAGAATTTTGATATGTACGGACGCAAGCGTGAAGGTTTCCACAATCTGAGGGTGTTGTTTGAGAATCTTTTGAGTACGAGTCCCAACCGTGTCTGTTATGAATACATAAGGGAAGGGAATACTGTTAATTTGAACTTGAGCCGTGTCAACTATACGACAACATATGCTCAGAACGGTGTAGAGATAGATTTCAACAAGAAATATCTTAGTGTAAAGAAAGGTACGGTACGCCTCTACCTGAATGAAAAGGAGTATGATCTTACACAGCCGGTAAAGGTGTTGTTAAATGGCAAGGAGATTTTCTCCGGCATGGTGCGCCCCGACTTAAAAACCATGGTTGAGAGTTGTGCTTTCTTCTATGATCCAGAACGAGTTTTCGCTGCTTCTATAGATATAGACGTAGAAACCCAAAGTGCTGTGCCTACCAATATAGATGTCATAGAAGCAAGTCCCACAGTTGTGGAGGAGGAAAGTATCTACGACCTCAGCGGCCGCCGTGTCCTTTCTCCCAAGAAGAACGGCATCTACGTGAGTAACGGTCGTGCCATCCTCGTCCGGTGATGGCTTTGTTCTCCACCGAAAGAATGGGGACTAATTTACGGAACCGGCATATAGGTTCCTCCGAACCTTAGTATCACCGCCAGTGGCTTTAAAGTTCATAGCCGCTGGCGGTATTATTTTCCGCCATCAGCACTTCGTTTTGCCCTCCCCGATGGCAGGGGTGCGTCGTCGTGATGGCAGGGGCGAGTCGTCGTGAGGACAAGGGCGTGTCGTCGTGAGGACAAAACAACCTTTATTTTTGAACGGATGTATTGCCGCTTTGAGGATGCAATGGGGTTTTATTGTAATCGCGAAACAATGTAACAGATGACAAAAAGAGGCAGGGGTGGCAAAAAGACGGCTTCATTAGCGAGTAACAGTATGATGGCCGATTTGGGATCGTTCCCCTCTCTCTCCCTCCAGAAGCAGGCGCTTCTGCTCAATCATATCCCCTTGCCGCTTGCCGTGGAAACCGCCTATGGAGCCGTCCGAGGCAATGACCCTGTGGCACGGCACCTCGGGTGCAAAGGGATTGCGCTTGAGCGCCTGACCCACGGCTTGGGCGCTTCGGCATCCTATGCGGCGTGCCAGTTCGCCGTAGGAGATGGTTTCGCCACGTGGCACGTTCAGGAGTTCCAGATACACGCGCCTCTGGAATGGGGTGATGTCCGTGGCATGGAGTACCCTTTCCCTTATGTCCCCGTGCATGCTCATGTCAGGGCGCTATTACGAAGGTGGTACGGTACGAGGGCACGGGGCGCTCGGCCAGGGAGAGTTTCATGCCCTGCAACACCGTCATCTGCCGGGACAGGGACAGGCCTATGCCCGAACCGCTCCGCTTGGTGGTGAAGAACGGGACGAACATTTCTCCGCGCACTTCCGCAGGTATGGGGGCGCCGTTGTTGCTCACGTACAGGGCCTTGTTCCACCTGATGTCCATGTCGGTGGCACCTGCCTCCACGGCATTTTTGGTCAGGTTGGTGAGCACCTGCATCATCATGCTCTCGTCGGCACGTATGCAAGTGTCGGGGGCAATGTCCGTGTGCCATGTCAGGTTGGGGTAGAGCGACCTGAGCGAGCGGCAAAGGCCGGCCAGGTTCACCTCCCTCATGTCCGGTTCCTGCACCAGGGTGATGGTGCGGAAGTTGCGCACGAAGTTGGACAGGCTCTCGCTCGTCTTCTGTATGGCCTGTATGCCCTCCTCGTAGGGCGTGCCCTTTATGTTGGGGTCGGCCAGGTATGCCTGGCTGATGCTGCTTATCGGTGTGGCGGCGTTCATTATCTCGTGTGTCAGCACACGGGTCAGTTTCTGCCACGACTCTATCTCCTTCTGTGCGGTGAGCACGTTTATGTCCTTGCTCAGGTCGTTCAGCGCCTTCTGCATGGCACGCTCGCCGAAGAACAGGCCCTTCAAGGGCAGGCGGAAGGTGAAGTCGCGGTTTCTCACCGCCTCGCGCATCAGGTGTGCACGGTCGCGAAGCAGGCACTGGTGGCGGTAGAACCTCCACGCCACGTATCCCGTCAGGAGCAATGCCACGGCTCCCGCTATGATGTATTCCGTTGTTCCCATCATTTCTTTATCTTTGCGTACAGGGTCTGCCGTGTTATGCCCAGCATTTCGGCAGCCTTGCTGATGTTGCCGTGGCATTTCTCCACCACACGGCGCACATGCTCGGCCTCCACCTCCTCCAAGGGCACTATCTCCTTGCTCTTGTCTATGGCATCCTTCAGCGTGCGCACCAGTTCGGCATTGTCCCAGGGCTTGGTCACAAAGTCCGCCGCCCCGTCCTTCAGCCCCCTGACGGCCAGTTTTATGTCGGCGTATGCCGTCACCAGCACCACGGGCACATCGGGATGCCTCTTGTGTATGCTACGGAGCCATAGCAACCCGTCCTGCCCCGAGTTCACTCCCAGGGTGAAGTTCATGTCCAGCAGCACCACGTCCACCCTTTCCTGGTTCATGGTGGCAAGGATGCCCTCGGGCGAAGCCAGCGTTATCACCTTCCCGAACACGCCTCCCAGGCATATCCTGGCCGCGGTGAGTATGGCGGGATTGTCGTCCACCACCAGTATGGTTCCGTAGTCTTTCATTTTGTGTGCTTTGGACTTTATGTTACGGTACAAAGGTAATGAAAAGTTGGCAAAGACGTACATTCTTTCCCCTCCAACCTCTCCCCTCTGCCCGATAGTGTATGATTTTTAGACACTCTTGTGTATAATTTTCATACAATCGCACTTGCAAGGCCTTTTTTCTGCATACAGAATGTAACCTTTGCCATATCTTTGCTTTCGGAAAGCGCTTACATAAACATTATTACAATCCTAAAACAACGCAATCGCATGATTAGAATAGAAAAACTTGTGAAGACCTTCCGTACCGAGGAGGTGGAGACCGTGGCACTGAACGGAGTGGACATGGAAGTGAAGGAAGGCGAGTTCGTGGCCATAATGGGACCCAGCGGATGCGGAAAGTCAACCCTGTTGAACATCCTTGGTTTGCTGGACAACCCCGATTCCGGAACATATACGCTCGATGGCGAGGAGGTGGCCAATATGAAGGAACGTGAGCGCACACGTCTGCGCAAGGGGCGCATAGGCTTCGTGTTCCAGAGTTTCAACCTCATCGACGAACTAACCGTGGAGGAGAACGTGGAACTGCAACTCAAGTACCTGGACGTGCCCAAGAGCGAGCGCAAGCAGAGGGTGCTGGACATCCTGCGCCGTGTGAACATGAGCCATCGTGCCAAGCACTATCCCCAGCAACTCTCGGGCGGTCAGCAGCAGCGTGTGGCCATAGCACGTGCCGTGGTGGGCAAACCGCGCCTTATCCTGGCCGACGAGCCTACGGGTAACCTCGATTCCAAGCACGGACAGGAGATAATGCAACTGCTCTCCCAACTGAACAACGAAGGCACTACCATCGTGATGGTGACGCACTCGCAGAAGGATGCAACACATGCCCACCGTGTCATCAACCTCTTCGACGGTCAGGTGGTGGACAATATGAACGGGTTGCTGTAAGGTAGACCCATCCCGGCCTTCCCTGCGAGGGAAGGAGAGTATACTGATATTAAAAGTTGATTAAGCATGAAATCATATTTCGTTTTTCTAAAGCGCAACAAACTATACACCGCCATACAGGTGTTCGGCCTTGTCGTGGCCCTGGGCTTTGTAATCCTGCTTGCCTCGCATGCACGTACAGAATATATGGTGGGCAAGACGCAAACCATGCCCGACAAACTCTATGTGATGGGCTCGCACAGTTTGGCAGGCCTGACGGTGGGCACTGGACCCGAAATCTGTCCCAAGATACCGCAGATAAAGGGCTACACACGTGTGGGCGGTATCCGTCCGTGGGACGTGAAGGTGGGAGAGAATGGTTTCTCCACCAATGCCATGGCCCTGGACACCACTTTCTTTCAGTATTTTGACTATGAACTGCGCGGATGCGACCGCAAGAAGGTGCTGGCATCGCCCACGGACATCCTCGTGAGCGAGGAGTTCGCCAAAAGGGCCTTTCCCGACGAGGAACCCATAGGCAAGACTATAACCCTGTTGGGGCAGGAGGAACCGCTGACCATAGTTGGCGTGATGGAGACCTTTGATGAGGACGACATCTTCACCCGTTCGGAGATATTCTATTCCATGCTCGTGGAGGAGCAGAGCCGTCGTTGGTTGGACAACTTCGGTCCCATCGTCACCTTCGTCACCCTGAACGAAGGGGCATCCGTGGAGGAGGTAAAGGAGGCTCTGTTGGATAAGTACATGGAAGTCTGGAGTAGATTCTGGACACGCGAACCCAAGGATGGAAGTTTCCTGGGCGGAGTGTCACTTATCCCTTTGAACGAATTCTATTTCTCCAACATTGCCACCAACTCAGGCTTCCGGCATAGCGATAGCATCATGGTGTGGATACTGGTGTGCGTGGCACTTGTGCTCCTTGTGTCTGCCGTGTTCAACTACGTCAACCTCACCACAGCCCTCATTGGCAAGCGTGCCAAGGAGATAGCCACACGCCGCCTTTTGGGCGATAGCATGGCAGAGGCCGTGGGGCGCAATCTGCTGGAGTCGCTCGTGTTTACGGCAGGGTGCTTTGTGTTCGGCTGCATGGTGGCGGTGATGATGCGGCCATGGTTCGAGATGTTGCTCGACTCGGAAATACCCCTCTTTGCCGACTTCTTCTCTGTCCTGGCCGCCATAGCCCTGCTTCTGGTGGTGTCGTTGGTGGCAGGTCTGATTCCTGCGGTGATAGTGGCTCGTTTCAAGCCCATCGATGTGGTGAAGGGTTCGTTCCGTTTCCAGAGCAAGATGCGCCTGAGCCGTGTGTTCATCGTGGTGCAGAACCTCATCAGTACCACCCTTATTGCCATAGGGCTTGTCATGCTTGCACAGATGCGCCATCTGGCCACCCTGCCCATGGGTTATCGTACGGAAGGGCTGGCGGAGATAGAGTGTTATACGTATTCTTTCAATGTAGAACAACTGACTCCCATCCGCGACCGTCTGTTGGCCATGCCACAAGTAAAGCGCATCGGCTGGGCAATGAACATGCCTTGGCAATGCCAGACAAACGGAGTGCAGGAAAAGGGTAGTGGTGATGAACCTGTGTCTTCGTGGACCTTCTATTCCGCAATGGATACAACCTGCATGAGCATGCTCGGTTTCGAGACAGTGGAGCAGTACAGCGCCCCCGAAGACGGCAAGCATTATATTGCGGAGGAAACGCGCGACAGATACGATGTCAGTGCAGAAAATCCCCTTGTGGGCGGTCAGATATCCGGCACTGCCAGTTATCCCGTTTGTGGCGTCATCAAGGACTATCGTTCGTTTAATCCCGTCGATGGCAACTCCATGGCCGACGGACACAATATCATTGCCGTAATGATGACCCCCAACCACTCCGCACGCATGATGGTGGAACTCTCCGAAGAGGGCATGAAGGATGTGGATGAGAGCATCAAGCAGATGCAGGAGACGTGCCATGCCGTAACGAAGGAGGCATGCGGAGTAGAAAAGGACTTCGACATCCGCACCGTGGACGATATCCTTGCCGAACCCATGGAGGAACTGGAGAGCCTGCTCCTGATAGTTCTGTGCTTCATGTTCGTCTCCGTGCTGATTTCGGCACTTGGTCTCTTTGCCATGTCCATCTCTTACACAGAGCAGCAGAGCAAGCAGATAGCCCTGCGCAAGGTGATGGGCGCATCGGTGACTGGTGCCTCTTGGCAACTGGCACGCCCCTTCATCCTGCTCTCCCTCCTGGCCGCCGTGTTGTCCACGCCCATTGCCATCAAGGGTTCGCAAATGTATCTGGAACTCTTCCCCAACCGCATAGACTTCCCCTGGTGGCTGCTCGTTGTCTCCGTGCTCGTCACCCTGCTCATAGCCTTCCTCTCCATCTGCTGGCGCACCCTTTCCGTGGCACGCCGCAATCCGGTGGAAAGCATCAGGACGGAGTGAGGGCGAACGGGGAACGGAAATCTGAAAACACAACATATAAACCCTAAGAATAAGCCGCCACGATACCATGCCTGTACCATAGTGTTGGTACTATAGTACTTACACGTCGGTACTGCAGTACCAGCCCGTTGGTACTGCAGTACCGATTATGCAGTACAAAAATCGGTACTGGGAAGAATGGACGGAACACTTTGACAAACGGAAAACTATTACGGACGCTGCACGCAGCGTCCCTACCGCTCCCCGCTCCTCGCTCCTCGCTCCCCACTCATCCGTTCATCGTTCAACGTTATTCGCCTGCGCTCATCAAACTACGCAAGTCAACGTTCAAAATACCCCGCTCATCCGCTATGACATAAATATATTTGTGATGATTAGCATATTTGCCGCATCCCGATTGTGATAATTATGATGCCGGCACAAAAACGCCCCGAAGATGCGATATCCTCGGGGCGTTATTATATAATAAGGTGTGTTCTTGTCAATCGGCGATGACGTCCTTGATGCCGGTTTGGTCTTCTCGGATTATCTGGAAACTGGGATGAACCTCAGAGAAAGCGTTAGCGCTTACTTCCGCATCCACGGGAACGTATGCCACCTTCAGGTTGGGGCACTTCTCTACGGCCCAGTCTTCAATCTTCTTGGTACCTTTCAGGAACACAATCTCTTCCAAGTTTGCGTGAGCCTTGATGGTCTCCTTACCGTAGGTTTCGGCCAACTTTAGTTCTACGCGCTTCATGGCGGCGGGAACGTAGATGGGTTCAATCATGTTTTTGTGGTATACAACGCCGCAGTAACTCATCAATTCCGGGTTCGTGGGATCGACATGCGCGGCTTCCACATTGGGGGCGTGCTCGTTGAGACCATAGAGATTGTTTGAACCAAGGCTCGTGATGTTTGCTCCCAGATATATCTCTTTGACAGTAGCGGGCAGGTCGGTTGATGGGTCGAAGGAATCGAGTTGGAACTTGTAACCGTCAGCGAAGGTTACGCTATAGGGTACAACCAGAACTTCCCCGGCGGTCTTTACGGTAGTCAGATTGAGTGTTTCGTTGGCATAGTTGAAAGCGAACTCCTCTGTCTCGTGGATGTTGCCATCGGCAAACAGGGGGAAGTATTCGTTGCCGTATTCAGAGAAACTGGCTGAATTGTGCTCTCTGTTGTTGGTGGGATCGCTCAAATACCAGGTGAGTTTGCCGTTGTTGTTCTTTATGCCTACATAGTTCCATGCGTGTCCCAAACCACGGAACCAGCCGTTGGCATTGACTACGGCTATTCCCTGTGAAATGAGCATCACGTTAAGCAGGTTGGCATATCCTTGACATACGCATTTCTTGTTAATGAATACGTTGTATGGTTCATTGTCGTTTGGACCGCCCGGTTCGTTGTTGTACTTGACGTTCTGGGTAATCCATGTGAAGATGGCCCTGTACTTGTCGTATTCGGTTTCCTTGCTGGCAACAAGTTGGTCGGCAAAGGTCTTGATTTCATTGTACTGGAAATTGCTGAGCGGCTGGAAGTTGCCGAAACTGGTGTAGAATGACTCGTCGGCTCTGATGAGCAGTTTTCTAAGTTTTTGAGCCGCTGTGCCGGAAAGTTTGCCAGCATCGTCTGCCTCGGGGTAGTTCCTGGTGTCGTTCTGTTCAGACTCCTCTTGTGGTACGATGTCGCCTGCACCACTCAGTTCGTTGCTGCAACTTGCAAAAAGAGCGGTTGCAAGGGCAATTGAAAGGATGTAGTAGATTTTCTTCATGCTTTTGTGTTTTTTGTTTATAATCTGTGCAAATGTACGTAATTATTGTGTAAAACAGGCATGCCGGCCTGTTAAATGTTGCAAATGCACGGGAATGTGCATGATATTGACTGGATTTTTGGTCGCTATGTATGTTGCCGTTGTTTTATGTACGGGCAATGGTATGGTTTTGTTTAAGATTGTTTAAGATTCACGCATTGACACTTGCTTTTTTCTACATTGTCTTGGTCGCTATTCCAAAAATCCTTACCTTTGCACAAAAATAGGCAAACAAGATGAACTATTACGCAAGATATTTTGATTCCGAGGGTGTATTTCCCACCCCCGATGCATTGGTGGACTTTATAGCCGGTATACCTCAGATAACAATGACGGAGGAACTGTCCGACGCCATACGGAAGTTCTGTGTGGACAAGACAAGTTACCCGAGGCATTTCCGTCTGCCCAACAAGCATACTTTCATCGTAATCAAGACAAATTCTGAAACCTTGGACGAGTTCAAGACCCGTGGTGCCAATGGAGGGGTGATGCCGGCGGAGAGTAAGGAGGCCAAACAGTCTCCAACCGATGAGATTCGTCCTGGGAAATATGCAGTAAGCATAACATTCCGTCGTGCCATAGTCAATCCCGAGACACACAAATGCGGTTTCGTGGAGGAGACTTTTGAGGTGGAGATGCTTGCCCAGAGCCAGCGGCAGTGTTTTGAGGTGGTGACGGAATATCTCAGGAATCATCCTGACATAGACACGAGAAGCCAGTATCCGAGTATCCGCAGTTCTAACTTCAAGGCTGCGTTGTTAGAGGCCTGAAGTCCCATCGGATTTTGAGAGTACGCCTGGATGGACTGTATGACGTAAAACGGTGATATGAGAACATTTTTTCTTGCCCTTTCCCTGTTTTTTTGTTCCACGGCGCTTTCTCTTGCGCAGCCATTGCCGGAATATGCGGTGGAACCGCTGCTGAAGACCGTCCGTGTGCAGACGGCACCCTACAACAGGTCGTGCCCTTATTACAACTATGGTGACTCGGTCAGTTCAGAGCCGTGCCTTGTCGGTTGTGTGGCAACAGCATTGGAGCAGTTGCTCAGTTATTACCGTTATCCGGAGGTCCTGCTGGACAGTATTGCCGGATGGGAAACTCCTAATTACTCTCTTGCCACTGTGCCTGCCGGCAGTGTTATAGATTGGGACGACGTTGCCGACCTCAGTCTTTGGTGCGGCATGATGGTGCAGATGAAATACGGTCCTACGGCCAGTGCGTCGGGACTCTGGAAGGCAGAAGAACCTTTAAGGCGTGTCTTCGGTTACAAGACCGTGAGGATACTGGACAGGAGTCTGTACAGTTTTGATGCATGGCACAGGATTCTGCAGAACGAACTTCTTGCCGGACGTCCTGTCGCATACGTGGGGTACAACAATACGCTGAGAGGACATGCATTCAATATTGACGGAGTTAACGAAGATGGGCTTTATCATTGCAATTGGGGTGAAGGCGAGCATCAGAACGGGTATTTCTCTTTGGAGCACCTCTGCCAGATGCAGCCGCATTGGGATGCTACGGATTGGGGACGCATGGTTGGATACAATGCTAACGAATACATGCTGCTTCTGCATCCGGACAGTGTGGCGGATGTGCTGGAACCTGATACCTTGGCCGATTTTGCCAATAGTGTGCAGGTAGACGACATTGTATTCTCGAGGCCTGTAACGGCTAAAGACTATGTCCTTACGGACGTCACGCTTACCAATATCAGTTCAGACACATTGTTCCAGACCTATGAGATAATACTGAATTCTCCATCTGATACCAGTCTGTTGGAGCAATGCAAGGAGGTTGCCATTTCAGCCGTGAAACTATTGCCGGGTGAAACCAGAACCCAGTCTGTTCTGGCCCATTATCCGGTTGTTGCGGGGGATTGGGTGGTCGGTGTCACATTTGATGGAAGAGAAGTCCCATACACCAAGCAGATAAAGGCAGAGGCATCCGTACCAGATGATTTGTCGTGTGAATTTACCGGCATCAGTTTCGGTGATGACGGTACTGCCTTTGTCGGATTTCGTATGCAGAATGCAGCGCGGGAGGGTATTAGCGGTAAACTATTGTATTGCAGATTGTTCAAGGGTGCTGACGATGTGGCCTGTTCTGCTGATTATAGAGTCTTGAACCTGCCGGCCGGAAATTCTGTTTTGAATACTTTGTGTTTCCATAGACTTGAGTCCGAGCAGGCGTATCGTGTGGAAATAACAGGTTGGGCAGGAGGATTGGCAACGGTCTCTTTTGTGGTACCAGATGTGCAGTCTGGTGTTCAAGAACCGCTTCCTGACTGTATGTTGGAACGTGATAGGGGAATCTATGATTTGACAGGTAGGCCAAGGCGTCGCCAAGGCAGTGGTATGTTTATAATGAACGGTCGGAAATTTTATGGTGAATATTGAGGACATAATAGATAAGTACTATGAGGGTCATGAGGAACTGAAGCAATTGTTGCTTCTGCATTCCCGTCAGGTTGCCGACAAGGCTATGGAGGTACTGGACCTTCATCCCGAGATAGAGGCAGACAGGACATTTGTCTATGAGGCTGCCATGTTGCACGACATCGGCATAGTGCGTACCGATGCCCCGGGTATAGGGTGCAGAGGGACATACCCTTATATCTGCCATGGAATGCTGGGTGCAGAGATTTTGCGGAAGGAGGGCCTGCCACGCCATGCCAGAGTGGCGGAAAGGCACACGGGCACAGGACTGACCATCAGTTCCATAGAGAAGCAGGGATTGCCCCTGCCGCATGTGGATTTGGTTCCGGAAACTATTGAAGAGCAGATAATATGCTATGCTGACAAATTCTTCTCCAAGAGCAATCCTCATAGGATGAAGACGGACGAACAGGTCAGGCAGATGCTCGGACGTTTTCCAGATGCCGACCTTGAAAAATGGGTTAGGTGGCACAACCTTTTTAGTTAAAAGCACTAATATCTGTCTTCAAACTTTGTGAATGTGGCAGAATTGTCGTATATTTGCCAAAATTAAGAGAAAAGCAAGGTAGACGTTGAGCAGCCGTTTTGTCGCTATATTCCTTATTACCAGTATATTGATGGTGTTGGCAGATAATACTTCGTCTGCCATGTGTGCTTTTTATGCTGTACAGGATACTGCTTTTGTATCGTCTTCGGATTCCGTTTTGCTCAGCGACTCTTTGAAAAGACAGCAGGCACTGGAAAGCATGACGGGCTATACTATACGTCCCGATTCCAATACATGGAAAAAGGACACCACACATGTCGACACCGTGCAACAGAGCAATAGTTCGCTGGATGCTCCAGTCGCATATACTGCAAAAGATAGCATTACCTTTGATATGTTGTTCAACCGTGCCAATTTATACGGTGAGAGCAACGTGAGATACCAGGATTTGGAACTTACGGCAGAAGTGATAACGTTGTCTTTGGACAGCAGTCTGGTACATGCCGAAGGCAGGCAAGACAGTATAGGCGATATTATGGGAAAACCCCTCTTCCGGCAAGGAAGTGAGGAATATGAACCGGATAGAATTTCATATAATTTCAAAACACGCAGAGCGTTTATCACTAATGTATATACCAAGCAGGGTGAGGGTTTTATGACTACCGACGAGGGTAAGCGTGATAGTACAGGCCTCATGTATTTGAAGGGAGGACGCTATACTACTTGTGATGCTCAACACCCTCACTTCTACCTGAAGATGACCCGTGCAAAGGTCAGGCCCGGCAAGAGCGTAGTTTTCGGCCCGGCACACCTTGTTGTTGAGGATGTTCCGTTGCCACTGGCTGTGCCATATGGTTTTTTCCCGTTTACCCACAGTTATCAGAGTGGTTTTATCATGCCTTCTTATGGAGATGAGACGGAAAGGGGGTTCTATCTGCGCGAAGGCGGATATTACTTTGCCATAAACGACTATGTGGACCTCCAACTTTTAGGTGATATATACACAAAAGGTTCATGGGGATTGTCTCTGTCTTCCAATTACAGAAAAAGGTACAAGTTTTCTGGAAATCTTTATATGAGTTTCCAGAAGACTG
The DNA here is from genome assembly GCA_045606445.1 of Bacteroidaceae bacterium. Classification (GTDB taxonomy): domain Bacteria; phylum Bacteroidota; class Bacteroidia; order Bacteroidales; family Bacteroidaceae; genus Physcousia. The sequence goes on from JAZURY010000003.1 coordinate 41,284, forward strand.
TATATGAAGACAAATCCAATCCCAGTGTTACGGATTTCAAAATTACGTGGACACACCGCCAGGACGGTAAGGCAAACCCATCGACCAGTTTTTCCGCAAGTGTGAACTATGCGTCAACTTCGTACGAAAAAAACAACCTCACATCCCGTTACGAACCGGAGAGTTATACTCAGAGTACCAGAACAAGTTCTATTAGTTATAGCAAGACATTTGAAAGTATTGGACTTACGCTTTCAGGATCTTTCAACTTGTCTCAGAACGTCCGCGACAGCATGGTCTCGGTTACACTGCCTACGTTGAACATTACTCTGGCAAGGTTGTACCCCTTCAAGCGTAAGCATGCAGTGGGCAAGGAGCGCTGGTACGAGAAGATTTCTATGTCGTACACCGGCACTCTGCAGAACAGTATCACTACCAAGGATTACAAACTCTTCAAGAGCAACCTGCTGAAGGACTGGCGCAACGGCATGAAGCACCAGATACCAATTTCCGCCACGGTGCAACTGTTCAAGTACATCAACCTGACAACGTCCTTCAACTTCACGGACCGTATGTATATGCAGAAAATCCGTCAGGACTGGGACAAGGACAGGCAGACCGTTGTGAGGGACACCACGCTTGGATTCTATAACGTCTACGATTATAACCTCAACCTTTCGCTGAATACCAAACTGTACGGTTTCTATAAACCGGCCAAATGGGCGGGAGGCAAGTTCATACAGGCCATAAGGCATGTATTCACTCCGAGTGTGAGTTTCTCTTATGCTCCGGATTTTGGTAGTGACAGTTATGGATACTATGGATCTTACCAGCGTATTAACCGTGAAGGTGTCCCGGTGGGAGAACCGGTGGTCTATTCGTATTATGCAAGTTCCCTCTATGGTACGCCTTCACGTGGCATGAGGGGTAATATCAATATGGATATCTCTAATAATCTGGAGATGAAGGTTGCCTCCAAAAGGGATACGTCGGGAATGAGAAAAATAAGCCTGATAGATGAGTTGGGGGCTTCGCTCAGTTATAACATGGCGGCCAAGACCAGACCATGGAGCGACCTTAGTACTAGACTCAGACTGAAACTGAGCAAAAGTTATACTTTCAGTTTGAATGCAGTTTTCGCGACCTATGCATATGAGTTTGACGAGCGAGGCAATGTCTATGTGGGCGATAGGACTGAATGGAGTTATGGACGTTTTGGCCGTTTCCAGGGCATGAGCCAGAATTTGTCGTATACGTTCAATAATGAGACCTTTAAGAAACTCCGTAACAAACTCCTTGGTTTGGACATGAACCAAAAAGATGATGAAGACGACGACGAGGATGATGAGGAGTTGGCTGATCCTGAAATGCAGAATGTAGATCCTGATCGCGAAAAGGGAAAGACGGGGGCAAAGAGGAATGACAAAGGTACTCAGGTGGATGATGACGGGTATCTTAAGTTCCGTATGCCATGGAGTTTTACAGTCAGTTATGGTGTTATAATGAGGGAGAACACATCTGCCGAGATTAATCCAAAGAACATGCGCTATCCATACAAGTTTACACATACGCTAAACTTTTCTGGTAATGTAAGAATATCAGATGGATGGAATATAACTTTCTCTTCAGGATACGATTTCAATTACAAACAGTTGTCCATGACCACAGCCTCTTTAAGTCGTGACCTGCATTGTTTCTCCATGTCATGCTCCATGGTGCTTATGCCCTATCGCAGTTTCAACTTCAACTTCCAGGCCGAGGCCTCGGCGCTGAGGGACGTTCTCAGGTGGCGCAAGCAGAGTTCATACAGTTCAAATATAGAATGGTATTGATGCCGAGAGTTCCTTTATATTATAATAAGGTATATAATAAATGTATAATATACTTGACTGCTAATTATGAAAAAGTATCTCTTTCTGGTGTTGCCTTTGCTCGCAATGCTCTTTATGTCTTGTAACAATGAAGTCTCTTATGAGTCTATAAATGCCTCATATGATACTCCTGCTGATGGTTTGATTCCTGCAGAGGGAGGTGAGATAACAATCAAGGTGGCATCCACGCATTCCTTCAAGTTGTCTTCCCAGTCTTCTGCATTCTCATTCCACGAGGATGGAATTGTCAATTACAAGCCTGACGGTGTCGCTGTTGTAGAGTCAACGCATAAAGTAGATGTGGCTTCAAATGAAACAGGTGAGGATCGCCAATTGTTTATTGTTGCAACTCATCTGCGCAATCCTGCTATGGAAAGTTCGCTTATTTTCCTTCAACCAGCAATGGAGAGCAATCAGTAGTTTTTGGACTTTTACGAGGGTGTGGGGTGGATCTGCCTTGTATTATAGGATTAAATGAAAGATTTGTTTGATTTTTGCATATAAATATTTGGTTAATCCCCATAAAAGTTGTACCTTTGCACTCGCAAACACGAAAGGTTTGATATAAGGTGCCTTGGATGAGTGGCTTAGTCTACGGTCTGCAAAACCGTCTACGGCGGTTCGAATCCGCCAGGCACCTCCCAAAGAAGAACAGTTTCATTATGAGATTGTTCTTCTTTTCGTATATAACTTCTTGCTTATAAAGCACACAAAAAATATAGGGGCGCTTCCCAGCGACCCTATACCATCCTTTAGGTATTAGTTTGTTTAAGGTAAAAAGATTGTTTTCAGGATAACTGTTACAAAGATACTGATAAAATCTTAACGTGACAAGTATTTACGTGTGTTAAATAACATAAATGTGGTATTTGCGCATTTCTTCGGCAGGATAGCGTGTTATTTTACCTATTTTCAAACCACATGATGTGCATGCAATTTGGATTTCATCAATAAAGGCGTTTGCAACACCGCCGACAAAATTGACAGGTAGGTCTGGGCGACAGTAAGGGGTTACATTTCTTTTTAGGAAGCGTATAAATTCCTTTATTACCATTTCCTTTATGTCATGGTTGTCAATATGTTCCCTGATAAAGGGGACAAGCGAAGCCAGGAAGCGGTTGGCCTGTGGTTGGCGGTATACCTTATTTATAATATCGGAAACGGAAAGATTGTATTGTTTGCTAAAGTCGTTCCAAAGGTTCTGAAGGTTGCCTTTGAGCATTTCAGACAATAGGGTTCGTCCAAGGACAGCACCACTTCCCTCGTCTCCCAGGATATAGCCTAATGGGGAAATGTTTTTTACTATTTCTCCTTCCTTGCACAGGCATGAGTTACTTCCAGTTCCTAAGATGCATGCTATGCCCTCTTCCTTGCCACATAGGGCACGTGCGGCACCGAGGAGGTCGCTGTACACGTGTACTTCTGCTTGTGGAAACAGACTTTCAAGTGTTTCCATCACGCTTTGCGAGAATGGGGGGATGCATCCTGCTCCGTAGAAATGTATTTCGGTTATGTCAGTTTGTCTGATGGTGGTTGAGGAGAAAAGTTCGGGCATCAACTCTGTGCTGAGGACGTCCAGAATTTCTTCCTTGGTGTCGCGCACAGGGTTGATGCCCTTGGTTGTTACAGACAGTTCGGCAAGTTCTCCAACAATCCACTCCGTCTTTGTGGAACCGCTGTCTGCTATGATTGTCATATCCTATGTATGATTGCCTGGTTAGTTGGCACTGGGCGCCTCGGCAGGCTGAGGAGTTGTTGTTGTGGTGGGTGTAGCATCAGTTGCAGGAACTGTGGGCAATACGGGTGCTGCTGCAGGTTGCTCCAGTTGCAGTACACTGTCTACAGCCTTTGTTTCGGGTAGGAATGCTGTGCTGAATACGCAGAGCAAAACCATTGCTGCGGCCAGCCATGCGGTAACCTTCTTGATGATGTCGGTTGTCTTTGGGGCACCCAGCAGGGTGTTGCCGCTTGCATAGTCAGCGGCCAGACCTCCTCCCTTGCTTTCCTGAATGAGGACTACAACGCACATGAGCACGCTGGCCAAGATGATAAGAACTACAAAAATTGTGTACATATTACGATTGTTGATTTATGATTAGTTTCTCAAGAAAACGTATTTGGTCTGCAAAGTAACGATTTTTTTTCGGATATTTCAAGGAAATGCGACGAATAATTTCAATAGCCTTGTCATATTTGCCCTGTTTGATGTAAATTCGTGCCATTGCTTCCGTAAGTATGCCTGTTCCCATGTCATTTTTAGACTCTGGCATGCCTTGGGGCGTTTCTTCGGCAGGTAGGTCCTCAAGGTCGAACCTTCCTTCGTTCTTTATAAGGAAATCGTCAATATAGTCCTGTCCGGTCATTCTCGGTGCACTCGTGGTGTTGTTGCCGGTTTCCATCTGCATTAGATATGCCATGTAATCTACTGTGGCATCGACTATTCTTGGCGTATTTTGGTGGTTTTGCGGAATGGTGTCCAGGAACGTGTCTATCAGCGAGTCCGTGCGTTTTGCCTTTTCTTCTGTGTGTTCGGCACGTGCTGTGCGTTTGGTAGGAGAATCCGGAGTCAGTGAAGGTGCCTGAAACATTTGGAATAACGTGTTCCTTGCCGGCACGTAAATGGCGGCCTTGCGGAGTTGCTCGTCAAACGAGGGATCGTGCATCTGGTACAAGGTACGAAGCATGAGGATGCGTGCGGCATGGTAATATGGATATTTCTCTACTATGCCACGAAGGTACTCCAGTGACTGGTAGTCTAGCCCCTCCGGTTGCCTTATGTAGTCGATGACTTGTTTTCCCATCTGTTGCTTTCCTTGTTATTCTGCCTTGGCGTGTAGTGGTTGTCGTGCAGTCCTACCAGTTTGCCACTGTGGTATTGAAAATTTGCTCGGTAATGTCCTTGCACATTTCAGTGACCAGTTCTTCCTGTACGTTTACAAGTTGCTGGGTGGCATCATAGGTGGATGTGGCTGAGAATTTCTGCTCAAAATCCTCGGCGTGGTTTTTGTTATTGGTGTATCGTACGTTTACCGTCATCTTCAGTTGTACTTGATTGGAGTAACCGCTATTCGATACGCCCTTGTTGAACTGGTCGAATCCTACGATTTCCCCCTCCAGTACCAGGTCACCGTTGCGCTTTACCTGTTGCAGTCTCGTCTGGCTGGCATAGATGTCGGTGAGTTTGTTCTGGAAGATGGATTGCATGGGCGACCACACGTAAGTGCTGCGGATAGGGAAGTTGCCTATCTGTATGCTCTTGACTTTTGTGTAGTCAATGCTTGCTCCGTTGAACTTGTAACTGATTGTGCATGATGTGTACAATAAGATGCAGGAGAGTACGAGAAGTATTGCACTGAGCCTCAGAAAGTATTGTGTTGCCCTTCGGTATGTATTATTCTTCAATGCCATAATCCTTAATTTTTCTGTATAGTGTGCGTTCGCTTATGCCAAGCATCTGTGCGGCGATCTTGCGCCTGTTGTGGCTTTGTTGAAGAGCACGTATTATGCTGCGCTTTTCCATGTCCTCCAAGTTGAGGCTGTCCTCTTCCTTTAATTCTTCTATCTCGTCGTATGCCTGGTTTGCCACATGTGGTGTGGTGTCGGTGGGCACATATACGTGCTGGTGTTGTGCTTGTGGGATTTGCTCCATTTCCTGTTCGTGGATGATTGTCGAGTGCATGACGCTGCTCATGTCCTCCAGTTGCAGTGGAGTAGGGGAGTGTTTCTTGTGTTCGGGCGATAGATGCTTCTTCAGGTCGTCCACCTCGGCACGGAGTTTGAGCACGGCATTTGCCAGCCACTTTATCTCGTTCTCCCAGTCGTGGCGTCCGCCCTCGCTCCCTGGTTTGCCGACACGCGACAGGGCGAAACTCTCTCCCTGACCGGCAATGATGCCATAACGGTACAGCACTTCGGGTGTAATCTGGACTCCCTGTTCCAGTATGCTCATCTGCTCCACCACGTTCTTCAGTTGGCGCACGTTGCCCGGCCATTTGTATGCCATCACCGTATGCTCTCCCTCTGGACTCAGGCGGATGGGTTCGGGGATGTGGTATTTGGCCGCCACGTTCATGGCAAACATCTTGAAGAGCAACACGCTGTCTATGCCACGCTCCCTGAGTGGAGGCACCTGTATGTTGATGGTGCACAGACGATAGTAGAGGTCTTCGCGGAAGCGTCCTTCACGAATGGCATTGGGGATGTCCACGTTTGTTGCCGCCACTATGCGCACGTTCGTCTTTCGTGGTTCGTCGCTGCCGACACGCAGGTACTCACCCGTTTCCAGAACTCTGAGAAGGCGTGCCTGGGTGGTCATGGGCAATTCTCCCACTTCGTCCAGAAAGAGTGTGCCTCCGTCTGCCGCACCGAAGTAGCCCTCACGCTCTCCGATGGCTCCTGTATAGGACCCCCTTTCATGTCCGAAAAGTTCCGAATCGATGGTTCCCTCTGGTATGCTGCCGCAGTTTATGGCTATGTAGCGCTTGCCCTTACGAAGGCTGTTGTCATGGATGATGCGCGGTATAATCTCCTTGCCCACACCGCTTTCTCCCTGAATGAGCACACTCAGGTCCGTATGTGCCACTTGGACAGCCGTGTCCAGTGCCATGTTCAGTTTCTCGTCGCGTCCAACGATGTTGTATCGCGCTTTCAGGTCTTGTAATGGTGTAGTATTCATAAAGGAGTGTGCAAAGGTATGAATATTTCTTGAGAAAAACAATTCCGACACAGATGAAATGTCGTCCCTCTTTAGTCCCTTGTCTCGTGAAGAATAGCCTGGAAGATAGTGAAGTCCGAAGGCAGGGTCAGTTTGAAGTTCATCATTTCTCCCTCGGCTGTATGCAAGGGCACGTGTCCCAGTTCGTTGGCCAGGGTGAAGATGGATTGCGAGTAGGTGATGCCCCTTTCTTCGGCCTCCTGCATCATTGTGGTCAGTTCGCCAAGCAGGAAGGTGTGTGGCGTCTGTGCACGCAGAAGTTTCTCGCGCAGGATATAGGTGGAGGAAACGTTTTTACCGGCATCAACAACCATGTAACTCTCCTGACTTGGCAGGGTGGTGATGGCATTGCCACGGGACAGGCATACGGCTATGTTTCTGCTTATTACGTCCTGCGACACCAAAGGGCGTACTGCGTCGTGGATAAGCACCACGGTGTTTTCGCTTTCCTCTTTCTTAAGGGCCATGATGCCGTTCTTCGCAGATTGGAAACTGTTTTCGCCGGCATTCAGGCACAAGGCGAACTTGCCTATGCCTGCTTCCTTTGCCTGTTGGCGCACGGTTTCCGCCCACTGGGGGGAGGCAACCACGTATATGGCACTGACCAACTGGTGTCGTTGGAAGGCAAGCATTGTGTGTTGGAGAACGGTCATCCCGTCCACCACCACAAACTGCTTGGGTATGGAAAGGTTCATCCTGCTTCCCACTCCGCCTGCCAGTATCAGCGCTACGCTTCTGTTCATTGCCTTAGCCCTTGATATATTGTTCCGTTATCCTCTCGCAAAGTCTCTCGTGCCGTCCTATCATGTGGAAGCGTACGGCTTCCAGTACGGTGGATTCGAATATGAAATAGAGCCAGGGTATGCCGAAGCCTATGCAAAGGAACAGCACCGTCACCCTGGTGTCGAATGTGATGATGTTGGTCAGAGGCATCAGCGGACGGCTCTCGCGGCAGAAGTCTTCGCGAAGGGGTAGGGGGATGTCCGTGCCGTATTTGGCCTCCAATCCTTTCATCATCGTGTGGAAAGACTTTACCTGCGCCTCCTGCGAGCCGGTGTATCGTGCATAGAAGTAGAGATAGAGTTTGTGGAACCAGTCCTTGCTCATCCACTTCATGGAGTTCATTTCCTCCTTTATCTTCGCCTCGGAATCCAGTTCCGCCTTTCCTGTACCGAGCAGAAAGTAGAGGTGTATGTTGCGGTAGTAATCGCCTATGGCACATTGGCGGCCATGGCATCTGAGACCTGCCCATGCCCCTAACAGCCATATCCATATACCCCATTGCACGTTGGTGAATGGTATGTTCTCTCCCTGCATCCTGAGGCAAAGGAACAGGTATATGAAGAAGAACCACACGTCGCCGCAGAACCCGTCCAGTATCCTGCCTATGAGGGTGCGTTTGCCCGTCATGCGGGCTAGTTGTCCGTCAGCGCAATCATACCAGTTCGCCCAAACCAGCAGTCCCATGCCTATGAGGTTCATCCCGAGGTCTTCGCTATAGAAGAACCAACCGCTTGCCGCCCCAATGGCGATACTCATCAGTGTCACCGCCACGGGATGCACGCCAAGCCATTTGAACAGGCATGCCCACAGATAGCCCGGGGTACGTGTCACGTAAAGTTCGAACGGACCTTCCGTGTCCTGGCTTTTCAGTGTCGCTCTGACGTTGTCAATTAGGCTCATTTCGCTTCTTGATGTCCTCTTTCTTGTCAATGAAGAGTTTTGGCAGAGGGTTCTCCCTTGCCTCGTCATATCGCTCCCTGTTCTTCAGAATATCCTTGGCCAGATAGATGCTGTCGCGGAAGGAGTCTGCCGAGAAGGGACTTGTGCATATAAGTTCCCTGCCAGTGGTATATGCCACTCCGTTGCCATGGGTCAGTTCCAGAAAATCCTTCAGTCCCTGCTCCCTGTCGTTGGTCAGCACGGCATCGTAGGTCTTGTAGTTCTCTGCATCCAGATGTGGGACTATGCGCGGGTTGTCTATGTCGAACTCCCTTTGCAGGGCCAGACGCAAGGCATTCTCCTGCTCTTCGAAGTTTTCGTCCTCGTTGGTGAAGACCATACGCAGGTCTTCCCACACTATCATGTCCAGTCCTCTGAGACTTGCCGGGTTCAGACGTTCCTTTCCCTCGGCGGGGATAAAAAGTATGGCATCCGTGTTGCCCTCCTCCCAGTCGTTCAGGGCCTCGTCTATGCCCTCCTCACCTTGCTTCTCGTATAGGGTCTTGGTGCAGATTTCGTCCAGCAGTATGTCTTCAAAGGCGTTGGCTATCGTATCCTGTCCTTTCTGGTCGGAGTGCACGATGCCTATTTTCAGTATTTTCATAGTTTACTTTTTCTTCTCTTCTGTCAGTGTGTCCTTCTTCTCTTCCTCAATGTCCGGGGTGATTTCTATGAAGTATTGCTCCTCCGGCAGCATCAGCGTGTAAAGCGAACCTTCCAGTCGGCGTATCATGCCACGTTTCATTTTCTCGGGGGCATACACAAACCCTTCCACCACGATGACGCTGTTGTTCTCCGTGTCCACACGGTGGTGGCTCACGTAGGGACCTCCCATGCAATCGTTCTCCACGTACCAGAGACCTCGCATCTCCATGGCGTACTGCTTGTGCACCACTATGGGTTTCACCACGGTGCAAAGGGTGTCCGTCTTCATGAACATGCCGGGCTTCTCGCCGGGGATGTTGGCCTTCAGGGCAGAGTCGCGCTTCTGCGTGAGGTATTCCTTGTTGAATATCTGCGGACCTTCATAGGGGAAGGAGTACATCACTATGCTCATCATGCCCGATGGGGTATTGTTGGATGTCCACAGGAAGTCCTTGCCTTTCTTGAATGATGTCAGTTCCTTCGGTGCGTACATCTTGCAATCGAATATTTCCTTGGCCAGTTCTCTGGTCACCTTCGAGTTCTCTGTCTTCAGGTCCTTCACCAAACGGTTCATCTCCATCTTGGTCAGGAAGTCCACTATCTCCTGCCTGTGGTCTATGCAGAACTGGCGGAACTCTTCCTTTGAGGGTGAGTTGATGGTCAGCACGATCTGCTCCATGGCATACTTGTCGCGTGTGAACTTCATTCTGGTGCGTGTGAACTGTGTCTTGTCTATGTTCACAATTATGATGTTGCGGAAGATGTTCAGCATTCTGTCGAAGTGCTTCACCTCCACCTGCGATATACGGAACGATCGCTCGCTCTGTGGGAGCATGGGCACGTCGGTGTCCAGCACGTCGAAGAGTGCACGTCCGTGGGGAGCCTTCCACTCCACGGAGTCCATCACCACCATCACTTCGTAGGGGCGTCCGCTTGCCTTGGGCAGGAAGTGTGATTTCTCGCAACTGCCGGCGAGCAGTGCCATGATGGGGAGAATGAGTAGTATCAGACGTTTCATGTGTCGTTTCTGTTTTTGTGTTGTTCTGGTCTTGTTTCTTTGCCGGAGGGGAGGGTGGTGTGCGTCAGTCCTGTGCGCCTTGCAGGGCCTTCTCCTTGTTCTTGGTGTTCAGCAGGCCGCATGCCGCCCAAATGTCCTGTCCTCGGGATGCGCGGATGGTGGTGGTCACGCCATGTTGTGTCAGATAGTCGCGCAGCCACACCATGGTTTCTTCCGATGCCCCGTGGAAGGGCGAGTCGGGTATCTTGTGGAAGCGTATCAGGTTCACGCGGCACTCCATCGGAGCCAGCAGCCTTACCAGTTCCCTGGCATGGCGGGGCGTGTCGTTGAGACCTCCGAACACTATGTACTCGAAGGACAGGCGTCTTTGGTGTGTCCAATCCATCTTTGCCAGCATGGGTAGGAACTCCGTCAGCGAGAAGGCATTCTCGGCAGGCATCATCTCCAGACGCTCGTAGGCAAAAGGATTGTGCAGGGAAACGGCCAGATGGCACGGACTTTCCTCCAGGAAGCGTACCAGGCCGCGCCTTATGCCCACGGTGCTCACCGTTATGCGCTTGGGACTCCATGCCCAGCCGTCCTTGTGCATGAGCAGTTCCGTCACCTTCATCACGGCATCCAGGTTGTCCAGAGGTTCGCCCTGTCCCATGAAGACGATGTTCGTGAGCCTGTCCCTTTCCGGCAGGGAGTAGATTTGGTTCAGTATGTCCGTGGCGGTCAGATGTCCTTGGAACCCCTGTCTGCCGGTCATGCAGAACTTGCATCCCATGCGGCATCCCACCTGGCAACTGACACACAGCGTGCCACGCTCCTTGTCCGGTATGAAGACACTCTCCACCGTGTGCCCCGACAGGGTGGGGAACAGGTACTTTGCCGTACCGTCCACACTGCGCTGGGTCTCCACGGCAGGCATAAGCCCCACGTTATAGCGCTCGGCCAGCAGATTGCGTGCCTTTTGGGATATGTTGGTCATGTCCTGCACGTCGGCGGCATTCTTCTGGTATATCCATCCGAACATCTGCCTGGCGGCAAAGGCGGGAAGTCCTGCACCGGCAGCCGCTTCCTTCAGTTCCTGCATGTCCATACCCAGCAGGGGCGTGCGTGTCTCCTTATTACTCATATCCGAGGGCAAAGTTACGCTTTTTCCCGATAATAACAAAATAAACCTTGGCACTTAAAGATAAAATTACTATCTTTGTCCTCGGAAAGCAAATTTTAGATAAACATATTATTAACCTAATTAAACAAACGAAAGAGAATGAAACTGAAGAATCTTCTTGTCGTTGCCCTCGCCGCCATCTCAGTAGCGGCAGGTGCCCAGTCCCTTTCTCCCAGCACAAAGTGGCACTGGGACAAGGGTACTATCGTTGTGGAAACTCCCGAGCGTCCTGCAGGTCAGCAGCATGTTCTGGGTTTGACTGCTCCCAAACTGGAGACCGTTCGCGTGGCCTTCGTTGGTCTTGGTATGCGTGGTCCCGGTGCAGTTATGCGTTTCTGCCACATCCCCGGCGTTGAGATCGTTGCTCTCTGCGACTATGAGGCAGAGCGTGCAGAAAAGTGCCAGGACTATCTCCGCAAGGCAGGTCTGAAGCCCGCCGACATCTATTCTGGTGCCAAGGGTTATGAGGAACTCTGCAAGCGTCCCGACATCGACCTCGTTTACGTTGCTACTGACTGGAACCACCACTATCCCGTGGCAAAGTGCGCTATGGAGAACGGCAAGCACACCGCCATCGAGGTGCCCAGCGTAATGAACCTGGAACAGTGCTGGAGCCTGATTGACCTGTCAGAGAAGACACGTCAGCACTGCTTCATCCTGGAGAACTGCTGCTATGACTACTATGAGCTGAACGCTCTGGCCATGGCTCAGGACGGCGTATTCGGTGAGATCATCCGTGCTGAGGGTGCTTACATCCACGGTCTGGAGTGGTTCTGGGACGCTTACTGGAAGGATCCCGCCGACAACGACACCGAGAACCTGCACTGGCGTATGAAGTATAATAAGGAGAACCGTGGCGACCTCTACGCCACTCACGGCCTTGGCCCCGTAGCACAGTGCCTAGACATTCACCGTGGCGACCGTTTCACCACTCTGATTGCCATGGACACCGAGAGCTTCGTAGGTAAGGATTGGGTGAAGAGCAAGACCGGCAAGGAGTGCAAGGAATTCCGCAATGGTGACCACACCACCACTCTGATGCGTACCGCACAGGGTAAGGTTGTTGAAATCCAGCACAACGTTATGACTCCCCAGCCCTACAACCGTCTGTTCAAACTCACCGGTACCAAGGGTTACGCAACCAAGTATCCCGAACCCAAGTTCGCTCTCTCTGGCGAGGCTATGAAGGGTACTGGCGCTCCTCAGGTTGACAACCTCAACGCTCACGGCTTCATGAACGCAGAGCAGCAGAAGGCTCTCGAGAAGAAGTACTATCATCCCATCCTCACCAAGTACGGTGAACTGGGTCGTGAGATGGGTCACGGCGGTATGGACTACATCATGGAGGCTCGTCTGGTTTACTGCCTGCAGAATGGTCTGCCTCTGGATATGGACGTTTACGACATGGCTGAATGGTGCTGTCTGGCAGAACTCGGCACATTGTCTATGGACAACAACTGCGCTGCCGTTACATTCCCCGACTTCACTCGTGGCTACTGGAACAAGGTAGATGGTTACAAGCACGCTTACGCTCCCGCCGAGCAGGAGGCTAAGGCCGAGGCCGCTGCCAAGGCTTACACCGCCGCTCAGAAGAAGGTAACTGCCGACTTCAATCTGTGGTCTCTCTACGACGCCATCAAGAGCGCCAAGAATCCCGCCGCAGCCAAGAAGAAGTACGACAAGGCTGTCGTAAAGGCTGAGAAGGCTCTGGTTAAGGCTCTGGCTCAGAAGTAATCTGCACCATCTTGCCTTTTTACACAAAGGGCAAATGAAGAACCAATAGCATTGGCAGTCTTCCTCAGTGGGGGCTGCCAATGTTCTTTTTCTGGTTAGTACAGTATTATCCCAAATCGGTCATTAGCGTTATGATGATAATAGCGTTTGTTTTTGAACAGATGTTTTGCCACTTTGAGGGCGCAATG
>JAZURY010000004.1:0-1705 GCA_045606445.1 Bacteroidaceae bacterium
CTTCGTGTTTACCGACTATCTGACCAAGGTGAGCCCGATGTGGAAGGAGAAATTCGGTGCCGGCAAGTCGGTGAACTTCCCTGTGGGACAAGCTGCCAAGGGTAACCCCGGCGTGGCAGGCGTCATCAAGCAGACGAAGAACGCCATCGGCTACGTGGGCTCGGAGTATGCCTTTGCCCAGAAGATCCCCTACGCTACTTTGCAGAATCAGCGTGGCGAGTTCGTTACACCCACCGCAGCAAGCATCTCTGCAGCAGCATCGGGCACCATCCCTGCAGACACACGCTGCTCCATCACCAATGCCGACGCGGCAGGTGCCTATCCTATCTCTACCTTCACCTGGATGATTATCTACAAGGAGCAGCACTATGCCGACCGCAGCAAGGCACAGGCCATGGCCACACTCGACCTGCTGAAGTATATCCTCTCCGACGAGGCGCAGCGCATCACCTCGGAGGTACACTACGCTCCGCTGCCCACCAAGGCCAAGGAGTTGAGCCTCGCCAACTTGAAGACGGTGACTTATGATGGAGAAACCATTTTGAAATAATCAACAGAACTGACACGCCCTTGATGGATATGATAAAAGCGAATAAGTCCAGACGACTTATTCGCTTTGTATTGTATTTCTATGTCCCTCTTTTGTTATATTTCCTTATCGTCTCCACTAATAAAGCAGATACAACACAAAACTCTTACCTTATATTTTCTGTTAGATATTTGGTAGATAGGGAAAGAATATCTACCTTTGCAGCAACAGATTCCGCCACGCTTCCCATAGACCAGCGTACCAGGGCGGAACTTTTGCTTTTATATGCTATGAGTGAATACACTAATAGGGCGTTGAGCATTGACGAGCAGATAACACGCCTTTAAAAAAACGGATTAATAATTGATAACGAGAAAGATGCTCATAAGTATCTATCAATCATCAGTTATTTCAGGTTAGCCAGTTACTGGAGACCAATGGAGAAGTCTCCTCATCAGTTTAAACCAAACAGCAGATTTGAGAATGCACTTTCACTCTACTACTTTGATAAAGAGTTGCGTGCACTGATATTTTCTGCAATACAAAGCATCGAGATTGCTCTGCGCACTAAAATTATTCACAACTTTTCTATGGCATATGGTCCATTTTGGTTTATGGACGACGAGTTGGTCAAGAGTTCCAAACAGCAACAAGAGAACCTCGTGAGCCTTCGAAAAGAGTTGGATCGTTCAAAAGAGGACTTTATACAAGACCACTATCACAAATACACCTCACCCGACATGCCGCCAGCTTGGAAGACATTGGAGGTGGCTTCGTTTGGTGTGTTGTCGAAACTGTATGGTAACTTCAAGGACAAGTCGGTAAAGAAGAGCATTGCAAGAAGTTTTGGAGTACCCCAACACGAATATCTTGAGAGTTGGATGCGTAGTATCGCAGTATTGCGTAATTGCTGTGCTCACCATGCACGTATATGGAACCGTCGTTTCTCTATGATTCCTCAGTTGCCTAAGACGATGACAGAGCATTGGATTGTCAATACGAAGTTAGATGCCCATAAGTTATATGTGCAGTTATGCTGCATCGTGTATTGGCAAAATAGCATATACGAGGACAATGATTTTGTGGAGAAATTCAAATTATTGCTACTTAAGTATCCTAATGTAGACATTGCCGCCATGGGCTTTCCCAAGAACTGGGAAGAGGAACCATTGTGGA
>JAZURY010000005.1:0-184866 GCA_045606445.1 Bacteroidaceae bacterium
GGAGAACTCATAATGTTCTGTCTTACAGGAGCTAACGTAGATGACAGGGATCCTAAAGTATGGTCAATACTTGGCAAGAGAATTTACGGAAAACTCTTTGCTGACAGAGGATACATCTCGCCCAGTTTGTTTGAGGCGCTCTTTGCTGATGGCGTACATCTGGTGACGGGAATCAGAAGCAACATGAAAAACAGACTGATCCCACTATGGGACAAGATTATGCTTAGGAAAAGATATATCATCGAATGTATTAATCATCTGCTCAAGGACAAGGGGAATTTGGTGCATTCAAGACACAGATCCATTAACAATTTCCTGATGAACCTCATTGCGGCTATCAGTGCATATTGCTTCTTTGACAACAAACCTGAGGCAATCAAAAGATATTGTGTTGAGGACAACAAACAAATAACATTGTTCTAATATTATCCCGAACTGACGTTAATATTCGTTAAAAAAGGACGCAGGGTAATAAAATGAATGCCAGTCTTTGCAATGTCGCCCTTTTTTCGTATCTTTGTGCCTGTAAATAATGAGTCGTAAGCGCGTGTACGTGCACATATGGCGATAAACCGGAAACATTATGGATGGGATTGTTGTTAGAAAAGTCAATACAAGGAGGGATTTGGATGCTTTCGTGGACTTTCCTTTGAAACTTTATGAAGGAAGCGAACAGTATGTTCCGGAAATGTCCAATGATGTCCGCGACAGTTTTGATCCCGAAAAGAACCATGGGTTGTCCTTTACGGAGGTTCAGGCGTTTATCGCAGAGAGAAACGGTGTCGTTGTCGGTCGTGTTGCAGGAATAATCAACAGCAGGGCTAACAAGAAATGGGACGTCAAGGTGGTCCGCTTCAGTTATATTGATTTCATAGACGATCTGGAAGTAAGCAAGGCGATACTTGACGCCGTTGCCGAGTGGGGCAGGGAACGTGGCATGGATGAGATGCAGGGTCCTTTGGGCATTACCGACTTTGACAAGGAAGGAATGCTTGTCGAGGACTTTGACCGCAAGGGTACCATGATAGACATATACAACTATCCGTATTACCCCAGGCACATGGAGGCTTATGGCTTGGCAAAGGTGGCGGACTGGCTGCAGGTAAAGGTGGAGATTCCCAAGGAAGTGCCTGCGAGGTATGCCCGCGTGGCCCGTCTCAGCAAGGAGATGTATGGGCTGAGGGTAAGGAAGTTTTCCGTACAGGATGTCATTAACGGTGAGGGCCACAGACTGTTCGACCTTATGAATCAGGCGTATGCGCCTTTGTTCGGGTACAGTTCCTTTACTCCACGTCAGGTCGATTATTTCCTGAAGATGTACCTCCCCATTGCAGATATGGACCTAATCCCCTTTGTGGAGAACGAAAAGGGCGAACTTGTTGCTGCTGCCGTGACTATGGCAAGCATGTCTGATGCCCTGCGCAAGTCCAAGGGAAAGATGTTCCCCCTCGGCTGGTGGCATATGTTCAAGGCACTCCGGCTGAAGCACGAAGACACAGTCAACATGATGCTCATTGCCGTTCGTCCGGACATGCAGGGACTGGGAGTCAATGCCCTGATATTTGACGACCTTATCCCCATCTACAACAAAAAGGGATTCAGGTATGCCGAGACCGGCCCGCAACTTGAAGACAATGTTAAGGAACTAAGTCAGTGGAAACCCCTGAATCCGGAGATAATCAAGCGCCGCCGCTGCTACGGCAAGAAAATACGGTAGTCACAAACGTAGTCGTTACGCACGGGCAGACGCATCCATACAATAATAAGAGTACAAAAGGAAAAACAAATAAATTTATCATTTATGACCAACAGAGTAGTTATTACAGGCATGGGAATATGGTCCTGTCTGGGCCAAACCTTGGACGAGGTGCGCCAGAGCCTGTACGATGGAAAGAGTGGTATCATCTTCTCGCAGGAAAGAAAGGACATGGGATTCCGCAGCGGACTTTGTGCCGACGTTCCCAAACCGGACCTCAAGAAACTGGTAAGCCGCACAATGCGCCAGTTCATGCCCGAGGAGGCACAGTATGCATATATGGCAACAAAGGCTGCCTTGGAGCACGCACGTCTGGACCAGGACTATATAGACGCTCATGAAGTGGGCATTATCTACGGAAACGACAGTGTGGCAGAGGCCACGATGGTTGCCCTGGACCGCTTCCGCGAGTTCAAGGAAACCAGTGCCTGCGGCAGCGGTGCCATTTTCCAGAGCATGAACAGTACCGTGACCATGAACCTGGCATGCCTGTTCCGCCTTCGCGGCATCAACCTTACCAGCAGTGCGGCATGCGCCAGTTCTTCCCTGGCCATAGGCAATGCATACCTTCTTATCAAGAACGGCCTGTCCGACTGCATCATCACCGGTGGCGCCCAGGAGGCCAACATGTACTGCGTGGCCAGTTTCGACGGAATCCAGGCCTTCTCCACCCGCGAGGATGAACCCACCAAGGCCTGCCGTCCGTTCGACAAGAACCGCGACGGTCTGGTGCCTGGCGGCGGTGCCGCAACAATCATACTGGAGAGTTACGAGCACGCCGTGAAGCGTGGCGCTCCCATCCTGGCCGAGATAGTGGGATGGGGCTTCAGCGGAAACGGTGACCATATCTCCACCCCCAATGTGGCAGGACCGGCACGTTCTCTGGAACTGGCGCTGCGCAATGGCGGCATAAACCCCACAGAGATAGGCTATCTGAATGCCCATGCCACCAGCACGCATGCCGGCGACGGACGTGAAGCCATGGCCATCAAGCAGATATTCGGAGATTATGCGGTACCCGTTACCTCTACCAAGTCACAGACAGGACACGAAATGTGGGCCGCCGGTGCAGCGGAGTGCATCTACAGTATGCTGATGATGAAGAACGGTTTCATTGCCGGTAACATCAACTTTGAGGAACCCGACGAGGAGACCGCATGCGTGAATGTCATCCCCGAGACCACAGAGAAGCATTTCGACATGTTCCTGAGCAACAGTTTCGGTTTTGGCGGAACCAACAGCACTCTGATAGTCAAGAACCTCTAAAAGGTTCGGCGAAAACAACAAGATACCCCAATATTTATTAACATTATAACCAATTTCAATTGATTATGACAAGAGAAGAAATCATCGAGAAAGTAGCGACCACCCTTTCTGAGGAGTTTGAGGTCGAGCAGGAGGTCATCACTCCAGAGGCCGTTATCTACGACACATTGCAGTTGGACAGCCTCAGTCTGGTAGACTTGGTAGCTGTTGTACAGTACACTTTCAAGGTTAAGATCCCCGTGTCTGACCTGCCCAGTGTTAAAACTTTCAACGACCTGTATGACTACATCGAGAGCCATCAGTAAGATTGAAGAACTCATACCACAGCGCTCGCCCATCATGATGGTGGACGAGCTGCTGGAGGTTGTGGGTGACGAGTGCACATGCCGTCTTGTTGTTAAGGAGGATAATTTCTTTCTTGAAGAGGATGGCATGATGGCTGAACCTGGAGTGATAGAGCACATTGCCCAGAGCGCATCTGCTTTTGCTGGTTATCGCGCTGTTGCGGATGGAGCGACAGAACCTCCGGTAGGGTATATTGGGGAAGTGAAGAACTTTCGCCTAAATCGCCGTCCGAGGTTGGGGGATGTGCTTGATACCACAATCTGTATGGGCGCCACAGTAGGTGGAGTGACCATCATTACAGGCACCACATTTGCCGGACAGGAGACCATAGCAGAGACACAGATGAAAATCTTTGTCCGTGAAGACTGATAACGTATACATTATATATATATTAATGCTATTAGAAAATAAATTTTATCAGGTATTGTCCGAAGAACGTGCAGAAGGGCTTTCTGCAAAGTTCCATTTGGCCATACTGCCGGAGTGTACCGTCTATAACGGTCACTTTCCCGGAGATCCGGTTTGTCCTGGTGTTTGCAATATAGAAACAATAAAGGAATGTGCCATTTTACTTGCTGGAGAACAGTTGAGGTATTCTGCCATCCGCCAGTGCCGTCTTACCGCCCTGGCAACTCCTACGGTATGCCCAGAAGTAGATGTGCAGATAGTATTATCTCCCGCAGCTAATGGATATGGAGTTCAGGCAACTATTTCAGACGAAAAGCAGACATATATGATTCTGAAAGGACAATTGGATAAGGCATGACAAGATTATTTATTAGTATATATCATTATTTTAGGAAGCATCGGGCCTTGATGTGGTGCTCGATGGTTCTTTTGTTTGTAGTATGCGGTTGGTTTGCCGCACAGATACATCTGGAGGAGAACTTAGACAAGTTGATGCCATCGTCCAAGAACGAAGACGGCACAATAAAAATGGCATTCTCCAATCTCAGAATTAAGGACAAGACCTTCCTTTTCTTTGAAGCAAAGGATGGTGCCACCACCGAAGACATGATTCTGTGTTGTGACGAGTTCGTGGACTCTCTTTTAACACGGAATGAGGCTCTTGATAGCAACATGGTATTTTCAGATATCTTCTATCAGTTGGATGAAGATGTAATGCCCAATGCCATTGATTATCTGAGTCAGCATATACCTGCATATATTGATACATCCATATACTCTTCTCTGGACACATTGCTGACAGAGGAACATATGTTGCGACAAATGCAGCAGAATTCAGAGGACTTCGATACTGATTTTGGTACCATGTTTCCCGAACTTCTGGAGATGGACCCTATAGGTATGCGTAATGTTCTTGCCAGTACAATGTCAGGACTTATGGGAGATGGTGTTGGCGGGATAGCAACAATAGACAGACACTTCTTTGTTCCTGACTCTACTGTTTGTATTGCTTTCGTTTCACCTCAGTTCTCATCAACCAATACGGGACAAGGAAATTTGATGTTCGACATAATCAACGAACAGATAAATATTTTCAAAGACAAGTATCCGAACATACACATTTGCTACAATGGAACACCGGCATATGGCTATTATAATTCAACGACAATAAAGGACGACCTTGTCGGGACAGTTGCATGGAGTGAAATATTTGTGCTGATACTTTTGTTCCTATGTATGCGCAACTGGAATACCATACCGTTGCTGTTCCTTCCAGTTGCCTTTGGTACATTCTTCGGATTGGCTGTCATGTACTTCATTAAGGGACAGTTCTCATTGATGGCACTTGGTATTGGTGCCATTGTGCTCGGTGTAGCCATGAGTTATGTCCTTCATATTCTGGTGCATTATAAATACACTTCCGATCCTGTACAGGTATTATGCGACGAGACCAAACCGGTGTTGCTCGGATGTGTTACAACAATAGGTTCCTTTATCGGCCTGCTTTTTGTGAAGACCGACCTGTTGCAGGATTTCGGACTGTTTGCAGCCTTGGCTATTGTAGGTACAACTGTATTTGCCTTAGTTTACCTTCCTCATCTCATGGAAATGGAGAAGAATAGGGTTAACCGTACGGCCTTCAGGCTGATAGATGCTTTCAATTCATACAGATTTCATGAAAAGAAATGGCTATTGGGCGTTATTGCTGTTGTCAGCATAGTCTGTGTAGGCGCTTATCTGGTAAAGGGAACAATGTTTGATTCCAACATGAACAATCTTGGCTATATCAACGAAGAAGTTGCCTATGCAGAAAAGATGTATCTTCAGAAAACAGCCACTGGTAATAATACAGTTCCCATGGCTTCACAGGGAAATACGGCAGAAGAGGCACTGGAGAACTTCTATATACTGGAGACAAAACTGGATTCTTTGAAGGAAAAGGGGCTGATTAAGCACTATACCCATACTAACCAGATACTTATCCCCTTGCAAGTGCAGCAGGAGAGGATAGATGCGTGGTATGATTATTGGACAGAAGAGCGTTTGGAAAAGGTGCGTTCTTTGATAGCTTTAACCGCTCCTAAGGCAGGACTTGCTCCTGAAGGTTTTGAACCATTCTTTGATATGGCAAGTGCAGAATACGCTCCTGCACCGTTATATGAGGATGGGATTATCCCAGAAGGTTATCTTTCCACTATGATTGAACAGACTTGGGACGGCAAGTACCTGTGTTTTACTAATGTGCAATATAGAGGAGAACGTCATTATGGTGAGGGAAGTGATTTCTTGGCTATATGTAACGCTATTACAGAGGAGCCAGAGCTGCTCATACTGGATACCTCGTATTATACCCGTGACTCACTTGATACGTTGAACAATGACTTTAATGTACTTCAATGGATGAGCATGGCATTTGTTTTCCTCGTACTTTTGGTTAGTTTCCGTTTCAACCTGCGCCATACTCTGTTGGGCTTTGCACCTATTCTTTTGAGTTGGTTAATAGTGCTGGGTGCTATGG
Organism: Bacteroidaceae bacterium; assembly: GCA_045606445.1. GTDB lineage: Bacteria > Bacteroidota > Bacteroidia > Bacteroidales > Bacteroidaceae > Physcousia. Next base: position 6,294 of record JAZURY010000005.1, read on the forward strand.
CTCTATTTGATATGAAGTTCAACCTGATAAATATAATCATATCCACGTTCATCTTTGGTATTGGGGTAGATTACAGTATCTTTGTAATGAATGGTCTTATTGAGGATACAAACAGGGAATCTGCTGCCAATGACATGTTACGATTCCACAAGACTGCTATCGTTTTCAGTGCAGTGATACTGATAGTAACGGTGACGAGCATGTTATTTGCTAATCATCCTGCCATAAAAAGTGTAGGTTTTGCCACACTTGTTGGCATGATTAGCGCAGTAGTTCTCAGTTATGTCTGCCAACCGGCAGTCTTCAACTGGATGAAAAGGAACAGGACAAAGTAAAGAATGACAAGACCAGATATTATTATAATAGGTAGCGGACTTGGTGGTCTGGAAGTTGCCTTGATGATGAGCAAGGAGGGCAAGAAGGTGCTTGTCCTGGAGCGTCAGCATCAGCCTGGTGGTTGTATGCAGAGCTATCGCCGTGGAAATCTGCACTTAGATACCGGTCTGCATTATGTCGGTGGGCTTGAAACCGGAGGTCAGTTGTACAATGCTTTTGATAGTTTGGGACTGATGAACCTGCCTTGGGAACGAATGGATGAAAATTGTTTCGAGGAGGTTCATATTGGGGGGCGTGTGTTTTCATGGCAGCAGGGCACTGAAAACTTCATTAGAGCCATGAAAACCTATTTCCCTCATGAGCAGAAAGGACTGGATACATATGCAGAAATTCTTGAGTGTACCGACGAGTTGTGGATGCAGAACACGAATGCATGGGAGCATCTGAATTCAATAATATCAGACCCCTTGCTGATACAGGTTCTTTCTGCACCTGCTACATGTAAGATGGAACTGATTCGTGAAACCCTTCCCTTGTTTACTTTTGTTCATGGTACAGCCCCTTTTATACAAAGCAGTTGGAGGCTAAAGGGTGACGGCAACATGCTGGTACAGCGTTTGATTGAACAGATACGTGCCAATGGTGGCGAGGTTTTGACAAATAAGGAGGTAGTTTCTCTGAAAGAAGATAACGGACGTATTACGCAGGCTTTATGCAGTGATGGCACATCTTACGATGCAGATTGCTTTGTCAGCAATGCACATCCGGCAGTAACATGTTCAATGGTTTCCAGTAATACAACAATGAAAAACATGTTCCGTCGACGCATGTCCATGCAACCCAATACTTTTGGCATGTTTACTGTTCATTTGGAACTTAGGGATGGTTCTTTGCCTTATTTCAATCACAATAAGCTTGTCTTCACAGAACCGGATTGCTGGAATATGGCGGTTGGTAAGGAACATGTCGTAAAGGGAATAATGGTCAGTGCAAGAATTCCTAAGGACGGCGCCGATGTTACCAATATCGACATTCTTACTCCAATGCAATGGGAAGCCGTTGCCGAATTTGAGGACAGTAAACTCTTCCATCGGCCAGACTCTTACAAAAGAATGAAGTCAGAGGTTCAACGCCAGTGCATTACTTTGGCAGAAACCGTTATCCCCAATCTAAGCGCTATGGTTGTCAATACATGGAGCAGTACACCTCTTACATATCGTGACTACAATCTTACCCCAGAAGGTAGTGCGTTCGGATTCCGTAAGGATTACGCTAACCCTATGATGACCATAGTTTCGCCAAAGACGCAGATACCAAATCTGTTTATGACAGGACAAAGCCTTATGTTGCATGGTCTGCATGGAGTTACCATGACAGCAATGTATACATGTCAGGAAATCAAAAAGTGTATTATTCCAGAATAACTAAGAACGATATGATAAAGCGTAAAATCCTATTCATTATTTCATTGTTTGTTCTTATACCTTTGCACGCACAGTACCTTACTGGTAAGGTTATCGCGGATGATGATGGTATGCCATTGGTAGGTGCTACTGTATGGTATGAATCCAATCCTGCATCAAAGGTTCGTGTAGGAGAAGATGGACAATACAGAATCCGTTTCCGTAAGGGTACGCTTATTTTCCACTGTTTAGGATTTAATGACTATAAGGTAGAGGTCACCCGAAACAATCAAGTAAATGTAAGGATGAAACCAACATCGTTGGAAATGTCTGAGGTTGTAATCAAGGCTGAGAAGAAGAAATACAGCCGTAAGAACAACCCTGCAGTCCTGCTTATGGAGAAGGTTATAGCTGCCAAGAAATCACGTGACATGCGTACCAACGATTATGTCACGTTTGAGAAGTATGCACGCACGATGCTTGCTTTGAACGAGTTTTCTGCAGAAACCTTGGAGGAAAACGATAATCTTAAGACCAAATCGTTCCTGAAGAATTATGCTGAGGTATTTCCTGAAACTGGCAAGACTATTGTTCCCATTTCTATTGAGGAAAAAAAATCTACCGAACTTTATCGCAAGAGTGATGACAAGAGTAAGAGTATAGTACATGGACATCATGCTGAGAGTCTTTTGGACGTATTGGCTGCAGGCGAGTTCATTGAGACAAAGTTCAAAAACAATCTTAAGGATGTAGATATATATAAGGATGAGATGGTTCTGCTGGAACACAACTTCATCAGTCCTATTGGAGGTAATTCGGCAATACGTTTCTATCACTATGCCTTAGGTGATACTGTAGACCTTGATGGAGAGCGATGCATTAAGGTTGCGTTTTCTCCTGCTAATCCTCAGGATTTCGGATTCAGTGGTTATCTGTATATAATGGCAGACAGTACTTATCGTGTGCGTCGTGCCAAATTTGGAGTTCCGGTGGCCAGTGGCATAAATTTCGTTCAGGCCATGGATGTTGACCAGGAATACGTATCCTTGGCAAGCGGAGAGCAGATATGCAGCAAGAACAGGATGATGTTGCAATTGAAATTGACATCATACTTGAGTAAGATTCTCGTAGACTATAACGTTCAATACAGCGACTGGTCCTTTGATCCTATTCCTGACTCAGAAATAGAGTTTATGGGTGAGGAACGTTATGAAAAGGATGCCAAAAACCGTGATAATAATTACTGGGTTCAATCGCGTCCCGACACTTTAAGTTATGCCCAGGCTAATGTGGCTGAAATGAAACGACGTTTTGTTGACCGGCCCGCAGTCAAGGCAATAATCTATGGTATGCGAGTGATTTTGGATAACTATCTGGAAACAAGTACGGATCCCAACAAACCCAGCAAGGTTCTTATCGGACCTTTCTTCTCCATGCTTGGTTCCAATTGGGCAGAGGGTTTCCATCTTCGTGTAGGTGCGCAGACCACAGGTGCTTTCAACAAGCACTGGTTTATGTCGGGTTGGGTGAAATATGGTTTTAAGGATCGTCGTCCCAAAGGTTTCTTTGAACTGACATACTCTTTTAATGAAAAGGAGAAGGAGGTTATAGCATATCCTATCCGTACATTGTCTCTGTCGTATGCAAATGACATCCAGAGTCCTGCAGATAAATACTTGCAGTTCGACAAAGACAATGCCTTTATGGCTATCGCATGGACTACAAACAGGTTTCAATCCTACTATGAGCGTTTCAAACTGAAATACGATTGGGAGTTCAATAACGGACTTCGTATAAATGCTGCTTTTGTTCGTGAAACCAATAAGGGCACCGGCGATTTGTATTTCAATACTGTTCGTGAGTGGGACGAGGCCGAAAAGATACAGGCTGACGTACTGAAGAATACCAATGCTTATGTGCCGTTGAATGAAGTTCTCCAGTCCAACAAGGTATGTTATACCGAATTCCAGATAGGTGCAGAATTTCAGCCCGGTGTGAAGTATCTGAATACCAAGACCAAGAGATACCTTGCCAATCGTGAGGCGCCAATTTATGGCATACAGCATACCGTAGGTATAAAAGGTTTCTTAGGCTGTAACTATAATTACAATTATACAGAGTTCACACTGAAGAAACGTTTCTGGCTTAAGTCATGGGGTAGTATAGATGCTTTCCATTGTGCATCTTTCCAGTGGAATACTGTTCCATATCAGCTGCTGTGTATTCCACGTACCAACCTAAGTTATGTTCGAAGCGACAATACGTTCTCTTTGCTACGCAGTCTGGAATTCTTGAACGACCGTACGTTCACAATGATGTATCGTTGGGACTTGAACGGAAAACTGCTAAATCGTATTCCACTTATCAAAAAGTTAAAGTGGCGTGAATGTATCGGTTTCAATATGATGTGGGGTTATCTGACAGACAAGAATAATCCTAATAGATTCTATGATACTTCGCGTTATCCGGATGTGGCAAGTAAGATGGCAGATCCAGGTTATGATTTCCTGTATAAGATGCCAGGCGAATGGGTTACTAAAAATGGAATTGCCGAGTATGTTCCCCTTAGTCGAGGAGAAAAGCCATGGGAACCTGTAATGAATAGTTGGTTGCCATATGTCGAGGTGAATGTAGGTCTGCACAATATCTGGAAGTTCTTCAGTGTGGATTATTATCATCGTTTGACATATAATCGTCCTGGAACACAGACTTGGGGTCTGCGTTTCGCTTTCCAAGCGTCATTCTAATGTAAACTTTATTATAATAGATAATATGAAATATGCACTTGTAACAGGTGGCAGCCGTGGTATCGGACGTGCCGTATGTGTTAAATTGGCCCAGATGGGGTATAACGTTCTTATAAACTTTGCCGGCAACATGTCCGCTGCCGAGGAAACCCTTCGTCTTGTGCGAGAGGCTGGTACAGACGGAGAACTGATGAAGTTTGATGTCAGTAATGCCGAGGAGACACGTTCTGCCATAGAAGCATGGCAGAAGGCACACGATGAGCAGGACGAATACATAGAGATTCTTGTAAACAACGCCGGTATCCGCAAGGACAACATCATGGGTCTCATGCCTCAGGAGGATTGGATTAGCGTACTTGGTGTGAGCCTCAACGGTTTCTACAACGTTACCCAGCCCTTGCTCATGCCAATGCAGTTCCATAAGTTCGGCCGTATCATCAATATGGCCAGTGTCAGCGGCATCATGGGCATGCAGGGACAGACTAACTACTCTGCTGCCAAGGGCGGTCTTATCGCAGCCACCAAGGCTCTTGCCAAGGAGGTTGCCAAGAAGAACGTTACCTGCAACGCCATTGCCCCTGGCTTTATCAAGACTGACATGGTTGAGGGACTTGACGAAGCGGCACTGAAGAAGACTATTCCGGCAAATAGGTTTGGAAATCCAGAGGAGGTGGCAGAGTGTGTCGCTTTCCTGTGCAGCCCACAGGCAGGATACATCACCGGCAACGTGATTTCCATCAACGGAGGTTTGTACACTTAATTCCAATGTATACACATCCTTCTCCATCTGTCTACCTGCGTCAATGGAAGGGCAGATGGAGATTTTTGTCACAAAATCAAAATGCTATAACAGAAATGAAGAAGATTTTTACTCTTATATTCTTGTGTGCCATCACTTTGTCTTCATTTGCGCAGAATGTGGATTTTCAGAAGGCAGTGGCCAAATTCCGCGGAACAACACGTGTAACAGCGGTTGCCTCGCGTATTGATCATAAGGCGGCCGTCGCTGAGGACGACAAGGCCACCGGTACAATGGTTATCCAAAGTCCGGACAAGATGAACATCAGTGTAGCCGGTGGCAAGGAGCAACTGGACATGAACGGTGACAATTTTACCATGGTAATGCGTGGTCGCGAGTACAAGGCCAACAGCAAGAAGAACAACCAGTTTGTCGCTTTCCAGGCTGTACTTACTGCCATCATCAAAGGCGACGGCACGGGTTTGACCGAGGTTTCAGGTGTCCAACTCACTCAGGACGGCAATATCATTACCATACACATGTACCCCACAGTAGGTCAGGCCAAGAAGAAGCGCATGATGTTCACTTCCTTCGTCATCACCCTGGATGCCAAGAAGGGAGAAATCCTCACCCTGCGCATGAACGGTCGTGGCAAGAACTATACCGAGTATAGTTTCAGTGGTTTTGTGTTCAAGAAATAACCCTCAGCCGTGGAGATAACAGACGTTTGCCGTGTTCCGGTAAAGTTCAGCGAGATAGACTCCATGCGTATAGTATGGCATGGCAACTACATTGTGTATTTCGAGGACGGCCGCGAATCTTTCGGCCGCCATTATCCAGGGATGGGTTACGAGATCATGCAGGAGACAGGCATCTATGCCCCTATCTACGACGTCCATTCCCGTCACTATGCTTCCTTGCAGATGGGTGATGTCGCCGTTGTCCATACTACCTTTGTCCCCAAGCGCGGCGCGCGCCTAGACTATAAATACCGCATATACCGCGAGCGCGACGGAATACTCTGTTGTGAGGGTGAAACCACTCAGTTGTTCATAGAATCCAACGGTGATTTGATGCTTGATTTGCCCGGTTTCGTGAAGGAGTGGAAGGAAAAATGGTTGAAGTAATGTCTAAGGACAGCGTGTCTTGGCGACAGTAACACGACTATCATTAAATAGTCATTTGACCTTTTGGACCTTTGTTGCCTTCGTCTCCGGTGCAATGGTACAAATGCCTACAGCATTTCCATCACTATGCGCACCTTTTCCTCGTGGGGTAGGGTGGCGTCTATCCAGTGGATGGGGATGCCCCTGCGCTCTTCCATGCCGCGGAACCAGGTCATCTGGCGCTTGGCAAACTGGTGGATGGCGATCTCCAGTTGGCGGAACATCTCGTCGTAGGACAACTGACCGGTGCAATAAAGCGTGACGTACTTGTACTCAAGACCGTAGCGGATGAGTCGTTCGGCGGAGACGGTTTTCAGTAGTGTCTGCACCTCCTCTATCATGCCTTCCTCCAGGCGGGCCTTCAGTCGGCGTGTTATCTTCTCGCGCCTGAGGTCGCGGTCTATCTTCAGGCCTATGGTGAGGCTCTTGCGCTCGGGGAAACGGACTTGCCCCAGTTCGTAGGACTTGAGCACGCTTTCTATGTACAGGCCCGTGCCTCCGCACATGATGGGCATGCAGTGACGTGCAGTGATGTCCATGTAGGCATTTTGGAAGGCGCACTGAAATTCGTAGACATTGAAGCGGTAGCCCGGTTCGCAGATGTCAATAAGGTGGTAAGGCACTTCTTTGCCGTCCACGACATAGTCGTCCAGATCCTTGCCGCTGCCTATGGTCATGCCTCGGTACACCATGCGCGAGTCGGCGGAGATAATCTCTGCATCGCCCAGCGTGTGTGCCAGATGGGCGGCGAAGGGTGTCTTTCCACTGGCCGTGGGACCGAGGATGGTAATCAGGTCTACGGGATACTTGCTCATGTGTACTGTATGTATGTGTGTCGCTAAAGATGGAGTGTAAGGGGTAGATTAGCCTATCCGTGAGATTTTTTCCAATTCCTTCAGGTTCATGAACTTTATCTTGCGTCCGTCTATGGCCACGAGTTTCTCGCCGGCAAAGGCCGAGAGGGTGCGGATGGCGTTGGAGGTGGTCATGTTGGAGAGGTTGGCCAGATCCTCGCGCGACATATATATAGATAAGGTGGAACCGTCCTCCTCCAGTCCGTAGGAGTCCTTCAGGAAAAGCAGGCTTTCTGCCAGTCGGCCGCGTATATGCTTCTGGGTTAGGTTTACGGTTCGCTCGTCGCTCTGCCCCAGGTCGTGCGCCAACCTTTGGATGAAGAACCATCCCAGGCGGGCGTTCTCCTGTATGGTCTTCACTATGAAACCAAGGGGGATTTTCAGCACTACGCATGGTTCAAAGGCTGCTGCCGCCGTGATGAATGGTTCTTCGGCCATGTAGGCACGGTAGGCAAAATATTCAGTCTCGCCAAGAACACGCATAATCTGAGGTCGGCCGCCCACTCCGTCCTTGTAGATCTTCACCTTTCCGCTTACTAAACAGAGCAGGTTTGTGGGCAGGTCACCCTCTTTGTATATGATGTCGTTCTTCTTGTATTTGACTACAGAGATGTGATCTGCCAAATCTTCGCGCTGTTCATCCGTCAGTGTGTCCAGCATATCGCTGATTTTATCCAGATACTCCTCCCAAGGAACCCTCTTTTTGGCCATTTATACCGCTATAAATATGTTGTTCGGCACAAAATTAGTTCATTTATATTGATTAGCAAAATTTTCTCAAATAAAAGTGCTAACTTTGAGGTGCTAAAGACTAACCCAGATATATAATACCTATGAGTTATTTACGTTTTGACAAGACTCTGATGACGAATCTGGAGGACAGCCTGCCAAAGGAAGTCCTGCGCTCGAATCGTTCCGGAGCCTATTCTTGCTCAACGATCGTTGACTGCAACACTCGTAAGTACCACGGCCTGCTGGTAGTGCCAGTGCCCGAATTGGATCAGGAGAACCACGTTCTTCTTTCCAGTTTGGACGCCACCGTCATCCAGCATGGAGCAGAGTTCAATCTCGGCCTGCACAAGTATTCAGGCGACAACTTTTCTCCCCGTGGACACAAGTACATCCGTGAGTTCGACTCACTGAAAGTTCCCACAACAATCTATCGTGTGGGTGGTGTGATTCTGAAGAAGGAACAGATGTTCCAGCACTTCGAGGACCGCATCATCATCCGCTACACCCTGGTGGATGCACACAGCGACACCACACTGCGCCTGCAGCCTTTCCTGGCCTTCCGCAGCGTTCGCGAGTACACCCACGAGAACAGCCTCGCCTCACGCGAGTACCACGAGGTGCAGGGCGGTATCCGCACCTGCATGTACGAAGGCTATCCCGAATTGTTCATGCAGTTGGACAAGGAGAACAACTTCGTGTACAACCCCAACTGGTACAAGGGCGTGGAATACCCCAAGGAACAGGAACGTGGCTATGCCAGCAACGAAGACCTCTACGTGCCCGGTTACTTTGAGTTCAACATCAAGAAGGGCGAAAGCGTAGTCTTCAGCGCAGGCCTTAGCGAAATTGACACCAAGACACTGGCTGAACTGGCAGAGTTCGAGGTGAACATCCGCACACCGCGCGACAATTTCTACAACACACTGGTGAACAGCGCACACCAGTTCATCGTGCACCGTGAGCACGAAGACTATGTGCTTGCAGGTTACCCCTGGTTCAAGTGCCGTGCACGCGACCAGTTCATAGCACTGCCAGGTCTCACCCTGACCAACAATGAACTCACCAAGTACGACGATGTGATGGAAACTGCCGAAAAGGCTATCCGCGCATTCATGAAGGACGAGAAGATAGAGGTCAGCATCCAGGAAATGGACCAACCCGACGTGCTCCTGTGGGCCGTATGGTGCATACAGCAGTACGGCAAGTTCGTGGGCATGGACTCTTGCGTAGAGAAGTACAGCGCACTCGTACGCGACATCATGGACTGGGTACTGGCAGGCAACCATCCCAACCTCAAGGTGATGGACAACAAACTCGTCTACAGCGAAGGCCGCGACAAGGCCGTCACATGGATGAACTCCACTGCCAACGGACGCCCCATCGTGCCACGTACAGGCTACATCGTAGAGTTCAACGCCCTGTGGTACAATGCCATCAAGTTCTACATTGACCTGTGCACACACACCGGCGATGCCAAGAACGTGAAGATTCTCTCTGAACTGGCAGAGCAGGTAAGCAAGAGTTTCGTGGACATGTTCTGGAACGAGCACGGCTATCTGTGCGACTATTGCGTGGACGGTTACCGCGACTACCTCGTTCGCCCCAACATGATATTCGCCGTAGCGTTCGACTACAGTCCTCTGGACAAGAAGCAGCAGAAATCCGTACTGGACTTCTGTACCAAGGAGTTGCTCACACCAAAGGGACTGCGCAGCCTCTCTCCGAAGAGTTCCGGCTATAATCCTATGTATGTAGGTCCTCAGGTGCAGCGCGACTATGCATACCATCAGGGTACAGCATGGCCCTGGCTGGCAGGTTTCTACATGGAGGCATGCCTGAAGGTGCACAAGATGTCACGCGCCAGTTTCGTGGACCGTCTGCTCGTAGGTTATGAAGAAGAACTCTTCTACCACTGCATCGGCACAATACCCGAATTGTTTGACGGTAATCCTCCCTTCCACGGACGCGGTGCAATATCATTTGCAATGAACGTGGCAGAGATCATGCGTGTAGTGAAACTTTTGGACCAGTATAACGAATATTAAATAAGGAGGACACATACATGAAAGTACTAATGTTCGGTTGGGAGTTTCCTCCTAAGATTTACGGAGGTCTCGCAGTTGCCAGTTATGGTATAGCAAGAGGACTGGATCTTCAGGGTGACGTGGAAACCACCTTCTGCCTGCCCAAACCTACAGGCGAGGAGGAAAAGTTCCTGAAGATTATCAACATGAGCCAGGTGCCCGTGGTATGGCGCGATGCCAACTACGACTGGATAAAGGACCGCTTCGTGGGACACACGGCAGAGGACTATTATCGTTTCCGCGACCATCTCTATGCAGACTTCAACTACCTGCAGGGACTGGACGACCTGGGTTGCATACAGTTTGCCGGAGGCTATCCCAGCAACCTGCATGACGAAATCAATAACTTCAGCATCATATCAGGCGTACTCGCACGAAGCGAGGACTTCGACCTGATACACGCACACGACTGGCTGACATACCCCGCCGGCGTACATGCCAAGATGGTAAGCGGCAAGCCACTCTGCATACACGTTCACGCTACAGACTTCGACCGCTCTCGCGGCAAGGTGAACCCCACCGTCTACAGCATTGAGAAGAACGGTATGGATCATGCAGACTGCATCATGTGCGTATCAGAGCATACACGCCAGACTGTCATCAACCAGTATCACCAGGATCCGCGCAAGTGCGTAGCCATGCACAATGCCGTATATCCTCTCAGCCAGGAATTGCTGGATATTGTTCCCAACAAGACTCCCGGCGAGAAGGTGGTTACATACCTTGGCCGTATCACCATGCAGAAGGGTCCCGAATACTTCGTCGAGGCTGCTGCAAAGGTGCTCCAGCGTACACGCAACATCCGTTTCTGCATGGCAGGTAGCGGCGACATGATGAACGCCATGATTCATCTGGCTGCCGAGCGTGGCATTGCGGACCGCTTCCACTTCCCCGGATTCCAGAAGGGCAAGCAGGTGTATGAGTCTTACAAGAACTCCGACGTGTTCGTGATGCCCTCAGTGTCCGAACCCTTCGGTATCGCTCCTCTGGAAGCCATGCAGTGCGGCTGTCCGTCCATCATCTCCAAGCAGTCTGGTTGCGGCGAGATTCTGGACAACGTCATCAAGGTGGATTACTGGGACATCGATGCCATGGCCGATGCCATGTATAGCGTCTGCACCAACGAGGCTCTCTACAACTATCTGTCAGAGGAGGGTATCAAGGAGGTTGACCGCATCACCTGGGAGAAGGTGGGCTTGCGCATTCGCGAGTGCTACAACCAACTCTGCGGCCGCGGATACTTCAACAACGATGACTACCTCAACGCAGTAAAGAAAATAAAGTAATTAAGAAGCGACTACGCTAAACATATTAGAAATCAAAGATTAATAATTCAAGTTATGAAACAGATTTGTTTATATTTCGAGATACATCAGCCTGTTCATCTGAAGCGCTATCGTTTCTTTGAAATCGGCAAGGACCACTACTACTACGATGACTATGAGAACGAGCGCGCTATCCGCGACACAGCCGACAACAGTTACGTTCCCGCACTGACCACCCTGTTGGAAATGTGCAAGCAGAACGACAACTTCAAGTGCTGTTTCTCACTCTCCGGTGTTGCCATCGAGATGCTCGAGCAGTATGCTCCCGAGGTGATTGACCTGTTGCAGCAGATTGCAGAGACCGGCAAGGCCGACTTCCTGGCAGAGCCCTACAGCCATGGTTTGGCTTCCATCGGCAGCGAGGAGAGTTTCAAGAACGAGGTTGCCCGTCTGGCTGGCCGCGTTAAGGAACTGTTCGGTGTAGAGCCTAAGGTTATGCGCAACTCCAACCTCATCTATAGCGACGAGATCGGTAGCATGGCAGCCGACATGGGCTACAAGGGTATCATCGTTGAGGGTGCAAAGCACATCCTCGGTTGGAAGAGCCCCCACTACGTATATTCTTGCGCTGTTGACAACCGTGTTTCTGTCCTCATGCGCGACTATAAATTGAGCGACGACATCTGCCTGCGCTTCTCAGACAGCAGTTGGAACGAATATCCCCTCATGGCAGACAAGTACATCGACTGGATTGCTAACCTGCCCCAGAGCGAGGAGGTTATCACCATCGGTATGGAACTCTGCGCCATCGGTATGTTCCAGCCTCTGAGCAGCAACATCCTGGACTTCATCAAGGCTCTGCCTGTATGTGCAGCACAGCGCGGCATAGGTTTCGCCACTCCCACAGAGTTGGTTGAGAACCGCAAGGCAGTGGACACCATCGACGTTCCTTACCCCATGTCTTGGAACGACGAGGAGCGCGACATCTCAGGCTGGTTGGGTAACACCATGCAGCGCGAGGCTTTCGCAAAGTTGTACGAAGAGAAACTCGTTGGCCGTATCCTGGCATGCAAGGACCGTCGTATCAAGCAGGACTGGGACCGCTTGCAGGCAACCAACAACTTCCAGTACATGACCACCAAGCCTCAGGCCGTGCCCATGCTGCGCAGCTTCTACGACAGCGCTTTCGATGCCTTCACCAACTACATGAACATCCTGGGCGACTTCCTGAAGAGAGTGAACGACCTCTTCTCTGAGAACGTGGAGAACGACGAGTTGAACGCCCTTTACACACAGATTGCCAACCTGGGCGATGAACTCACCGTGAAGGAGAACGAAATCAGCGTTCTGCGTGCACGTCTGGAGAAGTTCGAGGGCAAGGCTGAGAAGGCTGAAGAGCCTGCTCCCGCCAAAAAGGCTCCTGCCAAGAAAGCACCAGCCAAGAAGGCTGCTCCTGCTAAGGTGGAGGCTCCTGTGACGGAAGGGGCTCCTGCAAAGAAGGCACCCGCCAAGAAGACTCCTGCAAAGAAAGCAGAGAAGAAGTAACCTTATATAATTAAGGAAACAGAATAGTATGGAATGGATGTAGTGCCTTGTTCGCTACATCCATTCTTTTGTATAAACAAGACTGCTGATATATGTCAACACAAGTAAAGATACACACATCCATGGGCGACATCATCGTGCGTCTATACGACGAGACACCCAAGCACAGGGACAACTTCATCAAGTTGGCAAGCGAGGGCTATTACAACGGCACGCTCTTCCACCGTGTCATCAAGGATTTCATGATTCAGGGCGGCGATCCCGACAGCATCGGTGCACCTGCCGGCAAGATGCTTGGCACGGGAGGACCGGACTATACCATACCTGCCGAGATAGTCTACCCCAAACTCTTCCACAAACGCGGTGCCCTGAGTGCGGCACGTTTGGGCGACGACATGAACCCCGAGCGCGAGAGCAGTGGCAGCCAGTTCTACATAGTATGGGGACAGAAGTACAATGCAGGCCAACTGAAGCAGATGGAGCGCCAGATGCAGATGCAACAGGAGCAGACCGTGTTCGACCGCCTTGTGGCAGAGCACAGGGCAGAAATACTTCAGATGCGCAAGAACCGCGATAGGGCAGGACTTCAAGAATTGCAGGACCGGTTGAATGCCGAAACGCATGCCATCTGTCAGGAAATGGAAAAACCGCACCTCACGCCCGAACAGACCGAAGCCTACACCACCATAGGCGGCACCCCACACCTGGATGGCCAGTACACCGTCTTCGGTGAAGTACTTACTGGTCTCGACGTGGTGGAGCGCATCCAATCCTGCGAAACCATGCGGGGCGACCGACCGAAGCAGGACATAAGCATGACAGTGGAGGTCCTGCCGTAATAGCATCCGCACATGTCCCGACATACACCATCAACATAAAGCAACAAACGTCATTATGGAAGATAACTTCAATCTGCAACCTGTTATCGATTATGTAAGCAAGGACTGGCAATTAGGTCCCGTCCATGGCATCGGGCACTGGAAGCGAGTGGAAAGAAACGGGTTGCTTTTGGCAACTGAGGAGGTGAACGTAAAAGTTGTACGCCTGTTTGCATACCTTCACGACCACAAGCGACTTGATGACGGATGGGATATGGAACACGGACAGAGAGCGGCGGAAAACTTAGACAACATCAGGCAGACCCTGTTGGCAGTACTGACAGACGAAGAGTTCGGCATGCTCAGACGTGCCTGCATGGAACATAGCATAACCCAGAGAACCGGCATACCTACCATCGATGCGTGCTTTGATGCCGACAGGCTGGACCTGCCCCGAGTAGGATACAGACCGGATCCGGCCAGGATGGCTTCCGAACTGGGAGCGCTTTATGCCAAGTACGACGTTGTGGCGGACGACTGCTCGATATCCGAAGAAAAAATGAAGATGGCAAAAGTCCGCTGACCCTCAAAACCTGGCAGGGTGGATAAAACCTCTTTGTTTTCGGACTACTGATGATAAAGGAAAGACGGTTCCCGAGCGGGAACCGTCTTTTGTACGCCCTCAGGGGCTCGAACCCTGGACCCATTGATTAAGAGTCAATTGCTCTACCAACTGAGCTAAGGACGCATTGTCCGCAGAACAGGAACCTCGCTTGGTTTCCGTTTGCGAGTGCAAAGGTACTACTTTTATTGGAAACGACAAAGGGTTGGAACTCCTTTTTTTATTTGTGCATGTAAAAAAGTCGCCAAACCGACGTTAAGGGGACTGATGGCTTGGCGACTATATGCTATTCCTTGTTTTCCTCGGGGACTTTCTTCACAAGTTTGGGAATTCTGATGGGGTCTCCGGTATGTATGATGTTCGGGTCTTCGAAATCGTTGAAGACGATAAGATATTGTACCAGATTGCGGTCTCCCAGTTCCTTGTGTGCTATCCTGTAGAGGGTTTCGCCCACTTGCATGTGATGTACTCGTCCAGCGTCGCCGACAATCAGGTATTCACCGCCTGGAACCTGCGGGAAGTATTTGGCTATTTCCCATGGGTCCTCTTCCTTTGCCGTAGTTTTCCGGATGATGGAATCTTGTCTTGCATTCAGGGAGTCCGTAGCAGTGGAATCACAGACAGATGCGGCAGAGGGGACCTCTGTGTCAGCAGGTTCTGCCTTTACCGGTTTGGTATTCTGTTGCTTTCCATTAACCTCCGTGCCTGTGGAGTCTGGATACAAGGCAAATTCTATCTCGTTCAGAATACGGTAGTGTCCGCATATGTAAGACAGAATCATCAGCAGGATAGTAAGTATGGCATACATCCATCTGTGTGATTTCTTCCTTTCTGTTTGTGGAGGTTGGAGGGTGGATTCTTCTGCCATGGGGTAGGAGGGATTGCCGCCGCTGCTATGGTGCTGTGTGGAATGTTGGCTCTGCATGTCTGCAGATTCTTGAACTGTCGTTTCTGGGATGGTGGTGATATCCACGGTTTCAACGGGTTCTTCATCGGGAAGTGTTTCGACTTCCTGAGTGACATTCCGAGTATCTCCCTCTTTCTCCTCTGGTAATGTTTCTGCCGCCATGTCTTCGGCTGCAGGAGAGTTGGCGGTCTGTACCTCGTCTGTCTCGGATTTGGTCATGGTTGGCTCCTCGTCCAGAATGGTGGTTTCTACGACCTCCAGAATCTGTTCCGTTGCCGTTTGTTCATCCTTATACCCGGTTTCGTCCTCCTGCTGGAGTGGAATTCGTTCCATGTCCTCTATGGATGTGGACTCGTTCAAAGGAGTTGTTTCAAAGTCGGAGAAGGGATGGTTCACCGCATCTTTCAGTGCGTTGTCGGGTGTGAATGTCAGTTTGGTGTGCCCTGCAATTACTATGCGTTCACCGGTATTTACGTTTACGCTTTCCCTGTCCGAGACGCTTATCAGTTTGAATGTGCCGAACCCTTTTATCTTTACCAGTTTGTCGCTGGCCACGAACTCTTCGACTATTTCAAATACAGTCTTGACGAAAGTTGCGGAAGCCTTGTGGTCCATTCCGTATCTTTCGGAGAATGACGTTGCCAGGTCCTGTATGCTTAGTTTGTTGTTCATAACCGTCCCTCCCTATGTTACTTGATTTTGCTTTTCAGTGTGTTGCTTTGCTTGAATCCTACCACAATTTTAGGAGGAACCAGCATGCGCTGCCCTGTGGTCGGTGAGACGAGCACGCGTTCCAGGCGCTTTTTTGTCTCGAATGTGCCGAAATTGGATATCATAATCGAATCCTCATCGCAAAGACGTTCTGTCATCTTCTGTACGAGTGCGTTCATCTTCTGCTGGGCCTCTTTGGAGTTGGATTTTGTCCTACGTGCCAATTCTGCAATAAATTCCTTGTTGTTCATAAGTGTGTATAGGGATTCGTTAATGTGCAATGTCGTTGCCGGCTTTTACGGGTTCTGCATAGAGGTCGAAGTTGTCTGCCTTTGTTATCAGTGCTTTGCAGAACATTCCTGGTTCAAGGTCTTTGTGGGTGGACGGGATAAGCACCTCGGGGTCCACCTCTGGTGAGTCGAATTCGGTACGGCCCACAAGCCATTCTCCCTCTCTGCGGTCTATGATTACCTGCATTTCCCTGCCGGTTTTCTCCTCCTGTATTTCGGCGGATATCTTCTGTTGCAACCTCATCAGACGTGAGAGTCTTTCCTGTTTCACCTCTTCCGGAATACTGTCTTCGTATAACTTTGCGCTTGGAGTTCCCTGTTCCTCGCTGTATGCAAAGGCGCCCATTCGTTCGAAGCGTGCCCACTGCACAAATCGGCAAAGTTCCTCAAAATCCTCGGCGGTTTCGCCAGGGAAACCTACCATCAGCGTTGTGCGCAAATGTATTCCCGGCACCCGTTTGCGGATGTTTTCTATCAGTTTGTATGTTTCTTCCTTTGTGATGTTCCTGTGCATGGCATCGAGGACATTGTCGGAGATGTGCTGAAGTGCAATGTCTAGATACTTGCACACGTTTTTGTTCCGTTGCATTACCTCCAGCAGTTCCATCGGGAAGTCGGTGGGGTAGGCATAGTGAAGCCTGATCCACTCTACGCCGGGTATGTCGGCCATAGCCTGAACCAGTTGGGCGATCCTCCGTTCCTTGTACAGGTCCAATCCGTAAAATGTCAGTTCCTGTGCTATTACCTGAAACTCCTTCACGCCCTGTGCTACCAGCAGCCTTACTTCGTCCAGTATCTCTTCCATTGGCCGGGAGCGGTGCGGACCTGTTATTATGGGTATGGCGCAATAGGCACAGCGTCTGTTGCACCCTTCGGATATTTTCAGGTAGGCATAATGCGACGGTGTGGTAATATGCCGCTCGTTGCCAATGGTTTCATCGTATTCGTGCCCCAAGTCTGCCAGCAGGCGTGTCCAGTCGAATTTGCCGTAGTATCTGTCCACTTCGGGGATTTCCTTGCCCAGTTCATCCATAAATCTCTCGCTGAGGCACCCCATTACAAAGAGTTTCTTCAGGTCTCCCTCTGTCTTGCGTTGGGCCAGTTCAAGAATCATGTTTATGCTCTCTTCCTGTGCATCGGCAATGAATCCGCAGGTGTTCACCACGGCAATATCTCCGGTCAACTGTTCGGCGTCGTGTGTCACCTCGTAGCCCACGGCCTCAAGTTGGCGCATCAGCCTTTCGCTGTCTACCAGGTTTTTGCTGCATCCCAGGGTGATAATGTCTATCTTCATCGAAACGGATTTTGACGGAGTTTTTTATTTGAACAGCGAGTCGACGAATTCCACACGGTTGAACGGTTGCAGGTCTTCCATTCCTTCGCCCAGACCGATGTATCGTACCGGAATCTTGAACTGGTCGGATATTCCTATTACCACTCCTCCTTTGGCGGTGCCGTCCAATTTGGTTATGGCCATGCTCGTTACCTCTGTTGCCGCAGTAAACTGCTTTGCCTGTTCGTAGGCGTTTTGTCCGGTGCTGCCATCCAGAACGAGCATAACATCGTTGGGTGCTTCTGGCAGAAGTTTCTGCATCACCCTCTTGATTTTGGACAGTTCGTCCATCAGTCCTTTCTTGTTGTGCAAACGTCCGGCGGTGTCTATTATCACTACGTCCGCACCCTGTGATATGGCACTCTGCAGGGTGTCGAATGCAACGGAGGCTGGATCGCTGCCCATCTGCTGCTTAATGACGGGCACGCCCACTCTTTCCCCCCAAATGACTATCTGCTCTACGGCTGCGGCGCGGAATGTGTCAGCCGCACCGAGAACCACTTTGTGTCCTGCCTGTTTGAACTGGTATGCCAACTTGCCTATGGTGGTGGTCTTGCCTACACCGTTCACGCCAACTACCATAATCACATAGGGACGCTTGCCTTCGGGGATGGTGAACCCTTCCGTGTCCTCGGTGTTGTTCTCGGTAAGAAGTTGCGAAATTTCATCGCGCAGAATTCTGTTCAGTTCGCTTGTACCCACATATTTGTCGCGAGCCACACGTTCTTCTATCCTTTCTATTATGCGCAAGGTGGTGTCCACACCCACGTCGCTTGTTACCAGTACCTCCTCCAGGTTGTCCAGTACCTCCTCGTCCACCTTGTCGCGTCCGGCAACGGCCCTTGCGATTTTGTCAAAGAAACCAGTCTTGGTCTTTTCCAGACCTTTGTCCAGACTTTCCTTCTTATCTTTACTGAAAAATGAAAACAATCCCATTATCTTTCAATGTTATATATTTATTTTCCGTGCAAAGATAGCACTTTTTTCTTACTTAATGTGCCATAGGCCTTGCAAAAAGACCAAAAGATCGCTCTATTTTGCTCTTCGGCAAGATGCAATGCGTCTTTGTGTGCTCATGTGTCGGGACACGGCAAAACTGTTCTCTTAATTATCGTTGTCAGGTAAACGGGATTATCTTGTTAAAACAAAGTGCCTTACACGTTGCCAAAACATTGTGTCATTAAAAGAGTGGATATGTTCTAAGGTCACCACGCCTAATGTTCCCGTATTATTCGGTAGTGTTTTTCGTAGGCTCATTAAAAAGGAATGTTTGTTGCCGTGAAATCTTGCCCGAAGCCATACACCTTAATATATTAAGTGTGAATATACGTGAAAACGTGCTTTGCGAGGGAGGTTTAGTAGGTCGTATTCTTGCACAAGTCGCGAAAAAAGCCTAAATTTGCACAAAATAAAGGGTGTCCTACCCTAAGACTGGATATAATACTAAAAATTTATAAATGGAAGATCAGGAAAGAATCATCAAGGTGGACATTGAGTCCGAGATGAGGAAAAGTTACATTGACTACTCGATGAGTGTTATTGTGGCTCGTGCCTTGCCCGATGTGCGCGACGGTTTCAAACCCGTTCACCGCCGTATCCTTTTCGGTATGGAGGGATTGGGCAACACGCACAACAAACCCTACAAGAAGAGTGCCCGTATAGTGGGTGAGGTGCTCGGTAAGTATCATCCCCATGGCGACAGTTCCGTGTACGGTGCACTGGTGCGCATGGCACAGGATTGGAACATGCGCTATACGCTGATTGACGGTCAGGGTAACTTTGGTTCTGTAGACGGTGACGGTGCCGCAGCCATGCGTTACACCGAGGCACGTCTCAGCATGATGGGCGAAGCCATGATGGAGGATCTGGAGAAGGATACGGTGAACATGACCAACAACTTTGACGATACCCTGCAGGAACCCACCGTAATGCCTACGCGTATTCCCAACCTTTTGGTCAATGGTGCCACCGGTATTGCCGTTGGTATGGCAACGAACATCCCCACCCACAATCTTGGTGAGGTTATTGATGCTTGTGTGGCATACGTTGACAATCCAGAGATGGATACCGAGGCCTTGATGCAGTACGTTAAGGGTCCCGACTTCCCTACCGGTGCCTACATCATGGGCCTGCAGGGCATAAAGGATGCTTACGAGACAGGTCGCGGACGTATTATCATGCGTGCCAAGGCAGATATAGAGGCGCATGACCAGCACGACAAGATCGTTGTCACGGAGATACCATACGGTGTCAATAAGGCCCAACTGATCGAATACATTGCCGAACTGATGAAGGAGGGCAAACTGGACGGTATCAGCAATGCCAATGACGAGAGCGACCGCGAAGGTATGCGTATCGTTGTGGACGTGAAGCGCGATGCCAATGCACGTGTGGTGCTGAACAAACTCTTCAAGATGACACCGTTGCAGACAAGTTTCAGCGTGAACGCCATTGCACTGGTCAAGGGTCGTCCCCGTCTGCTCACCCTGAAGGACTGCATCGGCAATTTCGTCGAGCACCGTCATGAGGTGGTTATCCGTCGTACCAAGTACGACCTGAAGAAGGCAGAGGAGCGTGCCCATATACTGGAAGGCTTGATCATTGCCAGCGACAACATCGACGAGGTGGTTCACATTATCCGTGGAAGCAAGACCCCTCAGGATGCCCAGCGCAATCTGGAGGTACGCTTCAATTTGGACGAACTTCAGTCAAAGGCCATCGTGGATATGCGTCTCAGCCAGTTGACGGGTCTCCGTCAGGAGGACTTGCACAACGAGTTCGACGACCTGCAGGCAAAGATAGCATACTACAATCAGATACTTACAGATGACAACCTGTGCCGCAAGGTAATCAAGGACGAACTTATCGAGGTGAAGGAGAAGTATGCCGACGAGCGCAAGACACAGATCATGCCCAGTGCCGAGGAGTTCAATGCCGAGGACTTCTATGCCGACGACGAAGTGGTCGTTACCATCAGCCACATGGGCTATATCAAGCGTACTCCCTTGGCCGAGTTCCGTGCACAGGGACGTGGCGGTATAGGTTCAAAGGGTTCCGCTACACGCGACAACGACTTCATAGAGCATCTCTACACCGGCACCATGCACAATACCATGATGTTCTTCACCGACCGCGGACGTTGCTACTGGCTGAAGGTATACGACATACCCGAAGGAACGAAGCAGAACAAGGGTCGTGCCATACAGAACATGCTGCAGATTGAACCCGGCGACAAGGTACAGGCATGTCTGCTGATACGCAAGTTGCAGGATCCCGACTTCTGCAAGTCACACTATGTTGTCTTTGCCACCAAGGACGGTATCATCAAGAAGACCTGTCTGACAGAGTACAGCCGCCCCAGAACAAATGGCGTGAACGCCATCAACATCCGTGAGGAAGACAGAGTGATTGCCGTGAACCTGACCAACGGAACGGATGAAATCATCGTTGCCAACCGAAATGGCCGCGCCGTTCGCTTCAATGAATCCGACGTCCGTACCATGGGACGTGTGAGCACCGGTGTGCAGAGCATTGTCCTGGACAACGACGGTGAGGATGAGGTAATCGGAATGGCAGTAATCAACGATCCCGAGAACGAGAGCATCCTGGTAATGAGCGACAAGGGTTGGGGCAAGTACACCTCTGTGGAGGCATACCGCAAGACCAACCGCCATGCCAAGGGCGTGAAGGCCATGAACCTTGTGGACGACAACAAACTTGTTACCCTGCAGGTTGTTACCGAGGAAGACGACCTGATGATTATCAACAAGTCAGGAACCGTTATACGTCTGCATGTGGACGACATCAAGGAAACCAAGAACCGTGCCACCCAGGGAACCAAGTTGATTGAACTGAAGAAGCGCGGCGACAGCATTGCCCACGTATGTGTGGTTCCACGTTCCGACGAAGAAGAAACTGCACTTTCAGAAGCAGAGGAAGTCCAACCCCAAGCGATAGATGCGCCTGCCGGTCAGGATGAGCCTCAGTCCGAAGTCAATGCCGATGTTCAGGGTGAGTTCGACTTCAATCGAACTGTTGAATGACAATGATAAACCACTTAAACAACTATTAGTTATGAAAAAGATTATTTTCACCATTGCCCTTGCGCTTCTGACCGGTAGCGTGATGGCTCAGACCCCGGAAGAGAAGGCTGCGGCTAAGGAAGCCAAGGCCGCATTGAAAGAAGCCACCAAGCAGGCCAACAAGAAACTCAGTGACGGTCAGAAATGTGCAGCAGAGATTCGTATGCTTAATCAGGCAATACAGATGGAACAGCAAAAGGGTGAATCCTCTAATGTCCAACTGATCCAAGAGAATGAGGCCAAGATACAAGGCAAATCGCTTGAGGGTATAAATCTCTTGACAGAGGCGTTGGCCACAGGGTATATCAAGGACAGCAAGAAGTTTGCTGCATACAAGGATATGGACGACATGGCTTCAACGATTCTGAATAAGGAACTGATCAGCGCATCAAAGAAGCAGCCTTACGACCGCGCTGCCCTTGCTGCATCTGTCTTTGCAATCACCGATGCCTGCCATGGACAACTCGTTTATGCCAATCCCAAGGATCCTTCACAGGAACTTATAATCCAGGCTGTCAGACTTAAAATCCCCAAGACCCATGCCTATTATGCCTATTTGTGTCAGTTCTGTATTGAAGCAGGTGACATGGACGGAGCACAGAAGGCACTGGATGCATATATTAACTTCCCTGCCAAGTATCCCGAGGTTGCAGAGAACGAGATTGTCAAGAATCCGGAGTATCCCGCCGCTCAGTTTGCCTTCAATATCTTCTATACCGCATACAACCAGCAGAACATGGAACTGATGGACAAGTACTATGACATGGCCCTGCAGTTTGAGGACAAGAAGAGTCATGATTTCGTCATTCAGGCAAAGGCCAGGATGTTAAAGGAACAGGGCAAGACGGAGGAGTGGATTGCTGCTTTGCAGGAAATGATCGCTGCTGATCCGGATTCTGAGGTTGGTGAGATAGGTATGCAGCAACTCATGTCCCATTACAGCAGTATAGGCAATGAGGCGGTAGACACATACACCCAGCAGTTGGTAGAGAAGTATCCCAACAATAAGATTGCTAACTATTGCCGCGGTTTCGCTTATTACTCCAAGAGCGAGTTTGACAAGGCCATAGAGTATTTCCAGAAGTCAACGGACATCGACCCCAACTATGCCGACGGTGTCTACAACTGTGCATACTGCTATTACCAGAATGCTCTGGAGAAGGCACGTGAAATTAGTGGCAAGAAGATGAAGTCCCAGGCTGCCATCAATGCCGCCGAGGCTGAGGTGAAGGGCCTTTTTGCCAAGGCCGCTCCCTATTTCGAGAGATACCGTGAAATGGCTCCCACCGAGTCAGACAAGTGGGCCAGCCCTTTGAAGGTCATTTACAATAACATCGGAGAGAAGGAGAAAGCCGCCGAAATGGATGCGTATACAGAATAATGGGTTCTGTCAAAGACCATACTTTATAATTGATATGGCTACCATGACGGTAGGACGTTGTGGTAGCCATATTCGTTGAACCAAGCATGCTTCGATTTGTATTTATTCTTATTTTTATAGGTTTCTCTCTGCCGGAACTTCATGCACAGAAGAAGGTGACGATGAAGAGAAGGTTCAGGGAAGCACAGTCATCTATCAAGTCAGGTTCCGGTCAGGAGGACATCGAACGTATACTTCTTGACAGCATGGCCCTGCCCACCGTCACCGACAAAATCAAGGCTGAGGGCTATCATCTTTGTGCCCTGTTGCAACAGAGCCTGAATGACGGCCTTAACATGAAGGCCTACCTGAAACAGAATTTAGATACCACAAAACTATATAACACAATCCTCAGCATATACAGACATACGCTGAAAAGCGATTCTTTGGATGAGAGGGGGAAGTTTGAAAACAAGAACCGGAAACTGAGAGCGCTGCATCGCGAAAACCTTTTGGGAGGAGGCAAGTACATGTTGCGCATGTCCAAATGGTCCGAGGCATATTCCTATTTTGACATGTTCTTGAAAACGAGTGCCACCGACATGGACTCTGTGGTGGGCCGCGTGGCATATTGGGCCACGGTGTGTGGAATGAACGAGAACAAACCGTATCATGTTTTGGAATATGTCGATACGGCGATTGCACATACGCCAGAATCATTGCAACCGGCACTCGCAGAATACAAGGCCAGGTCCTATGTCCACATCGGAGACAGTTCCCGATGGGTGGAGGTACTGGAAGAGGGCGTAGACCGCTATCCCGGGTACAACTATTTTTTCCTGAACCTGATGGACTACTATATGCGTCACGGCCAGATAGAACGCGGACTGGCAGTAACGGATTCATTGGTAAGGACGGATGGTGACCGTGCCGTGTATTGGTTTGCCATGAGCATGTTTGCCCTGGCACAGGGAGATTACGAGAAATGCGTTGCCATGAGCGATGAATGCCTTAAGCGTGAACCGGACAATATCGATGCCCTATATAATAAAGGTATATCTTTGTTGAACATGACCCTGAATGAGGACAACCCGCTAAAGCGCAAGATTCTTTACCGCCATGCGCTGGAACCGATGGAAAGGGTGCGCGAATTGTCTCCGGATGATTGGCAGAGATGGGGCGGTCCTTTGTATAGGATATACCTTAACTTGAACATGGGCAGGAAGTTTGAGGAGATTGACAAACTGCTGGAGAAACACTCGGGGAACCAGCATCCCCAGGAGTCTTCGGATACGGCACCGGTTGAGGCCGCACCTGCATCCACGGACACCATGGATAAGCATCTTGCCAACCCTTGACACTAAGACTTGGAGGGATATGTACAGAAGAATGCTGTTTCTGCTTGTTTTGGCTGTCGTGTTGGTATCCTGTACGCGATACGATTCCGCCTTGCCCGACGAGTTCAATCGCCGGGCGTATGTTCTTCGTTATATCGATGCCGATTCCTCGCTGTATTATGCAGACAAGGCTTACCGCCTGAGCGACGGGTATCCTGACGGTAGGGCAGAAGCCATATGTCACAAGGCGTTTGTCCTGTATCAGCAGATGCGTTTCACCCGGGCCATGGCAGAACTCGACAGGATAGATTCCATTACCAACAATCAGGTGGAACTGCTGTGTGCCGATGTCCTGCGTATGAAGATCACCCAGCGAACCGGGGAACTTCGTACCTTCTACCGTGCATGGCATAGTGCTGAAAGGAGACTGAGAAGAGTTGACGAGGAGAAGCATCTTCTGTCAGGGCATTTGAACGAAATGCTGTTGTATGCACGCACTGAGATGCATATTATAGCCTCCACGTATTACTTCTATTCCCAACAGGATTCTGCTTCCCGTGCCGAGTTGAAGTGCATTGAACCGGATATGATGCTGCCTCTTGACACTGCCCAGTGGTGCAATTACATGTACATGTTGGGTGCCGGAGGCATGCTTGCAGGGGACAGTGTCACTGTGGCGCTGAGAGAGTTTGACTACCTGACCCATGCCCTGACCGTTGCCATACGTCGCAAGGACAAGTATTTTCAGGCAAATTGTCTTCAGGCTCTGGCCACTCTGCTGGAGAAACCGGAACAAAAGAGGATACTGGTGGAGAACCATGGGGCGGGTATAGACTTCATCTGTGGCCTGTATTCTCATAATGGGGAAAAGTTCTGTGCAGATTCACTGCCTTTGACACTGGCCACCCGTTCTTTTGAACTCTTCCGCCAGTACAAGGACCGTTTCCAGACCGCCAATGCACAGCGCACCATTGCTGAGATATTGTTCCGGCAGCACAGATACGGTGAGGCACTTGTACATTTGCAGGATGCTCTGCAGATAGTTTCCGAGCAGCATGCTCTTGATGACAAACGCGTACCGTACTGGGAGATAGCCATTTTCGAACGTCTGTCCCTGACCTACAGCGCTTTAGGCAACCATCGCGCTGCCATGGAGTTCCGCAGCCGCTACCTGTCGCTTCTCGAGACCATGCGTCAGGACCGGGAAGAGGAGGCGCGTGCCGAAGAACTCCAGCAATACAGTTACCGGCTTTATATAAATCTGGCCGTTATTGTAATCCTTGTCTTTATAGTCCTTGTTGTTTTTCGCATGCTGCATGCCAAGGTCCGTAGGCATGGCATGAAACAGGACCGGGAGGCGGAAGAGACCCTCCAGTTGGCAAAGGACGAGACATGTGCACGCGAGATGGAGTTGGCCCGCGAGAAACTCTCCAATATAGAACGTCGTGCCAAGGTCAGTCTTGTGGAGAACGTTGTTCCGTACATCAACCGTATGCTTAATACGGACGATATGGAATACGTGGCGGAACTGTCTGCCGAGATACTGCGTATGAACGACATCCTTACGGAATGGATTCAGGTCAGGCCCGGCAAGGTGGCGATGAACATATCCACTTTTTCATTGCAACCATTATTGGACACCATCGCAAGGAACAGAAGTACATACCGGCAAAAGGGTCTTTCCTTTGAAGTTCCTTCTGTCGGAGATGTGAGTGTGAAGGCCGATCGTGCCCTGACCCTCTTTATGATAAACACCCTCTGCGACAATGCCCGCAAGTTCACCCCATCCGGAGGGACTGTCAGCATATGCGTACAGGCAGACGACACCGCTGTGGAGATTTCCGTAAGGGACACCGGTATCGGTATTAGTCCGGAGAATGTGGATAAGATAAATAACAGCAAGGTATTCAGGATAGCGCCGTCTGCCGACGAGAATACACTGTCCCCCGGAGAAGGCGGTGGATTCGGTTTCGGTTTGATGAATTGCAAGGGTATCATCGGTCAGATGAAGAAACTCTCCAACCGTTTCCAATGCTGTGATTTCGGTGTGGAAAGTACCGAGGGAAAGGGCAGCCGCTTCTGGTTCAGGCTTCCCCGGGTATTGTCTGTGCTGTTTTTCTTGCTCTTTGGTGCAGGGGCCTTTGCCGGCAGTGGTTACGAAGCTGCAGTGTTGCATTACGAAAAACTGACGGAAGCCAATGCCAATGCCGATTACACCCAGGCACGGGAATATGGGCGTATGGCATTGCAGGCGGTGCCCGCGGACAGTCTCTATCTGAGGATGCAGATTGAGAACCAAATGGCAATAGCCTCCCAGGGATTGTGCCTGTGGGACGATTACAAAAGGCACAACATACAGAGCCTGCGCCTGTACAGACGTATAACCGCAGACCCCAACCTCCCTGCCTATGCACAGCGTCTGCACACGGTCAAGACGGAAATCACGTGGTCCATGTTCTTCTCACTCCTTTTGTTGCTGTGTTCAGTATTCTTCCTTGTGCTTGTGGCAAGACGCTCGCGCAGGCGCAGAAATGAGGTCCTGCACCAGAAGGATACGTATATCCGGCAGTTGGAGACGCTGAACCGTGTGCAGTATGAATTGGACCGTGTACATATCCAGAACAGGATACTGGACAACTGCCTGTCTGCCATCAAGCACGAAACGATGTACTATCCTGCGCGCATACGGCAGATGGCATTGGACAAGGAGTCAGACAAGGAAACCTTGTTCCAATTGGTTCACTACTACAACGATGTCCTCACCATCCTGCTTGAGCAGGCACGCCGGCAGACGCAGAACAGGCTGGCTATGGACGGGAGCGTGCTGGCCGAGTTGAAGCGTAGGGTAATGTCCGCCATATCCAATGCTCCTGTTTCCGTCTCCGTTTCCGAGCATGGAAACATACAGGAGATAAGGATAAAGGTTGTCGGTGGCGAGATTGCCGACAACCTCTTCACTCCGGAAGCCGGCAATCTTGATGCCTTTGTCGCTCGTGAAATCATACGAATGCATGATGCCGCCTGTGGTTTTCCGGGATTGAGGCTATATGTGGAAAACAATGAAATCATCATAACACTATGGAAGAATTCAAGGTTATTATCGTCGAAGACGTTCAGTTGGAACTGAAGGGGACCGAGCATATATTCAGGAGCGAAATTCCCGAGGCCACAATCATAGGTACTGCCCAGAACGAGGCGGAGTTGTGGAAACTCATGCGCCAGGGTGTGCCCGACATGATATTGCTGGACCTCGGTCTGGGAGGCAGTACCACGGTGGGCATAGACATCTGCCGCCAGTTGAGGGACAGGTACAGCAGTCTGAAGATACTCATCTTCACCGGTGAGATACTGAACGAGCGCCTGTGGATAGAGGCCCTTTCGGCCGGGGCGGACGGAATAATACTGAAGACGGGGAACTTGCTTCAGCGTGATGACGTGCAACTTGTCATGCACGGCCGCCGTCTCGTCTTCAACGAACCCATACTGGAGAAGATACTGGCACGCTTCCGCAAGAGTGTGCTGACCGAAGTGCAGCAGAGCGACGCCCTCATTGATTACGAGATAGACGAATACGACGAGCGCTACCTGCGTCATCTGGCATTGGGCTACACTAAGGATATGATTGCCAATCTGAAGGGTATGCCTTTCGGCGCGAAGAGTCTGGAGAAGCGTCAGGTGGACCTCGTTAACCGCCTGTTTCCGGGTAGCGAGCGTACCGGCGTTAATGCCACGCGCCTTGTAACGAGAGCCTTGCAGTTGCATATCATAGAATTGGAAAATCTCAGACCGGACGAGGAGTAGCGCTTCTTGCTGACAGGGACTACATAGACTACTGTACATGGACGAATTGTTAAGGTATTTGTGGCTTCACGGCACGGAGCGTGCCGCATCCGAACTCCTGGTGTACACCATACTGTTCATCGTGGCAGCCGGCAGTGTCATTCGCAGCAGGTTGCTGACGGTGCGCGACTGGGACGGCCTGGTTGCGGCAATAGTGGTTGCCGTAATTTCCAATGTCCTGCTTCTCTTGTCGGCACTCATTCCCAGCAGTCCCCTTCTGGGTGCCACGGGCAAGGTGTTCCCGTCTCCCTGGAGTCACGGACTGTTCCAGAGCCTGTGCATAGAGTGCATCATGGTCAGTCTTGTTTTCGGCATTGTCGCCGGTACGCTGCATTCCAGACGCGATGTGCTGGAACTCCTCACCTATGGCATAGTGCGTTGGCCCTGGGCCATACTGCTGGCCATGATGGTGTCCTTCTTTATATATATATAAGGTATATTGTCAACCATACCGAAGAATGAAGATGTCAATGGAAGAACTCAACGAAAGCCAGCGCGAGGCCGTACTGTGCTGTGATGCCCCTTCGCTGGTAATAGCCGGCGCAGGTTCCGGCAAGACCCGTGTGCTGACATACAAGATAGCCTATCTCCTGCAGACGGGCATGCAGCCCTGGAACATTCTGGCACTCACCTTTACCAACAAGGCTGCCAGGGAGATGCGCCAGCGTATAGGCCGGATGGTGGGCGAGGAGACTGCCTCGCGCCTGTGGATGGGCACCTTTCACAGCATCTTCTCGCGTATCCTGCGCCACGAAAGCGAGCACCTCGGTTTCAGCAAGGACTTTACCATATATGATGCTTCGGACAGCAAGAGCCTTATAAAAAGTATCCTCAAGGACATGCAACTGGACGACAAGACCTACAAGCCGGGCAGTGTCGCCTCGCGCATCAGCATGGCCAAGAACCGCCTGATACTGCCGTCGGCATACATGGCGGACAGACAGAACTTCGAGGCCGACATGCACGCCAAGATGCCTGCCATAGGACAGATATACATGCAGTACTGGCAGCGCTGCCGCCAGTCCAATGTTATGGATTTCGATGACCTCCTGCTTTACACGTGGATACTGTTCAGAGAACATCCCGACATAGTGCAGAAATGGGAGGACCGCTTCCACTTTGTCCTCGTGGACGAGTATCAGGATACCAACTATGCCCAGCATCTTATCGTGTGGTTGCTGACACAGCACCGCCAGCGTGTTTGTGTAGTGGGCGATGATGCACAGAGCATATATTCCTTCCGTGGGGCCAACATCGACAACATCCTGCGCTTCCAGGAGCAGTACAAGGGAAGCCGCTTGTTCAAACTGGAACAGAACTACCGTTCCACGCAGACCATCGTTTCTGCCGCCAACTCCCTGATAGGACACAACCGTGGGCAGATACACAAGGATGTGTACTCGCGCAGGGATATGGGAGAACCCATCAGCCTGCTTCAAACATATAGCGACATAGACGAGGCCAATGCCGTAATGAAATGCGTCAGGGAATTCCGGCGCAACGAACAGATTCCATACAGCAGAATGGCCGTCCTCTACAGGACCAATGCGCAAAGCCGCGCTTTCGAAGAGGTGATGCGCAAGGCCTCCATTCCCTACAGGGTGTACGGGGGCACATCTTTCTACCAGCGCAAGGAGATAAAGGACGTCATTGCATATCTGCGCCTTGCCGTCAACCTCCACGACGAGGAGGCCATGCGGCGTATCATCAACTATCCTGCGCGAGGCATTGGACAGACAACACTGGACAAGGTGTTCCGCAGCGCTGCCGCCAACAGCGCATCGCCGTGGGAAATACTGTGCAAACCGCACCTCTTGCCCGATGTCAACGCGGGGACGCGAGGCAAATTGCAGGCCTTCGTGCAGATGATGGCGGACTTCCACGAACGTCAATCCCAAGACGATGCACACGCACTTGTTTTGGACATCGTCCGGCAAAGCGGTATTCAGGCCGAGGTGAACAGAGGCCGCGAACCCGAGGATATCGCCCGTCAGGAGAACCTTCAGGAACTCATGGATGGTATAGCCGCATTCGTACAGGAGCACAAGGAACAGGGGCAGGACTACATGCTTACGGATTATCTTCAGGAGGTGTCCCTGCTTAGCGATGTGGATGAGAGCGATTCTCAGAGTGAGGACAAATTAACGCTGATGACCGTACACTCTGCCAAGGGCCTGGAATTCAAGGTGGTCTTTGTCGTAGGTATGGAGGAAAACCTTTTCCCCTCGCAGATGAGCATGGACAGCGTCAGGGGGGTGGAGGAGGAGCGCCGCCTGTTCTATGTGGCCATAACACGTGCCGAGGAGTATCTTGTAATAACCAATGCCAAAAGCCGTTTCCGCTACGGCAAGACGGAATTCTGCGAACCCTCGCGCTTCCTTCGCGAGATAGACCCTCGTTTCATCCGTGTCAAGGGCGGTACAGGTGGCATTGCCACCGGCAGTTCACCGGTCAGAAACGTTCCTACGGGTTTGGACGCCCGTCGTTTTGTACGTGTGTCTCCGGTAAGGAGCACAGAGTCACGGCAGACGGCCTCTTCTGCAGGCATCCCGGCATCGGTTGCCGTTGGCACACGCATACGTCACGAACGTTTCGGCACAGGCACTGTTACTGCCATCGAGGGCAGCGGAGTGGACACAAAGGCTACGGTAAGTTTTGATAATGCCGGTACCAAGCAACTGCTTCTGCGGTTCGCCAAAATAACTGTTTTGTAATCGTGAAGGCATGACTTTGTCCTCCCGAGGACAAGGCCTAACCCTCCCGAGGACAGGTGCGTGTCCTCCCGAGGGCAAGGACGTGCCATCGGGGAGAGCGTTTTCTGTCTATAGAATGCGTGTCTTTTCCTGATTTCATTATGATGTGCCAGGACAATCCCGATTGCACATTTCTTCTCCCGATCTGTTATCTTTCGCTTTTTTGTCGTATATTTGTGGCAGATTCCCAAATCCGTTTCTGGTACTTAGTGATTTCTTTTGGGAATTGTGCGTGCAAAATAAATAAATTATAATATGGAAAGACATCTACACAATTCCTTGCGGGTACTGCTCCTATCCCTGGCGGTGCTCCTGTCCCTGCCGATGATGGCGGTAGAGGTAATGAGTGGTGGGATAAAACATGAACTTGTTGCCCTTCCCGGTGAGGAAGCGGAAGAACCTGCGGATGCCATCCGTTACATCAACCTGACCGCTGACCGCGTCTATGCCATACCTGAGAAGTATATCCTAAGTGAAAGCATGTCTGGCGATGTGACGATACTGAGACTTCAGGGTGGAGGGGAATTGTGGTACAACATCTCCGACGTGGTTTCTGTTGGAAACCAATACGGTGGCACAGAGGCGGAGTTGACATCTTTCGGATTCACGCATGAAGATAACGATCAGGTCTACAAGGATGTCTTGGCTACCATTACGGAAGAGGGCGATACAATTGTGGTGAGGGCAGATGTGCCAGTCATTGGCAAGCGCCTGCGTCCGAGTTTCGTAACCAGCGAGGCTTCTGACTTGTATTTAGAAGGTGGGCGGGTAGTGAGCGGTAAAAACTATTTCCGATTCACTTCTCCCATGGTATTCACCCTTGCACAGGACAATCATTACATCTATGTTGTAAACGATGTCCAAATAGGTGAGTTCAAACCTTTGGGCCGCCCATGCAAGGTGGATGTTACGTATCTTACGGATCATGCAACCGGCGAGTACAAGATTCCTACCGTATATCTGACCTTTGGCGAAGATACCACCAAATGGGATAGTGACCATTGGATTGGAATGATATTGCCCGACGGGACAAATACAAAGGAAGAATGGATAGAAAATTGTACATTCCAACTGGATGGTGCCGGTATATGGCCTGACATAGAGAAGGTGGAAGGGTGTGAGATACGTGGACGAGGAAACTCGTCCTGGAGTTGGAGTTACAGAAGCAAGAACCCCTTCCGCATAAAGTTCCCCAAGAAGAACAAGCAGGCTCCCTTCAATCTGACGGAAGACCGCCAGTGGGTGTTCATTGCTAACAAACAGAACGGTTCCATGACCTCCAACTCCATTGCGCAGAAGGTTGCCGCAATGGTGGATGCCGAGGCTCTGTGCCACATGATTCCCGTGGACGTCTACATCAACGGACATTACCGCGGTTCCTATTGCTTTACGGAGAAGATTGGCATTGCCGACAATAGCGTGGCCATAGACGAGGCAACGGGTTGTCTGCTGGAATTGGACGACTACTACGACGAGACCTTCAAGTTCAGGGACGATGCCTATAATCTGCCTGTTAACATCAAGGACCCGGATTTCTCGGAAGAGGACGAAGAGCGTGTCGTTACATACGAAGACATAGTGGCCTCCGTAAACGAGATGACCTCCACGCTGAAGCAGGGTGGCGACATCTCACAGCATGTGGATATGGAGACATGGGCTAAGTTCTGGCTGGTGAACGACCTTGTACGCAATGTGGAGACACACCATCCCAAGAGCTGCTACCTGTTCAACGAGAACCCTGCCGAGGGCGAGAAGTGGAAGTTCGGCCCTGCATGGGACTTTGACTGGGCATTCGGCTATGAAGACGATTACACATACTTTATCGCAGGTGCTGAGGAGGATCTCTTCAGCAGGGCTGCGGGGAGCAACAAGGCGGGTTACCGCTTCTACAATGCCCTGCGCAAAAGTGAGGCCGGACGCAAGGCATATCTGAATGAATGGAACAAGTTCATGGAGGAAGACCGTTTGCAGGAGTTGATGGAGTACATAGACGACTACACCGAGTTTGCCCAGTACAGCATAGAGCATAACAATGACGCCGATATCTGGGAGACGAACAGTACGGATTATTTCTCTATGGCCGAGCGTAGCAAGCAGTGGCTTGCCAGACGTGCAAACTTCATCTACAACAGCATGCAATCTTCCGACACTCCGGATAGCGATGAGATAACGACAAACATATTCATACGCAGTGGTATCCGTTATCGCATCCTGTCTGAGTCGACGGTAGAGGTGTATGGTCTTGCTTACGACAACACACCGGACGAGGTTGTGCTCCCCGAGACGGTAAGTTTCTGCGGTGTTACGTTCTCTGTGGTTGCCATTGGCGATGTAGCGTTCGAGGGTAGTTCTTCACTTACTTCCGTAACCTTGCCGGAGGGTTTGACCAGCATAGGCAACAAGGCTTTCTATGCATGTACTTCCCTCTCGTCCGTTGCCTTCCCTTTCACCTTGAGCAGCATAGGTTCAGAGGCTTTCATGGAGTGCCATGCACTTGCTGAGGCAACGTCAAAGTCTGTGAATGTTGTAATTGGGGACGATTGCTTTGCCAATATCCCGTCTGATGCTGTCCTGCATGTTATTGCCGGAACAAAGAACAGATACATTGCCACCGGTTGGGGCCAATACTTTGGCATCATAGTGGAGGACGTAGAGTCCGACGTGGTAGTCAGCAATAAATATATAAAGATAGGTACGGCACAGGCCTCTATGGTTCCCGGTACGTGGTATTTCGTGCACAACAGCCGAATCCCCAATAATACGGCAGTTGATTTCTCCGACCCCGGAGAAGAGGTAAGTGCCGTGGGCGGTTTTGTACAGGACAAAGGTATTGGAAAAGATGTGCTGATGTCTGAAACCGCATTGATAGATTCCGTAAAGGGCAATGGGCTCCATGAATACGATTGCAACAGTCTTCTTGTCCGTTTTGTACAGGTAGAGGGTGTGCCCGATGCCTTTAAGGTGCAGTTTGCTACAGGCAACTGGTTGAAGTTCCTTAGTTATGATTTTACTACCACGGACCTGGAAAGCGAGGCAACGTATTTCAACTTCTACCTTATAGACGGTAACGAGCGCGGACGCTTCGGCTGGAACGTCTATGACATGGAGGGCAGGGTGGACAACAATGGAGCAGGGCAAACCTTGGTACCCTGGGAAAGCGGTGAGGTTACCGGTGTCATGACGGGCAACAACGTGTGGCAGATATACGATGCCGTTGTCCTTGAGGACGAGTTCGCGGAGGATGTCTGCATAGAGGATGGTTCCGTGGATACATACTACAAAGCATCGGACCAGCAATGCACCACATTGCAGTACCGCCGCACTCTGCCCAACCTGCACTGGAACTGCCTGTACGTGCCTTTCAAGATACCGTATTCCCTCCTGTCCGACGACTACGACGTGGCATACATCAATGGCATGAACTCCTACGACAACGACGACAACGGACAGATAGACGACATCCGTATGGAGGTGATAAAGGTAAAGCAGGGTACGCTGAAGGCCAACCATCCGTATCTGATAAAGGCCAAGCATGAGTATGCAATGACAATGAACCTTATGCAGGAGAATGTAATGCTGTATGCTTCTAAAATTACCACGCTCGACTGCTCATCTGTATATGCACGATACGAGATTACCGGCACATACAGCACGATGATGCCCGAGGAACTGGAAGAAAGCCTGGTCATTACCACCAGCGGATGCTGGCAGAAGATTTCGGAAACTTCGGCTCTCAAGCCCTTCCGCTTCTATCTGACTATCAGCAGCAGGGAGGGTTCGCCTCTGGAGGTGGAGAACGATGCCTTGTCGCGCATAAGAATCAGTGTCAGGGGCGAGGATGACAATGCTACGGGCATACTGGATGTCATGAACGGTGTGCAGGAGCAGGCTCCCATCTTTGACTTGAGCGGACGCCGTGTGCGCAAGCCTGCCAAGGGCGGCATGTATATAATGGATGGAAGGAAACTGGTCTTTTAATAGATAGAATGAAAGTCTTTTAACCCAAATCGGCCAATAGCGCGTAACAGTCTATTGGCCGATTTGGGTTTATTTGTGCTTTCACCCTGGTCTTATGTTAGAGTGTATATTATTATGGGGATATGTTTTTTTGTTGCATATCCCCATATATATATATTATAAGTAAGGTGTAAAAAACTTACTCCAACCTATCGGCATAGTAGGGGTAATCCTCTGGCCTTGCGCCCTTGGGAAAGACATTGCGGAAGAAGAACTGCGTGTCTTGGGGGTTAAGCATTATGGACATCTGTAGGTAATGCATGAATTCTGCCTTGTGTCCTGTCTGGTAGTAGCAGAATGCTTGTGCGGGACAGATGGCCCTGATGACGTCCGCTTTCATGTTTTCATAGTCCTGCTGGTTGATGAGTTCTTCAATCTCGTTCAGAATGCCGATGGCAGAGGTGTATTCCTGACAGTCCATGAATACCTGTGCTATGTTGCGCATGGTGTTTATGGGATCCTTTGATGAAGACAGGGATTTGGAAAAGTATTCTATAGCCTTCTCCTTTTGTTGGAACAGCAGGTGGACATGTGCATAGAGGAGGTTGTAGTCACCTTCGGCATCAGGGTCCTGGTAGTTCTTGGAGCGTTCCAGAGCATCCAGTGCCTCTTGCAGGTGTCCTATGCGTGCTTCGGTGTAGGAGCGTTGCAGGCAGATGTTCAGGTGTTCGGGACTTAGGCCGTCGCTTATCTCCTCGGCACGGATGAGCATGTCGTTGGCTTCTTCAAATCTTTCCAGCACGCTTAGGTTGAATGCCGCATAGTACAATGCCACATCATCGTCTGGAAATCTGGCAAGATACTGGTCGAAGACTTCGCTGGCTTCCTGACACCGTTCCTGACGGGACATGGCGTATGCCTTTTGCAGGAGTGCCTGGCCGTTGTCGGGCTGTATGGCCAGTGTGTATTCGGCACTGTCCAGCGCCTCGGCAAACTGTTCGCATTGTAGTTGGGCATCGGCAAGGTTCAGCCATGCCTGCACGTCGAAGGGGTCGTTGTCCAGCACGCGGTTGAGCCACAGGATGGAGTCCTGCCACTGATGCGTCTCGAACATGATGTCGGCCATCATCGTTACGGGGTCTTCGGCATCGGGATGCAGGTCCAGGGCAAGTTCCGTGGCCTTCTTGGCTTCCTGGTGCTTGCCCTGGGACATGTAATAGTCGGCTACGTCCACGAGTTCGTCGCTGTCCATGTAGGGCGTACGCCCCGAGGACATGGCCTGTTCGTAGCGGCCGAGTATGTCCAGAAACTCATCCGACTGGAAATAGTCGTCTTCTTCCTGCTGCATGGGGTTTTAGGGTCTTTAGGGTCCTTAGGGTCCTTAGGGTCCTTAGGGGGCTTCTTACTTAGTGTCCCTCAGTCCTACGGTCTTGTTGAAGACGGGGTGCTCCGGTGTGGAGTCGGTGTCTACGTTGTAGTAACCGATGCGCTGGAACTGCAGGTATGAAAGGTGGGGCAGGGTGGCGGCCCACTCCTCGATGAAGGCGTTCTTGTTGATGCGCAGCGAGTCGGGGTTGAGGAAGGGGCGCATGGCGTCTATGCCGCGCACGCCGTTCTCCTTTTCGTACTGCTTTATGGCATCGCGGGGGTTCTCGCATGTCCACAGGCAACTGTAGTCGCGCACCTCGCAGGGGATGCTGTGTGCCTGGCTTACCCAGTGCAGGGTCTTGCCCTTGATCTTGCGGTCGGCTCCGGGCATGCCGCTACGGCTGTCGGGGTCGTAGGTGGCGTGTATGCATGTGATGTTGCCCTCGGCATCCTTCTCTATGCACTTGGTGGGATCTTCGTCGCACTTGATGATGTAGGCGTTCTTCAGGCGCACCTCCTTGCCGGGGCCCAGGCGCATGAACTTCTTGCCACCGTCCTCCATGAAGTCCTCGCGTTCGATGTAGAGTTCGCGAGAGAAGCGTATGATGTGTGTGCCTGAGTTCTCGTCCTCGGGGTTGTTGATGGCCTGCATCTCCTCCACCTGTCCTTCGGGATAGTTGTCGATGACAAGGCGCACGGGGTCTACCACGGCGCTAACGCGCAGAGCACGGCTGTTGAGGTCCTCGCGGCAGGCGGCCTCCATCAGTTTGATGTCGTTCAGCGCATCGAAGGTGGTGTAGCCTATCTTGTCAATGAACTTCAGGATGGCCTGGGGGCTGTAGCCACGGCGGCGTATGCCGCAGATGGTGGGCATGCGGGGGTCGTCCCAACCGTTTACCACTCCCTCCTTGGTGAGGATGAGCAGGTTGCGCTTGGACATGAGGGTGTAGTTCAGGTTCAGTTTGTTGAACTCGAACTGGCGGGGGCGGTTGTCCTCTATGTCGCCCTCGTCGCCTTTCCATTCCTTAATCCAGGTGACGAACAGGTCGTAGAGGTCGCGGTGAGGCACGAACTCCAGTGTGCAGATGGAGTGTGTCACGCCCTCCAGATAGTCGCTCTGTCCGTGTGTGAAGTCGTACATGGGATATGCGTTCCACTTGCTGCCCGTGCGCCAGTGAGGCATGTTCAGCACGCGGTACATGATGGGGTCGCGGAAGTGCATGTTGGGACTTGCCATGTCTATCTTGGCACGCAGGATCATCTTGCCAGGTTCTACGTTGCCCGAGTTCATCTCGCGGAAAAGTGCGAGGCTTTCCTCGGCAGGACGGTCGCGGTAGGGGCTGTTCTGACCCGGTTCGGTGGGAGTGCCTTTCTGTGCCGCAATCTCCTCGGAGGTCTGTTCGTCAACGTAGGCCTTGCCCGTCAGGATGCACCATTCGGCAAAGTCCCAAAGGTCCTGGAAGTAGTCGCTGGCATAGCACACCTTGCCCCACTGGTATCCGAGCCACTGTATGTCGCGCTCTATGGCACGAACGTACTCCATGTCCTCCTTCTGTGGGTTGGTGTCGTCCATGCGCAGGTTGCAGACACCGCCGAACTTCTCTGCCACGCCGAAGTCCATGGCAATGGCCTTGGCATGACCTATGTGCAGGTAACCGTTGGGTTCGGGTGGGAAACGCGTCTGCAAGCGTCCTCCGTTCTTGCCCTCTGCCAGGTCCTCCACTATTTGTTTCTCGATAAAGTTAAGGCTCTTTACGGGAGCCTCCTGTGTTTCGATAGTAGCCATTATATTATAGTATGTTCTTATTTCGGGCGGTAAAGTTACGATTAAGTGAGAGAAGTACAAAATAAAATCCGTTTTATTTTTACTTCCGAGCGAAAGTAACTTGGAAACGTAGTTTCAGAGTTACGAATAAGCGGGCGAAATGCCAAAGAAATGACTAAACGAGAGCAGAAACATGGTAGGGACGCTGCGTGCAGCGTCCGAGAACGACAAACAAAACGGACGCTGCCGCAGCGTCCCTACATTGCCGAGTGTGAGTTTCTAAGACCGTTAGGTCAAATTTATTTGAGTAAATCCGAGCGTGAGTAACTTGGAAATGCCCACTGACACAGATGCGACAGATGTTCACGGATTATTTTGCAACTTGCAACCAAGAGAAATGTTTGCCTGAATGGCATGGCGTGTAAGAAAAGGGGTGGGGCAGGTATGCGCTGTGTGGTAATAAATCATTACACTGATTTGCTGGGGGTGTTGAGGGTCGGGTCCTCGTGTTGCTCGTTCCTGTTCCTCGTGAGGCGACGACGTTGTGTTCGTATTGCGAGGCGCAAGACGTCGTGACAACATTTCGCGGGCGATGTGACAAATCAGAACGGCAGAGCGATTGCGCATCCCTTCTTACTTACAAAGAGGTGTTAATGCGTTGAATATCAGTGATTAAAACGATGTTTGCTGTTACGGCAGTTGACCAACGGGTTTGCCTTCATTTTCTGCAAATCCATTGCCTGTGCATTTTGTCGCCTGTGTTTTTGGTTGCTCGTGAGGTGGCAAAATATCTTTACGCCAATGTTTTCTTCGTTAACAGATTAACAGTTTAACAGGGGTAAACGGTAAACAGTAAACAGTTAGAATTTGTGCCAGTTTATTACAGCACCCGAAAGGGGTAAAGAAAATTTTATTATATATATATATAATAAAGTATATTTAGTAGTGTATCACTTGGCAGGATGGTGAGCGATGGGCAAGGATGGGTGAGTAGGCGTAAAACCAAACTGTTTACTGTTTACTGTTTACCGTTTACCCTTCACATCTAACCGCTACAATGTGAAGGTCATCTCTTTCTGACTTAGCGCAATACCCCGCCAGGGCTGTTGCAGGGCAAGAGCAGGAATCATCGCAGAAGATGGTGCCCCCCACGCCCCCCATGCCCCACCAACGCTCACCCTGCGCCTCACGAAACGAAGTCTCACGCCTCGTATTCCATCCGCCAGCGCCTCACGAGGGCGCAATGCAGCCCCCTCCCCCCCCCCTACAGGGGGAGGAAAGATGAGCGGCTGACACCGAGCAAACGCTATTTCTCACCATTTCTCACAACGCCCTGGAGATGTCGTATCTTTGCATTGTGGATGTGCGGTGGTAGAGAGGGAGGGAAAGCGTTCTTTGACATACTGATACAATGATGCTGGCGTTGACAAGAATTGAGTACAGATTTGTAAGGCATAGTAAACCAAGAAGATAGGGGGGATGGTCAGTTTGCAACTATAATGAACTAAAAAGGACCAAAAAGAACCAGATGAAATCTTGGTAATCTGCAGTCTATTTGCTAACTTTACGCTGAAAAACTATGTAATTTACACTAAAATACTTGAGGTGAAATGAAAAACGTAACAATTGACCTATGGATATAACTTTGAATTTTGTTTGGGAATTTACTATATTTGCGGATTAGAAAAGGAAAAATACTAAATAAAACCTCGCGATGTAGAGGCAATCGCTAACCCGAATCATGTATTGTCCAAATTGTAAACAGGAATTTGACGGCAAGTTCTGCCCAGAGTGTGGAACGAAGACCGTGGAGGTGGTAGAGAAAATGGTGAAGATGTGTCCCAACTGCAAGGTTGAGACGGAGAGCAAGTTCTGCCCAGAGTGTGGCGCTAAGATTGAGGAAATGGCGGCTCGCGTTACAAGTTCAGGAGACATCGTGTCACTTGATAAGTCTGAAGATGACGACTTCATCTTCAGAGATGAATAATGTGATGACGCTGAAACCTATTACCGCACTGCCGAAGATTACTACTATGGTCGCAACGGCAAGGATGAGGACAATGAGGAGGCTGCCAAGTGGTACTTGAAAGCTGCCGAGCAAGGACATGCTGATGCACAATATAAACTTGCCGGGTGCTACGAGAATGGCTGGGGAGTGGACGAAGATGGAGAAGCTGCAGCTGAATGGTACATGAAAGCGGCCGAGCAGGGACATGCAGATGCACAGTATGAAATTGGATACTTCCTGTACAATGTGTGTGATGGCTGCGAAGAGGAGGGCCTGGAATGGTGGCGCAAAGCAGCCGAGCAGGGACAAGAGGATGCTATAAACATCTTAAAAGAATTGGAATAAAGCAATCTTATCACAAACAACACCCCGGAGTACTCGATGCAAATACTGCGCTTCAATGAGCGGCTGAATTTTTGTTTTCCCATAATTCTTAAATGAATTGGATAATTTAACATTTAAGGCTATCTGGGAGTCAACCTATTTCAGTACAAGACAAAACGAGAGCAGAAACATGGTAGGGACGCTGCGTGCAGCGTCCGAGAACGACAAACAAAACGGACGCTGCACGCAGCGTCCCTACATTGCCGAGTGTGAGTTTTTAAAACCGTCAGGTCAAATTTATTTGGGTAAATCCGAACATACAACAAACAGAAAGCAATCCGGTTTGTTTGAATAGTCGAGGTGCGGAGGAGGAAGACCGAAGGTCAACGAGAGTAACTTCTGGGTGGTTATGTTTCTTGGATTTTATAGGTGGCGCGTGGGTAGTCTTGTATTCGGAATATATGGGCGCGATTATTTCCTATTAGTGTCATAATATCTCCAAGATGTATGTGCAAGGTGATGTTGCTTGTTACTATATTAAGTTTGTCTGTATTGTTAATATAAATATCCAATTTCCTGTATCGCCCTGTCCAAAACGTTTTTGGTTCGTTTTCAATGTTGATGGAGAACGTGTGGAGTTCATTAACGGGATTATTGCTCAATTGATTGACCATATGCTGATGTAGCAGTATCAAAACCTCGTTGCGGTTAAAGATTGAAATGTGAAATTTAATTGTCGTTCCATCTATTTTTTTTATCAATAACCAAAATATTGTAGATAAACGTACTGACTCTTTAAATGTATAGGCTTCTACAATATCTGAATAATTTATGTTAGT
This sequence comes from Bacteroidaceae bacterium, assembly GCA_045606445.1. Lineage (GTDB taxonomy): Bacteria > Bacteroidota > Bacteroidia > Bacteroidales > Bacteroidaceae > Physcousia. The sequence continues at coordinate 47,479 of JAZURY010000005.1, forward strand.
TATGTTTTTATGAGGAAATAACGTATGTGTAAATCCCTTAAACTGGATGAATGTTTCATGGTATTGAACTTTTGTAAAGAATAAAGTCCTGTAAGCATTTATTAGAGTCAAAAGTACAAAGGCTGACAGGAATAGCATAAATACAACGCTCCCATCATGGATACCAGGTCCATATATTATAAAAAAAATAGGTAATAAGCAACTAGAGCCGAATATGGGAACTATTAATAAAAAAAAGGATAGGTAACTGCTGTCTTTGGGGTAAATTGTTGTAATTGTGCTATCATCGTTAGCACTTTCTCTTTTGTCGTAGTTGCTCATAAGAATTAATAAATTAACGTAAATTCGATGTGTTGGAACTGCACTTTAATCTATCCCCCCCCCCCCTCCGCTCAAAGTCCGCAATAGTAGCCCAGTTTGTAGAATTGATACAGTTTCAGCGAAACAAATCTGGAGCACAGTATCCTTCGTGTTACAGGCAGGAGGAAGATGTGCAGGAGGGCAAAGGCACGGTGCAGGTGGTATTTGCGGAGCAGACGGTGCATTTCCGTCATGCGTGTCTTGGGACGTATGTCCTCGGGCAGGGAGTGCAGGGTGCGGAGTGCCTCGCGCGTCTTGGCAAGGAACTTGCGGTTGGTGTCTATGTCCAGATGGACGAGGCGGTTCTCCAGGTGATGTATCCTCTTGCCCTGATGTTTCAGTTGTTGTATCAAGACAACGTCCTCGTATCCGTAGTTGGTAATGTCCTCGCTGAACCCTGTCTGTACAAAGGCCTCCCTGCTAATCATGAAGTTTTGTGTTGTCAATGATTCAAAAGGATTCTTCTGGCGGTGTTCTTTTGTAAGCCTCTGGGCGGCTTTGGTCTCGTAGGTCCATCTGAGTTCACATCCCTCTGGACATTCAGGTGTGTTTTTCATGCCGCCATAGTAGGCATCGGCGGGATGCTTCCTTGTCGCTTCCAGATAGTTTTTAATGAAATCTGTGCTGTCCACCTTTGTGTCGCAGTCTATTATGAGAATCCATTGGCCAGAGGAAAGTTCGAACAGACGGTTGAGTATGCGTGAACGCCCAAGATTGTTGCTTGGTTCATATACACGGCAGTGTTTCATGCCGGCGATTTTCCTGTAGGCCTTTATCGCTTCTTCTGAAGTGCTCTTGTCATTTCCTACTATTATTTCTGCATCTTCAGGTATTTGCGCCAACAGGTCGTTGACAAGTTCCATGCACTCTCTGTTGTATGAAGGAATAAGAATGGAAAGGGTCATGTCTGTGGAATTCTTGTTGTTGTGTGTCCTTGTGGTATTGGATGGTATGTGTGTTTATACAAAGGTAGGGAAAATACTCCGGTATGATGCCGTCTGTAGGGGATAAAGCGTAAATAATGTTTCCGGATCCTAAAATCTTCCTCCCTTGTTGCATGTGTTTGCTTTAAATTTGCTATCTTTGTACCCAATATGCAACCCCTGGCAGAAAGAATGCGTCCCCGTTCTTTGGAGGGCTATATCGGACAGCAGCATCTTGTTGGCCCGAATGGAGTTTTGCGCAGGATGATAACGAGTGGACGGGTCTCCAGTTTCATCCTCTGGGGACCTCCCGGTGTGGGCAAGACCACACTGGCCACCATCATTGCCGGTACGCTGGACGTACCCTTCTTCACCCTGTCTGCCGTGACGAGCGGAGTGAAGGATGTGCGCGAAGTCATAGACAAGGCACGGGGTTCCAACTTCTTCAATACGGCACGTCCAATACTCTTCATAGACGAAATTCACAGGTTCAGCAAGAGCCAGCAGGACTCGCTGCTTGGGGCTGTGGAACAGGGTGTGTTCACACTGATAGGCGCCACCACGGAGAATCCATCCTTCGAGGTGATAAGACCGTTGCTGAGCCGTTGTCAGGTCTATACGCTCAACCCGTTGGGAAAGGAAGACCTGCTTGCATTGTGCGACAGGGTCTTCAAAGAAGACACGGTGCTGAAGAAGCAGGAGATAGAGTTGAAGGAAACGGATGCCATGCTCAGGTATAGCGGAGGCGATGCGCGCAAGTTGCTGAACATCCTGGAACTCCTCTCCGAAAGCGTGCAGGAGGGAGAACCTCTGCAGATAACCGATGCGCTGGTGGCCGAGCGCCTGCAACAGAACCCCTTGGCATACGACAAGGACGGAGAGATGCACTACGACATAATCTCGGCCTTTATAAAGAGTATTCGCGGAAGCGACCCTGATGCCGCCATTTACTGGTTGGCACGCATGATAGAGGGTGGGGAAGACCCGGCCTTCATAGCCAGACGGCTGGTAATCTCAGCATCCGAGGACGTGGGACTTGCCAACCCCAATGCCCTGCTTCTTGCCAATGCCGCCTTCGATGCCGTGCAGAAGATAGGATGGCCCGAGGGACGTATCCCTTTGGCGGAAGCAACGGTATATCTGGCCACCTCGCCCAAGAGCAACAGCGCCTACAATGCCATAAACATGGCCCTGCAGAATGTGCGCCAGACAGGTAATCTGCCCGTGCCTCTGCATCTGAGGAACGCACCAACGCAACTGATGGCAGAACTGGGATATAGCGACGGGTACAAGTATCCGCATGACTACCCGGGGCACTACGTAAGCCAGCAATACATGCCTGACGATCTGAAGGGCGTGACTTTCTTCACTCCGGCAGATACCGACAAGGTACAGAAACGATAATAGCAACAGGTAATTAAAGAAAAACAAAGGTATATATGAAAAGTGATATTGAAATTGCACGAGAGACCCCGTTGAGACCCATAAGGGACATCGCTCAGGGGTTAGGTATCGGTGAGGAGGCAATGGAACCGTACGGACGGTATATTGCCAAATTGCCCCTCAGTCTCATAGACGAAGAAAAGATAGCCAAGAGCCGCCTTATCCTTGTCACAGCCATCACCCCCACCAAGGCAGGTATCGGCAAGACAACGGTAAGCGTAGGCCTGTCGCTTGGCATGAACCGCATAGGCAAGAAGACCATAGTGGCCTTGCGCGAACCCTCCCTCGGCCCCTGTTTCGGCATGAAGGGCGGTGCTGCCGGTGGCGGTTATGCACAGGTCCTGCCTATGGACAAGATAAACCTGCACTTTACGGGCGACTTCCACGCCATCACATCGGCACACAACATGATTGCCGCCCTGCTGGACAACTACATCTACCAGCATCAGGCCGATGGTTTCGCCATGCGCGAGGTGTTGTGGAAGCGCGTCCTTGACGTGAACGACCGCAACCTGCGATATATCGTTACCGGCCTTGGCGCGAAGACAAACGGCGTTACAGGCGAGAGCGGTTTCGACATAACTCCCGCATCCGAGATTATGGCCATCCTTTGCCTGGCCAAGGACGAGGATGACCTGCGCCGCCGCATAGAGAACATCCTGCTGGGCACAACCATAGAGGGCAAGCCCTTCACCGTGAAGGACCTGGGCGTGGCAGGTGCCATATGCGTGCTCCTGCGCGATGCCATAAAGCCCAACCTGGTGCAGACAACCGAGAACACTCCTGCCATAGTGCACGGAGGTCCTTTTGCCAACATAGCACATGGATGCAACTCTGCCCTGGCAACACGCATGGCAATGAGCCTTGCTCCATACGTCATCACAGAGGCAGGTTTCGGTGCCGACCTCGGTGCGGAGAAATTCTACGACATAAAGTGCCGCAAGTCAGGCCTGCAGCCATCCCTGACAGTTCTCGTGGCAACCACACAGGGCCTGAAGATGCACGGTGGCGTGCCTGTGGAGGCCATCAAGGAACCCAATATGGAGGGTCTGAAAGAGGGCGTGAAGAATCTTGACCGCCATATCCGCAACCTGCAGGGCTTCGGTCAGACGGTGGTGGTGTGCTTCAACCGCTTTGCCACGGACACCGACGAGGAAATCAACTTCTGCCGCGAGCATTGTGCCGAGATGGGCATAGGCTTTGCCGTGAACAATGCCTTCAACGAGGGCGGTGCAGGTGCCGAGGAACTTGCCCGTCTGGTGGTGGATACCATAGAGAACAAGCCCAGCGCCCCCATGAAGTTTGCCTATGCCGACGAGGATACCATCGAGCAGAAGGCTATGGCCGTGGTGCAGAAGGTGTATGGCGGCAAGGGTGTTACCTTCACCCCCGGAGCCAGGAAGATGCTTCAGAAGATAGAGGAACTGGGACTGTCGCACTTCCCCATCTGCATAGCCAAGACACAGTTCTCCTTCTCTGCCGACCAGAAAGCCTATGGCGTGCCCGAGGGATTCAACATCGCCATCCGCGACGTGGTTATAAACCAAGGTAGCGAGTTCATAGTGCTCATAGCAGGAGAGATACTTCGCATGCCAGGCCTGCCCAAGGTGCCGCAGGCAGAGAAGATAGACATAGTAAACGGTGAAATAGAAGGATTAAGTTGATATATGAAGAAGATTTTGCTTTTGGGTTCCGGCGAACTTGGTAAGGAGTTCGTCATTGCCTGCCAGAGAAAGGGCCAGTATGTAGTCGCTTGCGACAAGTATGACAATGCTCCAGCCATGCAGGTGGCAGACGAACGCCGTGTGTTCAGCATGCTGGACGGCGATGCCCTCATGAAGGTTGTTGAGGAGGTCCGTCCCGACATCATCGTGCCCGAGATAGAGGCCATCCGCACGGAGAAACTCTACGAGTGCGAGAAGATGGGCATACAGGTTGTCCCCAGCGCCCGTGCCGTGAACTTCACCATGAACCGCAAGGCCATCCGCGAACTGGCACACACCGAGTTGGGACTGAAGACCGCCAACTACCGCTATGCCACCACCTACGAGGAACTCACCCAGGCGGCCAGCGTGATAGGCTTCCCCTGTATCATCAAGCCGCTCATGTCCTCCAGCGGACATGGCCAGAGCAAGGTGGACAGTGCCGAGGAACTTGCCTCTGCCTGGGAGTGTGCATGCGAGGGTTCGCGCGGCGACATCATGGAGGTCATCGTGGAGCAGTTCATACCCTTCGACTACGAGATAACCCTGCTCACCGTTACGCAGAAGAATGGTCCCACACTGTTCTGTGCGCCTATCGGCCATGTGCAGAAAGGCGGTGACTATCAGGAGAGTTTCCAACCCCGTCAGATGAAGGCGGAACACCTGGCTTCCGCTCAGGAAATGGCCGCCAAGGTGACGGAAGCCCTCACCGGTGCAGGTATCTGGGGCGTGGAGTTCTTCGTCAGTGAGAAGGAAGGAGTCATTTTCAGCGAACTCTCCCCCCGTCCGCACGACACAGGTATGGTGACACTGGCCGGCACTCAGAATCTCAGCGAGTTCGAACTCCATTGCCGTGCCGTGCTTGGTTTGCCCATTCCAGAGATTACCCAGGAGCGTCAGGGCGCAAGTGCCGTCATCCTCTCGGGTATAGAAACCAAGTCCCCAGACTATATCGGCATGGAAGATGTCTGTGCCCAGGAGCGCACCTATCTCCGTATTTTCGGCAAGCCCGAGGCCCACGTAGGCCGCCGCATGGGTGTTGTCGTATGTTGGGATACCCTGGATGCCGACCAGCAGTCATTGCGCGACAAGTGCAAGGCCACCGCGGCCAAGGTGTCGGTAGTGTAACCGAACAAGGTCCCCCGACCCTTATACATTATATATATATATACACAATCCGCAGGCACCCCAGTGATGGCAAGTGTCTGCGGAGGTTGTGTTTTGGTGGGGTAAGGGATGTTTTTCGTTTTCCGTCTTGACTTTGTCAAGCCTGCTTCCGCTCGACAATGTAGGGACGCTGCGTGCAGCGTCCGCCTTGTTTATCGCTCTCGGACGCTGCACGCAGCGTCCCTACCACATTCTCGCTTACTCGCAGATTTCACCTTTCCGTTTACTCTGTTCTTATACTCCCAGTACGATGTTGGCTTCGACATGCAGTTTTCTGCATATCTCGCGTCCCACTTTCAGGGTTGGTTCCGACCTGCCAGATAGGTACTCGCTTATTCTGGAGGGGCTTACCCCCAAGAGTTTTGCCAGATTGTTTTGGGTCAGTCCCATTTCAAACATTCTCAGTTTCAGCACCTCTGTAAGCGAAGGAGTGCCGATGCTGAAATGCTCTTCGGAATAGTCCGCAACCATGTTTGAGAGCAACTCCAGTTCAATGCTATTTGCATCGGTTGCAGGGGTCTCGTCTGTTACCATGGGGAGCAGTTCCTCTACGCGCTTCACTGCCCATTCATATTGAGCCTGGTTTTCTATCTTTGCCATGATGGTTTTGCTTAAATGGTTGAACAATCAATTTTGTCGTATTCGGCATGTGTGCCTATGAAACGTATGTAGACAAATTTTATGGTGAATTTAATTACCACCACCAATCGGTAGTTGTTGCCCTTGATGTTGAATACGTAGTGCTGGTTCCCTACACTATCCACGCTGTTGAATGTTGCCTTTATGTCGGCAAAACAAGTCCAGTCGCTATGTTTTACAATTGAAACCCACTCTTGTAGGGCTGTGCGTGCGTCGGGGTGCTTTTCTATGTATTCCTTTAGGGTTTGTTCTGTAAATATTCTCACGTTTTTCAGTTCTATTTGAATGCAAAGGTAGTAAAACCTTTCCAATAATCAAAACATTCTTCTGTTAATTAGAAAAGTATGGTCGCATTCTGCCCCAAAATCTGCAAAGTAAGATGTGTGTAATAGGGTAAGTCTATGTCCGATTTTTCCTCCCCATCCCTTTGCTATTCCCTAAAAAAATTGTATCTTTACCTCCTGAATTCCGTGGCCACAGCGGTGGTGCGAGGAAGGACTTTACCGGAAAAGGTGTTATTGAGATTATCTTCATGGATAACAAGGCAGATATAGTTCCCACACCTTTATTTTATACCCATTAATGCCGAACGGAGGGAGCAGGGAGGCAGAATAATATACCGGAAATGAAGATTTTCAGACTGTTTATGATGCTGATGTTAGGCATCATGCTGAATGTGAACCTTACATCGTGCAGCAAGGAGGACATTGTTCCAGACACGGAGCAAGGTGAAAACAACGATGGCGGTGAGGAAGGAGGGCAGGTTGAGCATCCCAATGGTATTCCCGGCGACATTCCCAACAACATCATCTATTACATCACCAGTGATAACGACATTGTGCGTTTTCAGAACGAGGATGTTTTCGGTGGTGCAAAGATTGTGTCAAATACATATTCCTCAACCAAGGGGTATGGAACAATAGAGTTCGCATCGGAGGTTACTGCTATAGAATATGAGGCGTTCAAGAACCAGAGCACACTGACATATATTGTCCTTCCCAATAGTGTGACGAGCATAGGGAATGATGCTTTCTCTGGTTGCTCTGGTTTGACCTCTGTTGCTATCCCCAATAGTGTGACGAGCATAGGGGATTGGGCTTTCTATAATTGCTCTGGTTTAACCTCGGTTACTATCCCCAATAGTGTGACGAGCATAGGGAGTTCTGCTTTCTCTTATTGCTCTGGTTTGACCTCGGTTACTATCCCCAATAGTGTGACAAGCATAGGGAATGGTACTTTCTCTAATTGCTCTGGTTTGACCTCGGTTACTATCCCCAATAGTGTAGAGAGCATAGGGTCTAGTGCTTTCAGTAGTTGCTCTGGTTTGACCTCGGTTACTATCCCCAATAGTGTGACGAGCATAGGGAATGATGCTTTCTTTGGTTGCTCTGGTTTGACCTCGGTTACTATCCCCAATAGTGTGACGAGCATAGGGAGTTATGCTTTCCAGTATTGCTCTGGTTTGACTTCGGTTACTATCGGCAATAGTGTGACGAGCATAGGGTTTGGGATTTTCTCTGGTTGCTCTGGTTTGACCTCGGTTACTATCCCCAATAGTGTGAAGAGCATAGGATGGTTTGCTTTCCAAGGTTGCTCTGGTTTGACCTCGGTTACTATCCCCAATAGTGTGGAGAGCATAGGGAGGGGTGCTTTCTCTGGTTGCTCTGGTTTGACCTCGGTTACTATCGGCAATAGTGTGACGAGCATAGAGATGCTGGCTTTCTGGGATTGCTGGGAACTGAAGGACGTCTATTGCTATGCCCAGAATGTGCCTACAGCATATACAAAATTATATCCATCTATTTCTTACGCTTTTGATGAATCTTCCGTAGCGAATGCCACCCTGCATGTTCCGGCTGCTTCTATTGGCAGTTATAGGGCAACAGAGCCTTGGAGCAGTTTTGGCAAGATTGTGGCCCTTACCGAATGATGAATATTCCCTCACGATGTAAATCGTTATAAAATACACAATCCGCAGGCACCCCGGTGATGGCAAGTGTCTGCGGATTGATGTTTTGTGCTAAGGATGATTTATCCACCCCCTCCGTCGCTTCGCTCCTCGTCCCGCCTGTCTCAGGGGGACAGTTGGCTGGCGCGGTATTTTCTGTTGTAACTGACTCTACCCCTGAGACAGGGTGAATAAGGCCTTTAGAAAAATGACTCAATGTCATTCGTGCCTTATGAGGGTTAAACTCCCCAGTTTAACGTCGGGCTCGGAGAGAGTACCCCGCAGGGGGGGGATAAAAAAAGAAATGGACTTGCTTGATTAGGCGCAGGCGAGTAATAAGATTTATAGATTTTCTATACAACACTCTAATTCCTCTTTGCTGACCCAAAGAGTTCGGAGTGTGAACCCAAACGGACCAAACTTATAGCGTCCTCGTCAATCCAAATCAGCAGGAAATCACCTTCTATGTGGCATTCCATGCATCCCTTGTATTGACCTTTCAGCGTGTGAGGTCGGTAGTTGGGCGGTACGGGTTCCTCGTTTGCCAGACAACGGAGTACTTCTATCAAAGCCTCCATCTTCTTGCTCTGATTGGAGTATCGCTTTAAGTCTTTTTTGTATTGGGTGGTCGGGATGAGTTGTTTCATTTCCCCATTGACTTCAGCATGTTCTCGACACTTGACAGGTCGATGGCCTCAACCTGGGTCTTACCGTCCCTGTATGCCTGCTGTTGCGCCTTGGCTTCCTCAATAGCAGCGAGGGTGGTGCTCTCCCCAAAATCGCGATACATCACATTCAAAAGGATGCTTTCCACAAAGTTGTTCAGACTACGGTTGCTTGCCTTTGCCGCAACTTTCATTCTCTCCACTAAATCCGCATTGAGACGGAAGGAAGTGGACACTTTCATTGCTGTTTCCATACTTTTTGCATTTATTTGTATGCAAATGTAATACAAAGTATTTATGCAGGCAAATTTTTATGCTAATATTTGCTGCATCGGGAAAAAGTATTACCTTTATCCTCGAATTCCGTCGCCACAGCGGTGATGTAGGAAGGATTTTACCAAAAAGGTGTTATTGAGATTATCTTCTACATTCAAACTTTGCAACTTTGATAACGGAACTTGGTATGTATAGCCATTATTGACTACTTACATAACCTATGGTGTGGGCCATTGCTTTATCCGTTCCAAAGGTAGTGCGAAAGTTGGTGTGCTTGTTGTTTTTACACCACCGACACCTTGAAAACAGGTGCAAGGCCAACGCGGCAAAGGTTACCGTGGTAGAGTAACCTTTCTAACAAAGACTCTTGGATATATAAAAGAAAGGACACGCGGTCAAAGGCGTGTCCTTTCTTTGAATTCGTTTATGATTTCCGTCTGTTGCTGTTGGGTGATGTCGGGGAAATGCTTCAGCAGTATCTCTTTGATGGCCTCCTCTGCACGGTTGCGCATCTGCATCCGCCCGGTAGCCAATCCGCTGTGATACGGTGTGTGGGGCAACAGGGCGCGGTTGAAATTGCCGTCACTCATCGTTTTGAAAAGGCTTTGCGAAATCCGCGAACTATCTTTAATCCTATGTTTATCCCCTGCCAGATGTTGAAGGCGTTGCGTGCCAACTGCATGGCGTATTCCACTCTGTTTGTTGCACGTGGCAATGGAGCGACGGCACTGTTGAATGCCTCCGCCAAGGACTTTTGAATCTGTTCTAATTCAGCCTGTTTCTCAATCCTTTTTTGTTGAATGGCCAAAAAAACGTCCTGTTGGTTCAGTATTTCCTGTGCTGTGGTCATTTTTGTGTAGAGGATTGGTTGTTGTCCTTGGGAACATCGGTGTTGATGAATATCTGCACCATCAGTCTGGCTATCGGTTGCAGAACCCATTGCCTGCGCATCAACCATAATATGATTGTCAGCAACAGTATTGCTGCGGCCAGTATGGCAAAACCCATGACCGTAGAATCCATGGCATCGTTTATCCAGAAGGCCAAGGCGAAACTGCCAAGCAATAGAACTATGCTGCCCAAAAGGAAAAGCATAAGCCCAAGGGCAAGGGCAAAGAGCAGTCTTGTCATGCTCTCTGCCGCACCGAGTGAAAGGTTCTCCTTTTGCTTTTGGATATATTCCTTTATAAGTAGGAACAGTTCTCTGAATTCTTCCAAAACAAATGAGGATTATAATTGGGTTTCCCTATTATTCTGCTGCTCCCAGACCCAGGTCTTCCGCAATGTCGCTGGCCAGGTCTTCCATTTCCTTGCGGCTCAACTTGATGCCGCGTTTCTTGAGGTTCTCTACTATCATGGCTCTGGTGTCTGAACCTTTTTCGGGTGCAAACAGAATACCACAGGCTGCACCTACAGCAGCACCACCAATAAAGGCAAGCAAATAATTAACGGCTTTCATAATGTAGTTAGTTTTATGTGTTAGTAATGGTTGTGCGTTTTCTGCACATTGTTTGAATCCGTTTAGGGGAATGAATCCTATGCAAATATATGGAAATTATTTTTAGTGCCAACTGGTCACTGCTAAATTTTCTCTGCTTTTAACTAAATTTATACCACGTTAAAGCAATATTAGCAGACAGGACCTTTTTCTTTCATGAAATAATTGTATCTTTGCGTCGTTAAATAAGGATGACAGTATAACAATATTTAATTTAAAATAAAGTCTTATGAAGAAAAATGTCTTGATGGGTATTGCCCTGCTTGTGGTTTTCGGTATGAGTTCATGTAAGAGTGGTGAGAGTGCATACAAGAAAGCCTATGAAAAGGCCCAGGCCCAGCAGTCAGCCCCTGCTACCGTAACACCTGTCAGCGACCTCAAGCAGCAGGAGGTGGCTGTTACTCCCGTGCAGACCGTTACTCCCGTCACTCCTGTTACGGATTATAACAATGTTACAGTACGCACAGAGGACGTCACTTTGGTTAACGGTACCGGTCTTAAGGCCTATAGCGTGGTAGTGGGAAGTTTCTCCATGCAGGCAAATGCTGTTGCATTGCAGAACAAACTTACAGGACAGGGTTATCAGGCGCAGGTGGTGAAGAGCCCTTCTAACATGTACCGTGTGATCATAAGCACACATAACGATAAGGTTTCTGCAGCCCAGAGTCGTGACAAAGTGCGTGCTACATACGAGGATGCCTGGTTGCTGTATCAGAAGTAACCGATGGCTCGTGTACTGAGTATAGATTACGGCAAGCGCCGCACCGGACTGGCGGTAACCGATCCATGTCAGATCATTGCCGGGGGACTGGCTACGGTTGAAACTCCTTCTCTGATGAACTTCCTTAGGGACTATGTTTCCAGGGAACCGGTAGAAAGGTTTGTGGTGGGGTTGCCAAAGCAGACAAATGGCCTGGACAGCGAGAACCTTCCTCGCGTCCGGGCTTTTGTTCAGAAGTTGACACAGGTTTTTCCCGATATTCCGGTAGAGTGGTGGGACGAGCGTTATACCAGTGTGCTGGCCCATCAGGTCATGCTGGAAAGCGGTATAGGTCGCAAGGCCCGGCAAAACAAGGCACTGGTGGATGAAATCAGCGCCACCATTATATTGCAGGGGTGGATGGAAAGACGAAAATAAGTAAAAACACTAATCAATGATATTACCAATATACACCTATGGGCAGCCCGTGTTGCGCAAGGAGACTGACGAAATCACTCCAGACTATCCCAACCTAAAGGAAATAATCGCCGACATGTGGGACACTCTGGCAAAAAGTCATGGTGTGGGACTGGCGGCACCACAGGTTGGATTGTCTATCCGTCTGGCTATAATAGACCTGGATTGTATCAGCGAGGATGAACCGCAGTATGCCGGCTACAAGCGGACATTTATCAATCCTTACATTGAGGAGGTAGACGATAGCGAGACAGAAACCCAGGAAGAGGGATGCCTGTCCCTGCCGGGTCTTTCGGAAAAGGTGACGCGTCCCACGCGCATCCGTGTGACGTATCTGGATGAGGATTTCCAGGAGCATGACGAATGGGTTGACGGTTTCCTTGCCCGTGTCATGCAACACGAGTTCGACCATCTGGACGGTGTGGTCTATACGGACCACCTTAAGGGATTGCGCCGCCAGTTGATGGCACCTAAGTTGAAGCAACTGGTAAAGGGGCTTTTCCGCGCCGATTACAAGGTCAAGCCTTTGAGGAAATAGTCTTGCTACCTAATATATTTTATTATGATGCCTCCCCTTGGACAAATGGAGTGGGTGTAAGAAAATGCTCTTTTAGTGTAAGATGACAAGACGCTTGATAACGCTGTTGGTATGCATTCTTGCATGCAGTGCAGCATCCTTCTCGCAGATAAATACGAGCAGGGTGATGCTCATGGGACGCAATGCCCTTTATTACGAGGATTATGTACTGGCCATACAGCGTTTCAACTCCGTAATAACTGCCAAGCCATATCTTGCCGACCCCTACTTTTATCGTGGTCTGGCGAAATTTTATCTTGAGGACTATGCTGGTGCCGAGGCGGATTGTTCACTTGCTCTGGACAGGCGTCCATACAATGCCCAGTACTACTCGTTGAGAGGGTTGTGCAGAATAAACATGGAGCATTATGAACAGGCCATTGAAGATTACCGTGCCTCCCTTGACCAAAATCCTATGGAAAGGAACAACTGGCATAATATGGTACTATGCTTCATGGAAATCGAAAAGTATGAACAGGCCGATTCTGCCCTTGACAAAATGATGGACCTTTGGCCAAGGGAAGCATCACATTGTACCATGAAAGCACAGGTCTCGCTGGCCAGAAAAGATACGTTGCTTGCCGAGGAGTGGGTGGACAGTGCTTTAGTTCTGGATGAATTTGACGGAGGTGCATGGAGCATGAAGGCCGCTATGCTTGTCAATAGGGAGGAGTATGCCGGTGCAGAGTCTGCTCTTGACAAGGCCATAGTGCAAAAGCCCCGTATACCTGGCCTGTATGTCAACAGGGCGTTGGCACGCTTCCAGCAGAACAATATCCGAGGTGCAATGTCCGACTATGATCAGGCTGTTGAGATAGATGCCGCAAATTATATCGCACATTACAACCGCGCTCTGCTTCGTGCACAGGTCGGGGATGACAACCGGGCGATAGAAGATTTTGATTATGTCCTGCGTGTTGAACCGGATAATATGATAGCACTGTACAATAGGGCCATACTTCTGGACAGGACAGGTGATTATCGGGGTGCTATACGTGACATCAGTACGGTTATTGATGCCTACCCTCAGTTTTGGGCAGGATATCGCCAGCGTGCATCCATCCTGCGCAAGATTGGTGATGTATATGGCGCTGAACGCGACGAGTATCGTATACTGAAGGCGGAGATGGAAGTTCGTACGGGTACGTACAAGGTGCAGAAGACTACCCGAAAGAAAAGCGAGCGCAACATAGAAGACTACAACAAACTTGTTGTGGACGACGAACAGGCAGACATGGACAAGTATGCCAGCGAATTCCGTGGCCGTGTGCAGAACAGACAGACCGAATTGAAGTGTCTGCCCATGTATGTGCTCGGTTTCTATAGTAAAGAGCATCCGACACGTCGGTACCAACCCTATAGCGGAGAGGTGGAAAAGTTTTCTGCTGACAACGGACTGGAACAAGCGCTTGTTGTAAGTAGTCAGGAAATCTCTCCGGATAGTGCTCGGCTTGAATTTCATCAACAAAGGATAGTACGGGATATCGTACTCGGACAAAGTTGCCAGTTGGTTATGGACTATTATATAGTGAGGGATTTTGAGTCTTCCATGACTATGCTTGATTCGCTGATTGTGTCCGTTCCAGGAGTAAACCCCATGTATCACTTCCTGCGTGCCCAGGTACGCACGTCGCAGGTGGAGGTACAGCCTGTTAATGAGAGTGAACTGCGGTTGCGCTATTTTGAAATCATCCAGGATTTGAAGTTCTGTGCCAAATCTTTCCCGGAATTCCCTTACGCTTCGTTCAACATAGGTAACACATATGTCAAACTGAAGGACTATCAGTCTGCCATAAATGCCTATACAGAAGCACTGGAACGGGACCCTGACATGCCTGAAGCATATTTCAACAGAGGCGTGGTTCGTATCCTTGATGGCAAGATAGCAGAAGGACTTGCAGATCTGTCAAAGGCTGGAGAAAGGGGATTGTATCAGTCTTATAATCTGATAAAGAAGTATTCGGCTAAAGCAAAAGAGTAATTCGTTTCTCGGTTTTCCGGGCTTATGACTTTATAGCAAAAACATTGTCTGATTCTTGGTATGGAGCATTTTTTGCTAAAAACCTTGGATATTTGAACTAAATGTTATACCTTTGCACCGCAAAAAGGAAATGGCGATTTCGTCTAGGGGTTAGGACACATGCCTCTCACGCATGGAACACGGGTTCGATTCCCGTAGTCGCTACAACACACAAAGAACTCTTTCCACTGGAAAGGGTTCTTTTTTATGTACGCCCAGGCATGGGTCATAGAACCGAAGCAATGTAAGTCTACCTGATAAAAAGTTATACTAATTTATAGAAGCCACCTTAACCCCAAATAGGTCATCATAATGCTAATGACCGATTTGGGATAATCGTTAGTATTGTTTGCCGCAATCCTTGCATTTATACATTTGGTTGGGACCCCTACGCCCGTTCCTTACAACGTTTGAAGAGCAACAAAAAGGCATTTTTTACCATATCATTGATAATATGGCACAAAGATATGAATATCAAGACATTATGGGCATGTCATCCTACTTTTTGTCCACCCTGCCTACAACGGTGATTGAGGTCGCCGCGGAGTGGGGGAGAGGATAAAAAAAGAACCCTTTCCAATTGGAAAGAGTTCTTGGTGTGTTGTAGCGACTACGGGAATCGAACCCGTGTTCCATGCGTGAGAGGCATGTGTCCTAACCCCTAGACGAAATCGCCATTTGCAATTGATTGCCTTAAGACCTTTGCGGAAGCGGGGGGATTCGAACCCCCGGTACGGTAACCCGTACGTCAGTTTAGCAAACTGGTGGTTTCAGCCACTCACCCACACTTCCAAACTTGGATGCTTCCTATGATTTCAGAGGTCTTTTTTAGGGCCTCTCTTGACCCCGTTCCTCTCAATTGCGATGCAAAGGTATAGCTTTTTTCTGATACATGCAAGCATTTGTGGATAATTTTTTGTAACTTTGTCCTAACATTCTCGTATAAAGAACCATGAAGAAAGAGAAACATGTCCCGTTGGATAACCTGGAGGTGCATTTGCGCTCAAACCGGGACAGCAGGGGACTGCTTGCTTTTGCCGAAGAAACGAAGGATATTCCCTTCCCGTTGAAACGCATGTTCTGGATAACGGATGTGCCGGAAAATGCCAGACGCGGAGGTCATGCCCACACGACGTGCAAGGAGATTGTATGTTGTGTGAAGGGAAGTTTCCGCCTGAAGATAGACAACGGACGCGAGTGCCGCGAGTTCCTGCTGGACCGCCCCGACTATGCCGTGGTGATACCCGAGGGGGTGTGGTGCTCTCTGGAAGAGTTTGCCCAGGATTCCGTAGTGGTGGTGGGTGCCAGCGAGGAGTTCTCGCTGGACGGATATATAAGGGACTTTGACGAGTTCATGTCGGTTTACGGCAAGAAGGAGGATAGCGAATGAGTGCCGTGGCACATTCTTGATTTTTAGGATATGACAATACAACCATATAGCGTCAACAAGAGGGAGGTGTGGAACCGGTTTGTGGAGGAGAGCAAGCAGGGTACGTTCCTGCTGGACAGGAACTTCATGGACTATCACGCAGACAGGTTCTTTGACTGCTCGCTGCTGGTGTACAACGATGACAACAACGATTCCGAACTGAGCGACGACAGCCTGGTAGCCTTGTTTCCTGCCAATTGGGTGGAGGAAGAGAAGACCGTCTATTCCCATCAGGGACTGACCTACGGCGGCCTGATAACCAAACCGAGCATAACGCAGAGCGAGGTGCTGAAGGCAATGCAGAAGATACTGATGTACTATGCCAGCCTGCTGGGTGCAAGGACCTTGGTGTACAAGGCCATACCTTATATATATAGTAGGGTGCCCAGCCAGGAGGACCTCTATGCCCTGTTTCGTGCCGGGGCGCAGTTGGAGGGGCGTGCCGTGGCTACGGTGCTTAGCGTGGCAAATCCGTTGAGCATGCGCACTCTGCGCGTGCGCAAGGCCAAGAAGGCACTGGAATGCGGTTTCTACATAGAGCGCATGAGAGAGGGGGATGAGGCTTGCCTGAGGGAATACTGGCAGGTACTGGAGGAGGTCTTGGGCACGTACCACAACGCCAAGCCCGTGCATACGGCCGACGAGATGGCCCTGCTGATGAACCGTTTCCCCAGGAACATAAGGCTCTTTGTGGTGAAGGACACTAATGCCAGGATAGTTTCCGGCATAGTGGTCTTCGAGACGGAGAACGTGGCACACATACAGTATATTGCCTCCGTGGCGGAGGGTCGCAAATATGGTGCTCTGGACCTGCTGTTGCGCCACATCTGCGGAGAGCGCTACAAGGATAAGGAGTTCATAGACTTCGGTATAAGTACGGAGAACGGCGGACAGTTCCTGAACGAGGGACTGATTTTCCAGAAGGAGGGTTTCGGCGGCAGGGCTGTATGCTACGACGTGTACAAGTTGGAACTGAAGCGCAACCGTCTGCTGAAGATGTCCGAGATAGCACCAGAGGTGGGACGACGGAGCGTGCTTTTCCTGGACCTGAAAGCCATAAACGAAAGTTTCGAGCCGGAACTGTCCGACAGCATGTTGCATGCCATGCAAAGCGGCTGGTATTTGTTGGGAGAGGAAAACCGCCTCTTCGAGCGTGACTGGTGCCGGTATGTGGGAACCTCCAATGCCGTGCTTTGCGGAAACGGCCTTGATGCGCTGACCTTGATATTGCGTGCCTACAAGACCCTGAGGGGGTGGAGCGACGGAGACGAGGTGATAGTGCCGGCAAATACATACATAGCAAGCATACTGGCCATAAGGGAGGCAGGACTGAAACCCGTGCTTGTGGAACCTAAGTTGGGGGATTATACCATCCATGCCGATGATTGCGCCAAAGCCGTAACGGACAGTACGAGGGCCATTATGCCTGTACATCTGTACGGAAGGGTGTGCCCCGATATGGAGAACATCCTGCTTCTTGCCAGGGAGCATGGTCTGGTGGTTGTGGAGGATGCCGCACAGGCACATGGTGCGATGTGGCAGGGCAGGAGAGCCGGACATCTGGGCGATGCGGCAGGGTTCAGTTTCTATCCCGGCAAGAATCTGGGTGCCCTGGGCGATGCCGGTTGCGTGGTGACCGACGATGAAGAACTGGCACGCGTGGTGCGCTGCATGGCCAATTATGGAAGCAGCGTGAAGTATGTCAATGAATACGAGGGAGTGAACAGCCGCACGGACGAGATACAGGCGGCCGCCTTGCGTGTGAAACTGCCCCGGCTGGACAAGGACAACGCACACCGCAGGGAGATAGCCCGGAAATACATGGACGGAATAAAGAACCCGATGATACAGTTGCCTCTGTGGCCCAAGGAAGAGCAGGAATGTGTGTGGCATGTGTTCCCCATACGGTGTGCCGAGCGCGATGCCTTGCAGAAGTACCTTGCCGAGGCCGGTGTGCAGACATTGATACACTATCCGATAGCACCGCACAAGCAGGACGCCCTGAAGCATCTGGAGCACGGACCGTTGCCCCTGACGCAGAGGATACACGAGGAAGAACTCTCATTGCCCATCTCTCCGCTGATGACGCTGGAGGATGCCGAATATGTGACGTGTCTGGTCAACAAGTTCGTAAAGTAACATATACTCACACCATATAAAAACACTACATCCATGAAGGTCATAAACTTTTCGGAGACAAACAGTGTCATTTCCAACTATGTGGCACAGTTGCGCGACATTACGGTTCAGGGAAACAGAAACCTCTTCAGGAGCAACCTGAAGAAGATAGGCATGCTGATGGCGTATGAGATAAGCAAGACGCTGGACTATTCCGCCAAGACCATCCTGACACCTCTGGCGGAATGTCAGGCCAGCACGTATGACGACCATATAGTCGTAGGCACCGTACTGAGGGCAGGACTGGCACTGCACGAAGGCTTCATGCAGGTCTTTGACAATGCCGATGCCGGTTTTGTGGCAGCCTACAGGGTGGAGGACGGAAACGACATCAGCATACAGTTGGACTATCTGGCATGCCCCTCGCTGGACAAGTGCACCTTCATGCTGGTAGACCCTATGCTGGCTACGGGAAAGAGTTTCGAGACATCGTACCGCGCATATCTCAACAACGGCACTCCTGCCAAACTGCACATCGTGGCCGTGGTGGCGTCGGAGCAGGGCGTGGCATACCTGAAGGAGTGCTTCCCTTCGGACGAGGTGACTCTGTGGTGTGCCGTCATAGACCCCGAACTGAACCGCCTTTCATACATAGTGCCAGGCTTGGGAGACTGCGGCGACCTGTGCTACGGGGAGAAACTGTAGTGTCATTCGGATACGGTATCCCGCATCAGGCTGATGTCATCGGCGGTGAAACCAAGTTCCATCAATACTTCGCGGTCATTGTCGAATGCCGTCAGGTTGTCATTATGCATTGCCAGGTACCTGTTGTAGAGTCTTGACGCTTCCACCGGGTTGCCGTCCAACCATGCGCAATGTCCCGCATTGAGGACATCCTCCCAACTGGGACCGCCCTTCCAGTCCAGAAGTTTCCGGTAATACCGTCCGGCACGTGCCACATTGCCTGTCATCAGAGAACACCATGCTATAGCGCGGGCAGAACCATGAAGATAGTTCTCCGTCACCTCGAGATGGAAGAAACGCTTCAAGGCTTCTTCATACCGTTTCTCCTGCACAAGGCACAACCCTGTTTCCTGCAATATGCGCATGTCATCCGGATGCCTCTTTTCCAATTCCATCAGGCACTGCAGGCGTTCCTGGCTTTCACCGAGGCACTTGTCGCAATGTGCCAGAAGTTCCAATGCCTCGTCCGTTTGTCCGTTGCGCTGCATCCATGAGCGCAAATAGGCGGCCGGATGACTGTAAAAGGAGTTTCGCACTAAGAGTTTGCTGCTTTCCCACAGAAAAGAATCCGTAAACATCGGGGCAAGGATATTATAGTCGGTAAGGAACGGGCCCATACGGAAGGGATTCACCGTCTGGTCACTCCATGGCGAGAACTGGAAGAAGCGGAACAGAGTCTGGAAAGTATATCTGTATGCATTCTGCCTCCGTTCCCTGAGTACATGCCCGGCAATCCGTTCCTTGGAGATGTTTTCCATGACGTCAAGCGGTATCTGCTTGCCCACGGCATCCGCCGACGCTATCTTGTCCACTACAGAGGCAAGGGCATACTTGTCCAAATCGCACAACTCTGCATGACCGAAAAGCGCCGATGCCAACTTTTTCTTGTCACCCATATCGCGTAGCATGGGATGTTCGATGTCGAAGTCGACAAACCAGTTCTTCAATTCCTTGAAAAACTCGAGTCCGCGCAAGGAGGCAAATGTGCCGATGTTCATGTCCAGACCATCCTGGACCATACCGTTCAGTTTCCGCACGTAGGACATCATTTTCTTGTTGCCCTCTTCCGCTATCTCCATGCGCTCGTCCTCATCCTCTGCCATACCCAGTTTGTCGCGGATGATTTGCTGCTCCTTCTGCATCTTGTCGAAAAACTCGTCGTGAAGTTTCTTCTGCATCTTCAGGCCTGTTATGGAATTGAGCAGATGCTTCTGTACTTCAAAAATTTCTTCCTTGAGCCTTTCATCCTCGGACCATTCGTTGAAAGACCTGACAAACCAATCGGGCAACAAATCCCCATACCTGACTACCATCAGTACCACTCCGCTCAGTGCCACGGCCCGTATCTGCCTGTCGTCATGCTTGAGCATCTTTACGAAAACCTTTGTCTGATGTTCCGGAAAGTGTCCCATGTCCTTGCCGTCCCACATCCATATATTCATGAATGTGATGTATGCGGCATATCTGGATGGCACTCCGTCGTGAACCTGCCATGACAGATAAAGGTAGGAGAGTAGTATGGAGAGGGGCATAAGGAAAAGTCGGTTATACGTTGTCCTGTGTCTGGGTTTGCTTTAGGGCCTGAAGATAAACCTTTCTCAACATGCGTGCCTGCTGCAGGAGCAGTGAGTCGCTTTTAATTGACGGACAGATGTAAAACCCCATCCCATCGGAAATGGTGTCCTTCAGCGTCTTGTGTCCCGATGCGCATAGAGAGTCGGCCCACGGTTGCGGCACGATGGCAGCCTCTATCAATCCGTCGTTCACCATTTTGAATCTTAGGGGTATGCTGTTTATCTGTGCATGATACACGTCCATCTGTTCCAGGGCGGCAGATGCGGAAATCTCTGTCATCCATTCTTCCAACTGGCTCCATCTTGTCAGCCCAACCATGTTTGTCTTCAGGTCGCGGATGTTGTCTATATCCTTGTCCTTGTTGGCAACGAGCCTCAAATTTACAGGAATGGGCAGAAGCAGTTCCGGGCGTAGCGAATCGTTCTTTATCCGGCAGATGCGCAATGTGTCTTCAAAGTAGACGTGTGCATTGCCGGACAGTACGGCGGTGTCAATGTCCATCAGGGCATCATAATCGAGAAGTTCCATCTTCAGCCCCATCCTTGAGGCCAGTCCGCTTTCCTGTGCATATCGGAGGATTTCGCACTCCCGTACAGGAAGTATGGCAACACGCAGGACCGTGTCATTGCCTGCTGCATTGGCTGTTGCATCAGAGACTGAATTTCCTTTGTTGCCAGAGCAGGACAAGGTTGCCGTGAGGGTGACAAGTGACAGTGTTGCCAGGATACTTTTTACGGTTTGGAACATGGATATGCGCTTGTATGTGTGGATGTGTTTGCTTGATGAAGTAAAGGAAATAGAAGGGACGTACAATGTTGCACGTCCCTCTTCTATTTGCAGACAGGTCAATCTGCCTGTCAGTCGGTCGGTTGCGTGTTATGCTGCTTATCCCTTGATAGCGGCTACGCCGGGGAGAACCTTACCCTCGATGGCTTCCAGAAGAGCGCCGCCACCTGTAGAGATGTAAGATACCTTGTCGGCCAGACCGAACTTGTTTACACAAGCCACAGAGTCACCGCCACCAATCAGAGAGAACGCACCCTCGGCAGTTGCCTCGGCAATAGCGTTGCCGATAGCACGTGAACCGCCGGTGAAGGTCTCCATCTCGAATACGCCGGCAGGACCGTTCCACAGGATGGTCTTGCAACCCTTGATGGCCTCGGCAAACAGTTTCTGGGCCTCGGGACCTGCATCCAGACCTTCCCAGCCTTCGGGAATCTCGTTGGAGGGGCATACCTGGGTGTTGCAGTCGTTCTTGAAGTCGTCGCCGCAGAGAGCATCGGGAGCCATAACCAGTTCTACACCGTTCTTCTTGGCCAGTTCCTCAACGCCGAGAGCCACATCCAGTTTGTCCAACTCGCAGATAGAGTTACCTACGTTGCCGCCGTGAGCCTTTACGAAGGTATAGGTCATGCCACCGCAGAGGATGAGTTTGTCCACCTTGCCCAGCAGGTTCTCGATGATGCCGATCTTTGAAGAAACCTTGGAACCACCCATGATGGCGATGAAGGGACGCTTGATGTTTGACAGAACGTTGTCAACGGCCTCAACTTCCTTCTCCATCAGGTAACCCAGCATCTTGTTGTCAGCGTCGAAATAGTCGGCGATAACGGCAGTAGAAGCGTGCTTGCGGTGAGCGGTACCGAAGGCATCCATTACGTAGCAGTCGGCATAACTTGCCAGAGTCTTGGCGAACTCAGCCTGACGGCCCTTCATTTCCTTCTTGGCAGCGTCGAACTCGGGAGTGCCCTTCTCAACACCAACGGGCTTGCCTTCCTCCTCGGGATAGTAGCGCAGGTTCTCCAGCAACAGAGCCTCGCCCATCTTCAGGGCGGCGGCAGCGTCGGCAGCCTTGGCGCAATCCTCGGCAAATGCAACGGGGCAACCCAGAGCGGCCTCTACGGCAGCACGGATCTGACCCAGGGAGAGTTTGGGGTTAACCTTGCCCTTGGGCTTGCCCATGTGGCTCATGATGATGGCGGCACCGCCATCGGCAATAACCTTCTTCAGAGTGGGGAGAGCACCGCGGATACGGGTATCGTCGGTGATGTTACCATTCTCGTCCAGGGGCACGTTGAAGTCCACGCGAACGATTGCCTTCTTGCCGGCAAAGTTGTACTGATTGATTGTCATAACTTGAAAGTTTATTTGTTTGTTGTTAACAAGAAATTGCACACAAAGTTACCTAAAAGGATTTACATCTGCAAACCTTTTGCCAAGAAATGTTTGCAGACACCCGTTAATCCGCACTTTTCGCAATGCGGCTTCCGCGATTGGCACACATAGCGTCCGTGTAGCAGCAGCCAGTGATGGGCCAACGGGACAATGTCTTCGGGCAGATGTTTCATAAGTTGCCTTTCCACAGAAAGCGGCGTGGTACACCCGGCACTGACCAGTCCGAGGCGGTGGCTTACGCGGAACACATGCGTGTCTACGGCCATGCGTGCCTTCCGGAATATGACCGCTTGGATGACGTTGGCGGTTTTGCGTCCCACTCCGGGCAATTTCTCCAGTTCCTCTCCTGTGGAGGGCACTTCACTGCCGTACTCATCTACAAGCATCCGGGCCATGCCGACAAGGTGCTTTGCCTTGTTGTTGGGATATGACACACTCCTTATATAATTATATATTATGTCGGGTGTGCTCTGTGCCATTGCCTCGGGAGTGGGGAAATCACGAAACAGAGGCGGGGTGACCTGGTTTATCCTTTTGTCCGTACATTGCGCGCTGAGTATGACCGCAACCAACAGTTCGAAAGGAGTGGTGTAGTCCAGTTCCGACTCCGCTACCGGCATGGATTTCTGAAAATAGTCTATCACAAGACTGTATCTGTCCGTTGTTTTCATAAAGAGACAAATCAAGAGGTCCCCAAGTTATCGTAATCGGGATAAAATGGGGACTTCAAATTCATTATGGGTGTGCTCTGCGCATTGCTACTAATCATCCAACTTGCGGTAGCGGATGCGCTTGGGTTCCTCTATGCCGAGACGCTTGCAGCGGTTCTGCTCGTACTCGGAATACGATCCCTCAAAGAAGAACACTTCACCATTGCCTTCATAGGCAAGGATGTGGGTGCATATACGGTCCAGGAACCAGCGGTCGTGGCTGATTACCACGGCGCAGCCGGCAAAGGCTTCGAGACCTTCCTCGAGGGCACGGAGGGTGTTCACGTCGATGTCGTTGGTGGGCTCGTCAAGCAGGAGCACGTTGCCTTCCTCCTTCAGTGCCATGGCCAGGTGCAGACGGTTGCGCTCACCGCCGGAGAGGACTCCGCACTTCTTCTCCTGGTCGGCACCGGTGAAGTTGAAGCGTGACAGATAGGCACGGGTGTTTATGTCACGGCCTCCCATGCGGATGAGTTCGTTGCCTTGGCTGACAACCTGGAAGACGCTGGCATCGGCGGTGATGTCCTTGTGACTCTGGTCAACATAGGCCAACTTGACGGTATCGCCCACCTCGAAGGTACCTGCATCTGGTGTTTCCAAACCCATAATCATGCGGAACAGGGTTGTCTTGCCTGCACCGTTGGGACCGATGACACCTACTATGCCGTTGGGCGGGAGCATGAAGTCGAGGTCCTTGATGAGGGTCTTGTCGCCATAGGCCTTGCAAAGGCCGTGTGCCTCGATGACCTTGTTGCCCAGACGGGGACCGTTGGGGATGAAGATTTCCAGTTTCTCCTCGCGTTCGCGCTGCTCCTGGTTGAGCATGCTCTCGTAGGACTTCAGACGGGCCTTGCCCTTGGCCTGACGGGCCTTGGGGGCCATGCGTACCCACTCCAACTCGCGCTCCAGGGTCTTGCGGCGTTTGCTGGCCACCTTTTCTTCCTGAGCCATGCGCTTGGTCTTCTGGTCGAGCCAAGAACTGTAGTTGCCCTGCCAGGGTATGCCTTCGCCACGGTCGAGTTCCAGAATCCAGCCAGCCACGTCGTCCAGGAAGTAACGGTCGTGGGTAACGCAGATTACCGTACCCTCGTACTGCTGCAGGTGCTGTTCCAGCCAGTCGATGCTCTCGGCATCGAGGTGGTTGGTGGGCTCGTCAAGCAGGAGCACGTCGGGCTTTTGCAGAAGCAGGCGGCACAGAGCCACACGGCGGCGCTCACCGCCGGAAAGGACGCCGCACTTCTGGTCGGCAGGAGGACAGCGGAGTGCATCCATGGCACGCTCCAGACGGCTGTCCAGGTTCCATGCGTCGGTGGCATCAAGGATGTCCTGAAGTTCTCCCTGGCGTGCAAAGAGTTCGTTCATCTTGTCCTCGTTCTCGTAGTATTCGGGCAGACCGAACTTGTCGTTGATGGCGTTATATTCGTTCAAGGCATCCACCACGTTCTGCACGCCTTCCTTAACTACCTCCAGCACGGTCTTCTCGTCGTCCAGATAGGGTTCCTGTTCCAGGTATCCCACACTGTAGCCGGGACTCCACACCACTTCGCCTTGCGAGGGCTGCTCCAATCCGGCGATAATCTTCATCAGAGTGGTCTTACCCGAGCCGTTCAGACCTATGATGCCTATCTTGGCGCCATAGAAGAAACTCAGGTAGATGTTCTTCAATACTTGCTTCTGGTTCTGTGTGATGGTCTTGCTCACACCAACCATGGAGAAAATGATTTTCTTGTCGTCTACTGTTGCCATGTATAATAGTCGTTGTTTGTTATTTTTTGCTTGGTTGTATCTTTGTCCGCCCTGCGGTGCGGACCTATCGGCGTATGGGTTCTATGATGGTCTTCTGCCCCTTTATCTTCTGCCCTCCGATGCGTGCCATGAGCGAGCGCATGCAAGAGCGGTCCACGGCGGCAAAGGACCAATGGGGGAATACGGTGACCATGCCAAGCTGGTCGCGCTCCAGGCCTCCCGTCTTGCTGAGGAAGCCCACGATGTCCACCTTGTTTATCTTGTCCTTCTTGCCTCGGCCGATATAGAGGGTCTCCCAACGGGAAGAGGGCACGTGACGGGAGTCGGGTACCTCCATTGGTGTAATGTCCGTAAGGCAATCCTGTTTGTCCAGATTCTCCTCGGGACCAAGTATGAGGTAGGATGCCCCGGCGCGGTCCCACCTGGCGGTGCGTCCGTTGCGGTGGATGTAGGCCTCGCTGTTCATGGGCAGGTGATAGTGTATGATGTTCTCCACGCCGGCAATGTCCAGACCTCGGGCTGCAAGGTCGGTGCTTACAAGCACATTGGCGCATCCGCTCTGGAAACGGAACAGGGCCCTTTCCCTATCCTTCTGCTCCATGGCGCCATGGAAAGCAGAGACACAGAACCCGGCCTTATGGAGGAACTGATAAACACGGTCCACGGCTTCGCGATAATTGAGGAAGACGATGCTTGGAGTGCTGCCCAGAGAGCATAGCAAGTGGCCGAGTGTCTCCAGTTTGTCCTTCTCGGGAGAACGGAGCATATACTGGCTGATGCGGTCTGCATAGTCAGTATCGGTATCGGCAAGATAGTTCATGCGGTGCACCCTGCCGGCACCTACGAAGGACGGTATCTCGGGACTGTCCGTGGCGGAAAGCAGGATACGCTTCCTGACCGAAGGGAGGAGTGCCAGGATGTCGGCCATCTGCTGGCGGAAACCGAGTTCAAGGGACTTGTCGAACTCGTCTATGACCAGGGTGCCAATGTGTGTGTAGTCGAAATTCTCCTTCTGCATGTGGTCAAGCACACGTCCGGGAGTACCTATTATCATCTGCGGAGAGAGGTTGCGCATGGCACGGTGCTCGTCCATGGCGGGACGGCCTCCGTAGCAGGCATAGGCCCTGGTGTTGCGGCACAGTTTGGATGCCACGCCCTGCGTCTGGATGGCAAGTTCGCGGCTCGGCACAAGTACCAGCACCGTAGGATGTGGCTGGGGCTGCATGGTCTCAATGACGGGGAGCATGTATCCCAATGTCTTTCCGCTGCCAGTGGGTGAAAGCAATACAAGGGAGTCGTGGCGGCGAACCTCGGCCAACATCTCTTCCTGCATGGGATTCAGGGCCTCAATACCCAAGGCATGAAGGTCGTATGTCATAACAATAATAAACTGCTGTATTACAGGGAATAGTGTGATTTTACCTCAAGAAATGGTCCACGAGGAAATAAGTTCCCACAGACGCTGCCCATCCTATGAAGGCAAAGAGGGTGACCCGTCGGAGGTACCACCATACCGTCACGCCTTCCGCCTTCATCAGGGAAAAGCCGGCCACGCTACCAATGGGCAGCAGGCAACCGCCCACATTGCCGCAAAGGGCTATCAGATGCCAATACTGGCCGTTCTGCACGAAACTTTCAAGATAGCCCCCCTGAACCGCATCCGCAGAGAGAACGGAGTAGATGTTTATTCCGGCCATTACCAAGGCGATATTGTCAAGCACGGCACTGATCAGACCCATGAAGACACTGGCCAGGTAGATGCTGTGTATATTCTCGTCCAACCAGCCTGCAACAATGCGCATGGCGCCTATTTCTATAAGCACATCTACGCACAGGCACAGTCCCACGCAGTACATGATGACCTGAAGGACTTCGTATTGCAACTTGCGTCCCAGGGAAATGCTTTGCGGCTGCTCGGTGCGGATACGGTTGCCGTTTATGATCTCGTTCAGCACCCACACCACACCAAGACAACACAAGGCGCCAAGGAACGGAGGAAGCAGGGTAATGCGATGGAAAGAGGGAACGAACCACAGGCCGCCTATGCCGAAGAACAGAAGCAGGCCCTTCTGCCACCAGACAAGGATGCTGTCATCACCGCGGAATGAGTATGCCGGGCGGTCCAGGTCGAGATGCTCAGGCAGATTGCGCTGGATGAGTGCCGTGGGAATGACCGTAGCGACAATGGAGGGCAATATCAGGGCGGCGCTGAAGTTTGTGGCCGTAACAGCCCCCTTGGCCCATACCATCAGGCTGGTGACATCGCCAATTACCGTCCAGCAGCCACCGCAACTGGCGGCGATAACGATGGCCGAACCGATATACATGCGTTGCTTGCCATTACGTACAATCTTGCGGAGTATCATCAGCATCAGTACGGTGACCGTGAGGTTGTCTATGCAGGCACTGAGCAGAAAAGTCACCGCCACGGCAAGCCAAAGCATCTGCCCGGTACTCCTGCGTCTGAGCAGTTTCTCCACGAAAGAGAAGCACTCGTTGTTGGTCAGCACCTCCACAATGGACATGGTGGCAAGGAGATAAAGTACAAGTTCCCCCACCTGTCCCACATAGCGCAGGAATATGTGTTCGGATATGAACTCCTTGCTGGAAAGCAGCGAGTGCGGCGCTCCGTTGAGGAAACCAAGGTACTCTTCGGCGTGCATGGCATTGATGAACGAAGTGCCTGTGCACATGAAGAGCACCCAGCCGACAGTGCCACAGAACATGGCTACGAGGGCCTTGTTGACATGCGTTACATGTTCGGTGGCAATGAACAGGTAACCGAGTAGTATCACTACGACGATTGCTATTGTCATTGTGGAATGCGTTTAGGTGGGTATTGTATTCGGCTACAAATATACTTAAAAAAAACAAAATCCACAAGCCGTGGGTGTACTTATTCCGAAAAATAAGCGTAACTTTGCCACGTTATGAATACAAGCAAACAGACATTGGCCTTGGCAACCCTGTTGCTTTCGTTGCCTTCGTTGCATACGGGAGCACAGGAGATTTCGGTTGTTGCCGACAGTATGGTCTTGCGGATAGAACCCAGGCAGACACAGACAGAAATCAAACCGGGATGGAAAATCGTGGACATACAACTTAAAAGCACCAGGCAGCGATACCTGTGGGGCAATACCGCGAAGCAATACACGCACGACAGGCGCCCCAGGTTTGTCGTCAATACGGATTCATTGCTTCTGAGCGATATGGTTCTGGTAAGGCTTAAGACGAAGAAAGAATACCGCAGGATACCTAAACCTATGATTCAGGACAATGAACGTATGTATGTGGACTTTAGTTCGTTCGTTATTGATGCTTATGGCGAGGATTGTTTCCTTATCCGTCCCATTCAGCCGTTGGAACCGGGTGAGTATGTTTTCACATGGTCCACTATACCTCCCGTAGGTCCTCTTGGGGATTGGGTGGTATGGCCTTTTTGTATCAAACCTTGAACAACCGGCGGTGTGCCAGTTCTATATATGGAGGGTTCCCGATGGCAGGCGTCCGTCCTCCCGACGGCAGGCGTCCGTCCTCCCGATGGCAGGCACCCGTCCTCCCGAGAGCAGGCGTCCGTCCTCCCGATGGCTTTTCGGACTTGTCGTTTAGCGTGTTGTGTTGCTTGTAGTAAGGGCTGACCTTGGGCGGACTTAATGTTTTTCAGGTCGTCCACAGTTTTGCCTCTGCCCTCAGCATACGGATATATAAAAGTTGTCCGCAAAGCCCATGACAGGCATTGCGGACAACTTTTATGCAGGGTGTTTTACAGAGGCCGATGTCGTTTGGCGTGTAAGTGCCATTGTCAGGAACGGTGTGGCTACAGACTGTCGCCGAAGTCTTCCTTGAACTTTGAAACGAGTTCTTCCTGCCAGTGTCCGATTTCCTTCAGACGACCGAAGAAGAAGCGCAGAACGCTGGGTTCCTCGACCCACTTCAGGCCTCCGATGAGTTCGCGGTTGTCCCAAAGCCATTTTACGCGGTCTGCCACGTACTTTATTTGTGACAAGGTGAATACGCGGCGGGGAACAGCCAGACGCATCAGTTCCAGTTCTGCAAAGCGTTCCGTGCCGTCCGGTTCGCGCTGTTCGGAAAGTGTACCGCGCTCCATGCCTCGGATACCGCCGGCAATATACAGTGCCGTGGCAACGGCAGCGGCCGGGTACTGGTCGTGTGGCATGTCGGGGACGAAGCCCTGGCAGTCCAGATGTGCGCCAAGACCGCCGGCAGGCTTGATCATGGGCACACCATAGGCGTCAAGTTCGTTCACGAGGTAAGAGATGAACTCGGGGCCGTGGCTCAGGTAGTCCATGTCCAAGGATTCATACAGCCCCTCGGCCATTGACTCTATGGAGCGGACATCGATACCGCCATAAGTGAGGAATCCTTCGTACAGAGGGATGTACTCCATCATGCTCTTGATTATCTCCGTGTTGTGGCTGATGATGGCACCGCCGCGTGCAAAGCCAAGTTTGCGTGCGGAGAAGTAGATAATGTCCATCTTGTTGGCCAGCAGGTGGTAAATCTCCTTTGGAGTCATGTACTTGCACTGGGCCTCGCGGGTCTTCATGAAGTATATGTTGTCCTGCAACAGCGAAGCGTCCAGGATGCTGGGTACACCGAACTCGTGGCATATGTCTGCCACAGCCAGCATATTCTCCAGACTGACGGGCTGGCCGCCGATAAGGTTTGTTCCTGCCTCGACACGGACGTAGGCAACCTTCTCGGGTCCGTATTCGCGGATGGTCTTCTTCAGTTCTCTAAGGTCGAAGTCGCCTTTGAAGGGGTCGTCACTTTGTGGCAGTAGACCTTTCTTCTGCACGAGTTCCAGAACTTCGCCTCCGCAGCGTGTCACGTGTGCTTTGGTGGTTGTGAAGTGGAAGTTCATGATTGCCACCATACCGGGTTTTACAAAACGCTCGGCAAGGATGTTCTCGCAGGCACGTCCCTGGTGTGCGGGCAATACGTTGTCTGTGCCGAACACCTCCTTGACGGCGGCTTTGAGGCGGTTGAAGGTTTCGCTGCCGGCATAGGCGTCGTCTGCCACATGCATGGCTGCCGTCTGGCGGTCAGACATGGCATTTACACCGGAGTCGGTGAGCATGTCCAGGTAAATGTCCTTGTTCTGGAGCAGGAAGGTGTTGTTGCCTGCTTGCTGGATGGCACGCAGACGGTCGTCCACGGGCAGGAGATTCAGTTTCTGTATTA
This sequence comes from Bacteroidaceae bacterium, assembly GCA_045606445.1. Lineage (GTDB taxonomy): Bacteria > Bacteroidota > Bacteroidia > Bacteroidales > Bacteroidaceae > Physcousia. Next base: position 77,577 of record JAZURY010000005.1, read on the forward strand.
CACGAACCTTGTGCATTTCCAGGGGCACTTGGTTTTCCGGTTGATAGAATTTTACTGACATAAGATTATAGTATTATTTGTGTTTGTCCTTATTCAAGGGCAAAGATACGTACTTTTCCGCATTGTTCGGTTATTATGTGTCACTAATTGGCAAAAGTATAGGTCCTTAGTGCATTTTGGTAGACGAAAGTTCATTATTTTGCGTCCTGCATGCTACGTTGTCTTGTTCTGCCTGCAAGGATATACAGATTGCCTCCCCGCGGAGTACGCAGGGAGGCAATGTCTTGGATGTTTTTCCTCGGGAATGGGGTGGTGTCTTCTACTTTTCAATGTTGGCTTTCTCCAGGCCGTAGCCCTTCTTGCCGTCTTCACGCAGAAGCAGGAACGATATTATGATGGCAATCACGCCGAACGCGGCAAAAGTGCTCATTGTCTGTGTGTAGTCGATGATTCCTTCTGCATTGGTGTTGGCCTGATTGATTTTGCCTATTGCAATGGGAACCATTGACAATCCGATGTTCTGTATGTAGAAAATAAGGGCATAGGCGGTACCAAGCAAGTGCATGGGGATAATCTTGGGCACAGAGGGCCACATGGCACTTGGAACGAGGCCGAAGGCTACGCCAAGCACAACCATCATGCATACGGCAATGCCGACGCTGGTAATTCCGGGAATGGCAAAGACAATGTGTACGATGGTAAGGAGAATGCTGCCTATAAGCATCAGAGTAGCACCCTTGCCGACGCGGTCGTAGATGTAGCCGAACAGGGGGGTAAGAACAATTGTTCCGTAGGGGAGCATTGACGGAATCCAACCGGCAAGTTCCTCTTCCACTCCATACTTCATGACCATGATCTTTGTGGCGAACTTCAGGAACGGGAATACTCCGGCATAGAACATCAGGCACAGCAGAGTGATGTACCAGAAACCCTTGTTGCCGAACAGGAGGCTGAGATGTGCAAACTTGAATGATTCCTCGCTTTCGCTTTCAGGGGTTTCGTTTACGCTCTTGTCTAACTTGCGGTCCATTACGCAATATACCAAGAACGAAATCACGCCTGCACAGAGGAGGGAGGCTCCAAAGGCAATGCTGGAACTTACTCCGCCGAACTCCTTTGCAATGGGGAGGGAAAGGCTGAGAGCCCCTGCGGTTCCCAAACGTGCCAAGGCTACCTGCATGCCCATGGCAAAGGCCAGTTCATGCCCCTTGAACCACTTGGCGATAACCTTGGTTACGGTAATGCCGGCAATCTCGCAACCTACGCCATAGGTGGCAAAACCAAGGCATGCAAGGACAACCTGCATCTGGTAACCCATGAATTCGCCTTCAAAGGTGCGTGATACGGCATACCACTTGATTATGGCTCCGACAAACATCAGGGATGTGGACAATATACCGGTAATGCGGATACCGAACTTGTCCAGAATGATTCCTCCAAAGAACAGGAGCAGGAGGAATACATTGAAGAAACCGTAACTGCCGGAGAAGAAACCGTACTCGTCGCTTGTCCATGCATGGCCTCCATTTTCTGCACTTGCTGTAAGGATGGATTCAAGCGGTGCCATGATGTCCGTAAAGAAATAGGCAAACATCATTGTGAAACTTACAATGAAAAGTGCCGTCCAACGCATAAGTGCGCTGTCATTCAGTTTTTGTGTCATTTATTTTAGTTTTTAGGGTTTTGATAGGGTCTTTAAGGTCTTTAAGGAGGGGATTATTTCAGCCACTTGTCCAGCCAGCGGAAGAAGGTGCGCTGCCAGAGGATGCCGTTCTGGGGCTTCAGTACCCAGTGGTTCTCGTCGGGGAAGAGGAGCAACTGGGCAGGTATGCCACGTGTGCGTGCGGCGGTGAAGGCACTTTCTGCCTGGGTGTACTCAATGCGGAAGTCCTTCTGTCCGTGGATGCAGAGGATGGGGGTGTCCCAGCGGTCGACGTAGAGATGGGGAGAGGTCTCGAACACCTTGGCACGCTTGCCCTGTGCGTCCTTGTACCAGGGAGCCTGGCCCATGTCCCAGTTGGGGAACCACATTTCTTCCGTTTCCACATACTGCTGCTGGGTGTTGAAGATACCGTCGTGTGCGATGAATGCCTTGAAACGCTTCTCGTGGTTGCCGGCAAGCCAGTAAACGCTGTATCCTCCGAAACTTGCACCCACGGCACCAAGGCGCTCGGCATCCACCCAAGGCTCCTTGGCTATGTCGTCTATGGCAGAAAGGTAGTCCTTCATGCACTGGCCGGAGTAGTCGCCGGAGATTTGCTCAAGCCACTCCATGCCAAAGCCGGGCAGGCCTCGGCGGTTGGGGGCGATGACCACATAGCCCTGAGATGCCATCACCTGGAAGTTCCAGCGGAAACTCCAGAACTGGCTTACGGGCGACTGGGGGCCGCCCTCGCAGAAGAGCAGGGTGGGGTATTTCTTTGTCTCGTCGAAGTTGGGGGGCAGTATTACCCATGCCAGCATGTCCTTGTTGTCGGTGGTCTTTATCCAGCGCTCGCGAACCTCGCCGAACTGGAAGTGGGCATAGAAGGGTTCGTTCTCCCGGGTAATCTGCTCGGTCTTGCCGTCCGCAATGTTTACGAAGAACACCTCGTCGGCACGGCTCATGGAGTGACGCTTGGCCAGGAGTTTGTCTCCCTGGGGATGAACGCCAAGCAGGACATAGTCGGCCACTTCGTCGGTAATCTGCCTTACTTCGCCTGAAAGGTTGGTGGCATAGAGGTTGGTCTTGCCATGCCAAACGCCAGAGAAGTACAGGGTGCTGTTGTCGCTTGCCCATGCAAACTCGTTGACGCCGCTTTCAAAGGTTTCTGTTACGTATGTCTTCTTGCCTGTGGCAAACTCGTAGATGCACAGGCGTGTGCGGTCGCTCTCGTATCCGTCGCGCTCCATGCTGCTCCATGCAATGTATTTGCCGTTGGGAGCGAACTGGGGATTCTGGTCGTATCCGGCGTTCACGTCCTCCTGGAACTGGTTTACGGCCTGATTCTTGAGCGAACGTGTGGGGTCGCAGACAGGGCGCACGTATCCCTCAGGCTTGCAGAGGTTCTTTGTCTCTCCGCTCTCTATGTCGTAGAGGAAAATGTCGCTATCGGTGCTGATGGCATAATCTATGCCCGAGAGTTTGCGGCAGGTGTAGGCAATCTGCTTGCCGTCGGGGCTCCATGCCAGTTGTTCGGTGCCACCGAAGGGGAGCATGGGGCTTTCGTATGGCTCTCCCTCCAGAAGGTCCTTGGCTCCGCTTACCTTGTTGCCGTCGAAATCGGCCACGAAGGGGTGGGGGGCAGACTTGGTATAGTGGTCCCAATGCTTGTACATCAGGTCGTTGGCCACGATGCCTGTGGACAGGGCAAGGTCCTCGTCGTTCTTCTGGATGCTTGCTTCGTGAGCCACGCTCTTTATGAGGATGACCTTGTTGCCGCAGGGCGAGAACAGATAGTCGTCCACACCTTCGGCTTCGAAGGAAACCTGCTTGCGGCCGGTACCGTCGGCATTCATGCTCCATATCTGCATTGCGCCGGAACCGTTTTCCTCGGGGGCAAGGAATACAATCTTGTCGGTGCCGGGAAGGAAGGAGGGGGCATACTCGGAAGCGGAAGATGATGTCAGCAATGCCGGTTCGCTGTCTGCCGAGGGGGTGGAGGCATAGATGACGGAACGGCTGCGGTTTTTCTCCACGCTGTAGTATGTTACTCCGTAGACGGACTTCCGGGCTTCGGGAGACAGGTGATAGCCACCGATGCGGCCCATCTGCCACATTACCTCGGGGGTGAACTGGTGTGAAGAGTCGGCAAACTCGGTGGTTCGGCCTATGCCGGCGGTATCCGAGGTGTTCTCTGCCGATGGTGTGCATGCCACAAGTGAGAGCGACATAAGGGTTGAGGTTAATAGTTTGTTCATATTGTTTGATTGTGTGGTTAGGCGCTTTTGATAAGCAGAAATCGGGAACCAGAGGAAGAAGTCCGAGGGCTTGATACTCTAATTCCCAATTCCTGAGTGTATGTACAATAGGTTTGGACGTCAGTCCTATACCTTATTATATTATAGGGTTTACTTCCTGTTCTTCTGCTGCTCTTCCATCTGCTTTTGCAGAGCCTCCAGACGTGCTGCCATGCCGCCTGCCTTCTTGGGGTCGTTCTTGTGCTTGGCACGGTACTCTTCCAACTTGGCAAGAAGTTTCTTGTCGTCGGTGGTCTTGCGCAGATACCACATGATGAGGATGCTGGTGAGACCTGAGAGGAAGTAGTAGTAGCAAAGGCCGCTGGAGTAGTTGTTGAACATGAAGAAGAACATCAGTGGCATGATGTACATCATGTACTGCATCATCTTCATCTGCTGTGCCTGCTCGCTGGACATCTGGTCCTTCTGCTGGCGCATGGATATCCATGTGTTGATGATATTGGTGGCACAGAAGAGCAGGCAGAAGATGCTCAGGTGGTCGCCGATGAGCCACAGGTCGGCATCCCAACTGAGTAGTTCGTCATAAGCAGAAAGGTCGTCTGCCCAGAGGAACTTCTCGCCACGCAGGGCAATGGCATTGGGCACGAAGTTGAACAAGGCAATCCAGATGGGCATCTGTATTAGCATTGGCAGGCATCCGCCCATGGGACTTACGCCGTATTCGCGATACAACTGCATCATCTCGGTCTGCTTCTTCATGGCATCCTCGGGCTTGGGATATTTGGCATTCAGTGCATCCACCTGGGGCTTGAGGACTCGCATGCGGGCACTGCTCAGATAACTCTTCTTGGTGGTGGGGTAGACGAATATCTTCACGATGATGGTAAGCAGGAGCAGTACGATACCCATGTTCATGCCGAAACCGGAAAGGAAGTCGAACAGGGGCAGGATAATCCAGCGGTTGATGATGCGGAACAGAGGCCAGCCAAGGTACACGAGGTTCTCCAGTTCAAGGTCCTTGCCAGATGCGACGATGTCGTCGTGCTCCTTCAGCAGGTGGAAGTCGTTGGGACCCAGGTAGAGGTTCAGGTTGGTACTCTGCACGCCGCTGGGGTCAAAGGCGCAATTCATGTGTGCGGAATAGTTCTTCAGGTCGCCGGACTTCTCCTGGCAGGGCGAACTCTTCAGCACAGCACCGTCGAACTGGTCGGGTGCAATGAGCACGCAACTGAAGAACTGGTTCTTGAAGGCAACCCATTCGAGAGGCATCTCCATGGTTTCGTTCTCCTCGCCAGTCTCAGAAAGTTTGTCGGTGTCGCCGTTCTTCTCCTTGTAGGTCAGGGAAGAATACTGCTGTTCGAAGTCAAAGCCCTTCTCCTGCTGTGCGGCCACATCCTGCCAGTTGATGCTCATGCTCTGGGTGCCTGGATGGAGGACACTGCCCATGCCTGTAGCCTGCATGCTTATCTTCACCAGATAACTGTTTGCCACCAGGTGGTAGTTGATGTCCAGATGTGAGGCCTCGTTGCCCAGACGCATGGTAACGGTGCTGTCAGTCTTGTTGATGGCCTGGAAGGTGTAGTCGCGAGTGTCGATGTTGTCCTCCTTGCCTGTCAGCGTGTAACTGAGGCTGTTAAGTCCCTTGCGCAGAAGCATTACATCCTCCTTCTGCTGGTTCTTGTACTGGGAGAGGCTTGCACTCTGTATGCTGCCGCCACGGGTGTTCAGAGTAAGGTTCACAAGACCGTTGTTCAGGCTTACCTCCTCGCCCTGCACGTTGCGTGCCTCAAAGAAAAGTGAGGTACTGTCCTGGGCCTTCATGGCCAGTTCCAGAGTCTTCTGCTCCTCTGCCTTTTGGGCTTCCAATGCCTGCTTTGCCTGCACGATGCTGTCCTGGCGTGCAATCTCCCTCATCTGGGCGATTTCCTCCTCGGAAGGCTGGCTGTACCAACTGAAACCGATCAGCACCAAGGCAATGAGCACAAAGCCCGTAATAGTGTTCTTATCCATAAGTTATTGTTTAAATTTCACACAAAACGCGTGCAAAGTTACGAATAAGTGAGTGAAAAAGCAAGGGAAGCCTCTTTTATTTGTAGTTATGGATATAAAGTTAAAATAATATTGTATCTTTGTGCCGTTAGTAGATGAATGGTATGTACAGATATGTATGTTTGATGTCGTTTTTGTTGGTTACCTCTGCAGGAATGGCCAATGACAGAAACGACAGTACGGAAACGACAAATGTCGTTGCTTGGAATTACAGGGTGGATTCTATCGCCAATAGTTATGGAAGAGAGTTGGAAGAACTCGTGGCTCGTCGTGACGCCTCCTTGCACGGTTCCGCTAATTCCAAGCCGTTGAATGCTTATGGATTGCGTATGGCATTGCCGCCAACCTTTTATTCGTCTTCTGTTTTACAGCAGTTTTCTGCCAATGAACCAGATACGAAGTCGGATATAAATCTTATGTGCATGCATTTGATAGATGATGCGTATGCTCGTATGTATGTACGCAATCCTGGTGTAATAGTCCAGATAGATGATCATGTGGAAAAGGCGGGGACGCTGCGCGATGATGTCCAGGTGTCTTTGAAAACAAGCACTAAACTATCCGACAAGGTTGTCAATGTTGATTTGGACTCCGATGTGGGGGATAGCATAGAATTGGTGGCGCGCAAACCAAACTTCTGGAAGTTCTCCGGTTCTGGTTCGTTGCAGTTCAGTCAGAACTATTTCTCAGACAACTGGTACCAGGGCGGCGAGAACTATTACTCATTCCTTAGTCTGTTGACGCTGAATGCAAATTACGACAACAAGAAGAACATACAGTGGGAGAACACCCTGGAGGCAAGACTTGGATTCCAGACAACAGGGGAATCTGAAACTCACCATTCCCTGAAACCTACAGACAACCTGCTTCGTATGACCTCCAAACTTGGTTACAAGGCATACAAGACATTGTATTACACCACGCAGGTTCAAGCATATACACAGATAGTCCCATTGTACGAATCCAATTCGGACGAAATACGCACAAATTTCCTTTCACCCCTGAACCTTACGGTTTCTGTGGGTCTTGACTATAAATTCGCCACCAACAACAATAATTTCCGTGGTAATGTGTATTTGGCTCCCTGTTCGTATAATATGCGATATGTCAACAACATAGAACTTGCAACGAAGCATGGTGTTGAAGAAGGGCGTCATGCTTATCACAACTTTGGTCCAAGCGTGACCATCAATGCCTATTGGCAGATTCTGAAGAACCTGTCATGGAATGCCAGGATATATTGGATAAGCGACTTCAGTTATACCAACATAGAGATGGAGAATACCTTCAATCTCACCATCAACAAGTTTTTGTCAGCCAGATTGTTCGTCTATCCCAAGTTTGACGACAGTAGCGAAAAGTACCAAAGCGAGGGAGGCAGTTATTTTATGATGAAGGAAATGCTGTCCGTAGGTTTTAGTTATAACTGGTAAATAGAAATGCCATGACTATCAAGACAGCAGAATACCTGATTTCCAGTGCCAAGGTGGAGCAGTGTCCCAAGGCGGACATCCCCGAATATGCCTTCATAGGCAGAAGCAACGTTGGCAAGAGTTCACTGATTAATATGCTGGCTGACAATAACAAGTTGGCCAAGACATCAGCCACACCAGGCAAGACGATACTTATAAACCATTTCCTTATAAACAGGGCGCCCGAAGGAAAGATGCCGGCCTCCCCGGCAGACAGACCGTGGTTTCTGGTAGACTTGCCGGGTTATGGATATGCCAAGCGTAGCAAGAAGGACCAGGAAAGTTTTGAACGTATGATTAGTTCATACATTCTTGAGCGTGAGCAGATGACATTGCTCTTCCTGCTTGTAGATGTGCGTCATGAACCTCAAAGGATAGACCTTGAATTCATAGAGTGGTTAGGTGAGAACGGCGTTCCCTTTGCCATAGTCTTCACCAAGGGTGACAAGGTAAGCAAAGGTCGTCTTGGGGGGAATGTCCAGCATTATCTGAATGAACTCTCCAAGCAATGGGAGGAACTGCCACCGTATTTCATTACCAGCAGTGAGAACGGTATGGGTAAGGAGCAACTCTTGCAATATATCGGAGAGGTCAATGCCATGGTTCTTGAGTCTTGAATCTGCTTTGTAGAGACGGCGCTTTTATGACCGTGGGATATCTGTCTGTATCTGGTGTGTTTTCAACTTAATCATAAAAACAAACTCTCATGGGAGAATATTGGACAAGGAAGGGGGATCAGGAGGATAAGGACGAGCGCACGGTATGTCCTTGGACAGAGCATGTCGGACACGGGGACCGGTTCGTTCCCGACCCAGATCAGGACAAAGAATAACATTCACGTAGGGGAGAGATGTCTGCTACGCACTTTCAACTTCCGTCGGTATTGACCATTAACGGTTCTGATGCCATAGGCGAGGCCGGTATTGGTGTGGATGTCCATACTATTTCCTCAATGGGAGGACGTACCTTGGTGGCAATGACGTCGCTTGCACTCAAGACTGGAAGTGCGGGGGTACTGTTTCATGACCTCCAACCGCAGTTGGTGGCCGACCAGATAGAAGCGGCTTTGTTTGACGGCAAGCCAAAGGCGGTGAAGGTGGGACTGGTACGTCAAACAGAAACCATATTGTTGGTGTCACGCCTTGTCTCTGCTCTTCCCTACAGGGTAATAGTGCCATCCATCATGACTTCCGATGGTAGACTTCTTATTTCTTCCGAGGCTGTATCCGCATGGATTAAGTACCTTCTGCCGTTATCGACAATACTTGTCCTTAGAGTCTGTGAGGCGGAGGTAATACTTGGACATCGGATAACCTCGGACGAGCAGATGCTGCATGCGGCCATGGAACTTCGTGCCCTCGGTGCAGGTGCTGTACTCCTTCGTGGCGGTCATGTCATGGATGATTATCTGACCGCCCTTTTGTTCGATGGAGAGCACCATAGTTTTTTCACCTCGCGTAATACTTCGGGATGGCAACGTCATGGTGTGTCGGGTGCCATGACGTCGGCAATAGCCGTACGCTATGCCATGGGAGATACTACGGAACAGGCCGTGGCAAATGCACATGCCTATGTACATTCGCGTATCGTCTATGCTGTTTCGCCTCCGAAGGGAGCATATACCATGCGACCGGCCGACATATACAACAACTTCCTTTCCCTACTGGCCGCACACTATACCCAGGCTCACGATGTGGGTTACTATGCATCCATGCTCTGCGTGTCTCCAAGGTATTTGCAATACATTACGGATAAGGTAGTGGGGCGTCCGCCCAAACAAATCATATCGGATTACCTGATGCAGGAATCACGCTCCATGCTCATGTGCACACGTCTCACCATTCAGGAAATCGCCCTCCGCCTGGGTTTTTCTTCTCAAGCGCAATTTGCGCGTTTCTTTACCAGAGAGCAGGGTATTGCGCCTCAGGCATACAGGCAAAGTTTGTCTGTTTCGGAATAAGGTTTTACGTTACGGGAACGAAATGTCTTCCTTCTTCTTATTTCTCCATACTTTTGCCGGCAGAAAAGAATGCCGGCATAAACATTAATCGTATTAACAAGCAGAATTATGGAAGAGAAGAAGTTTGACCGCAACCTTGCAGAAAGACTCAAGGGCGGTGTAATCATGGATGTAACCTCACCGGAACAGGCCCGTATTGCCGAGGCGGCCGGTGCTGTGGCCGTTATGGCTCTTGAACGTGTGCCTGCCGACATCCGTGCTGCTGGTGGCGTGTCCCGTATGAGCGACCCGAAGGTAATAAAGGCAATACAGAATGCTGTCAGCATCCCTGTGATGGCCAAGTGCCGCATAGGTCATTTCGTGGAGGCACAGATATTGCAAGCATTGGGCATAGATTACATAGATGAGAGCGAGGTCCTGTCACCGGCCGATGACGTCTATCATGTGGACAAGCGCCAGTTCCGTGTCCCGTTTGTATGCGGAGCGCGTGACCTCGGCGAAGCATTGCGACGCATCAATGAAGGTGCTATGATGATTCGTACAAAGGGAGAGGCCGGAACGGGCGATGTGGTGCAGGCCGTCCGCCACATGCGTACCATGCAAAGTGAGATACGCCGTATCGTATCCCTCAATGCTGATGAACTCTACGAGGCCGCCAAAGGCCTGTGTGTCCCCCACGAACTTGTGTTGTATGTCCACGACAATGGCCATTTGCCAGTTCCCAACTTTTCTGCAGGTGGTGTGGCCACTCCGGCCGATGCAGCCTTGATGAGGCAGTTGGGTGCAGAGGGTGTCTTTGTAGGCAGCGGTATATTCAAGAGCGGGAATCCGGCAAAGCGTGCCAATGCCATTGTGCAGGCCGTTGCCAACTACAACAATCCCGGCATCATTGCAGAACTGAGCGAGGACCTTGGCGAAGCCATGGTGGGCATCAACGAGAGTGAAATCAGGATATTGATGGCAGAGCGCGGACAGTAACCGGTCGCCTGCCCGGCTTGAAGTCCAGTTGTCTTTTGTTGGCAGGGTGTCAGGCTAATTGTGCGAACAGGGAGGCCGTTATCACGGTGAGTACACCGCTGGTGACGATGGCCAGCGAACTCATGGCTCCCTCTGTCTGCCCCATCTCCATTGCCTTGGCTGTACCTATTACGTGCGAGGCCGAACCGATAGCGATTCCCTTGGCTATCGGTTCCCTTACTTTGATGAGTCTCAGGAACTTCTCGGCAAAGATGTTTCCTGTTATACCGGTGATTACGATGACTAATATTGTCACTGGTACATTCCCCCCCAGTTCCTCGGATACCCCCATGCCGATGGCTGTGGTTATGGACTTGGGTAAAAGTGTGACGTATGCCTGATGGTCCATGCCCAGAAGCAATACCATTCCCAATATGCTTGTCATGCTGCCCAGTACTCCGGCGGTGATGCCGGTGGCCACGGCATGATAGTTGCGTTTCAGATGCTCTATCTGTTCATAAAGCGGCACGGCCAGGCACACCGTGGTGGGGGTGAGCAGGTAACTGATTACGTCCGCCCCCTTGGCATAACTCTCGTACGATGTGCCTGTGGCACACAGAAAACCTATGGACAGGACTATGGAAACCAACAACGGATTCAAAAGTGTCCATCCGCTTACTTTCTTCAACCATATGCCTATGCAGTATGTTCCCAGGGTGAGCATTACGCCCATATATACGGACTCTGCCAGAAAATCATGCATTGTCTTTTCCATTCCCGCTTTCCTCCTGTATTCTTCTATTCTTCTGCCAGAGTATAATCCTCTGCGTTGTCCATCCTGCTATGGCCATTACCGCAAAGGTACTTGCAAAAGTGATGGCCAGATACTCCGGCCAGTTGTCTTTGATGTTCTCCCACGAACTTATCAGTCCCACGGCAGGGGGCACGAACATCACCGGCATGGAAATTATCAGCGTTGTGCTAACCTCCCGTATCTGCTTTACCTTAACCCATTTGAGTTCCAGCGCTATGAACAGCAGGACAATGCCGTAGATGCTTGCCGGGATAGGGAAGGGCAGTAGCCTGCGCATCAGTTCCCCTGCAAAGGAGAAGCATATTATTATAAATAGTTGTATCACGTATCTCACGACTGTTCCTCCTATATATAATATATATAATGTATTTGGGTATCGATTTGCTTAAAAAGTGTTTCGAGTTCAAAATTGATGCAAAATTACAAATATTTTCCCGATAAATACTTGCATATGATTAGAAATTACCATACCTTTGTAATGACTACAAAAGACAAGTCATCAAAAGAGCAACTAATATTAACCTATAAAACCATAAGATTATGTCAAAGTACAAAGGAACACAGACCGAGAAGAACCTGATGGAAGCATTCGCTGGCGAGTCACAGGCAAGAAACAAGTACACCTACTTCGCTTCTAAGGCAAAGAAGGAGGGCTTCGAGCAGATCGCAGAGATTTTCCAGAAGACTGCAGATAACGAGAAGGAGCATGCAAAGCTCTGGTTCAAGGAACTGGAAGGCATCGGCGATACCGCACAGAACCTGCTGGCTGCTGCCGAGGGTGAGTACTACGAGTGGACAGACATGTACGAGGGTTTTGCCAAGACCGCCGAGGAGGAAGGTTTCAAGGCTCTTGCCATGAAGTTCCGTCTGGTTGCCGCCATCGAGAAGCGTCATGAAGAGCGCTACCGTGCACTGCTCAAGAACGTTGAGATGCAGGAAGTGTTTGCAAAGAGCGACGTTAAGGTTTGGGAATGCCGCAACTGTGGTCACATCGTAGTAGGCGAGAAGGCTCCCGAGATTTCCCCCACCTGTGCACATCCCCAGGCTTACTTCGAGATTCACATCGACAACTACTAATCTTCAATACTTCCGGCAGCCTCGTGCTGCCGAAGTTTTATGACACTTTCTAATTACAAACCATTAAACAAGATAACTATGAAGAAATATATTTGCGACGTATGCGGTTGGGAGTATGATCCCGAAGTGGGTGTACCCGAGCAGAATATTGCCCCCGGCACAGCATTTGAGGACCTTCCCGAGGATTTCTTCTGCCCTCTGTGCGATGTAGGTGCAGACCAGTTCTCACCTATGGACTGATACAAGGACAGCATGGTCGGATGACCGGTTTGCCGCAACAGGATTTTCCTGATAACCGGAAAAACGCTGCCACGGATAACCATAATCCCAAATTCGTTCAATAGCGTTATGATGATGATAAGAACCTTTATTCTTGAACGGATGGCAATGAGACGTTTCATTAGCGCGTAACAGACTATCGACCGACTGGGGATAATACATTGAAACATTCATAAATGAGGTGCAGAGAGAAAGTCGCTGCACCTCATTCTTTTTCTTGTTGCAGATGCGAATGTTGTCCGGACGGTAATTTGGAAACCTTGATTATCTGTTGCACAGTTGCTTGAAGTCGCAAAACTTGCATCCGTCAAGGTGGCCTGATTTGCAGAATGGAACCTGCGGAGAGAATATCTCGCGGATTACTTCATGCAGTTCCTTTTCAAACTCCGCTTCATATAGCGATATGTCTTCCACTGCTCCCAGGGGTACGGGGCTGCCGGTGTTCCTTCCGTCTTCCGAACCGATGTGCAGGGTGGGGTCGTAGTCCTGCCGTCCTGCCTTGGCGGTGTAGAAGAGCACGGGTTTAACCGGCATTGCCGGCTTCTTCCTGTGTCTTGTCACCATAGCATATAGGAAGGTTTGGAAATAGTAGCCGGCATGCCTGGTGTCGCGCGAGAAGATACCCTTGAAGGTCTTTGCCGAGTTCTCGTGCGAACCTGTCTTGTAGTCGAGTATGCGCAGGTACTCTTTGCCGTCTTCGTCCCTGAGTATGTCCATGCGGTCAACACGTCCGCCTGTCAGTACCGACACCTTGCGCCCGTCCACGTCCACTTCCATCTGCATGGCCACGTCTTCTTCCATGGCCTCCATGATGATGGGGGCATGGCGCTCGTCCCAGTGCAGGAGGTTCAGCAGGTATCGCTCCACCACGCCGCGTATCAGTATGTTCTCGCCACGGAACTCGGTTATGCCGGCATCTATCTGGAATTGCTCGTCTATGATGGGTTGCAGACGGCTTCCCTTGTCCGTGGTGTATGCCGAGAGTTGCTCCCTGGTGATGACATTGCTTCCGGAGTGCGACATGATTTCGCGGTATATCCTCTCTGCCGAGTTGTGGAAGATGTTGCCCATCATTCGTGCGTCTACTCCGTCTTCGGGGTCGGGTTCCACGCGTATGCCGCAGATGCTGGACAGATAGAACTTCATGGGGCAGTCCAGATAGCGGTTAAGGGCAGAGGGGCTCAGGGGCTTGGCCTCGGGATTTGTATTCAGGTCGTACTTCGTGTAAAGGGCCTGCATGATGTTCTCGTCCTTTGGGATGATGTCCAGTGCGGTGAACAGGCACTCCTGTTCGGATTCCAGACGCAGGCAACGTATGGGTATGTCCGTTTCCGCCTGAAGTTGGCGCAGGAAACGGCTCATCTCGTGGCGCACGTTGCCGGCCGAGTTCTCGTTGTATATGAAGGTGACGTGCTCTGCCCTTTGTATCAGGCGGTAGAAGTAGTATGCAAACACGGCAATACGGTGGCGCACGGTGGTAAGGCCGAACCCCACTCTCAGCGTGTATGGGATGAGCGAGTTGTCCGCATTGCTCTTGGGCAGGAAACCTTCTCCCACGTTAAGCATAAGCAGGTTCCTGAAATCAATGCACCTTGTTTCCAGCACACCCATAATCTGCAAACCCTGTGCCGGTTCTCCGTGGAAGGGTATGCTTTGGCTTCCGAGAATCCTGCGCAGAAGTCTCCTCAGCGTGGTGGGGTGCAGATGCAGGGCAGCGTCCGATGCCGTGGCAATGTCGTGGAACTGGCGCAAGGCACGGTGCGTCTGGAACAGGCTCTCCACCATCAGCACATCGTCGAAGAGGTTTTCGTCCTGCATCTTTCCCGCCAGGGAGGTCAGTATGCCGAGCAGGTACGTCACCAGTGCCGGTATGTCCGAGGAGTCTATCCTGCGTTCCCATTGCTCCTGTTCCATGAACTTGGAGTAGGGGTGATAGTGGACGGTTCTCAAGAAGGGAAGCCTGAACCTTTTCCTGCTCTCGTCCCACCCTTCTGTCTGCAATGCTATGAGGGCAAGCATCAGGCTGTATATGGGCGTACCTGTCAGGGAATAGCCCATGGTGATGTTCACATCGGCTGGAGTGCCATTGGGCATCTCCTCTTTAACGTGTTCCTCGTTATCTTCTTTATTATCTTCCTTAGTATCAGGTATGGCATGTAGTACAGGTTGAAGTTGTTGTTCATCGCACAGAACCAGTGCTGTCTCCCTCTCCTCCGTGGTAAGGTGGTCCTTAAGCCACTCGGGTATGTAGCGTGTGGCAATGCTGTCCGTACTGGTGGACACGAAGGTCACTCCGGCCTTGTGCCGCAGGTTGTCGTAGATGCCGGCATGCGACAGGGCGTTGGGGAAACGGAGCAGGTTTTCTCGTATGAAGTCGCCAGCCTCGAAGGCACGGTTCTCCAGATACATCCTGTCAAAGTCCCAATAGAAGAGCGCCTGTCCGCGGTCCTGCAGATAGGACATCAGTTTCTTCTCCGTCTCGCTGAGCATGTTGAAGCCAACGAAACAAAACGTCTTCTCTTCTCCAAGGCGGTGAAGCAGTTCCTTGTCCTCCACTGCCTTGCGCTCCAAGGCACCCTGATATGGTTGTGTGCCCTCGGGCATCCCATTCTTCAACCTGTGGTATAGGTCGGGCATGATGCCCCAAAGTTCGGAGAAGCGCTCCTGCAGGCGTGTCCTGTGTTCGCCCTGGAAACTGCCGAAGAACTGCTCCAGAGCCTCCCGCTGGTTGTCGGTAAGGAAGTCCAGACTCTCCATGTCGCCCAGTTCCTTTGCATTGAGGAAGAGGGCATCGGCATTCACCAGATGCTTGTCTATGTCGTCGAAGTCGGAGATTATTATCTCGCCCCAGCCCCAGAACATGTCCAGTGTCTCGGCCTTGTCGCCCATCAGCACCTTATATATGTTATATAGGGAGCATACGGCAGGGATGGGTTCCATTACGTTCTCGCCCACGATGCGTCCGAAGAGTTCCGCTATGGTGGCATACTCGGGTGCCCACATGGGAGAGTCGGTAAGAGTCAGGAACTCCTCGTTCAAGAACAGGCGTGCACGCTTGTTGGGGAACACCACCGTCACGTTGGTCATGTCCTTGCCGAAACGCACCATCAGGTCCTTGGCCACGTTGGCCAGGAATGTCGTTTCCTTCCAGTTGTCAGTATTGCTTGTCTCCATCGTTTCCTCCTATACTTCTTCTGTCTTTCCGTTTTTCACATACCAGAGATACCCTGTGACCTTGTGCCCGGGATAAAGTTTGCTGAGCAGGCGCATGTAGTTTTTCACCTGCCCTTTGTAGTTGTCGCGCTCGTAACCGAACTTATAGTCGATTACCGTTATCCGCCTGTCCTTCATTACTATGCGGTCGGGCCGCTGGTCGCGTTTGTTGCGCCTGCGTGCCGTGGGGTCCAGTATCTCGCATTCGGCAAAGACATGGTTCTCCGGGTCGAACCACGATGCCACGAGTTCGTCGGTCCTTGTCTGTTCCAGATATCCAAGGAGTTCGTCGTGCTGCTCCTGTGTGAGCATGCCTTTCATGCGGTTCCTTTCCAAGGTCTGGACAATGTCGGCGGCATCCCTGATTTCGGCCATCACATTGTGGTACAGGACGCCCAGCGAGCGTGCCTCGTCGCTGTGTCCGAACATCTCCTTTGCCTCGTTGCTCTGGCGGAAGTTCAGCCGTGCCTTGTAACTCTGCATCTTCACGATGTGAGGGCTGAAGTCGGGCAGCATGCGGTTGTCGCTTGCCTTTTCCCGTTTCACCGTGGTTATGGGTTCTCCTTCCTGTCCGTGCCACACTCCGTCGGTATATTCTCCCTTGGGGTTCAGACAATCGTTCAGCAGGTTTCCCACCTCCTGTGTCTCCACCACGCTCTTGCCGTTGTGCGAGGCCCAGATGTACATGTTGCACGAAGCGCGTGTCAGCGCCACGTACAGGGCGTTCAGTTCGTCCACACGGCTTTGCAGGTGTTCCTCGTCGTATCGTCCCTGGTAGTATGACTTGGCCATGACACCGGTCTTTGCCACCGGCATCCTGCCCAGAGTGTTGTACTCCTTGTGCCCGTCCTCGGCCTCGCACCACAGGGTGTCGCCCATGTCCTTTTCCAGGTTCCAGTCGCAATGCGGAAGCAGTACGGTGTGGAACTCCAGTCCCTTGGACTTGTGTATGGTCAGCACCCTTATGCCCTCCTGCCTGCCCGATGGTATGGCCTGCTTGTGCAGGGTGGTGTCCCATTCGTTCAGGAAGGAATGCAGGTCGTTGGGGTTGTCCCTCAGGTATGTCTGCACCGTGTCCAGGAAGGCATAGTGGTAGGCCTCCTGTTCGGACAGTTCCTTCAGGTCAAGCCTGCGGTAGAGTTCCTCCACCAGTTCGTAGAGAGGCATCTGTTTGAGTCTGTCTCGCTCCTCGGTGAGGAAGGCCGGCAACAGGTCCATGGCATTGGTGCGCATGATGTCGTCCATGCTCAGGTTCGCCTTCCTTATCCTGGGCATGTAGTGCATCAGGAACTGGTGGTAGGGCAGGGGCTTTGCCTCGTAGTCCTCTATGAGTATGCGCATGGCGGAGATGAGTATCGTCACTATGGAACTGTTGCCCAGCAGGTAGGCCTCGTCGCTGGCTATGCGTATGTCGGCAGGGGCATGTTGCTCGAAATATTCCAGTATGGAGGTGGTATGGTTGTTCTTGCGCAGCAGTATGGCCATCTTTTCCAGGGGCAGGCCTGCATCGTGCAGGGAGCATATCTGGCGTAGCATGTCACCGTACATCCACTCCTGTTCCTCTTCGCTGGTGAGCACGGGGTGTCCGTTGGTCTTCGTACCCTTTATGCGCAGGGACACGCTCCAGAACCCCTTCGGGTCCTCGGCCTTTTTGGGCGAGGTCTTCTGCACCACGTCGGCATATATGCCCTCCTTGCCACCTATGCGGAACCTCGCATCTGGTGCTATGTTGTCCAGCAGTAGTGCCGCCTTGGGGAAGAGGCGGTTGTTGAAGTCTATGATGCGGTGCTCGCTTCGGTAGTTGGTGTCCAGCGTCTCGGTGCGCGGGTTCCACGTCCCCATATTGTCGGCCAGGCTGCTCAGCAGGCTCCATTCTCCGCCCCTCCAGCGGTAGATGCTCTGCTTTATGTCGCCCACTATGAGGTCGGTGCCGCCCAGTGCCTGATTCTCGAACAGCAGCACTCGGAAGTTGTTCCATTGCAGGCGGCTCGTGTCCTGGAACTCGTCTATCATTATGTTCCTCAGCACGGTGCCTATTTTCTCGAACACGAAGGGATTGTCCTGTCCGTCTATCAGGCGCGAGAGCAGGGTAGGGGTGCGCGACAGGGGGAATGTCTCCCTCTCCTCGTTGATGTCCCTCACTATCTCGTCTATGCGTGAGAGAAGTTGGAGTTGGTTGGTATAGTTCCTGGCCAGTTTGGCGGTGTTGAACTTGCGGTTCAGTTCCGTCTCCTTTTCCAGGAACTTCTGGAACCTGTCGCTCAGTGCATGCATTGCCGAGCAGGTAGAGGCATCGTTCTTGTACTTTGCCAGAAGCAGTGCCGAACCGTCCACCAGAAATTCATTGAAGGTCTTGCCCTTGGTCACCTGCTTGTTGTCCTTTTCCTTGAGTATGTTCAGCAGGTACGTTGCCGGCGACGGCAGTCTCTTGCCCACCAGTTCCGGCGTGCAGGTGCGTTGTACGTCGCCGAGCATGATCCCTGCCTGGGACTTCATCTCGCCCATGGCCTCTTCCATCAGCCTTTTCATCTCGGTGCGGAACTGCCTCACCTTCGTGTAGTCGGAAATGATGTCGCGCTCCTCGTTGCTCCTCCCCAGAAAATCCTCCTGGAAGATGCATTTTGCAAAGTCTTTGATGGATGCCTGTATGTTCCACCTGCCGTTCTCGTCCAGTTCGTCGGTAACGTACTGCACCACTATCTTTCTGAGTGTATTGTCTATGTCCAGGGAGTCAATCATGCGGTCAACGGCCAGTTCCAGCACCTCCCCGTCCTTCAGGTCCACCTGCATTTTCGGACTCTGCCCCAGTTCTCTTGCCAGCGACCTCAGTACGCTTTGGAAGAAACTGTCTATCGTTTCCACACGGAAATGGCTGTAGTCGTGCAGGATCATGGTCAGTGCCTCGCCACTCCTTTCGCGCAACTGCTCCACACTCATGCCGCTTCCCTCACGGGAGAGTTTCTCCATCAGTTTGTCCACATAGTCCTCGCTGCTGGGCAGGGACTTCCAGATGCCATAGAGATGTTGCAGAATGCGGTCCTTCATCTCGGCTGTAGCCTTGTTGGTGAAAGTCACCGCCAGCGTGTGCCTGTATTCCTCCTCCGCCTGAGGGCGCACCATCAGGTAGATGTACTCTACGGTCAACGTGAAGGTCTTTCCGCTACCCGCCGAAGCCTTGTATATGTTCAGTGTGGAATTCATCCGTAAATTGTTTACAGTTTTTCAGTGATAATGGATTTGAAGGGTTTCTCTGTATGGCGTCTTCAGCCTTGTTGTTTCTTGATGACCTTTTCCATCCCGATTATATCCGCCAATATGATGGATGGATAGTGATGACGAACCTCCCGAGGGCAAGCCCGTGTCTTCCCGAGGGCAAGCCTCCGTCCTCCCGAGGACAGGATGGTGACTGCACGGATGCTGTATTTCCTTTGCTTGAAGCGGTTGTCATTTCAAACGGTGGCGGATGTAGGTTTCCATGATGTCTATGGCCTGACGGTTGGCACCGCCTTCGGGGATGATTAGGTCGGCAAAGCGCTTGGTGGGTTCGATGAACTCTTCGTGCATGGGTTTGAGGACTTCCATGTATCGGTCAATGACCATCTGTGTGGTGCGTCCGCGTTCCACGGTGTCGCGCAGGATGTTGCGGATAAGGCGCACGTCCGAGTCGGTGTCCACGTAGATCTTCAGGTCCATCAGGTCGCGCAGGTCCTTGCGGTAGAGTGCCATGATACCCTCTATGATGATGACTTCGCATGGTTCCACACGGATGGTTTCCTTCATGCGGTTTGAGGTGATGTAGTCGTAGGTGGGCTGTTCTATGGCCTTGCCCTGGCGCAGGTCGTGAAGTTGCCGGCACAGGAGTTCCCAGTCGAAGGCGTCGGGGTGGTCGTAATTGATTTTGCGTCGCTCCTCCATGCTGAGGTGCGTGTTGTCGTTGTAATACGAATCCTGAGGGATCACCGCCACGTTTTCGCCTGCAAGGGCTTCCATTATCTTCTTCACTACAGTGGTCTTGCCACTGCCAGTTCCTCCTGCTATACCTATTATATACATGCTGACAGAGTTTTTATGCTATATGTTGCTTTCATGCCACGAAGTTAGGCATTTTTATCAGCATTTCCGAATAATGGGCGATAAAATGTAGTGATTAAAGGAAAAATATGTACCTTTGCAACCTAAGAAAGGTAAATGTATATATAAATAAAAGTAAGCAAGGAATGTTGAGAATTGCCGTTCAGTCCAAGGGAAGGCTCTTTGAGGACACGATGTCGTTGCTGGCAGAAGCCGGCATAAAGGTGAGTACAAGCAAGCGCACGTTGCTGGTTCAGAGTGCTGATTTCCCCATAGAGGTGCTTTATCTGCGTGACGATGATATACCCCAGTGTGTGGCCACGGGAGTGACGGACCTGGGCATAGTGGGAAGGAACGAATACGAGGAACGTCAGGAACAGGCCGACATAGTGCGCCCTCTGGGATTCTCCAAGTGCCGCATGTCGCTGGCCATCCCCAAGGCCGTGAAGTACACGGGCCTCGGGTGGTTCGAGGGAAAGAAGATAGCCACATCATACCCGAATATCCTGCGCCGTTTCCTGCACGAAAACCACATCAATGCCGACATACACGTCATTACAGGTTCCGTGGAGATAAGTCCGGGCATAGGCCTGAGCGATGCCATCTTCGACATTGTCAGCAGCGGTAGCACCCTGGTTAGCAACAATCTGGCCGAGGTGGAGGTGGTAATGAAGAGCGAGGCCCTGCTCATAGCAAACCGCAACCTCTCTCCCCGCAAGCGTGCCATCCTGGAAGAACTGCTCTTCCGCATAGAGGCCGTGAAGGCTGCCGAGAACAAGAAGTACGTGCTGATGAACGTACCCACCGACAAGGTATCCGATGTGGTGGCCGTACTGCCAGGTGCCAAGTCGCCCACCATCATGCCGCTGGCTACCGAAGGATGGAGCAGCATACACACCGTGGTGGACGAGAAGTCCTTCTGGGAGATAATTTCGCGCCTGAAGGAACTGGGTGCACAGGGCATACTGGTCATGCCCATAGAGAAGATGATACTATAACCACATACGCGGAACATACAACGATATGATACAGGTTATCCTACACCCCGGAAAGGAAGAATACCAGGCATTGCTCAGCCGTCCGCACAAGGATGCTGCCGACCTGGGCGCCACCGTGGCCTCTGTGCTTGCAGATGTGCGACAGGAGGGAGACAAGGCCGTACTGCGCTATGAGGCCATGTTCGACAAGGTGGAACTCGGTTCCCTGGCCGTTACCGAAGAGGAAATGCAAGAGGCAGAGGCGCTTGTGAGTGATGAGTTGAAACAATCCATCCGTCTGGCCCATGCCAACATACACCGCTTCCACGAAGCCCAGCGCATGCAACCCGTCAGTGTGGAAACCGCACCAGGCGTGCATTGCTGGCAGAAGTCGGTGGCCATAGAAAGGGTAGGGCTTTACATACCCGGCGGCACGGCCCCCCTGTTCAGCACCGTGCTGATGCTTGCCACCCCGGCAAAGATAGCAGGATGCACCGACATTGTGCTCTGTTCGCCTCCTTCGCGCCAGGGCAAACTGCATCCCGCCATACTCTATGCCGCCCAAGTGGCGGGTGTGAACCGCATATACAAGTGCGGTGGGGTACAGGCCATAGGTGCCATGGCCTACGGCACGGAGTCGGTGCCCAAGGTGAACAAGATATTCGGTCCCGGCAACCAGTACGTAACCTGTGCCAAGCAGCAGGTGAGCATGACCGATGTGGCCATTGACATGCCTGCAGGTCCCTCTGAAGTGGCCATCGTGGCAGACAAGACCTGTCACCCCGAATACGTTGCCGCCGATATGCTCAGTCAGGCAGAGCACGGAATGGACTCGCAAAGCATACTCTTCACCGACAACGTGGAGGTGGCACGTGCCGTACTTGCCGAGGTTGAGAGGCAACTGGAAGCCTTGCCCCGCAAGGAGATGGCAAGTTCTTCTTTGGGTCATAGCCGCATAGTGGTGCTTCACGATATGGAAGAGGCGTTCGAAATATGCAACCAGTATGCCCCAGAGCATCTCATCCTGGCCATGGATACGGCCATGGATTGGGCTGACAGGGTGGTGAATGCCGGTAGCGTGTTCCTGGGACATTATAGTTGCGAGAGCGCCGGAGATTATGCCTCTGGCACCAACCACACCTTGCCGACAAGCGGATACGCCAAGGCCTATAGCGGAGTGAATCTGGACAGTTTCTGCCGCAAGATAACTTTCCAGCACCTTACCCGCGAGGGCATAGAAAGCATAGGACGCGCCGTGGAGGTGATGGCCGAGGCGGAAAGCCTGGACGCGCACCGAAATGCTATGACACTGAGAATGAAGGGCCGTTAACATATATCCATACACATAAGCAAGAGCAGATGTTAGAGAATCTGGTAAGAAAGAACATACAGGCACTGAAACCATACTCCTGTGCCAGGGACGAGTTCAAGGGACGTGATGCACACGTCTTTCTGGATGCCAACGAGAGTGCCTACAACGCACCATACAACCGCTATCCCGACCCCTTGCAGGAGTCGCTCAAGAAAGACATCTCCACCATCAAGGGAGTACCCTCGGGAAAGATATTCCTGGGCAACGGCAGCGACGAGGCAATAGACCTGGTGTACCGCATCTTCTGCGAACCACGGGTGGACAATGTGGTGGCCATAGAACCCACCTACGGCATGTACAAGGTGTGCGCAGATATAAATGACGTGGAGTACAGGGCAGTCAGTCTGTCAGACGATTACGCCATGTCTGCTGATGCTTTGCTTCAGGCTTGCGACGAGCACACCAAGGTGGTGTGGATATGCTCGCCCAACAATCCCACCGGCAACGATATGGACCGCCGGGAGATGCAGAAACTCCTTAATGAGTTCAAAGGAATAGTGGTGGTGGACGAGGCTTATGGCGACTTCTCGGAACTAAGGCCCATGCGCTCCTTCCTGGAACATTTCCCAAGAATGATCGTGCTCAATACCTTCTCCAAGGCATGGGCTTCGGCAGGCATACGTCTGGGCATGGCTTTTGCTTCGGAGGAGATTATCGGCCTGTTCAACAAGGTGAAGTACCCCTACAACGTGAACATGCTCACCCAGGAGAAGGCACGCGAAATGCTTGCCGGCATGCAGAAGATAGAGCGTTGGATAAACGAGGTGCGCCACGAACGCAAGCACATGATACCGTGCCTCATGGAACTGCCCATGGTGAAACAGGTATATCCCTCGGCGGCAAACTTCCTGCTGGTGAAGGTGACGGATGCCGATGCCATATACCGGTATCTGGTGGACAAGGGTATCATAGTGCGCAACCGCAACCGTGTCACCCTTTGCCAGAATGCCCTGCGCATAACCATCGGCTCTAAGGAGGAGAACAACGAACTGCTTGGAGCACTGAGAAGTTACAGGAGATAAGATACATGAAACAGAAAATACTATTCATTGACCGCGACGGAACCATCCTGTGCGAACCCGAGGACGAGCAGATAGACTCCTACGGGAAATTCCGGTTCGTGCCAGGTGCCATAGGTGCCTTGTCGTTTCTGGTGCACCATACCGACTACAGGCTTGTCCTTGTCAGCAACCAGGACGGGCTCGGCACGGATTCCTATCTGGAAGAGGACTTCTGGCCAACGCACAACCTGATGCTCGACATCCTCCGCGGCGAGGGCATAGAGTTCGATGCCCAGCACATAGACCGTTCCTTCCCACACGAGAACCTTCCCACACGCAAGCCCGGCACTGCCATGCTCACATCCTACATGGAGAACCCGGAGGTGGACATGGCCAACTCCTATGTTATAGGCGACCGCCAGACGGATGCCCAATTGGCCGTAAACCTCGGTTGCCAAAGTCTGATAATAGGCGGGGGAATGGATTGGAAGCGCATAGCGGAAATTCTCTTTGCCGGCGACCGCCAAGCATCTGTAAACCGCAAGACACACGAAACGGACATACACGTCAGCGTGGGGCTGGACGGAAACGGGAAGAGCAACATCAGCACTGGTCTTGGATTCTTCGACCATATGCTCGAGCAGATAGCACGCCATGGCAACATAGATCTGGACATCACCTGCCGTGGCGACCTGCATGTGGACGAACATCATACCATAGAGGACACCGCCCTTGCACTGGGCGAGTGCCTGGCCAAGGCCCTCGGCGACAAGCGCGGCATAGAACGCTATGGATACAGCCTGCCCATGGACGATTGCCTGTGCCAGGTAAGCCTGGACTTCGGCGGACGCCCCTGGCTGGTGTGGGATGCCGAGTTCAGAAGGGAGAAAGTGGGGGAGATGCCCACGGAAATGTTCCTGCACTTCTTCAAAAGCCTCTCGGACAGTGCTCGCATGAACCTGAACATAAAGGCTGAGGGGGCCAACGAGCATCACAAGATAGAGGGCATATTCAAGGCCTTCGCACGTGCCATGAAGATGGCCGTAAAGAGGGATATCGAGCACTTCAACCTGCCTTCGAGCAAGGGGACGTTATGACGCAGAACTTCTCATCGCATCTCCTGCAAAGGGCCGTAGACGAGGTTTCCTGTCTGCCGGGCATAGGACGCAAGACGGCCTTGCGCCTGGTTCTGCATCTCCTTCGCCAGGATGCACGTGTCACATCCACCCTGACCGAGGCACTCTCCGTCCTGCGCAACGAGGTGAAGTATTGCCGCATGTGCCACAACATCTCCGACACAGATATTTGCGAGATCTGTGCCAACCCAAAGCGCGATGCCTCCACGCTTTGCGTGGTGGAGAACATACAGGATGTAATGGCCATAGAATCCACCGGCCTTTACCGTGGTCTTTACCATGTCCTGGGCGGTGTGATCAGCCCTATGGATGGCATAGGTCCCAGCAATCTGCACATACAGAGCCTGGTGGAAAGGGTGGCGGCAGGAGGCATCAGGGAGATAATCCTTGCCCTGAGCCCAACGATGGAAGGCGATACCACAAATTACTTCATATACAGACGCCTTTCCCAACTGACCCAAAGCAATAACCCTGGCAATGAAAACTTCTCTGTTGAAGCGGACTTCTCCCTGCCTCGCATCACGGTTATAGCACGTGGCGTGGCACAGAACGACGAACTCCAGCATACCGACGAGGCTACCCTGGGACGTGCCCTGGCAGGACGAACCCCGTTCTCGGTGTAGGCAATATCCTCCATGTTCACAGAACAATAAATGCGGATTATGAAGAATCTGAAAATACTTTATTTCGCCCTCCCCGTGTGGGTAATGCTGATGTGCATCCCCTTCGAGATAAATGCCGACAAGGGAATGGAGGTGCAACTGAATGCCAATGTGCTTTACATATTCCGCATGTTGGTGATACTGTTCTCCCTTGGTTCTATGGTATCGGCCTTCACGGTATTGAAGGACAGGCTCATGTCGCAACTTGTACTCCTGGCCATTTCTTCCCTATGGGTGGTTATTGACTACTACATGAACCTGAGCACCCCGGGCAGTGACAATCTCCTATGGCTCCTGCCTATGATTATGCTTATATATATTATAAGGTATAAGGCGGTATCCGGTGTGTCAGACAAAGCCGAAGATAAATAAATGAGATACCTGCGTGCCATAGAACCCGAGGACCTGGACCTCATGTACATCGTGGAGAACGACCCTTTGGTGTGCAGGTACAGTTCCACCACGGTGCCCCTTTCCCGTTATGCCCTAAGGCGGTATATAGAGGAGAGCAGGGGAGACCTGTTCCGCGATTCTCAGGTGCGCATGACCATAGTGGACGCCTCTACGGGCACACCATGCGGTTTCCTGGACATTACCGACCTGGATACCTCACACCGTCGTGCACAGGTGGGAATAGCGCTCCTGCCCGAAGCGCAGGGGCGCGGCATTGCATGCGCGGCACTGAAAGAGGTTTCCCTGTATGCCCGGCAACAGGGTCTGCACCAACTTTATGCCATAGTGGCATCGGACAATGAACGTGCACGTAGTCTGTTCCTGCGTTCATCATATATGGAAACTGCCATATTGCCGCAGTGGCTATGTATGGACGGCGCGTTTGCAGATGCAGTCGTATATCAATGCATACTCGACAACAAAACTAACATTACCTGAAATGACACAAGATGAAATTCTTGCTTTAATCAAGCGTGAGGTGGTACCTGCCATCGGATGCACCGAACCCATGTGTGTGGCTCTCTGTGTGGCTCATGCTACGGAGGTTTTGGGCGGTGAACCCGAATCCATTCAGGTCGGTCTGAGTGCCAATGTGCTGAAAAACGCCATGGGGGTGGGTATTCCTGGCACAGGTATGGTGGGTTTGCCCATTGCCATAGCCTTGGGTGCAATTGTTGGAAAGAGCAGTTACAAACTGGAGGTTCTGCACGATTGCACACCTGAGGCCGTGGAGCGCGGCAAGGAACTCATTGCACAGGGAGGTATAAGCATAACCCTTGACAAGGTGGCTTGCGACAACCTCTATGTCGATGTCGTTTGCAAGAGGGGCAACAACCGTTCCGAAGCCATCATAGCACATGAACACACGCGTCTGGTGTACCTGTGTTGCGACAATAATGTCATGATCGACGAGCGTTCCTCCCTACAATGGAAATCTGTGGAGGAAACGGGTAGCGACCTCACCTTGCGACAGGTATTCGATTTTGCCACTGAGACACCAATAGAGGAACTGGAATTTATCAACGAGGCACGCATCCTCAATGAAGAGGCTGCCCGAGAAGCCTTGAAAGGCAACTACGGACATGAACTTGGCAAGACCCTGTCGCGCCCCCTCGGCAAGGGTATCATGGGTGACAGCATCTTCAGCCACATCCTTTCCGTAACCAGTTGTGCATGCGATGCCCGTATGGCAGGCGCCATGATTCCGGTAATGAGCAATAGCGGAAGCGGGAACCAGGGCATTGCCGCCACACTACCCGTTGTCGTCTTTGCCCGCGAAAACCACAATACCGGGGAGGAACTCACCCGTGCCCTCATACTCAGCCATCTCGCCGCCATCTACATAAAGCAGAGCCTTGGGCGTCTCAGCGCCCTTTGCGGATGTGTGGTGGCAAGTACCGGAAGCAGTTGTGGCATCACCTACCTGATGGGAGGACGCTACGAGCAGGTGGCATATAGCGTGAAGAACATGATAGCCAACCTGGCCGGCATGGTGTGCGACGGAGCCAAACCCAGTTGTGCCCTGAAGGTATCCAGCGGAGTCTCCACTGCCGTACTGAGCGCAATGCTTGCCATACAGAACAAGTACGTTACCAACGTGGAAGGCCTCATCGAAGACGATGTGGACCGTTGCATCCGCAACCTCACCCTCGTAGGTGCCAAGGGTATGCAGGAAACTGACCGCATGGTCCTTGACATCATGACACACAAGAAATGAGTGAGAGATGCATGCGTCCGTGTGTATGTGCTGTCGTAATACATGTAAAAAGAAGAATGATGGAATGTTAGATTCCATCATTCTTCCTGTAAATACGAAATATTGTCTTCGTCCTAAGCAGGCTTACTTGGAGAAATAGCGCTTCAGCAGTCCCTCGAAGCCACGGCCATGGCGTGCCTCGTCCTTTGCCATTTCATGAACGGTGTCGTGGATAGCGTCAAGGTTGGCGGCCTTTGCTGCCTTAGCAATGTCCATCTTGCCGGCACATGCACCGCACTCTGCCTCTGCACGTTTCTGCAGGTTGGTCTTGGTGTCCCAAACCACGTCACCAATGAGTTCTGCAAATCTGCTTGCATGGTCTGCCTCCTCAAAAGCATAGCGCTTGAATGCTTCTGCAATCTCGGGATAGCCTTCACGGTCTGCCTGGCGGCTCATCGCCAGATACATGCCAACCTCTGTGCATTCTCCGGCAAAGTGTGCCTTCAAACCTTCCATAATCTCTTCAGGACAACCTTGGGCAACACCGATTACGTGCTCTGTAACATAAGACTGTTCGGCAGCCATCTCATTGAACTTTGAAGCGGGAACACCGCACTGAGGGCACTTTGCAGGAGCCTCGTCACCTTCGTGGATATAACCACATACTGTACAGACAAACTTTTTCATAGTCGTTGATTTTGTTGATTATTGTTGTTTATTATTCTTTTGATTTCATTTACTGCTTCTTTCCGTGAATATCGGTCCCTGAACCTTGGATTAGGAGGACAGGCATTCTGCGCACACTCCCTTATAATAATAATGTACCTCTGTAATGCGATGTCCATTCATAAGGTGATTGTGTGGTTTCTTTTGTGGTTCGTCTTCTTCGATGTCGTATATCTTTCCGCAATTACTACAGAGAAAGTGCCCATGCTCTACGGTCTTGCCGTCGTAACATACCTGTTTTTCGTTTATGGTTATGGATTGGCACAAACCTTTGCTTGCAAACAATTTTAAAGTGTTGTAGACCGTTGTCAGCGACAATGTGGGAACCTTGATACGCAAATCCCTGAAGATTTCATCTGCAGTAGGGTGGGTGAAGTTGTTGTGCAAATAGTTCAGTATCTCCACTCTCGGGCGGGATGGGGAAATACCATGCATGACTAATTGCTCCCGTTCTTTTATTGTATCCATTCGTCTATCGTTCTATTTGTTATGATTACAATGCAAAGATACGGTAATACGAATGAAGATTCACAAGAATTAGTGCAAAAAAAGACTAAAATAGATTTAATTCTTGCAAAATAGACAGGAAAAGCGTACCTTTGCAATGTTTTTATGCGGTAGTAGCTCAGTTGGTAGAGCATGGGCTTCCCAAGCCCAGGGTCGCGGGTTCGAGCCCCGTCTACCGCTCTTGCTTTTTGTAGCGGTTTTAAGGAACCTGTGTTTTCCTAAGTGTTTTTCGGCGATTATGGTTTTGGCGCAGGTATTCTTTTGTTGTCTTGCAGGGAATATATAAACAGATTACCCCCGATACTGTAGCGTTATGGAATATGTATGGCTTACTTTGGCAATCGTCACCACCTTGGTGGGACTGGCCGGTGCTCTGTTGCCCGTGCTGCCCGGTCCTCCGGTCAGTTATGTTGCGTTGTGGATGCTGTATTTGTATGATAAGGACAGTGTTTCGTCCACAAGCCTGTGGGTAATGGGGGTATTGATGCTGGTGCTTACCGTCATAGACTATGTCGCTCCGGTATGGCTCACCAGGATAGGCGGTGGTTCCAGGCAGGCCATGCGCGGTGCCACGGCCGGTCTGCTGGTGGGATTGTTCTGTGGGCCGGTGGGAATGATAGTCGGCCCCTTCGTTGGTGCATTGCTGGGCGAACTGCTTGTCAAGACACCCGCTCACCAGGCTTTGAAGGTTGCCTTATACTCATTCCTTGCCTTCATCCTCACCACAGGCCTGAAATTCTTCTATGGCATTGCCGTGGTATGTATGGTGGCAATAGCGATGTGGTGGTAGGGCACTACTGTCTGCTATAAAGAGAATCCCACGAGGCTTGCACCGCGTGGGATTCTTCATCTTGTTATTTGCTATATGTGTTTCAGGTCACTTGACCTCGATGGCGCGGTGCGCCTTGTTCTCTGCTTCTTTGTCGCGTTTGGGCAGTGCGATGCTCAGTATGCCGTCGGCCACCTGTGCAGAAATGTTGTCGGCATCTACGTCCTCGGGCAGGCGGTAGATCTGCTGGTAGTTGCTGTAGTAGAACTCGCGGCGCAGATAACGCTCCTTGTGTCCTTCCTCCCTTTCATCCTGTTTGTGTTCCATCTTGTTTTCGATGGCTATCTGCAAGTTGCCGTCGTTGGTGACGTGCACGCGGCAGAACTCCTTTCTTATGCCTGGTGCGGCCAGTTCCATGGTGTAGCCTTTTGCATCTTCCTTTACGTTGATGGCTGGTGTGGTGTCGTTAACTCTGTGCATCCAGTTCTTTCCGAAGAACTCGTCAAACATAGTGGGCATCCAATTGCGGTTGTTAATCATCATTGGTAACATAACTTAATCTCCTTTTACCTTTAATTAATTATATAATGTGTGTTTTTCTCTTGCAGGTCCGTCGCCATGCGCTGTAGGCCTGCACCATTATATCCGCAATTCCCGTGCCAAGGCACTGATTGTTAAGGAGTACGAAAAACGGACAACATTCTGTCAGTTGTGTTAACATGTTTAACACAGTTACTGACGTGTTGTCCGTTTTCTTGCCATACTGGTATGTATGGCCTGTATGATGTTCCGGTCGTTACTTGATGATGTCCATCTCCATGAACACCTTTTTCAGTTTCTCCACTGCACGGTCCACCTGTTCTGTGGTGTGGTTTGCCATCAGTGCGAAACGAACCAGTGTGTCGGTTGGTGCACATGCAGGGGGGATGACGGGGTTGATGAATACACCCTCTTCAAAAGCACGGGCAGTAACGACGAACGTCTTCTCTATGTCACGTACATACAAGGGGATGATGGGGCTTTCTGTATCGCCTATCTCAAACCCCTCTTCCTTGAAGCGTTTCAGGGCATATCTGGTAACGTCCCACAGGGCCTCCAGGCGTTCGGGTTCTGCTTTCAGGATGCGCAGTGCCTCGCGTGCTGATGCGGTGGCGGCAGGTGTGCAACTGGCGCTGAAGATGTAGGTGCGTGCCGTGTGGCGCAGATAGTTGATGGTGGTCTTGTCTGCTGCGATGAAACCGCCCACGCTGGCCAGACTCTTGGAGAATGTGCCCATGATAAGGTCCACCTCATGTGTCAGTCCGAAGTGGTCGCATAC
The DNA here is from genome assembly GCA_045606445.1 of Bacteroidaceae bacterium. Classification (GTDB taxonomy): domain Bacteria; phylum Bacteroidota; class Bacteroidia; order Bacteroidales; family Bacteroidaceae; genus Physcousia. The sequence continues at coordinate 107,986 of JAZURY010000005.1, forward strand.
ACCGCGGCCGTTGCGTCCGAACACGCCAATGCCGTGTGCCTCGTCTACCATGATGGCGGCATTGTACTTATGCTTCAGTTCGACAATTTCAGGCAGTTTGCAGAGGTCGCCTTCCATGGAGAATACGCCGTCCACAACAATAAGTTTGATGCTGTCCGGATTGCAGCGTTTGAGAACGCGCTCCAGATCGTCCATGTCGTTGTGCTTGAATCGCAGTTGGGTTGCAAAACTCAGACGGCGGCCATCCACTATGGAAGCATGGTCGCGGTCGTCACAGATGATGTAGTCGTCCTTGCCCAGCAACTGTGGGATGACTCCGCTGTTTACGGTGAAACCTGTAGCAAAGACCAGTGCATCGTCCATGCCTACAAATTCGGCAAGTTCTTTCTCCAGTTCTACGTGGATATCCAATGTGCCGTTCAGAAAGCGGCTGCCGGCACATCCGCTGCCATACTGGCGCATGGCTGCCACACCTGCCTCAATGACACGGTCGTCACCGGTCAGTCCTGTGTAGGCATTGCTGCCGAACATGAGCACGTGATGACCGCCCATGGCAACTTCGGTACCTTGTTTGCCTTCGATTTCACGGAAATAGGGGTATATGCCCTTAGCCTTGATTTCGTCTGGCAAGGTGTACTTTGCCAGTTTTTCTTGTAACAATCCCATATCTATTTCTGTTTGATGTTTGTCGTCATTTAACATAATTCCATCTGCAAAGATACATCTTTTATTTGAATTATCGCCATAGGTTTGCATGTTTTGTAGTTATGTGTGCAATTTATTACCAGTATTATATATTATAATGTATAATATACGGTGTAAATTGGTATCTTTGTGCCGTAATATGTAAATAATGAAATAAGTGAAGACAATCTGGTTTATTGTGAACCCGATATCGGGAACCCAGGACAAGAATAACATTGTGTCCAAGATTCCTGTGTACTTTCCCGAGGACAAGTTTGCGGTAGAAATCAAATATACGAAATACTCGGGCCATGCCGCCGAAATTGCAGGTATGGCCGTATCGGCAGGTGTGGATATTGTCGTGGCAGTTGGAGGTGACGGCACGGTTAACGAGACAGCGCGGGCCCTTATTCATACGAATGTCGCATTGGGTATTGTTCCTTGCGGAAGTGGAAACGGACTCGCACGCCATCTCTACTTGCCAATGCATCCTGATGGTGCTTTGCAGGTCATATCCGAATGCAATATACACACATTGGACTATGGTCTGATAAACGGCAATCCTTTTTTCTGTACTGCCGGTGTGGGATTTGATGCTTTTCTGTCAGACAAGTTCAACAAGTCGGGCAAGCGCGGTCTTATGTCGTATATTGACAATGCTTTGCGGGAAGGTTTGTCCTATGAACCTGAAACCTACGAACTGGAAATCCTTGGTCCGGAGTCTGAGGTGCATACATACAAGGCATTTCTGATAACATGTGCCAATGCTTCGCAGTACGGCAACGATTTCTATATTGCACCGCATGCTTCCATGTCGGACGGCCTTCTGGATGTAACCATTATGGAACCGTTTGCTGTGTTCGAATCTCCACAGATTGCCTTTCAACTCGTGCACAAGACTATAACCCAGAATTCTCACATCAAAACCTTCAGATGCAAGGAACTTATCATACGCAGAACCAAACCTGGTGTCATACACATTGATGGCGATCCCAGAGACTCCGAACCGGAGGTTCACGTAACACTTGTTCCGAAAGACATACGTATGGTGGTGAATGTCAACAAGCAACCCTGGCAGCCGCCACTGCTGAAAATGTTCACAGACCTGTATTCCGGCATGAGCACACCATTTAAGGAGACACCAAAGAGAATCAGCAAGATAAACGAGGAATTGCTTAGCAAGTTACGAGGTAACGGAAATGACTGATTGGCCGGCAAGTAAGGAAACAGTCCCTTGACAATATCAAGTTAATAAATAGAAACAGACTGACCGAAATGATACTATATCCCAACTGCAAGATAAACTTAGGTCTCAACATAGTAGGCAAGCGTAGCGATGGCTATCATGACATCGAAACCATTTTCCTGCCCATACCCCTGTCGGATTGCCTGGAAATAAATCCTGCCTACGAGGACTCTTTTGTCATTGACGGACGTCAACTGGACTGTACCGCTCAGGATAATCTTGTGGTCCGTGTCCTGAATATGATGCGTGTAGAGGACATGGACATTCCTCCAGTATCCATCCGCCTGACCAAGAACATACCTTCCGGTGCAGGGTTGGGTGGAGGCAGTACAGATGCCGCTTTCATGATGAAGGGACTGAATGAACTGTTCAACCTGAATCTTACCGATGCACAGATGGAGGCACGCGTAGGGCGCCTCGGAGCGGACTGCCCTGTCTTCATTGCCAACAAACCTGTTTATGCGGAGGGAAAAGGGGATGTCTTCAGACCGCTTCCTGTTTCTCTTGTTCAAAAACGCTATTGTGCATTGCCGCCCATAGGCAGTGCATTGCCGCCCACCATCACACTTTCTATTCCAACCATGCTGGAAAACTATTGGCTTGTTCTTGTCAAGCCCAATGATTTCATATCTACACGCGAGGCCTATGCTTCGGTAACTCCATGTCCTTCCAAGGAATCGTTGATGGACATTATTTCCAGACCTGTAAAGATGTGGCGCGGACATATGATCAATGATTTTGAGGAAAGCGTTTTCCCCACACATCCTATGGTGAGTGCAATACGCGACCAACTTTATATGCTTGGAGCCACGTATGCGGCCATGAGCGGCAGTGGCAGTACGCTTTATGCTCTATTCCGACAGCAGCCGGTTCTGGGTGATGTCTTTGCCGGATGTTTTGTGTGGCAGTGCCGGCTTTAGGTTATTCCGACAAAATATGTTGAACTGTCTTGCGAACATAAGTAAGTTCTCCTTTATGGTTGCAAAAGCGCAAGAGACATCGTTCGGAAAACCATTTGGGATATTGTCAGAGATTAATCAGATAGTAGTTATAGAAACATGAAGAGAGAAGACAAATGGAAGATACTGGAAAGTACCTACATATCACGCCGACCTTGGATGACGGCACGTCTTGACAAGGTGCTGTTGCCTGATGGACGGGTTAATCCAGAATATTGGGTGCTTGAGTTTCCTGACTGGGTAAACGTTATAGCCATTACCAAGGATGGGGATATGGTTATGGTACGCCAATACAGGCATGCCTTGGGCATTACCGGGTACGAACTTTGTGCCGGAGTTATGGAAGATGGTGAGACACCGCTCCAGGCGGCCAAACGCGAACTGCTTGAGGAAACTGGATTCGGTGGAGGGGAATGGCGCGAATTCATGACTCTTTGTGCCAATCCGTCAAATCACACCAATCTTGCCCATACATTCCTTGCTCAAGGAGTGGAACGCATTTCCGGACAGCACCTCGACGAGACAGAAGACCTTACATGTCATGTTCTCCACCGTAGCGAGGTCTTGGGCTTGCTTCAGCGTGGTGAGATACTGCAGGCCCTGATGGCCGCACCCCTCTGGAAATATTTTTATGACGAAGGTCTCAAACCATAATCCATAATATCGTTGGGCAACTGATGGGATGCGGAGCGACCATCCGACATTCACCCTTATATCTCCTTTGTTACTATATAAAAACCGATTATTTAAAGACATACTTCTATGAAACATTCAAGGTTAAGTTTTATTTTCTGTTTCTTGCTATGCATTCTTGTATCCGCACCGTCCAAGTCGCAAAATACCATTCCCGGCGACAATGTAATGCGTTATTACAAGGTGGCAGTACCAGTTACAATGTCATCCTTTGAGGAAGACTTTTATGGCGATGAAGCCGCTGTTAAACTATTCTGGTCCGATGTGGAGGAATATCTCAACAAGATTTACGTTCCGTTGGGATTTTGTTTTACCGTGAACAGGGACAGCAGACTTTTGCTGTCTTCGTATAACCTTATAGATGAAAACTATATGAATGCTCCCAGTTACGGAACGGAACTTCTCAACGAACTTATCGGTCAGTCTTCGTACGATATAGGCATTTGGATTGTGCACCGTCCCGAGGATGGCAACAACACCGGCCTTGCTACACTGGACGGGGCATACAAGAAGGACCGCAGGGCATCCGGATATGCCGCCCCTGATCCATGGATTGTGGCGCATGAAATAGCACACATGTTTGGTGCCGGGCACACAGAGGATGCTTCGCTGATGGACGCAGAGGGAGATTTTCTCTCCCTGACTTCCATTATGGAGATACGCTCTTCATGTATCAGGAACAACTCTGCCTACTACAGCGACCAGGACAAGAACACTCTTGTCGGTCCAGATTTGGGAGGAAACTATGTGTTCGGACAGAAGGTATCCAATACAGCACCTGCATTTGGAAGCAAAATGCCATATTCTGTCAGAATTCCCTTGGGAGCATGCCTTGCTTTGGATGTTCAGGCAGACGATGCAGAGGATAACAGGATTTCTTACTCTACTGTCAGCAATGATTTTGCCCTGGTGTCTCCGACCTTTAGTTCGCGATTGGATTTCCGGCCCCAATACGTGGCGGATATCTTTTATGACGGTTATTACTATATAGTAGACAAGACCGACATCCATAGCAAGGAACCGGGCAGTTATTCCATGACAGTCTCTATCAACGACATGCCCGACTCCGACATCCTTACGTGGCAGACTTTTATCGCTTCACCTTTCTACAGCAATTACACTACACGCCAGATAGGTGTGGATATTGTAGGAGGTGAACGCTTCTCGCTATCCCTCTCTCCAGACAGGCATAACTATGCTCCTGGCGACAAGGTGCGTCTTTCATGGGGAGTAAATACCAGTTATTTTAATTCGGAAAGTAGACTGAGGATAACGCTCTCTACTGATTATGGAAAAACATTCAACTACATCCTTGCGGCCTCCGTTCCGGCCATTGATGGCGAATGTGTGGTTGAGATGCCTGACTTGAAGATAGATAATCTTGACGTGAATTTTTCCACGGCAGTTTGTTCCGTCCGTGCAGGTATAATACGCATTGAGGAAATAGGCGGTGCGGCATACACACTTTCGTGCCTTACACCGGAGGGTGGTGGCGGTTTTCTTCTTTCCGGCAGTAATATTCCATCATCCATCTCCATTCCAGGTGCCGGCAAATCGTCAGCAGGTTGCATCTACGATGTCAGTGGACGAAAGGTTTCGGCAAAACGTGCGTCGTCACTGTCCGGAGGTATTTATATATGCAATGGAAAGAGGGTTGTCGTGAAGTAATGTTCCCAAGTAAGACGTGGGTAAACCTACGAGATAACTAATTTATAGACGCCACCTATATATATTATATATAAGGTATAGTTCGCTTGCTTGTAGGGACACGGCTGCCGTGTCCCTACTGTTGGCCAGTAGTAACCACTCCCCTCCCTTGTGGAGGGGTTGGGGGAGGGTCCTCCGTTCGTCTCTCACTCCTTCGCAATCACCTCGGCGGGATTCTCCCTGAAGCACACTTTTACCTTATGGGCAACGAGGGCGGTGACGATGAGGGCGATGAGTGCGACGATGCCGAGGGCCGGCAGGATGCCAAGGGAGATCTGCAGGGCGTAGGTTTGCAACCAGAGGGTCATCAGGTAGTAACCCACGCAGAGGCCTATGGTGGTGCCGAGGGCAGAGATGATGCCGTATGTGCGGAGGGTGCGGCGCAGGCAATCCCTATAGTGGGCACCGAAGACACGGCGTATGGCTATGGCACGGCGCTGGCGCTGGAGGTCGGCACTCAACAGGGTTATCATTCCGAAGAGGGCAATACCCAAACCCACTGCTGAGAGCACGGAGTAGAGCCACAGGAAGTTCTGCTCCTTGCGGTACTTCTCGGCAATGAGGTCGCCATAGTTTACTACACGCACAGTTCCTGCATCGGGGTTGATGTCGTGACGGCGCAGAACCTCTTCCACGGCGGCAATGCCTTCCTTCTCCCTGCCGGGGAGTATGCGGAAGTAGAGTTGGTAATTTCCGTCAGAGCCGCCTAAATCCTGGGCATATCCTATCAGTTCGGGTTCTTGGTGCAGGTCGCGGGTGCAGAGGTCGAGCGTGCCGATAACTTCTTGTTGTCTGTGGGTATTGATATATGGATTCTCGGGCGTTACCCCGTAATATGCCGCAGCATTGCTGCTCAGCAACACCTGTCCGTCCTGCCACTTGAATTCGCCCTGCATGGGTTTCCATAGGTTGGGCTTGATATCGAACAGGCGTATCGTCGCCTCGGAAAGTATCATCATGGTAAGGTTCTGTTCAAAACCATCCATATTGAAGCCTATCGCCCATCCGCGTTCGAAGATGGGATGGTTCAATACGCAGGTGTCCACTGCCGAAAGGGCACACAGTTCTTGTGCAAACTCGTTGGTGTTTACCACCCTCTTTTCCTTATACCTCTTGAAACGGAAGGTATATACCCTTTCGGGGTTCACGCCCAGGGCATCTTTGGTGACGAAGCGGATTTGTCTGCCACCGTTCCACACCAGGAACAGCAACAGCACGCTCACCGCCACCTGCATCACGGCAAGGGGATAGTTCAATGCCGAGGGACGCCCCTGCGGAGCACCCTTCAGGGCGAGGCGGTGCCTGCGGTTCTGCACATATACGGGCAGCAGGCATAGTGCCAGTTGCACAAGGAGGAGCGTGAGCAGACTGCCTGCGAACCAAAGGTACACTTCGCCGCGGGTAATCTCCATTCCTTTGAAATAGGTGTCGAACGTCAGTGTCATCAGCACAAAGGTGAGCACACCGATGGCGCAGAACATCAGCAGGGCCTCGGCCTGCAGGCGGAGCAGGGTGTCGCGCTTGCCACCACCCAGGCAGATGCGCAGGCGATGGTCGCTCCATCGGGCATCGGCAGCAGTGTTGAGCAATGCCAGGTAGGAGAACAGAGCCGAAAGGAGCAGCAGTGTGGAGAGGATGAAGAACACGCCGGGGTAGAAGGCCGCTTTCCAGAAACTGCCCTCGTTGCGCAACAACTCGCCCATGCGGAGCGGTACGAGATGGAAACTTTCATAATGGTCGTTGTATTGTGAACCGGCAAATCGTTCCAACGTCTCGTCCAGCGCGCGTTGCATCTGTTCGGGGTGCTTCGTGCGCACGAAGAGTTCCATGCTCTCGAATGAGTAATAATATCCTTTTGCAGGGGTGGGCTCCAGTTTCTGGTAAAGATAAGCGGTAATCTCATTATCCGCTCCGACAGGCTTCTGTGCTTTTGTCACACCCACCACACGCAATGTCTTCTCGGCACCGCCTTCGCGCAGGAACTTTGCCGTCACCGTGGTGCCCACCAAGTCCGTGGTGCCGAAGAGGGCAAGGGCAGTCTTGTCGGTGAGTACCACTTCGCCATCCTCACTGGCAGGCCTGCCGGAGATGAACTCAAGGCGCATGACCTCGTAATATTCCGGGTTTACCCTCAGTATCGGCTGTGCTGGTGTCGTATCATTTGTGCTTATAATCTCAGCACCAGGATACATGATGAACCCCACTTTGGCATCTTCAGGCGCATGCTCCAGGATGTCATGCCCCAGACTGTCGGTGAGATGGTAGGTGAAGGCTCTGAATCCCTGTGGTTCACTGGCCTGCACGCGATAGACGTCCTCCACGTCGGGGATGTGACTTGCCTCGTGTGTCAGCCTCCAGATGCTGGAAGCCGAAAACACGAAGGCAGTGAGGGCAAACGAGATGATGCCCACGATAAGAATGCTTTGCCCCATATTGCGCCTTATGTGGCGCAGGGCTTGGAGGAAGTTGATACGGACCTGGAGCCAACGGACCCAGCGGACCCTCCCCCTTACCCCTCCACAAGGGAGGGGAGTAGGATGTACTGGAGGATGATTGTTATGTTGCATATTTGTGATGTTAGATTAGTTGGAGGACCCTCCCCCTTACCCCTCCACAAATGGCGAACAAGGTCTTTAGAATATTGACTGAATGTCCATCTGTGCCTTGTGAGGGGAGTACATTCCTGTGCGACGCGCGGACAGGAGTAGAATGTACTGGGGATAAAGTCAGTTAATGAATTTGTTAATTGATGATATACTTCATTAGTTAGTTGTAACCACTCCTGTCCTCGCGTCGCAATGGGGATTGCTCCCCTCACGAGGCACAGAAGCACATTCAGTGCTTCTTCTAAAGGCCTCGCTCGCCCCTTGTGGGAGGGTTGGGGAGGGGTCTGTTATCTTTCACTCTTTTGCAATAATCTCCGCAGGTTTCTGCTTCATTACCCTGCGGACGTGGAGAGAGACGACGATGAGGATGACGAGGGAGGTGAGAATGATGCTTAGGAGGATGGGGATGACGGGGGAGATACTTGCTTGGTTGCCGAAGTCCTTCAAGAATTGATTGAAGAGGATGCCTACTGGCACAGTAATCACGCTTGCCACACCTATAAGCCACAGGTAGAGGCGGCCGAATAGCAGTGCTATGTCCTTTCGCTTGGCGCCATGAATCTTGCGTAGTGCTACTTCCTTTTGTCGCGAACGGGTGTCGAGGGCAATAGTGCTCCAGATGCCCATAAAGCAGATTAAGGCACAGATGGCGGAGAGTATCCATGCACCGCGCTGGAAGTTTTCTAACGCAGAGAGTTCTTGAGTATATCTTTCGCGCAGATTGAACACCGTGGGTTCCAGCGGTAACGGATTGATGCGGTGCATGACCTCCTTCATCTGCTCCATAACTTCGTGGTACTTGCCCTCTTCGGGTTCAATGATATATTCTACCGAAAAATTTTCGGGGCATTCCTGCATCACCGCACATTCCCAAATCTCGTGATCTTTTATCTCATTCTTATAGGGCAGTGTGGCATAGGTTCCGCCGATGGGTAAAGTGGAGGAGTACTTTGGAGTTAAGGTTCCCGATTTGATAACTCCTAAGGAATCCAACTCGGCATACAATTTTTCACTCAGCAAGATGCACTCTTGTCGTTGCTCCTTGGGAACAAACCATTTGATGGGGCGTTGCCAAAAGTCGAAGTAGGCGGTGTCGGTTAAATAATGCACCAGGAAGTTCTGGCGATTCAGCGCCTCTTTCGCTCCAGGGGTTTCCATATATTCTTGAAACGTGTTGAAGATTTCGTTATTCTTAATGGCGCGCTTGACATATTGAGGATTGGTTTGCAGGTATTCTTCAAAAGACTTGCAATCCTCTAAGTCGTAGGGGCGAATCTGAATGCATTCGGCATAATGGTCGTCGTTGTCGGGAATGTTTAATTGGTCCTTGATGTATCCCATGAGTTGCGAGAACATCAATGAACCCGTAATGAATACCATACACACCACCAACTGTATTCCCAACATCGTGTTGCGCAAAGCGTGGCGGGCATTGCGACGCATACCAGCCGCCAATCCTCGGTTGGCATTGCGTATGCGGTGTAATGTAATCCACACGATGACGGCACAGAGCAAAACAACGCTACCATAAATCCAAAGCATCGTTTCATACTGTCCGTACACCACCCATCCCCATGCGTCAAACATGACATGTAGGTATTGCTCCGAATAATTTGCTAACCACTCAACCAGTATTACAGCCAACGCCAGCGCAGCCGTTAGCGTTATCATTACTTCGGTCAGGAACAAGGCAAACAGACTCTTTGCCGAAGCGCCATGCACCATGCGGAGCGCTACTTCGCGTCGGCGCATTTGGAAGAGTTGGATTTGCATTTTCAAGAAACCCACAAGAGCAGCCAGCAATACCATGGAACTGATGAGATAGACAATCGTGCGCATCAGCATCAATTCCCGGTTTAGCTCCTTCAACACATCGTCAAGGAGGCTCACCTTTGCCTGCAAACCCAAAGGCGCAAGCCTTCTGTTCGCTTCTGCCTCCAATTCTTTCACGGAGTATCCTTCCTGCAACAGAATTTCGTAGTCGGTATCTATGGCTTTCCATTCGAAAGATACATCCTTCCAATCCCCACAGAGGTAGGTTTGATCCGTCGTAACATCTGTTTGCGTCAGGGTGCGATAAACATCTCTCACTGTGTAAGTGGCAATATGTGTAAGGTAGCCAGCGCCCATTGCCTCTCTAACCACAATCTTGGTGCCTATGGGATTTCCGTCGCCACAGATTCGTTTTGCCTGCGTTTCGCTCAACACTGCTTCGCCGTAGTTCAGCACAGGAATCTTTTCGCCCGTCAGTGCCGAGCGGATGCCACGAAAATTCAGATACTCAGGAAGGGTATTGCTATGAGCAAGGTCCATGCTTCGTTCCGTAGAATCTGCTAAAATCAAGGTGACTTTTTGAAGGTAGTAACGACCATCGGCATAGAATAGTTTTTCCACCCCAGCCATGCCCCCACCCGAAGTAAGGGCAGCATGAATTTCATCGTTAATTGTAATACGATTTTGATTATTCGGCACTTCATCAGCCACCTGCTCTTCAGTAGCACTTTTAGCGAAACTCATTTCATACAGGCGGTCGTAATAAGGTTCGTCACAAACTGCTGGCGGAGCATAATGGCTCAGCACAAAGTGCATAGCCGCCAGAGTGACCATACCCACCGCCAGCGCCACTACGCTGACAAGGGTCTGGAACTTGTATTTCATGAGATTGCGGTAGGCAATCTTGAGGTTGTGAGAGAGGAAGACCCAGCGGACCCTCCCCCTTACCCCTCCACAAGGGAGGGGAGTAGGATGTACTGGGTGATGATTAGCGCTTGTATTATTGGTCATAGATTTGTATCAAAAGTTTGTTCTTATATCCGAGAGGAAAAGTGTTGGATAGATGTGTGGGACATACCCCCTCCGCTTCGCTCGTCCCCCTAACTTAGAGGGACAGTTGGCTGGCGCTGTGATATTCAGTTGTAACTGACTGTCCCTCTAAGTTAGGGGGACGAGCGCGAAGCGCGGAGGGGGTATGCCATAGTTTATCATTTTCAGTTTTAATCGCTTAGTGGATATTGCTCCTTCCTTTTGTGTTGACAATGTAGGGACACGGCACCGTGTCCGCATTATTGTTTCTGTTTCCCGTTTCTATTCCCTCTGCGTCCTCTGCGCTCTCTGCGTGAGGTTTGTTTGAGAGCGGTTATGAGTTTTTTTGCACGCAGATTACGCGGAGAGCGCAGAGTTTTATATTTTCTTTAGCGTATTACGCTGGCGCTGGAGGGATCGCAAACTTCGTTACGACGAGAGAGCGCAGAGGGGGAGATGTAAGCGAGGCAGTTTAATTACCTCCTACATTGCTTCTGTGACTCTGTTTCGGACACGGCATGCCGTGTCCCTACTTGTAAGTGTCGCGTTGTCAGTTGTAACCACTCCCTCCCCTTGTGGGAGGGTTGGGGAGGGGTCTGTTTGGTCTGCTGGGCCGGGGGGCTTTTTTGTCCTACATTTCCACCTCGCTCACCACCTCGCCGTCGAAGAGGTTTACTATGCGGTCGGCATAGTTGGCATCGTGCTGGGAGTGCGTTACCATGATGATGGTGGTACCCTCCTTGTGCAGTTCGCAGAGCAGGTCCATCACCTCCTTGCCGTGCTTGGAGTCGAGGTTACCCGTAGGTTCGTCGGCCAGGATGATGTGGGGACGTGAGATAACGGCACGTGCTATGGCCACACGCTGCTGCTGACCGCCGGAGAGTTGCGAGGGGAAGTGCTGTGCACGGTGCGTCATGGCCACGCGCTCTATAACCTCCTTCACCTTCTGGCGGCGCTCCTTCTTGGGCACACCCATATAGAGCAGGGGCAGTTCTACGTTCTCCGACACGTTCAGTTCGTCGATGAGGTTGAAACTCTGGAACACGAAGCCCAGTTTGCCCTTGCGCAGGTCTGTACGGTCGTCCTCGCTCATCTGGCTCACGTCCTTGCCGTCCAGTATGTACGCACCCTCTGTGGGGGTGTCCAGCAGGCCAAGGATGTTCAGCAGTGTGGACTTGCCACAACCCGAGGGACCCATGATGGCCACGAATTCGCCTTTCTTCACTTCCAGGTTCACGTTCTGCAAAGCCCAGGTTTCCACTTCGTCGGTCTTGAAGACCTTCTTGATGTTTGTTAGTGTTAGCATAGTTTAGATGGGACCCCTCCCCGTACCCTCCCACAAGGGGCGAACAAGGTCTTTAGAGGATGGACTAAATGTCCATCTGTGCCTTGTGAGGGGAGCACACTCCTGTACGACGCGCGGACGGAGTATATACAATTAGGGGAATGGGGATTTTTTAATGGGTTAATGAATAATGTTTAGTTGTTTATAATAGGGTTTATTTGTTTAAAATCAATTTGTGTCTAATCTCACACGGAATCCACAGAATACACAGATTTCCTTTCATCTAATAGTACATTCACGCTGGCGCTGGATTCCACAGAATGGCACATGTTTCACTGTGCCTGCCTGGCGGGATGTCCATTCATCTGCTTCACTCTTATTGCTCAATACTCTTTCTCTCCGTTATTTTGTCTTCATCGCGCCAGCCGTCGTAGCGAAGCTTGCGACAAATTCTGTGGTTTCTTTTGTTCGTTGTATTGTCATCAATGAATCATTCCGTGTATTCCGTGTATTCTGTGTGAACTATGTTTAAATCCGATACGCTCCTCTTGAATAATGTTTAGTTGTTTATAATAGGGTTTATTTGTTTCAAAGCAATTTGTGTCTAATCTCACACGGAATCCACAGAATCCACAGATTTACCTTTCATCTGAGAGTACATCACGCTGGCGCTGGAATTTTTACGCAGCTTTGCGCGTAGAATCCACAGAATGGCACATGTTTCACAGTGCCCCTGCTCTCCGTTAAACGTTCAATGTCAATAGTTCTCACCGCGCCAGCCGTCGTAGCGAAGCTTACGACAAATTCTGTGAATTCTTTTTCATTTTCTTTTATTCGTTGTATTGTCGTCATTGAATAGTTCCGTTTATTCTGTGAGTTCTGTGTGAGATAGTTTTAATACGACTTTGTCTTTTTGAATCTTTTCTTACTTCGTTTTCTTTTTCTCCGTTTACTAACCCTTCGCTTCCCAGTACCGAAATTGATGTTGCATAACTGGTACTGCAGTACCAACGGGCTGGTACTGGAGTACCGACGTGTTAGTACTGGAGTACCAACACTATGGTACTGTCATGGCACTGGGGTGACTTTTTCATAGGGCTTATATGTTGTGTATTTAGTTTTCCGTTTTCCGTTTTCACCTTTCCGTTCGTCTCACTCCTTCTTCACCACCTCCGCCGGATGGATTTTGCTTACCTTCCATATCTTGTGGCTGATGGTCAGCAGGGTGACGGCTACGACGATGAGGATGGAGAGGAAGAGGTAGAAGAGTATCATCATCCAGTCCTTGCCCTCTATGCCATCCAGGGCGAAGGTAGCGAATATGGTGATGAAGGCGATGGAGAGTATGCCGACAATGATGCCGCTGATGAGAAGCAGGCGCAGGTAGTAGTTGCCGAACAGACGCATGATGTCCCACGAGTGGGCGCCATGAATCTTGCGCAGGGCCACTTCCTTCTGTCGTCCGCGGCTCTCGAGAGCGATAGCGGAATAGACACTTGCTACGATGCAAAGGATGGAGACGATAACAAGGAGGAAGCATAATTCGCGCATCAGTTCCAGCACGCGTATGCCCTTGAACCACTCTTCGTACAGATTGTCCACAGGCACGTCGTTCATGTTGCCTGGCTGAGCCTCGTGCCACAGGTCGGTAAGTGCATCTTCCACCTTAGTGTATTTGCCGTCTTTGGGGAAGATAAGGTAGTTGGCTTCGGGGCTATAGGCACGAAGTTCTTTAAAGTTTGTCAGGTCCAGCCACGTTACATCATCATCCACTATCCAGAACGACGGTGTGCTATGCGAACCTGGGCGATAGCCGATGAGGGCAGGGGCATAACCGATGAGGGTATAGGAACGGTCCTTGTAAAGTCGGCGTGTCTGCACATCGCTGCTTATGTGCAGGTTCCATTTCTCACGCAGACGCTCCACCTCTTCGGTACGAACGTATATGGCACTGATATGCTTCTGCTGGTTCTCGTCCTTGGGCTTGTCTTCGCTGATTTCTATGTCGAGCAAGTCGAAGAGTTCTTCATCGGAAGCAAGGAAACTGTATGCATGTTCTCGGATGGTGCCGTCGGTGTTCTTGTACTTGAGCGTATGCGTTATCAGTCCTTCGTCCACCTCGGGACCTTCGGATTCGCAACAAGCGTAGATGCACTTGGATATGTGCTCCACATCCTTGTTCTGTGCTATCTTGTTGGCAAAGTCGGGTACACGATGGTCAACAGATGTCATGCGTGCCATAAGAGTCTTGCGGTACGGGGTCTTGTTCTCCGTATGGCTTCCGTATTCCTGTTCGGCAATTACGTTAAGGGCATAGAAGGCACCCAATACCGCAAAGGTGAGTATCATGCTTATGGCAAACTGAGTGCCCAACATCACGCTCTGTCCCTTGGTGCGAGGATGTCCGCTACGTCCTACTCGCATGCCCACGGGACTGTGCAACTGGCGGTACAGGGAAATGAAAGCCACCACTAAGGAGCAAAGTAATGTGGCAAGGCAAATCCACATGCCGGTCTCCACAATCATGTCAACATCGAAGAGGATTTCATCGGTCAACCTCTGTATTATGGACATGGCATAACGCGACAGTTGTACGGTGATCAACAACGTGGCTATGGCCGTAAAGGCGAACATGATTGCCATTTCCGTTACGAGGAGCATGAACAGGTGTCGGGGTTTTGCTCCCATTGTTCGGCGCAGAGCCATCTCACGGGCACGGAGCGAGAAGAGTTGCAACTGCATCTTCAGGAAGCCCACGGCACCTATGAGCAGCACACTGCTTCCAAGCAAAAGCCCAACACCTATTATCGTCAGATAGAACAGACCTTCGTCCGTCCAATCCCATGCGTTCCATCGCAGAGCCACATAGTATTCGGGCAAGGCACCCGCCAGTTGTTCGCGCAACTGCTGTGCCGTGTAGCCCTCAGCCAGTTCTATCTGCAGGCTATTGATGTGCCTATCAGCGATGTCGTTCTTCTGGCAATAGATGACGGCATTGTTATAGAAATCCTCCAAGCGTTCGGATATGTTCACCACATCGCGTATGGTACGCTGGCTGCCATCTATCTCGGTGAGTATCCTGAAACCACGAGGGTCCACACCTTTGCCAAAGACCTTATCGCGGAGATCGTCCGTTATAAGCACGTCGCCTTCGTTCAGTTCGGGTATCCTTTCGCCCGTGATGGCCGAACGGTACCCGAGGTAATGGTATCTTCGTGGCGAGCACTGGAAAAAGGTGGCAAGGTATGTCTTGGGTTGCGGTGTGTTGTCTTCGAACTCAAAGTTTGAACTCATGATGAGGACAATACCATGAATCTCCTTCATGGCAGGCAGTTTCATGCTATACAGCCTGTCGATAAATGCCTTGGTGATGTTCACCATGGGCAATTGTCTGTCTGCTCCGTTGGCATCATGTTTGGCGGTGTTCTTGAATTCCTCTTCGCTCATCTCGTAGATAGTGAACTCCGGCCTGCCTTGGTCAATAGAACTGTAATATAAGTTGCGTGCAAAGTTGAATATAATATGCACGGTGATGGCAAAGCATACCACACCCACGGCAAGGCAGGCAATGGAAATGACGTTCTGTACCTTGTACTTGAGTAGGTTGCGGAGGGAGATTTTGAGGTTGTGAGGTAGGATAGGACCCACCCCAGCCCTCCCTGTGAGGGAGGGGGTAGGATCAATAGGGTGATGATAATTTTCTTGGTTCATGTGTAAAGATAGGGACACGGCATGCCGTGCCTGCATGTTTTCTGTTGAGACTCTGTTTTCGGACGCTGCACGCAGCGTCCCTACAAGTGGGTGTTCATTTTGTGTTGTAACCACTCCCCTCCATACAGGGAGGGGTTGGGGGAGGGTCCTTATTCCTTCTTCACCACCTCCGCCGGATGGATTTTGCTCACCTTCCAAATCTTGTTGCTGATGGTGAGAAGGGTAATGGCGACGACAATGAGGATGGCGAGGATGAGGTAGAAGAAGAGCCAGGTGAGGTCTTCGCTGAGGAATATGTCTCCATCAACTACTTGTATCGTTGCTATGACGGCGCTGGAAATGACAATGACGATTACAGCGCTGATAGCGAGCAGGCGCAGGTAATATTTGCCGAAGAGCAGGATGATGTCGCGAGTGTGTGCGCCGTGAATCTTGCGCAGTGCCACCTCCTTCTGTCGCCCACGACTTTCAAGGGCAATGGCGGAATACACGCTTGCCACGATGCAGAGGATGCTGACGATGACAAGCATCAGGCAGAGTTGGCGCATCATTTCAATCATGCGCATGAGGTTAAACCACTCATCTGCGAGATTGTGAATAGGCAGGATATTACGGTCGCCCGGACGTGCTTCGCGGTAGAGTTCGGTGAGATCGTCCTTCACCTTGTTATACTTACCCTCCTTGGGGAACAGGATGTAGTGAGGATTAGGAGAGTGAGAACCCAATTCCGAAAGGTTGCGCAAGTCGCGCCAGTCGATGTCTTCGTCCACCATCCAGAAGGAAGGGCAAGTATAAGAACCATGACGATACCCCGGAAGGGTAGGAGCATAACCGATAAGCGTGTAGGAGCGTTGCTTGTAGAGCGGACGCACTTGCTCGTCACGACTGACGTCAAGGTTCCACTTCTTGCGCAGACGCTCTGCCTGCTCCGTGCGTACGTAAATGGCGCAGTAAAAACCGTGTACCGTGCTATCGGCAGGGAGATTGGGTGTAATCTCTATCTTCAAGAGGTCAATCAGATTTTCGCTGGTGGAGAGGAAATGGTAACCGTAGCTCTGGAACGTACCATCATCATTTAAATTGCGCCAGAAGTTGCGCACCAGTGTTTTGTCGAGTTGGTCGGCAGCTACTTCACAAACGCTGTAAATGACGTAGCCCACGTGTTCTACGTCCCTGTTTTGCGCCAAACGATTGGGGAAGTCAGGAATGGCAATTTGAAAAGTAGGTTGAGGAATCATGATGGCCTGTTGGTAAGGCGTGCGGTCTTCTGAGATGCCTCCGCTTTCCTGTTTCTCTATGATGCCAAACGCATACATCATGCCAAGCACGGCAAAGGTAAGGAACATGCTCACGGTGAGTTGCGTGGTGAGCATAAAGCCTTGTCCCTTCGTCATCGTGCGGTGGCTGCGCCCCACTCGCATACCTACGGGAATGCGCAACTGGCGGTAAACGGTGGCAAAGGCTGCGATGAGGGCGAGCAAGAGTGTGCCAAGCGTGATCCACAGTTCAAGGTTCAGGATGAAGTCCACATCGAGATTCAGTTGCTCATGAATGCGCTGTAGGATGGGGAGGGCATAATCTGCAAGAGAGTAGGTCAGCGCCACGGTTGCAAGCATGGTCAGCGCAAAGACGATAACGACTTCCCAGGCAAGGAGCATGAAGAGGTGGCGCGTGCGAGCGCCCATCGTGCGGCGCAATGCCATTTCGCGCGAACGGAGGGAGAAGAGTTGCAATTCCATTTTCAGGAATCCCATCACCCCAATGATAAGCACGCTGGCGCCTAACGAAAGTACCACCCCGATAATGAGAATGATGAGGAAGAGTTCATCGTTGTCAAAGGCCCGATTGTGTAGCATGAAGGTGTATTCGGGAAAGGCGCTTTGCAGTTGTTCGCGCAAGTCCTCGCCCGTGTATCCCTCGGCTAATTCTGCGGTAAACCCGTTTCTTTCTTTTACGACAGTTCCGGGGTCGTTGCGGATAATCACTACGGCATTTGTGGTATGGGCATCCAAGCGGTCGGTCACCTTTATTACGTCCCGGATGGGGCGTTTCCCAGTGCCATCCCCCATTGCAAATTCAAAACCGCGGGGGTCGGTGCCTTTTCCAAAGAGTTGGGCGCTGAGGTCATCGGTGATGAGGCAGTCGTTTTCCTCCAACTCTGTGAGAGGTTCGCCCGTTATGGCAGAGCGATACCCGTAGTACATCCAGTAGCGCGGAGAGGAATGTGTGTAATAGCAACCGCAGGTCTTGGGTTGGTCCGTGTTGTCGTAGAAAGTCTGAGCCAATCCCGTAATGGGTCGACAGCCATGAAGTCCTTCCATTGCAGGGAGTTTCAGGCTGAGCAAGCGATTGAAGAAATCATTGTCCAGTTGTGCATTCTTTGGGAAAGAACCAGTCTTCCTGAGTCGCTCCGTTTCTTCATAAGGAGCTGCTAATACACTGAATGAAGCGAGGTCCTGTTTAATTTGATTGTAATAAACGGAACGCCCGAAACTGTACATGAAGTACACGGTTATGGCAAAGCACACCACACCCACCGCAAGGCAGGCAATGGAAATGACGTTCTGTACCTTGTACTTGAGCAGATTGCGCCATGCGGTCTTTAGATTGTGGAGGAGGAAGGACAGACGGACCCACCCCCAACGGACCCTCCCCCTTACCCCTCCACAAGGGAGGGGAGTATGATGTACTGGGGATTGGGATTGATTATGATTTTGCATATTTGTGATGATTTGAGGACCCACCCCCTTACCCCTCCCTGTATGGAGGGGAGTAGAATGTACTGGAGGGTGAGTAGGATTTTGGTGATTTGTCATTATTGTTGATGAATAGTGTTTTATGCTAATAACGGGATAGGAGTTTATTTTGTTACATTGTTGTGCTTCTTTTCCTTGCCCTCCATCAAAACTGGAGGGCAAGGGCGTCTTCTAACCTAATTTATAACCTTTTTCAACATCTCGTAATTATTGTTTTGGGTTGTTGTTTGTGTGGAGTCAAGATTGTCATACCCCCTCCCCACTTCGTGGTACTCCCCCTGTCTCAGAGGGAGAAAGTTGGATGCTATTGTAACTGACTGTCCCTCTGAGTCAGGGGGACGAGCGCGGAGCGCGGAGGGGGTATGAAAATTATTGTTCATACATTGACTGGTGTCATCCATCGGTCAGTTGTAACCACTCCCCTCCATACAGGGAGGGGTTGGGGGTGGGTCTGTCGGGGTTGGGGGTGGGTCTTTTTAATCCACCACCACCTCCTCCACGTCTCCCAATCTGTCGTAGCCGCTTACTATTACCTGGTCACCGGGGTTGAGGCCTTCGATAACTTCATATTGCTCAGGGTTCTGGCGACCTATCTTTATGTCCACACGGCGTGCCACGTTGCTGCCTTCCTCCATGCGGTATATCCATCGGCCACCGGTCTTTTGGTAGAAGTCGCCACGAGGGATGATGACGGCAGGTTCGGGTTGGCCCAGTTCTATCTTCACACGGTAACTCTTGCCCAGACGGATGTTCTCGGGGATGGAAGCGGTGAAGAGCAGGTCGGTATCGAACTTGCGGTCCTTCACCTCAGGTACCACGCGGCTGATGCGCAGGGGGAAGGTGTCCTGCTTCTGGATGACGGTGGCAGGGAGGCCGGCACTGATACGCTCAACGTAGTATTCGCTCAGTTGGGTGTGCACCTTGTACTGGTTCATTATCTTCAGTTCGCCTATTTTGGAACCGGCACCCACCTGCTGGCCGAGGGTAAGGTTCAGGTGTCCCAGTTGTCCGTCCACCGGTGCCCTTACCACAAGACCGTCAGTGCGGCTCTGGGTAAGGTGGAGTTTGGTATCCTCCGCCCTGCGGTCGGCGGCAATCATCTCGCGGCGCAGTAGGGTAGTGACGGAGTCGTGCTTCAGGCTCTGCATCTGCAGGAGCAGTTTCTGGTGCTGGTACTTGTAGTCCTCCTCGTCGATGGTAAGTTCGGCACGCGACTTGATACCCATGGAGAACTCCTCGCGGCTCTGCTCCAGTTTCCGCTCGAGGCTGCCTATCTGGTGTGCCTGCTCCAAGGCCTGGAGTTTCAGGTTGATACTCTTCTGCTCCATCTCTATCTCCTGCTGGCGGAGGTTGCGTTGCGACTTCTCCCACATTTCGCGCTCCTGCTGTATGGTGCGCAGGAGGTCGGGGTTGTTGAGCACAAGGATGGTGTCGCCCTTGCGGAGCATGGCACCCTCCTCGCTGACGATACGGTCCACGAAGCCGCTCTCCATGGCATTGAGTTGGATGGTGTTGATGGGTTGCACGATGCCCTCCACCTCCACGAACTCCATGAAGGGTGCATCCTGTACTTCCGCCACCTTGATTCGCTCGGAAGAGATACTCTGCCTCCGTGGTGACAGGGCAATGACAATGGTGTAAATGACAATGGCAACAAGTGCCGTGATGCCTGCAATGTGCAGACGGTACTTCACGTACCAGGGTTTGGGAGGAATTTGAATGTCCATAAGAAGTAAAGGTAGAGGACCCACCCCCTTACCTGTCCGCGCGTCGAACTGGAAAGTTCTCCCCTCACGAGGCACAGAAGCACATTCAGTGCTTCTTCTAAAGACCTCGCTCGCCACAAGGGAGGGGAGTATATACAATAAGGAGGATGGGGGCTTGGTTAATGTACTGGGGTTATTGGTTTATGCGTTTGGTTGTAGGGACGCTGCGTGCAGCGTCCGGGTTAAGTTGTTTGTTTCTATATATCGGACGCTGCACGCAGCGTCCCTACAAGTGGGTGTTCATTTTCTGTTGTAACTACTCCCCTCCCTTGAGGAGGGGTTGGGGGAGGGTCTTGAGTTGATCGGTTATTGGAGTGTTATGCTGAAAATCATACCCTGTCATTGAGCGCAGGGTGTAGTACAGGCTCCAGTAGGTGCTCATGGCATAGAGGTAGGAACGGCGGGCGGAGTTGCGCTCGGCAATGGCGTCGTTCAGGTCGAGCAGGGAGTTCTGCCCCATGATGTAGAGGCGCATGGCCACGGTGTGGCGGTGTTCGGCACGCTTACCCGTGAGGGCGGCAATGCGCACCTTGCGTGCCTGCATGTTGAATTGCGACACGAGTTTCTGCACGTTCTGGCGGAAGTCCTCCATGCCCTGCTCTGCCTGTATGTCGGTGAGTTCCTGTTGCGAGCGTGCCACACGCACCTTGCCCTTGCCGCGTCCCCAGTCGAGGATGGGCAGGGAGACGGAGATGCTTGCATACTCCTGGGTGAGGGGATGCGAATAGGCCTCGCCCATGGTGTTGCCCGTCTGCGAGAGACCGAACTGCAGGTATATGTCGGCCTTGAGGCCCGCATTGGCTTTGGCGTATGAGAGGTTGCTGCGGGCCTCGCGCCGTATGCGCTCGTAATAGACAGGGTCGGGACTGTTCTGAAGGGCAAGGTCGAGCGCCTGAGCCAGGGGAACCTCGAACTGAGGCACCGTGTCGGGCAGGACAAGGCGTATGGGGATGTCCTGGGCAAGACCGAGGAAGGAACGGAAACTCTTCAGTTGCTCCTCCTCGGAAATCTGTGCGTCCATGGCGTTGGTCTCTTCGCTGAGACGTCGGATTTCCAGTTGCAGCATCTCGTTCTCCGTGATGGTGCCTATCTTGTATCTGCCCTGGGCCATGCGGTAGAGCGTGTCGGCATTGGCATAGTTGTTGTTTGCCGTTACCACATCGCTCTGTGCCGAGGCCAGGTTGAAGAAGTAGTTGCATGTGCTGGCCGCCACCAGTTCTATGGCCTCGGCATAGTTCTTTTTTGCCTCGGTGTAGCGCAGAGGCTCTATGCGGCGGTCCCATTTCAGCGAGTTGTGGCCGAAGAGGCTCTGCTGGTAACCTATGCTCACGGGAACAGAACTGAACATGTTGGTCTTGCTCTCCAGTTCGCGGAGATAGTTGACACCGCTCTTTATGAAGAACGTTCCACCCGTCCAACTGACGTTCTGGTTGATGCTCAGTGCCAGGTCGGCGGAGAACTGGCTCTGTCGCAGGAAGCGGGATGTACCGTCGCCCTGGGTGATCTTGTTTATCTCATTATTTATATAAGGAGATGACGTGAGGGTGACACTGGGCAGATAGTTGGCACGGAAGTAGCGATAGTTCCAATGCTGTGCCAGGAAGGTGTGGCGTGCGCTGCGTGCCGTGGGCGATTGCTCCAAGGCCAGGCGTATGGCCTGTTTAAGGTCCAGATACATAGTGTCGGGCGTCTGTGCCTCTGCCGCAGGAGGGGCGAGGAACGGGAGCAGGGTACACAGGACGGTATGCCTGATGTACGATTTGATGTTGGACATGACGTTTATGTTCATAATATATGATGTTTTCTTGCACAAGACGTGTTTCGGCGGGAAGTGCGCCTATATATATACCTGCAAATATCATGCCACAACGGCAATGTATTGAGCAGTAGTGTGTTACGCCCTGTTTGGGGCTCTTAAAAGGTGTGCGGAAACGAACACAGGTGTGCGAAATCGCACATCCGCACAAAACGACTTTGGGAAAAGTGCAGGAAACAGAGGGAGAAGAGGTAAAATAACCTTGCTCTGCCTTGGAAGATTCAAGTGTTTTACTTAACTTTGTCCGCAAGCGCACGGAAGCCCCCGGGCGCAAACTTATCAATACATAACTTCATGGAATGTAGAGGCAAGATATTGATTGTAGATGACAATCAGGATATTCTCCTGTCGTTGAACATGCTGCTGAAACCATGGGTGGACGCCATTCGGGTGATATCCAACCCGGAGCGCATCATAGAGTTCATGGACAGTTTCCAGCCCGACGTGATCCTGCTGGACATGAACTTCCGCAAGGACATGGTGAGCGGAGAGGAGGGATACGAATGGTTGGCACGTATATTGGAACACGACCCCACGAGTGTGGTGGTCTTCATGACGGCATACATAAGTACGGAAAAGACGGTAAGGGCCATCAGGGCCGGAGCCTTGGATTTCATAGCCAAGCCCTGGGACAACAGGAAGATGCTGGAGGTGGTGCACTCTGCCGTGGACATGAAGCGAAGCAGGATGGCACAGATCCAGGCCAGGGAGTCTGAAGACCAGAAGGCAGAGGAAGCGTTGCCCGAGGTTAGAAACTTCATAGGCGAGTCGCCGCAGATACTGGAACTCAAGTCGCGCATGGGCAGGGTGGCCAGGACTGATGCCAATGTGCTGATAACGGGAGAAAACGGTACCGGCAAGGATGTGCTGGCAAGGGAACTGCACAGGCTTTCCCCCAGGGCCGACCAACCCTTTGTGTCCATCGACCTCGGGTGTGTGCACGAACAACTGTTTGATAGTGAACTGTTCGGTCATGTGAAGGGAGCCTTCACCGGTGCGCATACCGCCAAGCAGGGCAGGGTTCAGCAGGCAAACGGCGGTACGTTGTTCTTGGACGAGATAGGAAACCTGTCCTTGCCAATGCAGCAGAAGTTGCTCACCGTGATAGAGAGGCGCGAGGTGTCTCCCGTAGGTTCAAACCAGGTGCAGAGGGTGGACATACGCATTCTGGCGGCAACAAATGCCAATCTGAAGGAACGTGTGGCGGAGGGAACTTTCCGCGAGGACTTGCTCTATCGTCTGAACACCATAGAGATGCACATCCCGCCATTGAGGGAAAGAGGCGAGGACATCATGCTTTTGGCCAGGCACTTCCTCGCACGTTATGCCGAGAAGCATGGTGGAGAGGTGAGGGATTTCTCCGCACGCGAGCAGGCCAAACTGATGGCACATTCGTGGTATGGCAACGTGCGTGAACTCCAGCATAGTGTGGAAAGGTGGATTATAGACCCTCAGTCGCCCCTCGTGTCCGAGAGCATGAAGCAGGCAAAGCCAGAGAACATCTACAATACTCTGAATCTGGAAGACATAGAACGACTGGCAATACGCAAGGCCTTGGAACAGGCCAATGGCAATATGAAACAGGCCGCCGAACTCTTGGGCATCACACGCTATGCGTTGTATAGGAAGATAGACAAGCACGGGATTTGACGAACGTAAAACGGAAAGGTGACGGACCCCTCCCCAGCCCTCCCACAAGGGGAGGGAGTGGTTACCACTGACAAGACTTACAAGTAGGGACACGGCATGCCGTGTCCGAAACGGAGTCACAAAAGCAATGTAGGAGGTGATTAAACTGCCTCGCTTACATCTCCCCTCTGCGCACTCTCGTCGTAACGAAGTTTGCGACCCCTCCAGCGCCAGCGTAATACGCTAAAGAAAATAAAAAACTCTGCGCTCTCTGCGTAATCTGCGTGCAAAAAAACTCATAACCGCTCTCAAACAAACCTCACGCAGAGAGCGCAGAGGACGCAAAGTTCTTGTGCAAACTACGCTGTCGCTGGATTAGTCGCTCGCTACGCGCGACAGAGAACGCAGAGACGAACAGAAACGTAAAAAGTGAAAACAGAACCACAGAAGCAAGCAAAACGGACACGGCGTGCCGTGTCCCTACAAGCAGGAAAATAAGTAAACGGAAATGGGATTTCTGCAGAATATCTTCTACAATAAAAGCACACGTAGGCTCAGGCAGATGCTGGAGTCCGTGCGGATGCGGGATTTCAGTTTGCAATACTCGCTGGAGCATCTGCACGGCGAGGAACGTCGTATGGCAGAGGAGATAAATGCCGTGATACGTGAGTTCCGTGAGTCGGAACACCAACATGTGAGCGATTCGCATCTCTACGATGCCATGCTTTCCAAGGTGGATGCCATACTTATTGCCACGGACGAGAACGGACGCGTGCGATGGATGAACAAGGCAGCCATAGACGGACTGTGCGGATTCCGCTTTGACAACCTTGACCAACTGGCCGTGCTTCATCATTCCCTCCCCCTGCAACTGAGAGGGCTGAAACGTGGACCATCGCAATTGGTATCGTATGTCAGCAAGGAGGGCGAGGAAAAGCAATATGCCGCTTCACGCACGCAGGTATTCGTAAGCGGTATACCTTATATATTATATAGCCTGCAGAGTGTGGCAAGCATACTGGAGCAAGGAGAGATAGAGGTCCAGCAGAAACTTATCCGTGTGCTGACGCACGAGATAATGAACTCGCTGGCTCCGATAGTATCGCTCTCCAACACCCTGGCAGAGAATCTTTCAAACGAAGGGGCGGGGGAGAAATACCGCGACGAGGAGGTGCAGATGGTGTTGTCCACCATAAGCAGGCGTGCCAACGGGTTGATGGATTTTGTACAGAGGTACCGCATGGTGTCCAATATACCACATCCTGATTTAGAGAATGTTAGCGTTGGAAGGTTGATGGAAGACTTTCAGCGCATGTGTGCCTCAGTGCTCAGGGAAGACTGCCATGTGGAGTACGATGTACAATGTGCCGAAATCTTTATTCGCCTGGATTCTTCGCAGATACAACAGGTGTTGATAAACCTGATGAAGAACGCTTCGGAAACGGAGACAACGGAAATAAGGATGAAGGTGGCTCTGTCCGAAAACGGCCGTCATGTGGTGATGTCCATAGAGGACAACGGAGGCGGCATATCGCAGGAAGTGGTGGACAATATCTTCACTCCGTTCTTCACCACCAAGGAAGGAGGACAGGGCATAGGCTTGGCCGTATGCCGTCAGATAGTGAGCAACCACGGAGGCCTGATAGGTGTGGAAAACAAAACCTATGCCGACGGCAGCAAAGGTGCACGCTTCACCGTGCGCCTGCCGATGTGAGGGTGATGATTGTTATCTCGGGCCATGCGCCCAAGCGGAAAGGAATGTTGGAGCCGGTACCCGTGTTGACATGCAGGTACTGGCCGTTTTCTTTGTAGAGGCCTCCCCATTCGGAGAAGAGCAGGGCAGAGGGTGACCAACCGGCTATGCGCAGATGCATGGCATGGGTGTGGCCGGAGAGGGTGAGGGCGATGTCTGTGTGGTTCAGCACTGCACGGCGCCAGTGCGAGGGGTCGTGGGTAAGCAGGATCTTGTAGCACTCAGCCGTCAGGGCGGATGTTGCTTTCTCAAGGTCGGCACGGGCAGGGAAGGGCGGATGCCCGTCGTTTTCCACACCGATGACGGCAATGGAGTCGGTGGCGTTGTGCAGGACGGCATTTCCGTTCATTAACAGGTTCCAACCCATCTGCCTCTGCATGGCAATGATTTCCTCCTGCATGGCCAGAGGTTCGGATGCCGACTTATTGGGACCATAGGTGCAGTAGTCGTGGTTTCCCATGATGGAGATAACGCCGTAGGGTGCTTTGAGACGGGCGAGGGTTTCTGTAAAGGGGCGTAGTTCCTGGGGAGAGGTATTGACGATGTCGCCTGTGAATACTATGAGGTCGGGCGAGGCTTCGTTTACCATTTTTACTATTCTCTCCACCATCTCCGGTTCAGAAGAGTATGTGCCAAGGTGCAGGTCGGAGATATGTGCTATGCGGAAACCTTGGAAGGAGGGTGGGAGTGCGTGGCTCGCTACCTCAGTTTCCCTGACGACAAGCCGTTTCCAACCGAATGTTATGCCATAGAGCCCCACGGCAACGAGCATTATGCGCACCGCCATTCCTGCCCGTGGCATGCGCAAAATGGCCATGAGGGCATGGAACCAACGTGGCAGGCATGCAAGGAGAAAAAGATATATGCCAAGGCTGAATATCCACGTGAACATGATACCGGTAAGCATCATGACTATGAGAACAGACACGATGCACAGGGGAATCCAGTGCATATAGCGCCATGGCGCGGACCAGTGGCGTGCCACTCTGTACCAAAGGTACACGTCGGATACAAGCGAAAGCAGGCAGATGATGAGCAGGGATGTGAGTATCATGAGTATGTGGTATCGGTGAGGCTATATTTTGCCGTCGTGAGGACGAGCCCTTGCCGTCGTGAGGACAAGCCCTTGCCGTCGTGAGAACAAGCCCTTGCCGTCGTGAGGACAAGTCCTTGCCGTCGTGAGGACAAATTACGGGCAATCCGGTGTTTCTTGTTTATCGTTGCTTTCTCCTTCCTTCAGCGCTGCAAAGGGAGCGAATTGTGCCGCACGTGCCTCCATGCTCATGCGCCGGCGTCCCGTGGGGTTCCAGTGGGGAAGGTTGATTATGTCTTCGTAGTCGTTCATTTGCGGTGTCCTCCTATCTGGGTGTTGCGTTCGCACCCTGTGGCGCCTTCGTCGAAGTTCACACCCTTCAGCAGGGCGTTCTTGCCATAGCGCTTGCGTATGGCAAGGGAAGCCTCCATCAGTCGCCTTTCCTTGGTGTCCAGGGCATCCTGGGGAGCGGGTGCGTTGTCATGTTCGGGCAGGTCATTGAAAAGGTCCAGTTGTACGGCACCTCCTTTTGCATGGTGCATGCCTTCGTCCTCCGATACCACATTGGCCGCGGTGATGTTTATGCGGCGGACAAGCAGGATGGGGTTGATGATGCGCTGGTAGAGTTGCATGGCAGCCTCGGTGATGTGGTGTGCGGAGCAGGTGGTGAGGGGCAGGTTCTGGCTTCCGTGTGCATGTGCCGGAACCTGGCGACCGTAGTGGTCGGTGGTGACAGGACCGTGGTAGAGGCAACGGATGTCCTCTCGGACAAGGTTCTCCATGTCGTAGCCTACGGTGAGGATAATCTGCGGGGTGAGCAGGTGCTTGGACAGGAGGTCGAGAGCCAGGGCCTCGGCCATTTCGCGTACCACCACACGTGCCTTGTCGGCAGAGTAGGGATGGTTCAGTACCTGTCCGCTGGACACGGAGGACGACTTCGGACGGTATGCCTTGATGTCGCTGATGCGGCATGGCTCCCATCCCCAGGCATGGTCGATGAGCAGTTCGGCATTGACACCGAAGAGTTTGTACAGGAGCGCTTCGCTGGATAGCGACATGCGTGCCAGTTGCCCCATGGTGGTGACTCCGTATCTGGCCAGTTTCTCTGCCGTCCGCCGTCCCACGCGCCAGAAGTCGGTAAGGGGGCGGTGGTGCCATAGTTGGCGGCGGTACTCGCTCTCTGTCAGTTCGGCTATGCGTACCCCGTCCTTGTCGGCAGGGATGCGCTTTGCCACGATGTCCATGGCCACCTTTGCCAGATACATGTTCTCGCCTATGCCGGCCGTGGCGGTGATGCCAGTTGTGCGGAGCACGTCGCGGATGATGCGGATGGCAAGTTCGTGGGCGGACACCTTGTAGAGGAACATGTAGTTGGTGACGTCCATGAAAACCTCGTCCACGGAGTAGCGGTGCAGGTCCTCGGGGGCGACGTATTTCAGGTACACGTCCGTCACCCTCTTGCTGTACTCAAGATAAAGCCCCATGCGAGGCGGAGTGACGATGTAGTTGAGGTGTCCGGCACGCTGGCGCACTTCCCACAGGCGGGCACGTCCGGAGATGCCATAGGCCTTCAGTGCCGGGGTGACAGCCAGGCAGATAGTCTTGTCCGTGCGGCTCTCGTCCGCCACCACCAGTAGGGCGGTGAGCGGATCAAGGCCACGCTCTATGCACTCCACAGAGGCATAGAAGGACTTCAGGTCTATGGCGATGTATGTGCGCATGGGGGACTTTGAACGGAAAACGGAAAGGTGAAAACGGAAAACGACTATATAGATAAAACCTTTCCGATTTAATCCGACTTCGTCGTCTTGAATCTGCTTCCGCTCGGTGTTGTAGGGACACGGCATGCCGTGTCCGTTTTGCTTGCTTCCGTGGCTCTGTTTTCGGACACGGCATGCCGTGTCCCTACAAGTAGATGTTTTCCGTTTTAATCCGACTTCGTCGTCTTGAATCTGCTTCCGCTCGGCAATTCAAACAAGTTTGATTGCTCTCGCTTACTCGCAGATTTCACCTTTCCGTTTCTTTTAGTTTCCTGCCTTGTTCTCGGTGGAAACCTTCTGGCCGGGTTGTGCCTGCAGGAAGCCACGGTTGCGCAGGAGGCCGTCAATCTTGGGGTCGCGACCGCGGAAGCGGCGGTACATCTCGTCGCCGGGCAGGATACCGCCGGGGGTGAGCACCTCGGTGAGGAAGCGTTCTGCCACCTGCTGGTTGAAGATGTCGCCTGTCTCCTTGAAGGCCTCGAAAGCATCGGCATCCAGAACCTCTGCCCAGATGTAACTGTAGTAGCCGGCGCTATAGCCTCCACCCATGGTGTGGGAGAAGTTGGTAACGCTGTATCGGGGCAGTATCTGCGAGGGCATGCCGCGCTTGCGCATCTTCTCCGCCTGGAACTTCATCACGTCCAGTTTCTTGGGCATCTCGGTGAGGTAGTGCAGATCCAGGTCCACGTAGGAAGCGGCAAGATACTCCACGGTGGCAAAGCCCTGTCCGTACTTGCTGCTTGCATCTATCTTCTCCACCAGTTCCTGGGGGATTACCTCGCCTGTCTGGTAGTGGCGTGCATATTGGCGGAGCACCTCGGGTTCGAAGGCCCAGTGCTCGTTTATCTGTGAGGGCAGTTCCACGAAGTCGCGCTCCACACCGCCGGTACCCTCATACTGCACGTCGCGGAAGAATGAATGCAGGGCGTGGCCGAACTCGTGGAACATGGTCAGCACGTTGTCCACTGTCTGCAGGGCAGGTCCTCCCTCCTCGGTGGGCAGTGTCATGTTGCACACGTTGGTGACGATGGGCTGCACGCGCATGGCACCATCGTAAGACTGAGGACGGAAACGACCGCACCATGCACCGGCACCCTTGCCGTCGCGGGGATAGTAGTCGCTATAGAAGATGGCAATGAGGTTGCCTTTCTTGTCTATCACGTCCCAACTCTGTTGCTGCTTGTGGTACTGGGGATAGTCCTCGGTGCGCTCACGGAAGGAAAGGCCGTAGAGTTTGTTGGCCGTCCAGAATATGCCCTGAATGACGTTGTTGATTTCCAGATACTGGCTAACCTCGGCCTCGCTGATGTTGAACTTCTCCTGCTTGGCCTTGTCCAGATAGTACATGTAATCCCAAGGCTTGGGTTCGCCCTTGATGCCGTCCTTGCGCATCATAATGCGGATATCGTCCAGTTCGCGCTCGGCGGCCTCCACGGCAGGCTTCCAAATCTGGTCGAGCAGGTTGTAGACGTTCTCCGGCTTCTTGGCCATACGAGTCTCCAGTTGCATGTCGGCAAAGGTATTGTAGCCCATCAGGTTGGCCATTTCCAGTCGCAGGGCCACGATCTGTGCAGAGATGGCCTTGTTGTCGTACTGGTCGGCATGGTTGCAACGGTTGTTGTACATCTCGTACACGCGGCGGCGCAGGTCGCGGTTCTTGGCATACTGGAGCACGGGATTGCAACTTGGGCGCTGCATGTTGAAACGGTACTGACCCTTGGCACCCGTGCGCTCGGCCAGAGCGGCGGCCTTCTGAATGTCTGCTTCGGGAAGTCCCTCCAGTTCGTTCACGTCGGATACGGTAACGTAACTGTTGTTAGTGTCGTGCATCAGGTTCTGGTTGAACTGAAGTTGCAACTTGGCCAACTGCTGGTTAATCTCAGAACGGCGCTGCTTCTTGGCATCGTCCAGCATGGCACCGCCACGCACGAAACCCTTGTAGGTCTTCTCCAGCAGGCGCTTCTCCTCGGTGTTAAGGTTCAGTTTGTCCTGTCCGTCATATACGGTCTTCACACGGAGGAAAAGTCCCTCGTTCATGTTTATGTAGTCGCTATGTGCCGAGAGCAGGGGAGAGAGTTCGCTCTCCAGGTTCTGCAATTCCGGTGTGGAGCATGAACGGCTGAGACCGTAGAACACTCCGGCGGCACGGTTCAGCAACTGCCCCGAGCGGTCGAGGGCGGCAATGGTGTTCTGGAAGGTAGGAGCCTCGGCATTGTCCACGATGGTGTCAATCTCCTTCTTCTGCTCCTCCATGCCACGCAGGAAGGCCTCGCGGTAGTTGTCGGTGGTAATCTTCTCGAAAGGTGGAATCTCATAGGGAGTGTTGTAGCGGCGCTCCAGCAATGGATTCGTGCTTTGTGCCATGGCACTGAGTCCCATGCCCAGAACCATTGTGGCGGCGATAACGGTTTTCTTCATTAGAGTTGCTTTATTTGGCGTTTGACAAAATACGCTTAGATAAAATGGATATGCGGTGTCTTCTTTCGGGTGAGTTCTATACTTTCATTATTGGGTGGAAGTATATGTATGATATATGCCATCATAGTTCTGTAGCCGGACTATTCCTCTGTAAGGAAATCAACAAGCCGTAGGATGGCCCTTTGGCATACGGGACAGAAGTCGGGGGCCTGGTTGGTGTGCATGCGGCAATCCTGTGCGGGGCGGTACACGCCTTTGGACTGGTATCCGCCACCCTCGTAGACACCCACTTTGGTGTGTCTGTCCTTTCCGTCGGCCACCGTTGGAATCTCTGTGCCTTGGGGTAGCATGTCCTTCCATTTGCTGTCGAAGTCGGTGAGGGTGGTAAGGTTCTGTTCCCAAGGTTCTATGCCGGCAGGGTACATGGTCACATACTGGTCGTCGTAGAAGTATTCGTCGGCAAGACCGGCAAAGGAATGTCCGAACTCATGTACTA
Source organism: Bacteroidaceae bacterium (assembly GCA_045606445.1). Classification (GTDB taxonomy): domain Bacteria; phylum Bacteroidota; class Bacteroidia; order Bacteroidales; family Bacteroidaceae; genus Physcousia. The sequence goes on from JAZURY010000005.1 coordinate 139,106, forward strand.
TTACCGATTTGTAGGCAGGTCCTCTTGAAGCGCTGAGCATATAGTTGTTGTAGATGCCTCCGCCACCATACTCGTCGGTGTTGGCAAGGATGACGATACTCTCGCATGGTATGCCGTCCAGTATGTCATAGAGTTTCTTGATATTGGAGGTTGTCAGGTAGCGCTCGCTATAGAACGTGTCGAAGTGGCTGCCTACTGCCGTTCTCTTCCAATCGTTGTTCTTGGGGACGCTCACGCCGGAATGTTCCGATGGAACCTCCACGGCAATGAAGTTGAACCTGTCCTTCAACCGGTTGAAAGGCTTGTGGCGGAAGATGGATTCCATGCTTTCCATACAGTCCTTGCTGAACTGTTCCATTTCGTCTGTCCTGTAACCCTCGGGAATGAAGACAATGTCTATCTTCTCCTTGCTGTCCCCGGCCTTGTGCAGGTAACGGTATGGCAGGGTCTCCTTATCGGTATGCTTGCATATCAACCTGTCGGCAGGGTCGATGGTATGCTTCAAGTAAGACTTCGTGGCATTGTGCATATTCTTCAGTTCTATAGTTACTTGCACCTTCTCCTTGGGCATTGGGATGAGGAACGAGTTCTCAAAACTTCTGGCCACTTGTGTTGCCTCTTCCGTACCTTGCCATTCCTGGAAGAGGGTGGAGAAACTATGTACGTAGAGAGTGTCCGTACCCGTAATGTCCGTGACGGTGATAGTGCCATTTCCCTGCAGAGGAAGGGTGTCCATATTGGTGCGTCTGCCGTACCATCCGCTGAAGGTCTTCATCCTGTCCAGGTATATGGATTGGGAATTGTCGTTTCCGGCAAAGATGTAGTCAAGCCTTAGTGTGGCATCGTCAAACCGCTTGCCGAACTCCTGTGCGTGGATTGAAGTACATGTGCCTGATGCTATGAGGACCGTAAGGGCCAACTTCGGAAGAATGGAAATGGATGTCATTGTTTTTGGTGTATGATGGTTTGCGGTATGCATACCTATTATATATTATAGTGTTATGGACAGGATGTTTTCTAGTGTGGCGAGGGCTGTCCGTACGTTGCCCACGCGGGCGATGTTGAGGAACTTGTGCCCGTTGCGCTCGGAGAGTTGGCAGTTGGCGGCATTGAGGGTGAAGTATGCCACTATCTGGCCGAAGGCTTGGCCCTGGTAGTAGGGACTTTGTTCCGACTGGACGAAGTAGAGGCGCATCTGGCCGTTCTTCAGCACCAGGCGCTCGGCACCCAGTTGTTTGCCAAGGCGGCGCAGGCGTACGAGGTTGCACAGGTCCTCGGCCTCCTTGGGCAGGGGGCCGAAGCGGTCCTTCAATCTGGTGCAGAAAGCCTCTATCTGGTGGTCCTGCTCCATCTGGTCGAGTTCGCGGTAGAGGAGCATGCGCTCGCTGCTGGTGGGCACGTAGGTTTCGGGCAGGTGTGCCGGCAGGTCGGTCTCCAACTGGCATTCGTCCACGAAGTCCGTGGCCTGTGCCTCGCTTGCCACTTTGTTGGCTTCCTCGGCATAGAGGTCTTGGAACTCCTCGTTCCTGAGTTCCTTCACCGCCTCGGAGAGAATCTTCTGGTAGGTCTCGTAGCCCAGGTCGGCAATGAAGCCGCTCTGCTCCGCGCCCAGCAGGTTGCCCGCACCTCGGATGTCCAGGTCCTGCATGGCTATGTGTATGCCGCTTCCCAGGTCGGAGAAGGTTTCTATGGCCTGCAGGCGCCGGCGTGCCTCGGGGTTCAGGCCTGAGAACGGAGGTGCCAGCAGATAGCAGAATGCCTTGCGGTTGCTTCGTCCCACACGTCCTCGCATCTGGTGCAGGTCGGACAGGCCGAAGTTCTGTGCCGAGCATACAATGATGGTGTTGGCGTTGGGAATGTCTATGCCGCTTTCTATGATGGTGGTGGAGATGAGCACGTCGTAGTCGTGGTTCACGAAGCCTAGGATAATCTCCTCTAGTTTCTCGGGCGACATCTGTCCGTGTCCTGTCACCACTCTGGCGTCGGGAACGTACTTGCGCACGATGCTTTCCAGTTCGGGCAGGGAGGATATGCGGTTGGACACGATGTAGGCCTGTCCGTTTCGGCTCATCTCGAAACTTACCGCCTCGGCAATGACGTCGGCCGAGAAGCAGCACACCTGTGTCTGTATGGGATAGCGGTTGGGTGGGGGAGTCTGTATGACGCTCAGGTCGCGTGCCCCCATGAGCGAGAACTGCAGGGTGCGCGGTATGGGTGTGGCGGTCAGTGTGAGCGTGTCCACGTTGGTCTTCATCTGGCGCAGTTTCTCCTTGGTGGAGACTCCGAACTTCTGTTCCTCGTCGATGATGAGCAGGCCCAGGTCCTGGAACTTCACGCTCTTGCCTATGAGCCGGTGCGTGCCTATGATGATGTTTATCTTTCCGTCCTTCAAGTCGGCGAGCAGTTCCCTGGTGTCCTTGGCCGAGCGTGCACGTGAGAGGTAATCCACCCTGACGGGCATGTCCTTCAGGCGTGAAGTGAAGGTGCGGTAGTGCTGGTATGCCAGCACCGTGGTGGGTACGAGCACGGCCACCTGCTTGCCGTCCGTGGCGGCCTTGAAGGCAGCGCGTATGGCCACTTCCGTCTTTCCGAAGCCCACGTCGCCGCACACCAGGCGGTCCATCGGGCGCTGGCGCTCCATGTCGGCCTTCACCTCCTGTGTGGCTTTCAACTGGTCGGGAGTGTCCTCATAGAGGAAGGAGGCCTCGAGTTCCGTCTGCATGTACGTGTCCGGCGAGAAGCGGAAACCCTTTTCCTGACGCCGGCGGCTGTAGAGGCGTATCAGGTCGCGCGCTATGTCCTTTATCTTCTTCTTGGTGCGCTCCTTCAGGTTCTCCCATGCACGGCCACCCAGTTTGTTCACCTTGGGCGGAGTACCGTCCTGCCCCTTGTACTTCGACACCTTGTGCAGGGCATGTATGGAAACGTAGATGACGCCTCCGCCATCGTAGTTGATGCGTATCTTCTCCACCATGCGCTCGCCCTCGGGTATGGTGATGAGTCCTCCGAAGCGTCCCACGCCATGGTCTATGTGCACCACATAGTCACCCAGTTGGAACTGCTGTATCTCTTTCAGCGTCAGCGCCATCTTGCCCCTTCTGGCATGCTCCGAGCGCAGGTTGTACTTGTGGAAGCGGTCGAATATCTGATGGTCGGTGAAGAGAATCAGGCGCCGGTCGTGATCCACGAAACCCTCGTGCAGGGTCTTCTCCACGGGAGTGAAGCGTATGCCCAGTTGCATATCGTGGAAGATGCTCTCCAGGCGGTCCGTCTGCTTGGTGCTGTCCGCCAGGATGTATATGTCGTAGTCCTCGTGCTGGTAGCGCAGGAGTTCGCGTGTGAGCAGGTTGAAGTTCTTATGGAAGATGGGTTGGGGGCTTATGCTGAACGATAGGTTGGCCTGTCCGCTTGCGGCCGTGTCCAGTAGGATTGTGCGGAAGTCCAGCAGACGGTGGCGGAAGCGGTCGGGCTCCACAAGCAGCTGCTCGCGCACCAGCCTTTCCGACTCGTCCCTGTCCGTGCCTCCCTCCTCCATTTCCACTATGCGTGCCGACAGGGAGAAGCCCTCCTGCCAGATGCGCTCCACCTCGTCGCACAGGAAGGCACGGTCGCGCATCACCAGCCGCGTCCCCTCGGGCAGGAACTCCAGCACACTTATGCGCTCGCCCTGGTTCTGTGCCAGTTCGGGCACTATGCGCACCTCCTGCAGGCGCTCAACCGACAACTGGCTCTGCACGTCGAACGTACGTATGCTGTCTATCTCGTCTCCGAAAAAGTCTATGCGGAAGGGATGCTCGTGCGAGAAACTGTACACGTCCACCAGCGAGCCACGTACGGCAAACTGCCCCGGTTCATATACATAATCCGTGCGTCGGAAACCCTGCTCCATCAGCCTCTTCTGCAAAGCCCTGATGTCCTGCTCGTCGCCCACGGCCAGGGCAATGGTGTGGTCCTGCAACTCACGCTTGCTCACCACCAGTTCTGTCAGAGCCTCGGGGTAGGTGACGATGAAGAGGCTTCCACCCCGTTGCATTGCCGATAGTGCATCCGTGCGCAGGATCTCGTTGCCAGCATCGCGCTGGCCGTATTTCACCGCACGGCGGAAACTGCTTGGCAGGAAGAACACCTGGCTGGTGCCCAGTATCTGTGTCAGGTCGTGATAGAAGTATCCTGCCTTCTCCTCATCGTCCATGATGAAGAGGTAGGGGGAGGTGAGCGCCTCGGGGCATTTCTCCGTCAGAGCCGAGAAGAACACCGGTGCCGAACTTGCCACCAGTCCCTCCAGCCTTATTTCCTTCAATCCATCGTCCGCCAGCAATCGTCCCAAGGCCTTCACCTTGGCCGAGCGTCCTATCAACGTTTGGAGTTTCTGTATTTCCATGTATGGTTAGGGTTCTGTCAACGTTAAACTTTCCACCTTCAACATTAATCCGTCTTGATTCCCTCCACTATTCAGTGTCGGGCTGCTGACCGTCGTGAGCCTTCCACATGCATTCTGTTATCTTCATGTCTGTGAAAACGGCGGTGAAGGAAGATTCTTCTGGCGAGCAGGCATATATTCCGAAACTTATAATGTCTGCGCCCTTGTACATGTGGCATATGCGCATCTGGCTGAACTCCACACCATCTGTCGAGCACTCTATACAGTAGTCGTCTGCCCTGCGCGAGAATCGGTACCACATTGTCTTTACATCGGCAGGTATAGCGGTGGTTGCCCAGTCAGAATAACCGTTGTTGGTAACAACGCTACCCAAATGCTGGAACTGCTCGTTCTCGTATTCTACGGAACCTTTCAGCCAGTTGCCGCTATCAAGATACATTACTATGCCACACTGGTCAAACCTGTTGTGGCTCTGTGTAAAGTCGGTCTTTACAACGAAGCTGAAATACTTCTCCCTTGTCTGCATCTGAAGCACGGGAGCATTGTCATTGCGGAAATGATAGTATGTGCGTTGCCACAGGTCGGTATGCGGAGCCGTTGTAATACTGATTGTATCGTCAGTGATGTCGTAGGAAGCAGGCTCGCGAGTCCACGAGAAGTTTTCAACGTTTATTCTTCCGTCCTTTGCCAGCGCTTCCGACACACCGTCAATGAATTTCTCGTCAGATACGTTTTGAGAAGGATTAGTGCAAGCAGCAGCACATAAGCCTATGCCCAAAAGTTTTAGTGTCTTTTTCATACCACAAATATATTGCTATCTATCCGTCTTGATTTCCCCACATTTTATAGGGCTGTACTTCGCTCATTCTTGTAAAGAGGTTTAGTGAAAAACCTGTTTCTCCGTAATGTTCCGTACAAAGGTAAGGGTATAAATCCAATTATAGAAAATAATTGTGCACAAAGTGCATGGAAACCTGTCAATGTTATTCGCAAACTCATCAAACTACGCAAGTCAACGTTCATCGTTAACCTCTCACCCCTCCCCACTCATCTGTACTCCGTTCTCTCCTCTGCCACCTTTGGTGTAGTTTCCTGCTCAGGTGATGTATATGGCTTTGCACCATGGTTCAGCAGGAATATCTTGTTCAGCGTGTAAGCCAGGGATTCCAGTGTCCTGTCCCGGGTTGATGGCTTCAGCTGGCATTCCCATACCGTAATGCTATGCCACCCCATCATTCCCAGTTCCTGCTTTACCCTCTTGTCCCGTTCCTGGTTACGTATTATCTTTGCATGCCAGTAATCGGTTCTCGACTTGGGCATCACAAACAGCCTGCACCCCTCATGCCCATGCCAGAAGCACCCGTTCACAAAGATGCACGTCCTGTATTTCCTCAGCACTATGTCCGGTTTTCCCGGCAATCTCGGATGATTGAGCCTATATCGAAAGCCACGACTCCACAAGAATTTGCGCACCAGCATTTCTGGCTTCGTATCCTTTCCCTTTATCGAAGCCATGCACCTGTGCCGTTGTTCAGGAGTCAGTTTGTCCATAGTGCAGTAGATTTACAACCTCCATGACCTTGTTTCTTTTTTACTTTTGTTGTCCGAGTTATTTTTACTCCTCCTGCTCGTAGTAGTACGAATAGTCAATGCCCTTCATAAACGTTTCGCGGTCATTGATTTTGTCGGTCAATGCAGATTCCAAAAGTTTCTTGATATCCGAAGGATCAACAACACTTTTTCGCATAGCGTTCAAGTAGTCATTCTTGTCAATCTTGCTCCAATTGACACACCTCTTCAATGAACGCCTGAACATCAAGTCCAACCAGATGCGAGTGCTACGTCCATTACCCTCCATAAAGGGATGGGCAACATTCATCTCGACATACTTGTCAGCGATCTCCTCAAATGTGGTTTCAGGCATATTCTCTATGGCTGGCAGGATTGTTGAGAAGTGTAAAGCATTAGCAAACGTAAAGCCACCCTTGCTGATGTTCTTCGTACGAATTTGTCCAGCAAACTCATACAATCCCCCAAACAAGTAGGCATGAATCTGTTGCAAGCATTTGATGCTGCCAGGTTCAAGCGACTTCAATATACCACTTTCAAACAATTGGTATGCTTTCTTTTTGCTCTGCCCATCAATGGTGTTGTCGCTATAGGTAAACCAATCGAGGAAAGCCAAGGCCTTTTCGTTTGGGATAAGCTTTGCCAGTTCTCTTACTCCGTCAGCATCAAGAACATCCGTTAAACGTTTCTTTCCATCTGGAGCAATCAACTTCAACTGGTTAGTGGCACTAACCACTTCATCCTTATCTTTCTTCAGTTTTGTTTTCAGATACTTCCAATAATTACGCGTCTTTTGGTAACCATCTTGAGCATTAATGGCTCCTATCACATCAAGCACAGAGAACCACCATTTGGATTTCTCCTCATCCCAAATGGCTCGCACCTCGCGGTCATTATAGAATCGAATGGATATTTTGGACATGCTATCTTATAGTTTACTTTGTTATAAGTTTCTCTATTACATTAAACGATTGAGGGTCTATGTTCATCTGATATATTTTTATATCAGGATTCAAGGTCTTTGCTAACTGAACGATTTTTTCTTTTCTTTCTTGGTTTATTTTGACACCAAAATAGATGGATTCGAAACACTCTGCACTAAGTCGAACAAATGTCCTTATTTCTTTCTGATCAAATTCATTCTTGTCATGCTGAAATGGTAACAAACTCATAAACATTGGAGATGGTTTGTAAATGAACAATCTAACCTCTTGTTCGTGTTCCCACGCCTTAGCCTTTGTGTACACTTGATAGTTGAAAAAATCCTCTTGATCTATGTAGTAGTTCGGCTTATTGACGACATCTCTATATAGAACATCTCTACCATATGGTGTTACCATCATACCGTATCTTACATCAATACACTTAGCAACCTTATCCATATTCAGACCTATACATACTCCCTCGTGTTTGTTATAATAACTCCACATCAATATTGAGTTGTATACTTTAGACAGACTACATATCCATAGATCGTTTCTACAATTGATATGTCGATTAGATTCTATATCCTCAATGACATCAGCTGGCCAACCTCTAAGAGCATCTACTGGTACATTGGAGAAATCTATTAAGCTTGGATGGCAATCAAAAGGATCATTAAACATTGTGGCATTGGCATACATTAGATTGCTATAATGCAGCATCATTATAGCTCCGTCTGTATCCAGATATTTATATAATAGATTACTCATCTTATTACAATTAATTATATTTCTTGAAATTTTCTGCTTGCTCAAAGATTTCCTTGAATACTTCATCATTCGTTACAGGAGGATATCCATACTCTGCCAAGATGAGGATTAAGTCCATTTTGAGTTCGGCCTTAATATCGTCCCTCTTTGCCCAATCTGTATATTTGGACTTATTATTAACAATTTTTTAATTTCACCTGCTAATGCCTTAGCCTTGTCTTCCTGATAGTCAAAACCGAATTGCTTAGCAACAGCTATAAGTATATCATAGAATGCTTTTTCTTCGTAAGTTATCTCCAACTCATTGAAAGACATCTTCTCCTTGTTAATCTTTTTGAGCAAATCGGCCATTTGATTAGCAACTTCTGTAAGGACTTCATCTGCAAAGATGGCACTATCGCTACGGTCATTATACCTCTCCACAAGTGCATTAAGGCGTTTTGTAAAGTCAGTTCCCTTCATTTTATTAACCTTCTTAAACTCGGTAATAACCATTTTAAGAAGACGTTCCATAAGCTTTACCTTAGTATTTGGCATCTTCAATTTTGCCAATCGCTCCATATACTCTTCGCTGAGTAGATCTAGGTTCTCCTTATCATTGCCAATTTGAATGATCTCCTCAACACTTTCCGAAAGGATTGCCTCTTCAATCATCTTACTCACACGCTGATTCATTTGTGCGGCATCTGGAGTTTCTCCCTTAGTAAGTTTATATATTATAGAGCGTACTCCACAGAAGAAGTAAATATCTTCACGCTCCACTGCAGATATTTGTTCGCTATTACAGCATATATTAAATGCCGACTTCAACTTCTTCGTATGCCCCATAAAGAGGTTTTCGGTTTCTTGGGTTGTTTGCGCAAATTCAGCACCTTTGTTCAAGCAGTCCAACTGTTCTAATGGAGACCCTGTGGAGAACGTCTTATAGTCATACTTTGCAAACATGCGACGAAGTATATCGAGCTCATCTTTTACCATTGCAATAGATTGTTCAATCGTCTCTACAGAATCAGCATCAGTCTCACCTGTTGCATATCGCTTTAAGGCGGTATTCATATTATTCTTTATGCCAATATAATCCACCACCAAGCCCTTATCCTTACCAGGATATACTCGATTTACGCGTGATATTGTTTGTACAAGTGTATGTTGTTGCAAAGGCTTGTCAATGTACATCGTGTCAAGACATGGTACGTCGAATCCCGTAATCCACATATCTACAACGATGGCAATCTTGAAATTAGATTTCGGATTCTTAAACTGAATATCTAATTTCTTTCTATCTTCATCCGTGCCAAGAAGGTCGTATAGTTCTTGTTCATCATCCTTGTTGCGAGTCATCACTAACTTTATACGCTCAATGGGTAGTGGCGCATTGCCATATGTGGTCAATGGCTCAGCTACCATACCATATTGAGGTAGCGACATCGTGTTGCATGTAGGCAACTTTGCCCACTCTGGACGCAGCGTAACAATCTTTTTGTATAAGTTATATGCAATAGTACGATTAGAGCATACAAACATTGCTTTACCTTCAACGGTGCTACCTTCGGCTATACGAGCCTCATAGTGAGCAACAAAGTCTTCCGCAACCGCTTGCAAACGGTCAGAATCACCCAAAATGCGCTCCATCTGAGTAACAGCCTTTTTACTCTCCTCGATCTGATACTCATTCGTTCCCTCTTCAGCGCATTGTTGATAGTATTTCTCTATCTCTTGCAATTTGGCGTTATCAAGTAGAACCTTTGCTGCACGGCCTTCATATACGATGCGGTGAGTAATATCATCAGCCACAGATTCCGTCATTGTATAGGCATCCACCACATCTCCAAATACATCAATTGTTGCATCAATAGGCGTGCCTGTAAAGCCTACATAAGTTGCATTCGGCAACGAGTCGTGCAGATACTTCGCAAAGCCATAACTACGCTTTACGCCACTCTCTGTTTGGCGCACTTGTAACGATAGGTTTGTCTGCGAGCGATGAGCCTCATCTGAAATACAGATTATATTCGCTCGTTTTGACAGTAGCTGTATATCTTCGGTGAACTTATGTATCGTCGTAAGAAATACGCCACCACTTATTCGCCCCTCCAAATACTCTCGTAATTTCGCACGGCTCTCTACCTCAACCACACATTCGTCGCCAATAAACTTTTTGGCTGTACCAAACTGTTCCGAAAGTTGGGTGTCGAGGTCAGTGCGGTCTGTAATAAGTAAGATTGTCGGACTTGCAAACTCACGGCTACGCATCAACATTCTTGTTAGAAAGAGCATCGTGAAGCTTTTTCCACAACCCGTTGCTCCGAAGTATGTACCTCCCTTACCATCGCCATCTGCATTTAACTTTGAGTGTTGGCGTATGTTGTTGAACAACTTATGTGTCGCAAAGAACTGTGGATAGCGGCAAACAATCTTCTGCTCTCGCTTTGACGAGTCGGGCATAAATACAAAGTCCTTGATTACACTGAGTAGCCTATCTTTGCGGAATAACCCTTGCACCATCGTAAGTAATGAACTTACTCCATCTGTCGCCTTGTCTGTCGCCTCCACCTTACGCCACGCATAGAAGAACTCGTAAGGGGTAAATAACGAGCCATACTTGCTATTTACACCATCGCTGATAACTACAAATGCATTGTACTTGAACAGCTCAGGAATATCTCGACGATAGCGCACGGTCAGTTGCGTGAAGGCATCCTTTATTGTCGTCTCCTCTTTTACGGCACTCTTGAACTCCAGCACTACCATCGGCAAACCATTAATGTATATTATGCCATCGGGGATACGCTTCTCTAAGCCTTTTATCTCCAACTGGTTTACTATGCGGATGATGTTGTTCGCCTCAGTGCAGAAATCTATTAGCTCAATGAAAAGGTCGGCCTTTGAGGTATCTTCTCGCTTAATGGCAAAGCCTTCGGTAATCAGACGATAGGTGTGCACATTGTTCTCGTACAACGAACCACCTACATTGGCTGTTAGTCGCGCTATGACACTCTCCACCTCTATCGAAGTTATCCCTTGCTCGGCATAACGATCTCGAAGATATGCACGCAAATCATCACGAAGCAAAACATCGCTCAGCTCCTTGTGTACCTCCTCACCACTCGTATATATGTAACCCTCTTTCTCGAATAGCTCCATTATAGCCATCTCAAGGGCGTGTTCGTTGAAGTGTGTCATAGTTAATTATTGTTTACGGGCAATCCATTGTGTATGCTCACGCGAAAAAGCATTTTCACTATTATTTACATATTCAGAAACTTCTTGGCTTCCAACTTGTCCCTCAAGCATGTTGTCTTTTATAATAGAGATATCATTGACCGCCAAACTATATGCACAAGACAATTCATTGTATTTTTTTGCTTCTATCCAAGATATTAGTGCTGCTGAAATAGCCGAAATTAATTCTACTGGAAATATTATTGTAGGCTTAGAAATACTTATAATCATAAGTATGATTATTGCAATGTAGCACAACACTACTGCTACAGAGTATGCAATATATGCTATACGCAATGTTTTAGACTTACGCTTATACCACCTAAGTTGATCATTAACTCTGTTTTTATTATAAAAGTCGAGTTTTTCTCTAGTCGTTGCGTCTCTGACCTCTCTCATTTTATCCGAGATAGAATAAAAACCATCATCGTCATCTTGATAATGATTAAAAAGAGTCCTATTTTGTTCTAATAACTGTTGTAAATCATCTTGTAAGTTTTTACTAGCAGTGCCTGGTATTTCATAAGGATATGGTTCTGCCTGCATCATCCATTTCCAAGTCATTGATTTTACCGATTCTGCGACTGCACGTCCATTGTACCATAGTTTTATTGGGTCCCATATTTTTGATATAGCGAAGATAGCTAAGGATAAAATAAATAACCCTAATGCAATAGAGTTAGCAACAACACCATTGCCACACATTGAAACGATGGAACCAACTATTAATGTTACTAAATATCCTCCTAGGAGTCCAAAATACACTTTTTGATATGTAATTGACAGACAATCAGCCGCTCTATATAATTGCGGGTAATCGGCTCTACTCATTGTTTTATTTCCTAACTTATTCATATGGTCACTATCTTGGATAAACAATAACCTCATCAGCTATTGGCTGACTTCGCTTGTTAAATGCCTGCTCAATATAGTTATTCGGTGCGTTTTTAAAATCGTCCCATTTCACTAACACACAATAACGATCATCCTCTGAATAGGCACATTTACCATGATTGTTTAAATAATAGTTTCGGCCAAACTCTTTAATTACAGTATGTTCGTTTATATTTACAATATTATGAGATCCTTTGCAAATGACGCAAGGCTCCTGCCCTTTATATATTTTGTCGTACATTTGTGGCAAAACGACGCCTAAGATACCGTTTCTAGAATTACCTACACCATTATACAATGACGCTTGTAGTTCTCTTTTGATAAAGCGTTGTTCATATGCTCCTAAATCTTCGGAGCTATAAGAACCAATAAGGAATATTGTGACTGTTGAATCAGATAAATAATCTTTTCTAATCTTTTGCATTATATACTCCTCGTTTGTTGAATTGATTGGTTCGTCTAACGATTTGTCTATCATGTCAACTTTATTCTTGTCGGCCCAACTTTGGATAATCTTTTTATAACTTTCATCTTCCTTCTTAAAGGAAATAAAACACTTATGTCCCATATCTTCTATTTGTTTAACCAATGTTTAAGACTAACATATTCTCTACTCCCATTCTGTTTGTATGGATATTTTACATAATACCCTCTTTCAATATACATATTATTAGTATTTTTTCTAGTTTCATCTTCATACTCAATTACTGGATATATCTCCATATATTCTGTTCCACTCCAAGATTTATTATCTTCTTTTAATGGAAATAAAGCTATTTTATCTTTTGAATATTTTTCCGCATCTCCCAATCCAAGCTCCCAGTTACACCACTGTGACGCTATTGCAGCATCAGTGGCTACAAGGATGAATTTATCGTATTGCTTTATTTTTTGCTTAATTATCTTGCCGGTTTCCCCTCTTGTAATCTCAGGTAAGGAAGCATCTAGCCAATCTATATATACTGATATACCCAAACTTTCTAATAGGTTTTTAATCCTAAATAATTGTGTACGATCCGAATGTTTATGAGATAAAAAGACAGAGGTTGCAGCAGAAATTGCAGAATAAGCTCTATTTTGAGATTCATTTAGAGTTATTCTTGCTAATTGCGATTTTGATATTATCATAATTCAATTATCTTTATTGTCCCATCTTGGCCAAAAGCAAAGATGGGAATTAGGTTAATATTTCGTTTTTAAGCTCTGATATCGATTGTTAAATCTATATTGCTAAATTTCAGTAAACTGAGATTTAATTTGTCTCATTATCTTGTCTGTTTCTGGGAATAATGTTGCATCATCAATTCCGAGTATTTGCAATTCTCTAAGTATCTCTCTTTTACAAGTTGCTTTAATTTTAATGGTTATTGGACTGTCCTTGAATTCGGCTGGTTTGTCTTTTGAGTCACCCATACCAAAAATAAAAAATGCGCCATTTTGGCTAATAATTCTATTGTTATTTAATTTAGGAAGAACGCACAAAACACAATTCATCTCATCTAATCGTAAATTATTGCCGTTAAAATTCGGAGCATCTTTCCGAACCTCATTAACCAAAAAATCTTTATCCCTTTCAAATGTAAAATCATTGTAACACTTAGAAAGATTTGACAATACACTTACTGACTCACTATCATAGTATTTAATCTGGTCATTCATCATTGGGTATATAATAACAGCACCATCATGCTCATCATTACCTTTGCAAGCAAAATACAATGCAACTAATGGATTGGTTGTGATATCTAATAATCGAGTGGGCAATTCATAATGCTGCATTTTTACCAATTTGTCAAATGTACTCATATCTTCCGTAAATTCAGTAGGATTTCTTCGTATCGCTTCATGAATCATTTGACTTTCATATTTGATATTATCATTCCTGAAAATACTGGGAATAGATTTGTAATTGTGATTAGAATGGCCTCTGAAGAAATATCGCAATTCGGATTCCTCACCACACTTCAATTTAAGTTTAGTGTAAAATTCTTTAAATGAACTTACTGATATTTCTTGTGCTTTCCTTGAATTTCTAACAGGTGCATCTTTACTAAGCTCCATTTTTAATTGACCATCTTTATCTGAATATACAAGATAGACATTCGCACCCGTCATCTCTTTATACCAAAGCAGCTGCTCTTGGATATAATTGTACTTTGATTTTACCGCAGAAGGAGTCTTAATTTCATATATGTCTAACATCTGATTGCCATCTCCAAATGCTACTAAATCAAACACATAAGCTTTACTCTTATAGTAATATTTATAATGAGTTTGAAGATTTGTATTTTCACCATATTTGAGGTTGATAACTTCTAATAATTGGCTCAATACTTTTTCTTCGTAATTAATATATGAACTTAATTCTACCATAGCTTAATATATTATATCACTCCAATCGTATTAACACTAACAACTATTTGCTGTAAATCTATTCCCTCTACCAAATATTCTTGCGAGTTACTTGATATCTGGATCTCTGCCTATCCATATATTCTCTATAAGCTTGTTGGTCATATACCCCTTCAATATTGCAATGAGGACATCTATATTTCCCATTCTCTGTAAACATCTGTATTAGCTTTCGCTCGCTATCCCAGCAATGCGAACAATAGAAAATATCGTCATTGCTTTCTATCGTCACATACAAACCGTTATGCCTTACTATTGCAGCTTCAAGATCTTGTTTCTTCCGCAATTCAGTATTCTCAGCTGTTAAACGATTGATTTCGTTTTGCATTTCCAATGCTTGGGCGCTCAGATCTACCAATTGTCTATATAATTCTATATTGTCGGCTTGTTGCACAACTTTGGCAACATCTTTAATACCTTCGTAAAGTCCCATAATCACTCGTCTCTTTTTGTGATAGATTGTTTTACTGATTCAGGAAGTTGATCATATAACCCTGCGATCTCTTTGGGCTCAGATATCATTCGACTAACAATGATATTTAGAAGTCGCATAAGCATTGTTGCAGTCCCAACATCATCAACATCGAATGCAATTTGACCAGGATGCACAGCTTTATTGCCTACAACACGAACGACATCTAATGCCTGCTGTACAGATGCAGGCAACCCCTTTTTGACTAACTCGCCAATGTTTTTATTTATATCGCGGTCTGTTTCCCCTAATTCATTACAAAGTCTATCAATAGCAAGACGAAGTAATGCGCAAGCAGCTCGTGGCGATTTGTTATAAATTATACCAGCCTCATTATATAACTGCATTACTCCTTCAGGCATATCAGGATTTGGTTCTTCTGCAACAATATCAGGATATGCATATATATTATCTATCCATACTATATGTTTACAACAGTTATGACAAGTGGCTACTTGTATCCAGCTATTTCCACCACATTGAACATCCTGAAATCCTATCATCTTCCTATCAAAATAACTAATACAATGAAAATGCATTATAGATATCACTCCACAATGAGGACAAGTGAAGGACTTTTTATCGGCCGCAGGTGCTATATATTTTACTCCCATAATCTTATTTATTTTTATTGTCCCATCTTAGCCAAGAGCAAAGACTGTAATTCGGTTAGTTTTTCGTTTTCTAGTTCGTATGTTGCGATAGATTTATCTATTATTTCTGTTTGTTTGCTAAATTCTTTTGTTAGCTCTTCAGGAGGTAGTAAGATTTCAAATCTTTCCATATCAGGAACTGTTAGCTGACTTTGAACGGAACCGGATCCTTTAATATTCATAGCATCCAAATAATAGAATAGATATTGAGCCAAGGACTCGTCGTTGGGAATAACAACAATCAATCGCACAATTGGTACATAAGGATGTTTTCGCAAGAAACAATATCCAATAGTGCCTCTTGCTGAGATAGTTATACTTTTACTCTTAATAGTAGGTCTTGTTGTGTATCCAAAAATACCCTTGTTATCTATGCCATTAGCATAAACAGGAATGTTATAGCATCCTGTTTTTACTTCAGAAAACTCAATAGGCTTATCGCCGCCTGCTTTTAGAGTCGCTATCTCAGAGAGAGACTTATTTTCCCAACCATCGGGGAGGTTTTCTTTGTCGATGCCATCGACAAACATTTTGCGGTAGAGGGTTTGGGCGGTGGCTTCGAGCGAGGAAATCATCTGCTCATTTAGGCGAATACGCTTACTCAAAGTATCATACTCCGCAACTATCTCCCTCTGTTGCTCAATAGATGGGATAGGCAACATCACATCGCACATCTCCGACCAATCAAAAATCTCACGAGCACTACCGTGGGAGTGGAATCGTGCATAGCGGTCAAACTCTGGACGACGGAACCACATCATCAGATATTCTGGCAATAGTTCATTGGTGTCTTTAACCTCAAAAACGGTATAGGCTTGTGATATTATAGCAGTATCTTCGTTAGCCAGCAATGCAATAGAGACCTTATCACCATTTCGAGATGTTACAGGACCATATGCAAATTGCCCTTTACGAACTATTTTATATGTGGACATATCAGTACCAATAGTATTCGCAATCGAAGGGATGAACTCCTTTGATATGCTCACACCAAGCAATGTCGTAACAGATAAATCTCTATTACGCACATCCACCTCACGGATATAATCTCCTAAACGCTTATAGCAATTAGTTCTCATTCTATAAGTTGTTTTCAAATACACACTACAGCTTAATATCCCTAATACCATAAGGATTAAATCCGAAGTGCTTGATAATATCGGCATTTCCTGTCGAAGTAACTCCCACTACATATACTTCCTCGTCGTTAATTCTATATGCTTGAATATAATAATTATGAGGCTTTGCACTCAAACTAATATTCTGAGGAAGCATAAATGATACATCAACAAGATTTATAGTTGTTTCATGTATCTTTTCAAGTTTTACTATTTTCTCTTTTTGGGAGATAAGTTCTATCGCTATTGAGGCAGCTCCATCAGCATCAATTGACACAATCTTTTTTTGCTGAAACAATTTAGATAATTTTTTACCTAAACCAATCCACCCATCTATTCCATCATTAATCTCGGCTCCTAACTTTAGCATTCTTAGACCGATATCAACGATTAGCAATAACACTATCAAATCAGCACCAGGACCAATATTAACATATTTAGCCTCACAGATGCCGTTTAATTCTGCCCTCCCCTCTATTGATTTTCTGTCGTTATCAGACACTTCCCAATTTTCGTCACAAGGGAGTCCTTCACATATGTCAAGATCTAATAATATTTCCATATTTGCCTATTTGATATTGTAACCTAATTTTTCAAACAACTTTTCCATCTCCTTTTTTGACTTCTCCTCTTGTGTCATAAGCTCTTGCATCTCGGATTGCAGTTCGCGCATACGGGCATCGAAATCTACACCCTCATCACGGTTCTTAAACTCAATATACTTACTCGGCACAAGACTCCAACCCTTGCGCTCAATCTCGTCGAGCGATGCTGAATAGCAGTACTCGGGGATATTCTGATAGGTTGTCTCATAACCCTCACGTTGCCAATTATGGATATTGTGGGCAATGTCGGCAATCTGCTCGGGCGAGAACTGAATATACTTCTTCTCGAAAGGTTCTCCCCACTGGCGCAAATCAACAAATAGCACCTCATTCTCACGATAACGATACTTGACCATTTTGCCATTCTGCTCAACAGTGCGAGCCTTACGATTGCCTGCCAATATCCAGAGTGTAACGCTAATATCGGTCGAGTAGAACATATTGCGTGGTAGGATAATGATAGCTTCAACGAGATGGTTTTGCAGCAACTGACGGCGGATATTGAGTTCGATACCATCGCCACTCAATGCACCATTAGCCAACAAGAAGCCCGCAACGCCATTGCTCGACAACTTTGACACGATATTGAGAATCCAACCGTAGTTTGCATTGCTCGTAGGAGGTACATCATAACCGTACCAGCGAGGGTCGGCTTTTAGCTCATTATCCTCACGCCACGACTTCTGGTTGAATGGAGGGTTCGCCATAATAAAGTCCGCCTTCAAGTCCTTATGTTGGTCGTTGTGGAATGTGTCTGCGGCCAACTCGCCAAGATTACTTGCAATACCGCGAATGGCGAGGTTCATCTTTGCAAGCTTATAAGTCGTATTTGTGTACTCCTGACCATAGACTGAGATATCGCGTTTATTGCCGTGGTGAGCTTCGATAAACTTCATACTCTGCACAAACATACCCCCGAACCGCAACAAGGATCATAGATCTTGCCTCGATAAGGCTCGATAATCTCGGCAATAAGATTTACAATGCTCTTAGGGGTATAATATTCACCTTTGCCCTTGCCCTCAGCAATAGCGAACTTTGCAAGGAAGTATTCATAGACACGACCAATGAGGTCATTTTCAGGGTCTTTGAGTGTATCAATCTTGTTTATCTCATCGAGCAATGCTGCAAGTTTAGCACGGTCAAGACCTAAACCAGAGTAGTAATTACTGGGGAGTGCGCCTTTGAGAGAGGGGTTGCTATCTTCAATAGACGACAAAGCCTTGTCAATCTTAATGGCAATATCGTTCTGCTTAGCATTCTCCATAATGAAGCCCCAACGGCTTTGCTCCTCAATATAGAAGACATTCTTGGCATTGTAGAACACTGCTTGATCCACAAATGCACCCTTACCTTCTGCGATAAGCTCATTACGCCGATCCTCGAAACGATCATTAGCATATTTAAGGAATATCAAACTCAGTACAACATGCTTATACTCCGATGGCTCAACAGAACCACGTAGCTTGTTTGCAGATTCCCATAAAGTCTCTTCAATACTTTTTATTTTGGCTTGTTTCTTTGCCATAACGTTTATGATTTATTCCCAATCAATTTTTTTGGATCCATATTCAAAATCTTGGCTATCCCAAAGAGCACATCAAGGCTAGGTTGGCGGCGGTTGCAAATATAGGAGTTTACTATGCAGAAACTCTTGTCAAGCCGCTCTGCAAGCCAAGTTTGTTTAATGCCTCGCTCTTCAATCACCTCTTTTATGCGATTTTTGGGCTTATCTATATTATTTGGGCTTATCTATATTAATACTTGTTTCCATTTTACTACAAATATACAAAATATTACTAAAATAAAGAACTTTCTTACATAAAATGTAAGTGCCATAATACGAAATTTTCTATATGTATTTTAGACAAATAGGTTTATGTCGCAAAATAACGAGCTATTTGGCAACAAAAAACACAAACCGTTTGACAACAAAAATACAAGTCGTTTAACAACAAAAACACAAGTTAAAAAACAACAAAAAAGCAAATTTCCGTTGTTCTTAAAAGAATAATCATTATATTTGCAAGCAGTAAGCACAAAATGATTTTGATATGGCAGATAAGGAGTATTTAAGTAGAATAGCAGACGACGAACTCGCTTTGCGATTAGAAGCTTTCGGAGCAGTGCAAATAAAGGGACCTAAATGGTGCGGTAAAACCACTACTGCGGAACAACAAGTCAAAAGTTTTATCAAATTGCAGGACCCTGATAAACGCGAAGGTTATTTGGCTACTGCAAGAACAAAGCCCTCAATTCTGTTAAAGGGAGAAACACCTCGACTGATTGATGAATGGCAGGATATTCCTATTTTATGGGATGCTGTTCGCAATGCCGTTGACCAAAGAGGTTTGAAAGGTCAGTTTATACTTACGGGGTCTACCGTAATAAAGAACAATTGCGAAGTGGATACTCCTGAGGAGCAACGGCAAATGCATACTGGTACCGGCAGAATTGCGACTATGACTATGTATCCGATGAGTCTATATGAGTCGAAAGAGTCGTCAGGTGAAATATCTTTTCTCGAATTGTTCGACAATAAGTCATTGGATATTGATGGCGTCACATCAAAGCTATCAATTGAGGATTTGATAATGTTGGCTTGTCGAGGCGGTTGGCCGGATTCGCTGAACGTAAAAAGCGAAAGGGCGCAATTGCTTATTGCCAAGGATTATCTCAATAAGGTGTGCGAAGATGATATTTCGCGAGTAGACGGGGTGCATCGTAATCCTGAACTTGCTAGACTCATCTTGCGCTCCTATGCTCGTAATTTATGTACATTGGCAAAAAAGACGGCAATGCTCGCTGATGTCAAGGTTGAGATGGAGACAACTGTGCAAGCAACTTTCGATGAGTATGTTGATGCATTGAAACGCCTATTTGTGATTGAGGATATCGATGCGTGGTGCCCGGCTATTCGTTCGGCAACAGCTATTCGCTCGGGCAAGAAGAGGTGCTTTATTGACCCATCTATCGCTGTGGCAGCAATGGGAGCATCCCCAAAATCTCTTGAACTTGACCTGAAAACCTTTGGTTTTATCTTCGAGTGTATGTGTATTCGTGATTTGAGGGTATATTCACAAGCTATGGGTGGGCGAGTATCTTACTATCACGACAGATATGGCTTGGAGGCTGATATTGTTCTTCATCTTGACGACCAACGATATGCACTTATCGAGTGCAAGTTGGGAAGCAGGGATATTGATGAGGGAGCAAAACATCTGCTACAACTCCAAGAACTAATTCGTGAGCGCAATAAAACCGAGAAGCAGATGCCTCTCCGTGAACCAGACCTGTTGATTGTGCTGACAGGTGGAGAGTTCGCATATACTCGCGAGGATGGAGTAAAGGTAATACCGCTCGGATGCTTGAAAGATTAAGTTGACTGTTTTTAATACTTTTATAATATGGATAATCAAGATAGAATAAAGTTGTTCGCAGATGCATGTAAGGAGTCCTTTGAAGTTGCAAAAGATGTAAAGAAACAACAAGACATAGTCAGGGAGGACTTGCAGCGTATATTTAACGCGGTGTTACGTGCTAATGCGGAAGAGTTGAAGACTTGTAATAGTTACATAACAAATAAGTATCCAGATCTTGTTCAGTTTACGCCTCATAACTGCTTTTTAACTGTTGTTCCAAGTAAAGTTGTAGAGGATATGTCTATTACGCAATTACAAAATACTTTGTTGGTCGCAGCAGGAGCACTAAATAACATGCTTGCAAGCTATAAGTTTTTAAGAATTATTGAGGGCGGAGCAAAAATAGTAGTGAAACAAGCTATAGAGGGTACGTTAAAACTATAATTAAAAGTATTACAAAATAGAGTTAATAAAACGCATAAAATGAATATAGTTCAAGATAAGCGAATGAAATGAACCTCCAGAAGAGAGACTTGGCATGTCGGTACCTCACGGATAGATGAGATTCCTATATACAACGAAGGGAGGGGCTGCCACTTGGTACAGCCCCCCCTTGTCTTCTTGCAGAGAGCAACGGTATTATTGTTAACATATTTCTCAACAAAATTATTATACAAAACAAAGAGAAAGGGGAAGAGAAAATAGATGCTTTGAGTGTAATTGCTTTTAAGACGTTTTAATAAATCGTAGGCGGGGGAGTGATGAGCATGTGTTACATGAGGAATAGCGCAAGGTATTAAACGTGCATGCTATACTTATTAAAAGTGTTAGGACAAGGAAATAAACCGTTGAAAAGCACGTTTGCAAAAATGTACTCAATGTTTAGTACAATTGTACTCAATACGTAGGATATTCGTCTCCAATGTTGAGTACATTGCTCCACAATATTGAATATATTAAATAAATCACTTTTTTCTTGCTTTTGCTCCCCATTCTCATTATCTTTGTAATCGGCTGTTACAAATTATCTATAAACTAATACATTAAGGAATATGGCAAGACACCTCAAACAGAAGTTGCCTGATTACATGGAGCAATGAAAGTGAAGGACTAATGGAAATTTCCGGACTTTCACATTCCCTTGCCGCAAAGGAACTGTGTGGATTCGAACACGACGCAGCATCTGGCATCACCTCCATCGTACGCCTTGCCAGCAAGGTGTACGTAAGGCGCATGATGGAAGAATAGTTCCTACTGGCGATTCTGCATTTCAAGGACGAACTCGTCGGCTATATATAGGTCGCCGTAGAGGTACAGGGCTGTGGATTTGTCGTGCAGACGGGCACAGGTGCTAGAACGTGCCACATGCTCCGAGCTCACCTTGTCTCGTGTAGAGAAGGGCTTGCTCACCGTAAGTGTCGGTATATATTTGCGTGTGCTGTATGCCACGCAGCTTGACGATGACATTCTGCTTACAGCAAAGTAAGACCCTATTGACAGAGGGTTGTGGGATTTGAAGTTGAAAAGAAGAGAAGGAGCGACTAAAAGGAGTAAAGCATGAAAGCGTTGTTTGTCTTTGCCAATTTCGATCGTCTTGAAGATGCAGAATTGCTTGGAGAATTGACCATGGAGAGCAGAAGGATACCATGTCCTCATGGGAAAATCAGCCGCCCACATTGATTTTTCCCTTACTGAAACAGCACTAGTTTAATTATAATTCTATCTCGCAAATATTTCCTATCTGTGAGAGTGAGCGAGGGTATGAACGTTGATTTGTGTAGCTTGATGAGTAGATGCGAATAGTGTTTGATATTGAATGAGGGTTTAGTCAACACAAACTTAGGCGAGACTTGATATTTCCTGCAAATTTTACGAATTAACACAAATGAGTTCCATATTATAAATAATGCATTCCTACTCACTTATATTCTCGGTTTCTTCTCTTAATATGTCAAGCATATCTTTTTCATGTTGTTCATATACAGATTCTTTCCATTGTTGGCTTGCATTAGCTCCTTGGGTTAGATCACTCATAATACGAAGTTTCAGACTGCCTTTCTCGATCATTTCCTTAAAGGTACTTTTCTTTGCTTCAGGTGACATGTTTGAGAATCTCGAATTAATGTTACGCTGTATTAAGCATAAATTTCCAAATCTGTCAACACCATCCTCCCAGCGGGCGAATGTTCCTTCTGATGGATTACGTGGGTACCAATGTTCAACAGAATTGCGGAACTCGAAATCAAAGTCTACATTCCTATTTCTCCTCCATAGTAAAAAGTCCAGGTAGTTTAATACTACGTGTGGTGTATTGACTCCTAGAGAATAATCTTTATTATCAAGGAAATCACGTACTGGTCGCTTTGCAATTTCATTGATTACATCGGTATAATATGGAATTTCAGTATCAAGGGAATCGGCATTTCTAGTCAACCAAATCAGTAATTGTGTTATCCAATGCATTACTTTTGGAGAAGTATAAGATACACGAAGGGCAGCTTGTAACATTAGATTGTCTGGATGATACCATTTGCTTGTAGATTCCCTTTGTTTGTATGCCGCAAAACGAGTGTTTTTAAAGTAAGCTTTCTTGTTCTTTTGCGGACCAGATACAAACAGTGACTTTAAACTCCATTCGCCATCAGACGATTCGTTGGCGTATTCTCGTTTGATGATGTATTTGTCAAACAAGAATCTTGTACGAAGCAAACATACCATGAAGTCACGAGAAAATTTTGAGCGATCCAAAGGAACTCCATCAATAGTTCCATAATCCAGTATGCGTTCAAATGCAGAAGTAAGTTTCTTGTCATCAAGTAGTTCATCTATCAGTTTTCCGCCATCTATATGCTTAATTTTTGGATTAAGTGAAAGATATACTTTAAGTGCATGTAACAAGAAATATGGGAACTCGATAACGCTTTCGAATCGTACTCTTGTATCGTCATCCAAACATCCATCCTCTTTTTCAACACTAAAATCTTGACGTATGATTTCGGCAATCTTTGCTCCTGTCTTAGAAGCTGATGTTTGAGAAAGTTTTAGGTAATTTTTCACTTTACTTGATGGAATCTGATCCCAATACCAACTGAACAATTCTCCTCGCTGAGTAGGCGTAAAGTGCATTTGTACATATCCAGACATGTCTCGACATGCATCCCATATTGTTGCGAAAACTTGCTGGTATTTCTTGTTCTTGCCTTGCAGTTCACTCATTAGTCGGGCTTTTAACACATCACTTTGTTCTAACTGCTCACCACGGGTGTTCATTATCTCAAAATAGTGGTTCAAATCCGTGTGCTCAGGAACTTCTATGCGATAAATAACAACGTTTTTCAGTTTCTCTACAAATGCTATTCTGTGCTCATCAGTAAGCTTTTCAATATTTTCTTTGATGATATTTAAGCCGCTTATGATATTTTGTTGTAGATGCTCTGCATCGTATTTGTCTCGTTCGTCAGCTAATATTTGTTTGATATGGCGCAAGGTGTAGTTTGATTTGTCACGGCAACTAAAGAATAATGCTTCTTCATTTCCCGTATTAAGTCCCAAATAGCTTAACAAGAGAAATAAAGTAGTAAGTCGCTGCTGACCATCAACCACTTCATATAAGCCATCATGACACGCAACAATAAGAGAACCGATGTAGTAGTTCTCGCCCAAGTTTACATCATCAATATCTTCAATGAGTTGTATAATCTGTTTCTCTTCCCAAGCATAATCACGTTGGTAAAGAGGTATGCAATACTTAACCGACTTGAAAATAGAATTGTCGGCTTCTATGATATGTAGCTCTGCAACTTTATTTGTTTTCATCATAACCTCTCATTTTTTTCAATAATTCATACAAGTTCTTCTGTTCGTCTGTATCAAGATTGCGTGCATCTATTTCAATCTGAAGATTGCCGATTTCTGTATGTAATCGTGCTAAACTGATTTTTGAGAAGACAGGAATATAGTTGGTGTAATTTCCTGACCACTCTCCAATGGCATATTTGTTAACTGAATCAGCGCCTAAATTACTTAAATCCATACGGAGCATGAAAGACCACATGAACAGTTTTTTAATGGACAACTCATCCATGTTATGAAATTTGTCATAGTAATAGAATACAACTGCAAAGAAAAGGTTTCTTACGTGTGTCAAACCAGCAGAGGAGTGTTTCAGCGGCAAACAGAATGGACGAAGTAATTCAAAAACAGGATTAGTCGCCAATTCATGTTTTATATTTTCTAATGTCCTGAGGTAGTGATCTACCAAATCAAAGAAGTCTGAACCAGCAATAAAAGGTTCCGTTAATTGAAAATATGGTGATGCCTTGCCTGCGCGACGTGCATAGGTGTATGTCGAATTGGATGGTATACCCTTGTAAGTGTCAATGTCATGGTCCGTAAACTTCCATGTTTTTGTTCCGCGTGACCAATTCCATATTGGAAACAAGTATGCAGAAAAAAGCTCACGTATTTTATATACATCTTTTGCTTCCCATTTCGTAACCGCATATTCCATCTCATATTTATCATTTTGCATTTCACGCAAATGAAAGGCTTTCAGTAAATCGTGAGGATCAAGAGCACGTCCACGAGTATTCTGGGAATCAAAAAGTTGAAATGCCTCAGACTCCCTGCCTACTTGTATTACTACTAATTCCAATATGTCCAGAAAAGCTTTCTTGAAAGACTCTTTTATGTCTTTATCTCTGAGAGAAAACCATTCTTTGATATGGATGTAATTATCATGGATATGTTTTTGGGTTATCTTGTCATAGAACGTATTTCGTAGAATGGCATTGTCGTAATCATTATCCAGATATTTGGAAATGAGAGTAAGTGAAATCAATCGTTGTTGTCCATCAACCACATTAAGTACATCATCAGTTTTGTGAAGAATGATGGTTCCAATACGATACTTGTAATTTGAATAAGAAAAACTCTGTTGTACTGAATTGTTTATGTCCCAAAGCATATCATCAATGCTCTGAACACTCCATTTATATGGTCTTTGGTATTCTGGTATTGAGAAATTTAGCTTTAAACACTCTGAAACAGATATAATATCAATGCAGTTTTGGTTACAACTCATATTTGTTTGATTTTACTTCTTCTTATACTTTTCATTCAACATTTCCTATGCATTGTGATAGGCTTGCCATACTACTTCTCCATCAGTTGCAATCTCGGCGATAACAAGATAGCGGAAGAGATGGCTCTTGCGTCGTCGGCATTGATTCTTATTCATACGGAGATGGTCGGTGCAATAGTTAGCACTACGCTTGCTGTAGTAAGGTTCAAAGACACACATGTCTGCCTGGCTTCAGAAATAACGGATCATGGTTGCAGGTAATAAACTCACTGTTCGGAAAGCACTTCACGGCTTTCGCTATGCAGAGGTTCGTAGTTGGACAGGATGTAGTCATCTGTCATTCCGATACGTTCCATCCTTTCGAACACCTCCCTATAGTCGATATTCAAGTATCTGGCAGTTGTTTCTATGCATGTAGCAACAAAAGCCATCCTTACCAGTTCTTTTGAAATACTCCTGACCTGTTCCATCCTCGTATGTTTTTACATGAAAACCAGATATAGGTCCATGGCTATTCGGACGTTTTCAATGTTTTTCACCTACAAAGATAATGATTTTATACCGTTTGCGTACGTTTGGTATGCAAAATCGTTGGCAGTAATGGAGAAAAGGTGTATCTTTGTTTGAGAAAATAACCTAAAAAACTATGAGCGATAGCGTAATTATCATCCCCACCTATAACGAGAAGGAGAACATAGAGGCCATCATACGTGCCGTGACGTCCCTGGAAAAGGACTTTGACGTGCTGGTGATAGACGACGGAAGTCCCGACGGAACGGCCGCCATAGTGAAGGGCCTGATGGCAGACGAGTTCAAGGGACGTGTGAACATAGTGGAGCGTTCCGGCAAACTGGGTCTGGGCACGGCCTACATCTGCGGTTTCAAGTGGGCGCTGGAGCACGGCTACGAGTACATCTTCGAGATGGATGCCGACTTCTCCCACGCTCCTGCCGACCTGCCACGCCTGTATGCCGCATGCCACGACGAGGGGTACGACGTTTCCGTGGGAAGCCGCTACATCACCGGTGTGAACGTGGTGAACTGGCCCATAGGCCGTGTGCTGATGTCCTACTATGCCTCCGCCTATGTTCGCACAGTGCTGGGCATAAAACTCAGGGACACCACCGCTGGTTTCGTGTGCTGGACACGCAAGGTGCTGGAAACCATGTCGCTGGACGATGTCCGCTTCAAGGGCTATGCCTTCCAGATAGAGATGAAGTACACGGCACTGCGCCTGGGTTTCAAGATCAAGGAGGTGCCCGTGGTGTTCGTGAACCGCGAGTTGGGAACAAGCAAGATGTCGGGAGGCATATTCAGCGAGGCTCTCTTCGGAGTGATTAAACTGCGCATGACAAAGTTCAAGAGAAGACAGGCATGAAGAAGACGGTTATCAGCAATGCAACGATAGTAAACAATGGGGAGTCGCATGTCGGCTCCTTGTTGGTTAGTGAGGGCAGGATAGAGCGCATAGTCCTGAATGGTACGATAGATAATGGGCATGACGGTTGCCAGGTGGTGGATGCCACGGGCATGTACCTTCTGCCCGGTGTGATAGACGACCACGTGCATTTCCGCGAGCCGGGCATGACTGCCAAGGCCGATATGCACACAGAGAGCATGGCGGCGGCGGCAGGTGGCGTGACATCAGTGCTGGACATGCCCAACGTGGTTCCGCAGACAACCACCGTGGATCGATGGCGCGAGCGCATGGCATTGGCCAAGGAGCGCATGCACGTGAACTACGGCTTCTTCATAGGAGCCACCAACGATAACCTTGACGAAATACTGGCCATGCCCTCGGAGCAGTATCCCGGTGTGAAACTCTTCATGGGAAGCAGCACGGGCAACAT
This sequence comes from Bacteroidaceae bacterium, assembly GCA_045606445.1. Lineage (GTDB taxonomy): Bacteria > Bacteroidota > Bacteroidia > Bacteroidales > Bacteroidaceae > Physcousia. The sequence goes on from JAZURY010000005.1 coordinate 166,421, forward strand.
GCTTGTGGACAAGCGCGAGATGCTGGAGGAACTCTTTGCCAAGACTCCGAAACTCATAATGACCCATTGCGAGGACACGGCACGCATAAACGCCAACATGGCCGAGGCCAGGCAGAAGTACGGCGACGACCCTGACATCACCCACCATGCCGAAATACGCGATGCCGAGGCATGCTGGCAGAGTTCCGCCCTGGCGGCAGAACTGGCAAAGGCAAGCGGGGCACGCCTGCACATAGCGCACATCTCCACGGAAAGGGAGTTGGCGCTCCTTGGTGGCAATATCACCGGCGAGGCATGCGTGGCGCACCTTCTGTACACCGACCAGGACTATGCCCGTCTGCGCGGACGCATCAAGTGCAATCCCGCAATCAAGTCGGAGGGCGACCGTGAGGCCTTGCGCCGCGGCCTTACCGATGGACGCATCACCTGCATAGGCACCGACCATGCACCGCATCTGCTCAGCGAGAAGCAGGGTGGGGCGCGTACCGCCGTCAGTGGCATGCCCATGGTCCAGTTCTCGCTGGTGAGCATGCTGGAAATGGTGGACGAGGGTGTCCTGTCCATGGAAAGGATGGTGCAACTCATGTGCCACAATCCCGCCACCCTCTTCGGCATACAGGACCGTGGTTTCATCCGCGAGGGCATGATGGCCGACCTGGTGCTTGTCCGTCGCGACGAGGTCCCGTACACCATTGCATCGTCGGATGTGCTGAGCAAGTGCGGGTGGTCGCCGCGCGAAGGCGATGCCCTGCACTGGCGCGTGATGTCCACATGGGTCAATGGCAAATGCGTGTGGGACGGTGTCAAAGTTCGTAAGGATGTGTATGGCATGCCTCTTGCATTTGCCTGAGCGACAGCCGTGAATGCCCTTTAAGATAATTTAATGCTTTAATCTGATTGCCATGAATATTCTTGTCATTGCTACGGCAATGTTGCCGGTTGTGGTCCTGATGTACATTATGTACAGGAAGGACAGCATTCAGCCAGAACCCAAGGAACAGTTGCGCAAGGCATTCTACTGGGGCGTGCTGTCTTGTTTCCTGTCTGCCTTAATGTCCGGTCCCTTTGCCGCCATCGGGTTATTCCCGCAAGAGGTGAAAACGGTTATGGATGCCTTCCGCATCTCCTTCTTCGGAGCCGCCATTCCGGAGGAGGTGGCCAAGTTCGTTGTCCTGTGGTTTTTCCTGAGGAACAACCCTTATTTCGACGAGAAGTTTGATGGCATCGTATATGCTGCTTGTGTGTCCTTGGGCTTTGCCGCTTTCGAGAACATAGGGTATCTCTTCATGAATAAGGACAACTTCCTCAGTGTAGGAATCGTGAGGGCCATATTTTCCGTGCCGGGTCATCTGTGCTTTGGCATAATGATGGGTTACTATTATTCGCTGGTGAAGTTCTATCCCAATTCCAAACGCCACTCCACTAACCGTGCAATGGTCTTGCTTGTGCCCATACTGCTTCACGGACTTTACGACACGATGCTGTTTTCCATAGGCACAATGCCCAAGAGTCTTGTCCTGGTGATGTTTGTAGCCTTCCTGGTCTTCTGCTTCAAGATGTGGAAGTATGCCGCACGAAGGATAGAGGAGCATCTGGCCAGGGATGTGGACTTTGCATCCGAGGAGGAGCGTGCCAAGTGTCTGGCCGAGTTCCGTCGCCTTGCCAAGGAGAATCCGAAGATTTACGAACCAGAACTGGCCAACATTCTTGCCGCCATGGGCGATTTCTGCCGTGAGCACGGCGATGTGCAGAAGGCGGAACACCTCTATCTGGAGGCACTGGAGACATATCGCCATGCAGACGCTACGATGCACCATTCCTACAAGGCGGAGATGGCAAGGGTGTACACGACCCTCGGCACCATGTACCTTGCCGACCCCGGCAGAAACGAGGATGGCAAACGCGCTTTCTCGGAAGCCATCCATGTGCACTATGCCATGGGAAGCAATCGTCAGGTAGACATAAGCCTTGCCCGAGTGTTCTGCCTTCTGGCCGATGTGTATTTTCAGGAAAAGCGCTATTCGGAAGCCAAGGAGAGGTATGCCAACGCATTGGACCTTTTCCGTAAGCGTGCCGACAAGGATGGCATGGCCGTGGCTATGCAGGGGATAGGTAATTGCAACATTGAGATAAGGTTCTGAATTCTTTCTGTCTACATTCCAATCTTCCAAATCCGGATCAAACGTCTTCCAATTGCTTCACCGCCTCATCGCAGGCATTCACTACCTTGCGGTGCCACATGTAACCGATCAGACCGCCTATGAATGCCGATATGCAGAATGCTATCATCGTAGGTTTGGCAAACTCCTGTGGTATGTTGGAGGAGTGGATGAAATCGTGGCAGAACCATAGAATCCAGGGGATGGTGAGGGTGGGGGTGATGTAGTGAAGCCAGAAGTTGTAGCGCCTTTTCACAAGCGAGAAGGCACGGGCGGTGGTATGGATGTCCTGTCCCATCAGGTCTCTGTCGTTCAAAGGCATGTGGCAATGCCAGGTGCCGATGATGCAGAAGAGCATCAGCAGTATGCTGGCGATGACGAAAGGCAGGCTGAGGCTTCCCAAGACATAATTGAAGGCAAAAGCCACTATGGCAACCAAGCCGCATGCCACGGACTTCCAGCCTTGGCGGTGTATCAGGCTAACCTTGGTCTTCATGGATTGTTGCAGGAGGTGGCTGTTGACGATGCCCTGCTTTTCCAGTTTTTCCTTGAGCAGGTTTATCTGGGTACGCATTTCTTCTAATTCCATATCTTTCATGATGATTGTACTTTATGTTGTTAACGGGTGAATGTTATTTGTCTTTTATCTGCTTCAGGCGCTCCTTTATGCGGAAGAGTTTCACCCCTACATGCTTGGAGGTGATGCCCATTATGGCACCAATCTCGTCGTAACTCATGTCCTCCAGCCATAGCAGGATGATGGCACGGTCCACAAGGCCCAGGGAATTGATGCGCTTGTGCAGGGCCTGTACCTGCAGGGTGTCGTTGTCGTCATCCGCATACAGGTCTATGTCCATGGACAGTTGCGCTGCTTGCTGACGGCTCTTCTTCTTTCTCTCCACCGATATGCAGGTGTTGAGGGCCACGCGCCACACCCAGGTCTTCTGTTGCGATTCTCCGCGGAACGTGCCGAAACCTGTCCATAGGTTGGCCAGTATGTCCTGGAACAGGTCCTGCACCTCGTCGTTGTCCTTGGAGAACATGTAGCAGACGGTGTATATTGTGGACTTGTGCCGATGCACGAGTTCCGAAAATTCTTGCTCTTGGTTCATCTTTGTCGTTCTCTTTGTCTGTTGCTTTACCCCCTTAGACGCACTGATAGTGTTTTTATTACAGGCGGAGGCAGGAAAAATGAAGTTTTGTCCACCCTGCCGGTGTTCTGGTGCCGTTTTCTTCGTGATAAAACAGAAAAGTCCCATGCGTATGTGGCATGAGACTTCCTGTGTGATGCTTCATATTTTAGAGAGACCTTGCTATGTCAGGCCTTGTTCTCCTCCCGGATGATTTCCATGCCGTGGCGTATGGCCGCCTCGTTCATGGGGATGAGGTGATGGTGGCGCTCGGGCAGGGTCCTGTGAAGACCTTCCACCACATCCTCCACACTGACGATGGGGCGCACCTTGATGAGGCCTCCGAGCAGGAGCATGTTGAACACCTTGCCGTTCTTCATCCTTGCCGCCTCGGCCATGGCCTCTATGCTATATACGTTTATGTCCTTGCGCAGGGGAGGGGTGAGGATGCTGGCCGGGTCGTAGATGAGTGTGCCGCCAGGTTTTACGAGGGGCATGAAGCGGTCCAGCGAGGGCTGGTTCAGCACTATGGCCGTGTCGTAGGTGTTCAGTACGGGCGAAGTGATGCGCTCGTCCGAGAGTATTACGGTGACGTTGGCCGTACCACCGCGCTGCTCAGGTCCATAGGACGGCATCCATGTCACTTCCTTGCCTTCGATGATACCAGCGTATGCCAGTATCTTTCCCATGGAGAGGACGCCTTGTCCGCCGAAGCCCGATATGATTATTTCCTCTTTCATTGCTTTCAGTCCTTAATGTTTTTCAGGTCGCCCAAGGGGTAGTAGGGCAACATGTTCTCGGCAAGCCACTGGTTGCTTTGCACGGGAGTCATCTTCCATCCGGCAGAGCATGTGCTCACGATTTCCACCAGCGACGAACCGCGTCCCTGCAGGCTGTTCTCAAAGGCCTGTCGTATGGCTTTCTTGGCTCGAGCAATGTTGCCCACGGTGTTCACCGCCTGGCGGGTGACATAGCATGTGCCCTCCAGTGTGGCGGCAATGTCGCTTATTTTCAGGGGGAAACCGTGCAGGTCGGCCTGTCGACCGTAGGGGCAGGTGCTTGTCTTCATGCCCATCAGCGTGGTGGGGGCCATCTGTCCGCCCGTCATGCCGTAGATGGCATTGTTTATGAAGATGATGGTGATGTTCTCGCCACGGTTCAGTGTCTGTATGGTTTCGCCTGTGCCTATGCAGGCCAGGTCGCCGTCGCCCTGGTATGTGAACACCAGATGCTCCGGCCATAATCTCTTCAGTGCCGAGGCACATGCCGGGGCACGTCCGTGTGCCGCCTCTATCCAGTCGATGTCCAGATACCTGTATGCAAAGACGGCGCATCCCACGGGGCATACGCCTATGGTCTTTTCCTCTATGCCCATTTCGTCCAGAATCTCGGCCACCAGTTTGTGCACTATGGAATGTCCGCATCCGGGGCAGTAGTGCATGGGGGTGTCGTTCATCAGACGTGGTTTCTGGTAAACGATGTTCTGGGGTGATTTTATTGTCTTCTCGTCCATGAGGTTGTATTCTGAGAATTCAGAGTTATTCGGAGTATTCGGAGTATTCAGAGTATTCAGAGTACTCGGAGTTTTCGGAGTTTTCGGAGTTTTCCGTTTGTCATTTGACCATTTCGCTGATCTTCCTGGTAATCTCGTCGGGAGTGATGATTACTCCGCCACTGTGTCCGATGAACTCTATGGGGCAACGGAATTGCGATGCCCACTGTACATCGCGCAACATCTGCCCCTCGTTCAGTTCCACCACCACGATGCGTTTCATGCGTGATGCCAGTTCCAATATTTCCTTCTCGGGGAAGGGCCATAGTGTGACGGGGCGCAGAAGGCCCACCTTGTGTCCCTGCTGGCGCAGGTTGTCTATGGCACCCATGGAGATTCGTGCGGCAGAACCGAAGGCCACTATGAGGGTCTCGGCATCCTCTGTGTGATAATGCTCGGCACGAACTTCCTCCTGCTGTATTCTTGCGTATTTCTTCTGCAGTTCGCGGTTGCGCTTCTCCATCAGCGCCTGGTCAAGTTCCAGACTTGTCATAACGTTTGGCTTCCTGTCTTTAAGCCCCAGTCCGTTAGTGGCCCAAGGGCACTGCCGGCGTATTTCCTCATCGGTGCGCCGTGGAGTGTAGGGGGGCAGTATGCACTTCTCCATCATCTGGCCAATGCTGCCGTCGGAAAGTATGATGACTGGAGTTCTCCACTTGAACATCAGTTCCTTGGCAAGTCCCACCATGTCGCAACTCTCCTGCACCGAGCAAGGAGCAAGCACTATGGTGCGGTAGTCACCGTTGCCGCCTCCGCAGGTAGCCTGACGGTAGTCGGATTGGGACGGCTGTATGGTGCCAAGGCCCGGACCTCCGCGCTGTACTGAAACTATTAGGCCTGGCACTTCGCAGATGGCCATGTAGGGGATGACCTCCTGCATCAGCGACACGCCCACGCTGGAGGACGATGTCAGGACGCACTTGCCCGAACCGCCTCCGGCATATATCATGTTGATGCTTGCCACCTCGCTCTCGCTCTGAAGCACCACCATGCCTGTCGTTTCCCAGGGTTTCAGCAATGCCAGGGTTTCCAGTATCTCGCTCTGTGGCGTGATGGGGTAGCCAAAGAAACCGTCGTAACCGTAGCGAATGGCGGCATGTGCTATGGCTTCGTTTCCCTTCAGCAAAAGTATTTCGTTGTCTTTCTGCATGTGTGGAGTGGGGGATTATTCTTTGGTTCTGTATACGGTGATGCAACCGTCGGGGCACATGATTCCGCAACTGCTGCATCCGTTGCACTTCTCGGGATCTGTCTGCACGGCATAGTTATAACCGTTGCGGTTCACCAGAGGAGAGAGTTCTATCAGTTTCAGGGGACAGGCCACGACACACAGGTTGCAGCCCTTGCATCGCTTGGTGTCCACTTCTATGATTCCTTTGAATCTGGCCATTGTGTATATGTGTGGTAGTGTGTTTGTTGTTGTCTTTTATGCTTTAGAGTCGGCGACACGGGTCGGTTATGGGTTCAGCATGTCCTTGTTGAAGAAATTGATTATCTGCATCACCATTTCCCTTTTCTCCACGGCTTGGCTTTCGGGATTCAGTGCCATGGCTTCGGCATAGGAGTCAAGGCACCGCTTCCAGTCCTGTTCTTTCCATGCGGTATCTCCTTGTGCAATGTAGTCTTCTTCGGTCATTGTGCTATGGAATCCGGCTCTGGTTTTGTTTATCTATGTGCAAAGATACGCTATTTTGCCCTTTAATTGTTGCATTGAAGAACAAAAATAAGATAAAAACTGCTTTTTGCCTTTGAATTGTGCATAGATAACCCCAATCTTGCGCACAAGGTGTATGTTGTGTGCAAGATTGGGGCGCGTGTTAAGGTAGGCCTTTGCCCTGGTTTTGGGGCAACGGTTGGGGGAATGCTGTTATCAGTTGCGCTTCATGCTCAAGACCACATTTCCGTCATGGTCCTTTGCGCAAAGTACGGAGTCCTGCAGTTCCAGAGTTACACACTGCGAAAGGGCTGTCATGATGGCGGTTTCCACCTCCATGTCGTGTCCCATCATGGTAGTAGCACCCATCTGGTCTAAGAAGATGCTGTCGCCCTTTTGGGTGTACTGGCCGAAGAATGTGTTTACTGAAGCATGTCCGTTCACCATGCCGCTATCGCAGAATTGTATGAAGGGCATTGTCTCGGCGCTGTCCGTGCTCAGGCCGTTGGCCTCCACGATGGCCCACTTGCCCATCACATTGGGTTCTGTGGTGTTGCCATTGCCCTTTTCGTTGGCACAACTGCAAAATGCCATGCATGCCACAAGGGCAGAGAATAATGTCTTTTTCATTCCTTATTTATATATTAATATTTGGTTAGTCTTATGCAAAGATATGCCTATTTGTTCAGAGTGGGAAGGGATTTCCCCTAAAATTAGGATGTTTTTCTTCTTCATTCCATTTGTTAGGACGCGATTGGATGTTTCTGCAGTGATAGATAGAACGGAGAAACCAATACATATTCCCCGTTTTTCCTTCGCTAAAGTCTTCGTCGGTATAAACTTCGGTGAGGTTTCTTTTTTTAACACGCTTTATGTATTGTGTAGGACTTTTTAAACTATTCTGCGTTGTCTATGTGACATAATCTTGCTATCTTTGCACGCAAAATATTAGAAGAAACCGATCGTAATATATACATTTATACAAAGTAAAGATGGATTCGTTTGATATTCGTGCTCTGAACGAGCAGATTGAGCGTCAAAGCGCATTTGTTACTAACCTCCAGACGGGAATGGCTCAGGTCATCGTGGGGCAGAAGCATTTGGTGGAGTCCCTGCTGATAGGTCTGCTCAGTGACGGTCATGTGTTGTTGGAGGGTGTTCCAGGTCTGGCAAAGACCCAGGCCATAAAGACTCTGGCGGCCCTGGTGGATGCACAGTTCAGCCGTATACAGTTCACCCCCGACCTTTTGCCGGCGGACGTTATCGGTACGATGATATATTCGCAGAAGGAAGAGTCGTTCCAGGTGGAGAAGGGTCCCGTGTTTGCCAACTTTGTTCTGGCGGATGAAATCAACCGTGCCCCTGCTAAGGTGCAGAGTGCTTTGCTGGAGGCCATGCAGGAACGACAGGTGACCATAGGCAAGGAAACTTTCCAGTTGCCCAAACCTTTTCTGGTGCTTGCCACGCAGAACCCCATAGAGCAAGAGGGAACATACCCCCTGCCCGAGGCACAGGTGGACCGTTTCATGCTGAAGGTAATCATAGACTACCCCAAGTTGGAAGAGGAGAAACTGATTGTGCGCCAGAACATCAAGGGCGAGGCTCCTGCCATTTCACCCCTGATGAGTACACAGGAGATCATGGAGGCCCGTGCCGTGGTACGTCAGGTGTATCTGGACGAGAAGATAGAGCAGTACATCGCCGACATCGTGTTTGCCACACGTTATCCCGAAAAGTATAACTTGAAGGACATCAAGGACTACATAGAGTTCGGCGCCAGTCCCCGTGCCAGCATCAATCTGGCCTTGGCTGCAAGGGCATACGCATTCATCAAACGTCGCGGCTATGTCATACCGGAGGATGTGCGTGCCGTGGCACACGACGTGCTGCGCCATCGCATAGGGCTGTCTTACGAGGCGGAAGCCAACAACATCACCTCCGAGGAAATCGTCAGCAAGATAATAAACAAGGTAGAGGTGCCCTAATCTGATGTCCGAAACATCGTGCAGGTAAACAAGCATGGAAACAAGTGAATTGCTAAAGCGCGTCAGGCAGATCGAAATCAAGACAAAGGGATTGTCCAACAATATCTTTGCCGGAGAGTACCATTCTGCCTTCAAGGGAAGGGGTATGGCCTTTGCCGAGGTGCGCGAGTACCAGTACGGCGATGATATCCGCGACATAGAATGGAACGTTACGGCCAGATTCAACAAACCCTTTGTCAAGGTCTTTGAAGAAGAGCGTGAACTGACGGTGATGCTCTGTGTGGACGTGAGCGGAAGTCTGGAATTCGGTACAAGCGTGCAGACAAAGCGCAGGATGCAGACCGAGATAGCCGCCACATTGGCCTTTTCCGCCATCCAGAACAACGACAAGATAGGTGTGATATTCTTCTCCGACCATATAGAGAAGTTCATCCCGCCTAAAAAAGGACGTAAGCACATACTCTACATCATACGCGAACTGCTGGAGTTTAAGCCCGATAGCAACCGTACCGACGTGGGGTGTGCCGTGGAGTATCTCACTTCCGTCATCAAACGCAGATGCACCGCTTTCCTGTTGAGCGACTTCATCGACGGAAAGGATTTCCGCCAGCCTCTGACCATAGCCAACCGCAAGCACGATGTGGTGGCCGTGCAGGTCTATGACCGTCGTACAGCGGAATTGCCCGACGTGGGACTGATGCAGATACGGGATGCGGAGACAGGCGAGGAGATTCTCGTGGACACCGGCAGCAAGAAGGTGCGCAACCAGCACGCTGCATGGTGGAGAGGACAGCAGAACCGTCTGCGGGACACTTTTACCCGGAGTGGGGTGGACAATGTCAGTGTCCGCACTGACCAGGACTATGTCACCGCTCTGATGGGATTGTTCAGGCAGAGGTCGTGACAGCCTGGCGAGATGTGTTAATACTGTAAATACTACTCGGAAATGTATTTTAATACACGGAATATAGACTATAGTGGGGTGAACATGTACGGCAGAGTGATTGTGATACTTGCAGTCGCTTTGTTTGTTGTTTCACCCTTGTATGCCCAGGTTGCCGTCACCGCCAGGTTGGACAGCATGCAACTCTATGTCGGCCAGCAGGACGGACTGGAACTGGAAGTTTCCATGCCTGCCGGAAAGTCTCTGACGCTGCCTGTGCTGAAAAAAGGCATGGAGATAATCCCCAACATAGAGATTGTGGACATGGACGCTCCGGATACGGTGCTGATAAATGACGGCAAGCAGTTGCAGATAAGGCAGCGTTATGTCATCACGGCATGGGATTCTGCTTTTTACTACCTTCCTCCGATGCAGGTAATGGTGGACTCCGTGGCGTATGAAAGCAAACCCCTCGCACTGAAGGTGTACACTATGGATGTGGACACCCTCAATGCCGATACATTCTTTCCCCCGCGCGGTATACAGCAGTTGCCGTTCAACTGGGCCGACTGGAAGCAGATTGCCTACAGCATACTGGGTCTGATACCGCTTGTGGCCCTGATAGTTGCAATGACCATGCTGATACGGAAAGGAAAACCCATCTTCCGTATTGTGCGGCGCAAGAAGAAGATGCCTGCACACCAGGTGGCCATCAACGAGATAGAGCGCATCAAGGAACAGCGTACCTGGGCACAGGAGGACAGCAAGGAATACTATACCCTGCTCACCGATGCGCTGAGAACCTATATCCAGGAGCGTTATGGATTCTCTGCAATGGAGATGACCAGTTCCGAAATCATAGAGCGCCTTGTTCAGGATGGCGACCAAAAGAGTCTTGAGGAGTTGCGGGAGATATTCCGCACCGCCGACCTTGTGAAGTTTGCCAAGTGGAGCACACGCATCAACGAGAATGATGCCAACCTTGTGGCGGCATTGCAGTATGTGAACGAAACCAAGATTGAGGAGGATCCGAATGTCCGCCCCGAACCGGAGATTGTCAGGGAAACAGACAAGCAGCGGCAGATGCAGGTGGGCATTATGCGTGCAGTAATTGTCGTTTCGGCTATTGCCATAGCCTTCATCCTGGGTACTGTGGCATGGCGCTTGTATGATATGTTTGCCTGAGCGCATGTGTCCCCCATAGAGGTTATGTAATCAGAAGAGAATTGATAGTATTATGGAATTCGATAATCCGTTTTATTTCCTGTTGCTACTTCTTCTCATACCTTATATAATATGGTATGTGATAAACCACAGGAAGTCTACTCCCTCGCTTAAGGTCAGTACCGTGGCGGGTTTTGTCCGTTATCGCCGCACGTGGAGGACATGGCTTACCCATGTGCCTTTTCTGCTGACAATAGTCGGCTTTACGGCAATGGTGTGTGCTCTGGCCCGTCCCCAGACGGCCAATTCGTGGAGCAATACCAGTGTGGAGGGTATAGATATAATGCTTTGTATGGACGTGTCCACGAGTATGTTGGCCGAGGACCTGAAGCCCAATCGTGTCCAGGCTGCACGCGACGTGGCTATAGAGTTCATCAACGGGCGCGAGAACGACAACATTGGCCTTACGGTCTTTGCCGGCGAGGCCTACACTCAGTGTCCGATGACCATGGACCATACGGCCCTGCTCAATCTGCTTGGCGGCATGGATTGCAATATGGCCATGCGCGGCATGCTGGAGGACGGTACTGCCATAGGTATGGGTATTGCCAATGCTGTGTCAAGGCTGAAGGATTCCAAGGCGAAGAGCAAGGTGGTCATTCTTCTTACGGACGGAACCAACAACCGTGGCGACATTTCTCCCGGCATGGCGGCGGATATAGCCAAGAGTTTCGGCATCCGTGTATACACCGTTGCCGTGGGCACAAACGGAACTGCCCCTTACCCGATGATGGTGGGAGGTCATAAGGAATATGTCAATGTACCGGTGGAAATAGATACCAAGACCTTGTCCATGATTGCCGAGAAGACCGATGCAAAGACCTACAGGGCCACGAATACTGACAAACTGTTTCAGGTGTATGAGGAGATAGACAAACTGGAGCGTACCAAGATGAATGTCAGGAAATACTCCAAACGCTATGAGGCATACCAGAGTTTTGCCATGATAGCGTTGTTCTCCCTTGCCGCGGCCCTCCTGCTGAAGGCTACGGTTCTGAAGAGGATTCCCTAAAAACTGAAAGGTGTATGTTTAGATTTGAAAATCCTGAATATCTGTATTTGTTGCTGTTATTGCCTGCTTTTGCCGTAGCGCATTATATGTGGGCATATCGCAAGAGGCGCAATTTGAAGCGCTTTGGCGATCCGGTCTTGCTGAAGGCGTTCATGAAGGATGTCTCCCGTCTGAGGACGGAGGTCAAGTTCTGGCTGTTGCAGTCCTCTCTGTTGTTCCTCGTCATTGCTTTGGCACGTCCTCAGTATGGAACCAGGGTGGACACCCGCAAGCGTAGCGGAATAGAGGCTATTATTGCCATGGATGTGAGCAACAGCATGCTTGCCGAGGACGTGCGTCCAAACCGTCTGGAAAAGGCCAAGATGATGGTTTCCAACCTTGTTGACAACATGACGGACGACAAGATCGGCCTGATAGTTTATGCAGGTCAGGCTTATGTCCAGTTGCCCATTACCAGCGACTATGTGTCTGCCAAGATGTTTCTCGAGACTATATCGCCATCGATGATAGAGATGCAGGGAACGGACATAGCGGCGGCAATATCCTTGGCTTCCAACAGTTTCACGTCGCAGCAGGGAGTGTCGCGTGCCATATTCGTGATTACCGACGGCGAGGATAACGAGGGTGGTGCAGTAGAGGCGGCAAAGGCGGCTGCACAGAAAGGAATACATGTGTATATGCTTGGTGTAGGCAGTCCGGCCGGCGCTCCTATACCTATTCCTGGAACCGGTCAGTATATCATAGACAACGAAGGCAATACCGTAGTCAGCCGTTTGAACGAGGACATGTGCCGTGAGATTGCCAATGCCGGAAACGGCAATTATATCTATGTGGATAACAGCAGTTCTGCACAGAAGAAACTGGACAAGTATGTTGAGAACCTCGGTAGGGTAGAGATGGAATCTTCCATTTTCTCGGAGTATGACGAACAGTTCCAGAGTTTTCTCCTCCTGTCCCTACTGTTCCTCCTGCTGGATGTCCTGGTTTTGGAACGCAAGAACCATATTCTGCAGAGATTCTCGTTCTTCACTAAGAAAAAGTGACACCTTAGAAATGACATTATGAAACGAATACTGATATTCCTGTTTATATTTGCCGCATCCGCCGCTTGTGTGGATGCACAGACTATGCGCGACTATATCCGTCGCGGCAACAGGCTTATGTCGGACACCCTTGGAGGCAGCGATTATTCCGAGAAGGCCATCGTGCAGTACAAGAAGGCATTGGAAATGGATTCCACTTTCAGTATAGGCCGTTACAACTTGGGCAATGCCCTGATAAGGCAGGGTAAGCCCCAGGATGCCATGGCGGAATATCTGGCGGCTGCAAAGTATGAGACAGACAGGCATCGCCTTTCCGACATATATCATAATATGGGTGTCCTGCTTCAGGCTTCGAAGAAATATGCCGAGGCAGTAGAGTGCTACAAGGAGTCGCTGAGAAACGATCCTTCGAACGATGAGACCCGTTATAACTATGTCCTGGCCAAATGGCATCTGAAGAACCAGCAGAACCAGAACCAGGATCAGGACAATAAGGACCAGCAGCAGGACCAGAAGGATAAGGACAAGGAGAAGCAGGACCAGAAGCAGGATAAAGAGAAGGAGCAGGAGCAGGAGCAGGAAAAGCAACAGCAACAGCAGCAGGACCAGTCCAAACCCGAGATGTCCAAGGAGAATGCGGAACGGCTCCTGCAGGCTGCAATGAGAAATGAAAAGGAGACTCAGGAAAAAATCCAGCGTCAGCAACAGGATGCACCACGCCGCCGTTTGCAGAAACAGTGGTAGTCCTCTGCATGGCAATGTGTCTTTGGGATGATACCTTATATATAATATAGTAATGTAGGAAAAACAGAGAACGGTCGTGAACAGAATACTTTTGATTTTGTCTTTATTGATGGCTATTGTCGTCTCATCCTTTGCCCAAACGGTCCGTCTGCAGGCTCCCGATGTGTGCGAGGTCGGTCGTCGTGTCAATGTAAGTTATGTCGTAGATACCCAGGATGTGGAGGATATCCAGGTCGGCAAGTTCCCCGGTTTTGAATTGCTATATGGCCCCTCTACCAGCAGCCAGAGTTCTTTCCAGATGATAAACGGAAAGACCACACACTCCAGTACCATTACATACACCTATGTCCTGTTGGCCGAGAAGGAGGGCGAGTACGAACTTCCCGCCGCTACCGTGAAGGTAAACGGGAAAACCGTCAGGAGCGGTACGGCTGCCATTACAGTACTGCCTTCTTCCGGAGGCGGCAAGTCAGGTAATGGCGGACAGGGAGGTGCCTCGCCACGCCAGCAGCACCGCCGCTCGGATGGAGTGATCGGCGACGGGGAACTGTTCATTACGGCAACGGCAGCCAAAAGCCGCGTTTACGAGCAGGAGGCTGTCCTGCTTACCTACAAACTGTACACGTTGGTCAATATCCGCCAACTTGCCGGCGAGATGCCGGAACTGGACGGATTCCATTGTCAGGAACTCAACAGCAAGGCCCAGTTGTCCCTGCGCTACGAGCACTACAACGGCCGTAACTATGGTACGGCAATCTGGCGCCAGTATGTCCTCTTCCCGCAGAAGAGTGGCAAGATGACCATTCCGAGCATATCTTTCGATGCAGAGGTGGAGGTTACCAACCACAATGCCGACCCGTTCGACATATTCTTTGGCGGAGGTTCGCTGACACAGATGGTGAGCAAGACGATAAAGACTCCCGAGGTGCATATCGATGTGAAGCCCTTGCCGTCACCAGTGCCGGAGGACTTTTCGGGCGCAGTGGGAAAGTTCACCATGACGGGTACATTGACGCCTGAGCAGTTGGATGCCAACGATGCCGCCTCGCTGAGAGTGGTTGTTTCCGGTCAGGGCAATATGAAGTTGATGAAGGCTCCCGTTACGGACATGCCCAAGGACTTTGAGGTATATACCCCGAAGGAAACGGACAAGACCACAAACACGGCGTCAGGTGCCAAGGGCAATGTCGTTTTCGATTATGTCATAGTTCCGCGCCATGGCGGCAGGTACTCCATTTCTCCGGCTAAGTTCGTCTACTTCAACCCCGAGACGGAGAAGTATGTTACCCTGCGCACGGACTCTTTCCATCTTGCCGTTGCAAAGGGCAAACCCGTTGCCGGAACAGCGGTACGCGAGAAGGAGGATCTCCGCGTGCTGTCTTCCGACATACATTACATCAGTACCGGCAAGGCGGATGTGCGCGAGAGTGTAGACTCCTTCTTTGGCACATGGCCTTACATTCTCGTGTATTTGGGAAGCACGGCCCTGTTCCTGGTTCTGCTGGCCATTTTCTATCGTCAGGCCAAGGCCAATGCGGATATTGCCCGAAAGCGTGGCAAACGTGCCGGCAAGGAGGCTGCAAAACGTCTGAAGGTTGCACGCAAACTACTCAAGAACCACGAGGTCGCTCCTTTCTACGAGGAGACGTTAAGAGCGTTGCTGGGATATGCCGGCGACAAGTTGAATATCCCCATGACGCATCTTGCCAAGGAGAATGTCCGCGAGGCTCTGGCATCGCGTGGAGTGGACGAGGCCTTGATACATCAATATATGGATGTGCTTGAGTCTTGCGAGTTTGCCCGTTTCGCTCCCGGAGACCCCATAGCCACCATGGACAAGATCTACGAGTCGGCCACTCTGGCTATCAACAATCTGAACAAGAGTCTTTAATGTAACACACACACGTAAGAGATACCCACATGAACCGATTATACAAGTTACTGCTGGTCCTTTGCTTCGTGGCGATGCCTTCCATTGCCATGGCCATGCCAAAGGATTCTTTGGATATTATGAAGGTGCAGGCGGACTCTGCCTACTCCGTAGGGGAGTTCGATACTGCCGAACGTATCTACCTTCAACTTGCCGAGCAGGGCGAGAGTGCCTCCGTTTATTACAATCTTGGCTGTACCTATTATCGTCAGGACAATATCGCCAAGGCCGTGCTGTGGTTTGAGCGTGCGGCACAGTTGGACCCTTCCGACGACGACATACGCTTCAATCTGGCCATGGCGCGGAGCAAGACCATAGACCGCATCATCCCCCGTCATGAGATGTTTTTCGTGTCGGCGTGGAAGAGTGTCATGCACAGCCAGTCTGTAACGGAATGGGCCTATTGTGCTACGGGTGCCTTTATCCTGGCCCTTCTGCTCGTGGCTTTGTACCTTTACAGTTCTGCAATACCCTTGCGCAAGATCGGTTTCTTCGGGGCGCTCCTCTGTGTCCTGTCCTGTGTCCTGTTCAATGTTTTCGCTTACGGACTGCGCAACTACAACAATACTCACACGGCAGGTATCGTCATGGAATCTGCCGTTACCGTCAGGAGTACGCCAACAAAGTCGGGTACGGACCTGTTTGTCATTCACGAGGGCACACGTGTGGAAATCAAGGACAACAGCATGCGTGACTGGGCGGAAGTCCAGATAGCCGACGGAAAGGTGGGTTGGATAGAAAAGAGTACTTACGAGGCAATTTGATTACCATTATGGAATTCCCCGCTTTTGATTCTGAACTGTTGCTTTATATCAACGGGTTCAACAATGTTTTTCTGGATGGAGTGATGCTGAAGTTCAGTTCCACATGGACGTGGTCCCTGATGTTGCTTGCCGTCATATTTGTGGTCCTGCGCGACCGTCCTCTGAAGGAGGCCCTGTGCATCTTCTTGGGTATTGGCATGTGCATCCTGTTGGCAGACCAGATAAGTTCTACACTGATAAAACCTTGGGTGGCCCGTTTCCGTCCCACGCACGATCCGGAACTGATGTTTCAGGTCAGGCATATCGCCGGCAGGATGGGTTTGTATGGCTTTGTCAGTTCCCATGCGGCCAACACTTTTGCCGTTGCCACGTTCCTGTCCCTGGTGTTCCGTCACCGCATTACCACGGTGTCCCTTGTTGTGTGGGCATCCATAGTGGGACTTAGCCGTATTTATCTTGGGGTGCACTTTCCCCTGGATGTGCTTTGCGGTTCTCTTCTTGGTGTTGCGGTAGGGGTGTCCGTGTATTGGGGCGTGCGCTTTTTTGTCGTCAAGTCCCAGGGGGCTCCCACCCAGTATTACAGCAATGCTTACACCTCTTCTGGATTTTCCAAGGACGACATTCACATCATACTTACCACCATGGCGATTACCCTGGCATACACGTTGTTTTAACGGGGACCTTTCCTGTACTTCAGCGGGGCATATCCCGTGGCTTTGTGGAACATGCGTGTGAAGTGGTTGGGGTATGCAAAGCCAAGTTCTTCGGCAATCTCGTTGATTGTCATGTTTGTTTGTCTGAGCAGGACCTGTGCATGCGCAATTACCTTGTCGCGGATATACTCCTGGGCCGTTATGTGCGCTTCCTTCTTTATCAGGTCTCCGAAGTAATTCGGGCTCAGTCCGAACTGGGTGGCACACCATGTCACCGTTGGCTGTCCGTGTTGTGCCGGTAATCCGCTGCCCAGGTATTTGTCCAGCAGGGAGTTCAGCCGGCACACCATTGTCTCCCCATTTTGTGTGCCGGCAAGGTGCTGCTTCTCAAAGTATCTCTTCACGTAACTCAGCAGTGTGCCTATTCCCAGGCGTATCATCTGTCCTGACAGATGGTCCTGGGGCGTGTGCAGTTCTGCATAGAGGTTGGCAAAGCAGTTCTTGATAACCCCGTACTCCATGTCCGTAAGGCTTATGGCTTCCGAGTAGTCCGAGTTGAAGTAGGAGAACATGTAGAAGTCTCTTCCCAACCCGGTCCTTTCCAGCAGTTCCGGCTTGAACACAAGCATCCATCCCTTGGGTTTCGCCTTGTAGTCAATCCGCATCTCTATGTTTTGTCCCGGCCTTATTGTTATGAGCGAACCTTTTGTATAGGGCATCATCTTGCCGTCCCTTGCCAGTTCGCCAAAGAACTCTTCCACGAGTATCAGGGCATACATGTCGTAGACCTTGACGTCAAACAGCGACAGGTCTGCACGGAACAGTTCCGCCACCGCCACTTGCGGGTGGAGGGTTTGTGAGGAGAAGAAGCGGTTGAAGTCGTCTATGTCGTTTAGTGTGTACATTCTGCGGTTTTAAGGGGAAGAGAACTTCATGTCGGTTGCAAAGGTACGAAGAACCGACCTAAATCACAAATAAAAACACGGTTTCTTTGTCTGTCCGTGCCTGTCCGTCTGCTTGGCGTCCTTTTGTCTGGGGTGCCTGAAGAATGCAGATTCGTGTCATATCCCGTATTTTCTTGTCCTGTCTATGCGATGCCCGGTTGTTTACAGCGTGGTGTAAAACCTTTTACCTCGTGGTGTAAAACCATTTACATTGCGATGTAAAACTGCTTACATTCTGCGAAAATGGGAATGTAAACGTAAAGGGTTGTGTTTGAGCGTATTGTTCATCATTGTGGGGTGTCTGTATCTCGGGATAAAAGATATGGGCACAGAACCCGCTTTTCACATAGGTCCTGTGCCCTTTTCATCCGCTCACCTCTCACCTCTCACCTCTCACCTTTCACCTTTCACTTTTCACTTTTCACTTTTCACCGTTTCCCCGCTTGCGCTCGTTGTCGATAATCTTGGCCAGACGCTCGGTTACTTCCGGGCGTTCCTTGGCGAGGTTCTCCTGTTCACCCTCCTTGCTCATGTCGTAGAGTTGGGGCAAAGGACTGTTGCCTGTCTCTATGTCGGTGAGTTTCATGTAGGGCGCGCCGTTGCTTGGCTCAATGTATTTCCAGTCGGCCGTTCTTACGGACAGGACGTTCCACAGGTTCTGCTCTATCACGTACTCGCATCCCTGGGAGTCCTTGCCGGTGATGGCATCCCAGTGTCTGCGGCTGTCGGGGCAGGAACCTTCGGGCAGTCGTGCATCCAGCATTTGGGC
>JAZURY010000006.1:0-14358 GCA_045606445.1 Bacteroidaceae bacterium
CGCAAAGAATTATAAAATGTTATTGCTTGTGAGAGGTCGCTGGCTACGCGCGACAAGAGAGCGCAGAGGTTGGCAGAAAACCAGTAGTTGTTTGCTATATTCGATTGTCATCCTGCCTCTGCGTACTCTTGTCGTAACGAAGTTTGCGACCCCTTCAGCGCCAGCGTGAAACACGAAAGTGAATAAAAACTTTGCGCTCTCTGCGTTCTTTGCGTGAAAAACAATCGTCCTTATCTTTATCTCACGCAAAGGTCGCAAAGGACGCAGAATCCAAAAACAAACTACGCTGCCGCTGGAGTAGTCGCTCGCTACGCGCGACAGAGGGCGCAAAGGCAAACGGAAACGAAGACTATCCACCCCCTCCGTCGCTACGCTCTTTACCCAGCGTCGCAATGGGAATTGCGACCCTCTTCGCCCACCTGTCTCAGGGGGACAATCGGCTGGCGCGGTGATATTCTGTTGTAACTGACTCTCCCTCTGAGACAGGGGCGAGTACCCCGCAGGGGGGAGGGGGTGGATAAAACAGAGAACGGAAAACACACTCCCCATACAGGCAACTTTCCTTGGGACAATGTCACTTTCCGATAGGAAATGTTGCTTTTTTCATTTCATTACGTTATCTTTGCATGGAATTATAGGCAAATAAATGGCGACAATAGCATGGGAGACAAGTATCAGATACCTTATACCAACGCATGCATCAGGGCATTTGCCAAGCGCTTCAACCTCTCTGTCAAGGTGGCGTTTGATTACCTGTATGCATTCAAGGGAATTGACTTCCTTGTCGAGTTCTACGAGATAGAACACTTGCAATCCATAGACGATGCCGTAGACGACCTGATAGTATGTTGTGCCAATAACGGAGGAACACTAAGATGATAACCACTGCTCAGAGAAACTTCCTGGTAAACCATGCCGTTGACCAACTCACGGAATCTGTCATAAAGGACAATGGTTCTGACTTGACCTCAGCACTGAAAACTGTTTACGACTCCAAAGTGTACAGATTGCTGCAGGATAACGAGGGCGAACTTTACACGCAGAGTCCGTCCTATCTATATGAACTTTTGAAGCAGGAGATATAATAAAGGCAATTTGCCTGCCAATGCTAATCTCCGCACTAAAAGTTACACCTTATATAATATATATTATAGCGTATGCGATATGTATCTTTCTTTATCCTGACGCTCCTGTCCCTGACATGCATGGCACAGACGATGCCCTCGCTCAGGCCCGAGGTGACGTACACCAATCCCGAGGGCGAGGTGCTGACGGGCAGTTACCCCGATGACCTGCAACTGACGGAGATACAGAACGCTCCGCTCAACGGCATCTTCCTGGCCAATCCTATGGATGCCGACGGGTGGGACGTGTCCTACGACTGGGTGGTGCAGGTGGATACCGTTACCGGTTCCATGGGCAACAACTTCTTTGAACTGGTGCACCGCTTTGAGGAAAATCTCGACTATGACTTCATACACAAGGGAACGTACAAGGTGCGGCTGAAGGCCACCTTTACCAATGGCGAGATGACGTGGGAATATCCTTCGGAGGACATGGATTCCATCATTTTCCAATTGCAGATAAGCGGAAGCAAACTGGAGTTCCCCAACACCTTCACCCCCAATGGCGACGGGCAGAACGATATCCTCCGCGCCAAGGAATACCAGAGCATAGTGGAGTTCCATGCCGCCGTGTTCAACCGTTGGGGCCAGCGCCTCTACCAGTGGGACGATGTAGCCGAGGGCTGGGACGGACGTGTAGGAGGCAATTACGTGCGCAACGGTGCCTACTACCTTGTGGTCAATGCCAAGGGAGCGGACGGCACCAAGTACCGCCTGAAGAAAACCATAAATGTGTTCACACACAAGAATCAGGACTACGTGGCGGAGTGAGGGGGTAGGGCGGACCCCTCCCCAGCCCTCCCCTGTATGGGAGGGAGTGGTTACAACTGAGAGAAAGGGCATCCACAGGTAGGGACGTAGCGTGCTGCGTCCGAAAGATAATAAAATAACACCAAGCGGACGCTGCACGCAGCGTCCCTACTATCGCAAATAAACTAAACTCTAAATCCCTAATACATTCTGCTCCCTCACATAGAGGGGCGAAAAGGTCCTTTAGAGAAAGTATTTAATATACTTTCGTGTCCTTTGAGGGGAGCAATCCTCATTGCGACGCGAGGACCGGTTGGGGAGGGGTCTTACTTATGTCAAACACCAAAATCATAGTTGAAGGCGCCAGGGAACACAACCTGAAGAACGTGGACGTGGAGATACCCCGCGGCTCGCTCACCGTGATAACGGGACTGAGCGGGTCGGGTAAGTCCAGTCTTGCCTTCGATACCATATATGCCGAGGGTCAGCGTAGGTACATAGAGACCTTCTCGGCTTACGCACGCAACTTCCTCGGAGGCATGTCGCGCCCCGATGTGGACAAGGTCAGCGGCCTCTCGCCCGTCATCAGCATAGAGCAGAAGACCACCAACCGCAATCCACGCTCCACCGTGGGCACCACTACCGAGATTTACGACTTCCTCCGCCTGCTCTATGCCCGTGTGGGCGAGGCCTACTCCTATGTTAGCGGAGAGAAGATGGTCCGCTACACCGAGGAACAGATTGTGGCCCTTCTGCTGGAGAGGTACGAGGGACGGCGTGTCTACATCCTTGCCCCCGTGGTGCAGAACCGCAAAGGACACTACCGCGAACTTCTGGAGAGCGTGCGCAAGAAAGGCTATCTCTATGCCCGCATTGACGGGGATATGGAGGAACTCCTGCCCGACATGCAGTTGGACCGCTACAAGAACCACGACATAGAGGTGGTGGTGGACCGTCTGCGTGTTGCCGAAAAGGACGGCGACCGCCTGCGCCAAAGCGTGTCCACGGCCATGCAGCAGGGTGGGGGACTCATCATGGTCTTCAACATGGAAACGGGCGAGGTGCGCCATTATAGCCGCCGCCTCATGTGTCCCACCAGCGGCATAGCATACCGCGACCCTGCTCCGCACGACTTTTCGTTCAACTCCCCCCAGGGTGCCTGCCCCCGATGCAAGGGCCTTGGCATGGTGTCCCTCATTGACGAGGAAAAGGTGTTCCCCGACCCGAAACTGAGCGTCCGCCAGGGTGGCATAGCCCCTCTGGGCAAGGCGCGACAGGCCATGATATTCTGGCAGATTCAGGCAGTGCTGGAAAGATACGACGCCACGCTGGACACCCCCATAGGGCAGTTGCCGCGCGAGGCCGTGGACGAGATACTGAACGGCAGTCCCGAGCGTCTCCGCATACCTGCCTCCGTGGCACGCACCTCGAGCGACTATTTCACCGATTACGACGGCCTCGTGAAGTACATCCGACAGATGCTGGACTCCGACATGAGCGCATCGGCACAGAAGTGGGCCGACCAGTTCAACCGTACAGCACAATGTCCCGAATGTCACGGACAGCGCCTCAGAAAGGAGTCCCTGCATTTCTTCATTGCCGGCAAGAACATTGCCCAACTGGCAGAGATGGACCTGGGCGAACTCTACGAATGGCTCATGTCCCTGGACGGGCACCTCAATGACCACCAGCGCAAGATAGCGCCCGAGATACTGAAGGAACTCTGCACACGCCTGCGCTTCCTTCTGGACATAGGTCTGGAATACCTGTCGCTTTCCCGTTCGAGCGTCTCGCTCAGCGGCGGAGAGAGCCAGCGCATACGTCTGGCCACACAGATAGGTTCGCAACTGGTGAACGTGCTATACATTCTGGACGAACCCTC
Organism: Bacteroidaceae bacterium; assembly: GCA_045606445.1. Classification (GTDB taxonomy): domain Bacteria; phylum Bacteroidota; class Bacteroidia; order Bacteroidales; family Bacteroidaceae; genus Physcousia. Next base: position 3,757 of record JAZURY010000006.1, read on the forward strand.
CATAGGCCTTCACCAGAAGGACAACAGCCGCCTGATTGCCTCGCTGAAGTCCCTGCGCGACATCGGCAACTCGGTCATTGTGGTGGAGCACGACCAGGAGATGATGGAGAATGCCGACTGGATAGTGGACATAGGTCCGCGTGCCGGACGTGCCGGCGGACATGTGGTGTATCAGGGCACTTATCCCGATATGCTCAAGGCAGACACCCTGACCAGCGGCTACCTCTCCGGCAGACTCCGCATAGAGGTTCCTGCCGTGCGCCGCGAGGGCAACGGAAAGAGCATCACCATACACGGGGCTCGTGGCAACAACCTGAAGGACGTTACCGCCACCTTCCCCCTGGGCAAACTCATCTGCATAACGGGCGTGAGCGGTTCGGGAAAGAGCACGCTCATCAACGATACCCTGCATCCCATCCTCTCGCAGCACTTCTACCGCTCGCTTACCGACCCCTTGCCATACGACTCGGTGGAGGGACTGGAGAACGTGGACAAGGTGGTGGACGTTGACCAGACTCCATTGGGACGCACCCCGAGGAGCAACCCTGCCACGTACACCAACGTGTTCAACGACATACGCAACCTCTTCGTGGACCTCCCCGAGGCAAAGATAAGGGGTTACAAGCCGGGACGCTTCTCCTTCAACGTGAAGGGCGGACGGTGCGAGACCTGTTCGGGCAACGGATACAAGAGCATAGAGATGAACTTCCTGCCCGACGTGATGGTCCCCTGCGAGGAGTGCCGTGGCAAGCGCTACAACCGCGAGACACTGGAGGTGCGCTTCCGTGGCAAGAGCATTGCCGACATACTGGACATGACCATAAACCAGGCCGTGGAGTTCTTCGAGAACCAACCGAACATCCTGCAGAAGATAAAGGTGCTTCAGGACGTGGGTCTTGGCTACGTGAAACTCGGTCAGCCGAGCACCACCCTGTCGGGAGGCGAGAGCCAGCGTGTGAAACTGGCCACCGAACTGGCCAAGCGCGACACGGGCCGTACCTTATACATATTGGACGAACCTACCACGGGTCTGCACTTCGAGGACATCCGCGTGCTCCTCTCCGTGCTGAACCGCCTTGTGGACAAGGGCAACACCGTGGTCATCGTGGAGCACAACCTGGACATCATCAAGGCTGCCGACCACATCATAGAGATGGGACCCGAAGGCGGACGCCGTGGCGGACAGATACTCTTCTCCGGAACACCCGAGGAGATGGTAAAGGCCGGCATAGGCTACACTGCACCCTACCTGAAGGAAATGCTGAAATGAACGGATAACGGATAACGGTGAGCGGTGAGCGGATGAGCGGGAAACCGTGTAAATCTGTTGCATCTGTGTCATCAGTGTACCATGCCAACCTAAGGTAACCTCTAACCGAACACATTATTTATATATAATATAATAAAAGAATGAAACAACTCTCAGTTCTCTCCATGGCTGCTATGGCGGCCCTGTCGGCACAGGCTCAGAGCCAGCGCCCGAACATCGTCTACATCATGACGGACGACCACACTGCCCAGGCACTCAGTGCATACGGCAACAGTCACTTGCAGACACCCAACCTCGACCGCATTGCCGAGGAGGGCGTCCTGTTCCGCAACAGTTTCGTTGCCAACAGCCTTTCAGGTCCCAGCCGTGCGTGCATGCTCACCGGCAAGCACAGCCACATCAATGGCTTTACCAACAACGAGCATGGTATCTTCGACGGTTCACAGCAGACAATGCCCAAACTCCTGCAGGCTGCCGGCTACCAGACGGCACTCATAGGCAAGTGGCACCTGGTGAGCGAACCCACAGGCTTTGACCATTGGGACATCCTCATAGGTCAGGGCGAGTACTACAACCCTCTTTTCCACCATCAGGACGGCAGCAAGTCCATCGAAAAGGGTTATTGCACCAACGTCATCACCGACAAGGCCATCAAATGGATGGAGCAGCGCGACAAGGACCGTCCCTTCATCCTGTTCGTACACCACAAGGCATGCCACCGCAACTGGTTGCCCGAGTTGAAGTACCTGCGCGAGTATGAGGACCAGACCTTCGAGAAGCCTGCCAACTTCTGGGACAACTACGAGGGACGTATTGCCGCACAGCAACAGGAAATGGCCATCGCCTCCAACCACGACATGGACCTTGCCTACGATACCAAGGCTTATCTGCCCGGCGACCAGACACGTCTGTCCCAGGCCTATATCAACTACGTGGAGCGCCTGGAACCCGAACTGAAGAAGCAGTACTGGACCTTCTACGACAGCATTTCATGCGACTTCAAGCGCCAGAATCTCACAGGCAAGGACCTGGTGGAGTGGAAGTACCAGCGCTACATGCGCGACTATGCCAAGGTGACCCGCACTCTGGACGATAACGTGGGCCGACTGATGGACTACTTGCGCGAGAACGGTATGCTGGAGAACACCCTCGTTGTCTACACCTCCGACCAGGGCTTCTATATGGGCGAACACGGTTGGTTCGACAAGCGCTTCATGTACGAGGAGAGCCTGTCCACACCTCTGCTCATGCGTCTGCCCGACGGTTATAAGCGCCGTGGTGAGATTACTGACATGGTGCAGAATATCGACTATGCCCCCACCTTCCTGGAAATGGCAGGCGTTAAGGTTCCCTCCGACATTCAGGGTAAGAGCCTCGTTCCCCTGCTGAAGGGCGAGAAAACCATCGGCAAGTGGCGCGATGCCATCTACTACCACTTCCACGAGTATCCCGCAGAGCATGCCGTGAAGCGTCATTATGGCGTCCGCACCGAACGCTACAAGTTGATTCACTTCTACAACGACATCGACACATGGGAACTCTATGACCTTCAGGAAGACCCCACAGAGATGAAGAACGTCTATGACGACCCTGCCTATGCCAAGGTTCGCAAGCAGATGCACAAGAAACTTGCGCAGATGCAGAAGATGTATAAGGATCCCATTGAGGAGACTATAGCAAAGAACTAATTTCAATATATAAGTATTGAAAACATGAATTATTGGATTATACCGGGAAGGAATGATGTTTTTAGGGTAGATGACTACTTTGAAACGAATGATGTCGTGGATTGGAAACAATCTCATTATTTATTTGAAGTGGGGGATATAGTATATATTTATGTTTCAGCTCCTATTTCAAGAATAAAATATATGCTACGTGTTGAGAAGACAGACATTCCTTATGAGGATACCATGGTAGACACAGAGTATTGGGCAAGAAATCATCCCAAGGAAAAAGAATTGCAACACATTACTTATGTGAGGTTAAAGCTCCTTGGCAAGTGCGATACTCCTTTACTATCGTTAAAGACGTTGTCAGAATATGGTGTAACTTCACTCTATGGTGCAAGACGTAATTTACCAAAAGAACTGATTGCACATATTCAACAGTGTTTTGAATGCTCTACAAAAAATGAGTGATATAGTATCTACTCCCCTCCCTTGTGGAGGGGCAAGGGGGAGGGTCCGTATCATCGTCCTCACCGGTGCCGGCATGAGTGCCGAGAGCGGTATCAGCACCTTCCGTGATAGCGGAGGTCTTTGGGAACAGTACAATGTGGAGGATGTTGCCACTCCCGAGGGGTGGGCGAGGGATCCCGAACTTGTCACTGAGTTCTACAACCTGCGCCGTCAGCAGATGCTCGACGCTCAACCCTGCCTGGGGCACAAGTTGCTTGCAGAGTTGGAACGTTTCCACGATGTGCAGATTATCACACAGAACGTGGACGACCTGCACGAGCGTGCCGGCAGTACCAACGTGCTCCACCTGCATGGCGAACTGATGAAGGTGACCAGCAGCGAGGCGCCCAACGACCCGTCGCAAATCATCACCCTCACTCCCGATAATGCCGATGTGCAGTATGGCGATGAGGCTCCCGACGGCAGTCCTCTGCGCCCCTACATCGTATGGTTCGGCGAGGAAGTACCCAACATAGAGGTGGCGGCGGAACTCTGCATGCAGGCCGATGTGCTGGTGGTCATCGGCACAAGCCTCAATGTCTATCCTGCCGCCGGCCTTACCCGTTGTGTTCCGCACGGCACGCCCATCTGGCTCATTGACCCCAAACCCGTGCAATGGAACTCCTCCAGCACCTTCCGCCACCTGCAGATGGGCGCATCCCAGGGCGTGGCGCAGTTCATGAAGGAGTTGTTGGAGAAGTAAGGATATTGAATGATTCTTAGGAAAACAATACGGAGGTGCCTCGTTAGTGAGACACCTCCGTATCGATTATATTGCTGTCTTCATTGTGCTCTTAGGCGGAAGTGTGCATGCCATAGTGACGGTAAACTTTTGTTGTCGTATCAACAGACCTTTGTTGATACGACAACAGGGCTTTGTTGATAGTACAACAAAAAGCAACCGTTACCGAGCATGTACGAGGGTTTCTATGTCGGGGATTTGCCTGCTAAGCAATGCTGAAATCTTTATTTCTCGTGCACAAACTCATAGTTCGTGAGACCACATTCCTTGAGCATGGCGGTGAGACGATTTATGTGCTCCTGGGGGACACCACGGCATACGTTGATGCGTATCTGGTGGTCCTTTCTGTAGGACACGTCCTTCAGCACGTCCTTGATGTTAGAAAGTTTTTGTGTCCATGAAATATACTCGTATTCCTTGTGGGAGAAACTCCCTTTCAGGCCTTGGCTTTGGAAGATGCTGACGCGGAACGATGCGTCTTTGGGAGGTGTGCCAGTAAGGAGTATGGTCAACTGAGGGTTCACACTTCCCTGAATGCCGGCAGGTATCTCAACGGGTTTGGTGATGAGGTTTATCACAACTGTTTCTCCCTCTTTACTCTGTTCTATCTTCTTAAGGGCAGAGGCAGGAAGGTCGGGTACATTGTGAAGATTGAACTCCACTCCGTCGAGAAGCATCTTTGTTTTCTTGGCAGGAATTGTAAAGGGGTATTCTGACTTTGGTCTGTCTTCAACAAACGATTTCCCCCAGGCTTCTATCCATGCTCCTTTTGTCCATGATACCCTGTAAAAATCTCCATACTTTTTCATGATGGGGTGTTTCTTCTGTTCATCGGATAGAAACCATGCGGTAACCATTTTCTGTTCTTTGCTTTTCTCCTCGTCTGCCATGCTTGGCATGGCGTGAACACCTTGCACGGCATTGCCTTCGCCAGGCATGCCCGGCAGCTTTGCCTCTTCCGTCTTTGGCTTGGCGAATGCAACAACGGCTATACCCATGAATAGCGGGAGGAACAGGCCCTTGAGCATGAGCAGGCCTGATGATTTTGTCTTTTTCATCATAATGATTCTGTCTTTTAGTGAACCGTGACTCAGGCTATTGGTCACACTCTGCAGGCGTGTGCCAAATGCCTTTATCACCAATAATTGTTGGTATCTCGTTGCATCGATGCCTAAATCCAGTACCGCCTTGTCTGCCTCATACTCGTGTACGGCTCTGAGGTCGCGTGCCAGCATCCATACGAGAGGGTTGAACCATTGTAGGGTGCATACGCTCTCCAGCAGGAGTATGTCCCATGAATGTCCCAAACGGATGTGTGCCTGTTCGTGCGTGAGGATGGGATGGCGTGAGTTTTCGTAATCCTTGGCGCTCATCACTATGTGGCGGAAGAAACTATATGGTGCGAAGTTGCCTCCACGTATGATTATGGTGTTGCCGTACTTGTCCTTTGTCTTTATGCCGTGCCGAACGTCGTGGCGGAAAGCCAGTATCTGTCTGAGAACGGAGAAAAGATGCCATGTTATCCCCAGAAAGTACAGAGTATAAAGGACGGTATGCCATGGGAATGGTTTTGAGGAGGCGTGGGCATGTCCGATGTATTCTCTGTTGTCTGGTGCCATGTAGGGACGATGCCTTTCCTCTGTGGTTTCATGCGTCTGTGCCTGTGCCTCGGCCATGTCGTCCTCGGTTTCCGTGATGCGTGTGTCATCGGGATGAAGCACCCATTCGGGCACAAGGCGCGACCTGTCCAGCGTGATTTGCCAAGCAGGCAGCACCAGTGAGGAAATGAGTATGGCAAGCAGTACTCCACGGTTGAACCTATGGAAGGTTTCATGGCTCAGGAGTACGAAGAAGCATCCGTATAGCACGGACAACAGTATGGCGGATTTCAGCAGGAAGTATATCATAAGCCATTGGAATATATATTACAAGTCATCGGAAAGAGTGTCCATGCCCTTCATAGGGGACATCCTCACCATTTGCATGATTTCCATCAGTTCCTCGTCCGTGATGTCCTCTGTGCGGATGAGGAAGGAGAAGAGTTTCTTGGTGGAATTGCCGAAGAGCGAGTCCTTGACGTCGTCCATTACATTGGCGATATATTTCTCGCGTGTGAATATGGGTGAAAAGACGAAGCAACGTTTGCTCCCCTCCTTTTTGAAGTGCTCCACATATCCCTTTGCCTCTATGATTTTCAGGAAGGTGGCAATGGTGGTGTATGCAGGACGGGGTTCTGGATATCGCTCTATTATCTCGTGTATCGTAAGCGCCTCCGTGGCATCCCATAGCACGTTCATAACCTCCATTTCGGCTTTTGTCAGAGGGCGCAGGTCATTTCTCTTCTTCATATCCTTCATTGGTTTTGACACCGCAAATTTAGACACTTCGCGTCTTTCGTGCGAGAAAAAGAAGAAAAGACCCCGTGGACGGTACCGTTTTTTAACGTTCGTTATTAGTAATAAGCCGTGAATTCTTAGTAGTTAACGCTTGTCGCCCCCCCCCAACGGCACTCCATACAAGATGAGGTATAAAAACATCATTCGGACGGCAAATCAGAGAATACTTTGCCCTGCCCTGTGGTAATGCAACGAAAAAAGCCTATCTTTGCAAACGCAATGGGAATAGTAGAAGTATTGTTGATAGCCATAGGCGTTTCCATGGATGCCTTTGCCGTGTCCGTGGCCAAGGGAATATCTGCACATAGGGTGGGGTGGAGGCATGCCCTGTTGGCAGGCTCGTGGTTTGGCGGTTTTCAGGCATTGATGCCATGTATCGGCTATTTCCTTGGTCTTGGCTTTGCCACATTCATAGGCCAGTGGGACCATTGGGTGGCATGGTCTTTGCTAACCCTCATTGGTGCCAACATGGTCAAGGAGTCTTTCTCCAAGGACGAGGATGAGGTGGCAGGCGGATGGGGATTCTGGCATATGCTCACTCTTGCCGTTGCCACCAGCATAGATGCTTTGGCCGTGGGTGTTTCCTTTGCCTTTCTGGAAATGTCGGTATGGATGCCTGTCATTATTATAGGTCTGACCACAATGATGTTTTCCATCGCTGGTGTACTCTTGGGCAAGAAGGTCGGCGAGCGTTTCAAATCCAAGGCCGAACTTGTCGGCGGCCTCGTCCTCATAGCCATCGGTATCAAGATACTTTGGGAGCACACGATGTAGTCACAGGCAAAGGCCTGTGGCGTGGCTGTTTTGCATTCTCTCTGTTAATGTGCTTTTGCCCTCCCGAGGACACGCCCTTGCCCTCCCGAGGATCCGCCCTTGTTCTCCCGAGGACACGCCCTTGTTCTCCTGAGGGCTGTTTTTCGTGTATATATACCCCGTAATGGCGGCTCCATCCTCATGTGGCCGCAGACTTCGTAAAAAAGAAGGCGGAGACACCCAGAAAAAGGTGTCTCCGTCACTGTTCCTGAGCTGCTTCCGAGAGTTGAACTCGGGACCTCATCCTTACCAAGGATGCGCTCTACCACTGAGCTAAAGCAGCGAAATCGGGTGCAAAGGTATGGAAAAAACTGGAATGTGCAAAGCATTTGCCTACTTTTTAGTATGCTTCGTGTCGCTTTTGTGCGATAGCGTTGTATGCGAGGGCATATTTTCATAACTTTACGCATGGTTTGTGCCTTATGCGCCACCATGGACAAGAGAAAAATAATAACCAAAGTTAACCTATACTCTAAAATGAAGAGAATTTCAATGAAAAGCGGGCTCAGACGCTGTGCCCTGGGTATGGCGCTTCTGGCTGCCATGTCGGCAAGTGCCGGTGATTTTATCCCCAAGAACCCCATGACCATGTGGTACGACGTGCCCTCAACGGCAACGGGCGTGAAGAACGTGTGGATGGAGTACTCCCTGCCCATCGGTAACGGTCAGTTGGGCGGTAGCCTGTTCGGAGGTCTGAACAAGGATGAGATCCAGTTCAACGAGAAGACCCTCTGGACGGGTAAACCCAGCGACATGCAGGGTTATGGCGGAGGCTATGGCCAGTACAAGAACTTCGGCAGCATCTTTGTGGAGGACCTCAGCGGAGTGTTCCTGCCCGGCAAGGACGGCGAGGTGAAAGACTATGTGCGCAGTCTGGACCTGCAGGAGGGCATAGGCCGTGTTCACTGTAGTAGCGACAAGTTCATGACTGCCTACGACCGTACGTATTTTGTCAGCAATCCAGATAAGGTGCTGGTGGCAAGGTATTCTGCTTCCGGCAAGAAGAAGATGCACCTGCTCTTCTCCTTCGCTCCCGGCAAGGACATTAATGCCAGTCCTGTGGTGTATGCTACCGATGCAGGCAGCCTGCCCTATGCCAACTTCCACGGCCAGTTGGAGACAGTGGCCTATCAGGCTACTATGCGTGTCGTGCCCATAGGCGGCGGACATGTGTTGGCCAGAGAGAACGGCATTGAGGTGGTCGGTGCCAGTGAAGTGGTGATGTACATGGCTGCCGGCACGGACTTTGCCCCCAATGCCAAGAGCCGTACCACGGGTGTTTCCATTGACGACCTGGGCAAGGAGATGATGGCACGTGTGGATGCCGCCTGCAAGAAGGGTTTCTCCAACATTCAGAAGGACCACGTTGCCAATTTCCTGTCCTACACAGGCCGTGTGTCCCTGAATCTGAACGCCAAGAGCAACCGTCCCACCAACGAACTCATCGACCACTACAGCACGCTGAAGGACCTCAACGACCCCGAGGCACGCTTCCTGGAGCAGTTGTATTTCTACTACGGCCGCTATCTGGCCATCTCCAGCAACCGCGAACTTCTGGCTCCCAACAACCTGCAGGGCATCTGGAACAATCTGAGCAATGCCCCATGGAACTCCGACGTGCATACCAACATCAACATACAGATGAACTACTGGCCCACCGAGCCTACCAACCTGAGCGAACTGCACCTGCCCCTGCTGGACTACATCATCCAGAATGCAGGTGACGAGAACTGGCAGAAGGCAGCCAGGAAGTATGCCGGTGTGGAGAACGGTTGGACCGTCTTCACGGAGAGCAGCCTGTTCGGCGGCATGAGCATCTGGGGTACCAACTATTTCGTGGCCAATGCATGGTATTGCTCACACCTGTGGCAGCACTACCGTTATACTATGGACAAGGACTTCCTGGCCAAGGCATTCCCTGCCATGTGGTCCTGTGCCCAGTTCTGGTTCGAGCGTATGAAGGTGGCTCAGGACGGAACATACGAGGCTCCCGACGAGTACAGTGCAGAGCAGAACTCACATCCCAAGGAGGACGGTACCGCACACGCACAGCAGTTGATACACTACCTGCTGATGAGCGTGGACGAGGCACAGAATATCCTGGGCAGCAAGGTGACAGGCCTCACCAAGGAGGACGTGGCCAAGTTGAAGGATTATCTTGCCAAGACCGACAAGGGCCTGCACACCGAGGTATATGATGCACGCACCGACAAGCACCGCGCTTGGGTGGACGGCCGCAACGGCATAAACAAGGGCGACATCATCCTGCGCGAATGGAAGTACAGCCCCTACCACGTGAGCGACGATCCCGACCACCGTCACATGAGCCACCTGATGGCACTCTATCCCCTCACACAGATAGCACCCACAAGTCCCTACTTCCAGCCTGCAGTAAACTCCTTGAAACTTCGTGGCGATGCCGCTACCGGTTGGAGCATGGGTTGGAAGGTGAACCTTTGGGCACGTGCCCTGGACGGCGACCATGCCCACCTTATCCTGAAGAATGCCCTGCGCCATTCCACCTCTTATGGTCTGAACCAGTATGCCGGCGGTGTGTACTACAACCTCTACGACGCACATGCTCCTTTCCAGATCGACGGTAACTTCGGTTGTTGCGCCGGTATAGCCGAGATGCTCCTGCAGAGCCACACCGACACTCTGCAACTGCTGCCCGCCATGCCCTCCACTTGGGAGGCCGAGGGTCATGTGCATGGTCTCAAGGCCATGGGCAACTTCACTGTTGACCAGGATTGGAAGGAAGGCAACCTCACTAAGGTGAAGGTGGAAAGCCATGCCGGCCAGCCCCTCTATATCAAGTATCCCGGCATTGCAGGCAAGACCGTGCGCAACTCTGCCGGCAAGAAGGTGAAGGCCAAGGCAAAGGACCAGAACACCATCATCATCAAGAAGACCAAGGCGGGAGAGACCTACAGCATAGAGTTGTAACCTCCCCCTCCCCCTCCCTAAGGACCCTAAGGACTCTAAAGACCCTAAAGTCCCTAAAGACCTTAAGGTCCTCCCCCAAAGAACAAACAAACACTCAATATTATGGAAAAGATTATCGGACTTATCGATGCCCCATTCACTCCGTTCTACGCCAACGGAGACGTGAACCTGGAACCCATTCCCGCATATGCCGCCATGTTGCAGAAGAACGGTATGCAGGGTGTTTTCATCAACGGTAGCAGCGGCGAGGGATAC
>JAZURY010000007.1:0-20872 GCA_045606445.1 Bacteroidaceae bacterium
GAGGGAACAATCTATTATCAAATCATTCAGAATCGTGTAATCCGTCAGTTAAAGACGGATTACCGACTCATTATGCACGAGTGGAATGAGGCAGACAACTCTATAATCGTTAGTAATAACAGCAGACAAAACTATCTTCAATCCATCAAGGATCGTGTGGATTGGGATATTAAGCGACTACAATCTATCATCAACCAATTAGAGAATAAGCGAGTAAAGTACACTGCTGATGATATTATTACGTGAGTTCGACGAATTTAAAATAGAGTAAGCTGTGTATCCAGTGTTCTTTGTACATTGATACACGGCTTTTTCGGAAACATACAATATGCAGCAATCGCTCCCAATATGTTTACGATAAAATTGTCAAAGCATCTGTGTCTGGAGTGTTCGATCTGAGCAATATTCTTCAGTTCGTCATTGACGGTTTCTATTATGGCTCTTTTCCTTAGGAGGAGTTTGTCCGATACACTCATCAAAGCTCCTTTCATGTTGCTTTTGAGTTTCGTGATAAGTTGTATTCCATTCACAAACAATCTCTGAAAGAGTTCTTTGCCAATATACCCTTTGTCTCCTACTAACTTTCCATAGAGAAACTCAACAAAGGCATTGTATTTCAATGGCTCTCTGTCATCAATGTCACCTGGTGTTATCATGAAATTGAGCAGTTCGCCTTTCTCGTTACAGATAAGATGCAGTTTGAACCCGAAGAACCAGCCCATGGAACATTTGCCCCTCTGCGCTATGCCTTTAAATGTCCTATGAATATGTATCCTTTGGTTGCGGCAGACGCGAATCGGAGTACTGTCAACAAAACTGATTCCGGTACACTTGCCCAAAAGCACTCTCTTGATGAATAAGGCTAAGGGAATTGCTACTTCTCTTTCAAGTTCAACGAAACGATTATATGAAACCACTTTTGGAAAAAGATGGCGCAGGTGTTTGCTGACATAATCAAGATAGAATTGCTTGAAGCAGCGGTACCCTGAATCATGAAACATTATGATGATAAACATGATTTCTGCCTTTGAGAGGGTTGTTTCTCGATGATAGGGACGCTTCCCAGTGTTCTTTAGCGTATATCTTGCCTTCATCCAATCAAAAAACTTGCAAAATTCATCTGCAATAAAAATAATTCTGAAGTTCCCTTGAACAAAGTGAAAAACTTTGTTTTCGGTGAGCATAGCGATTATTGTTTATAACACTTTGTATTTTAGCACTATAAAGTTACAACAATTTTCGCTAATCACCAAATTTATAAGCAGTTGTAATTCGTCGAACTCACGTTATTTAGGTTTTGTGACAAAAACAAAGGTAACGAAAAAAGGTCGGATTCCAAGTGAGGAAGCCGACCTTAATTTTAGGGACGTAAAAAAGTTTTACCGGACACCAATAGAAAAAATACCTTTCAACCATGGAAATGTGCGATGATGTGGTTCCTTAGTATTTAACAATTGCCGCCGAATACATTGTTCGTTGAACGAAACCGAAAAACAACGAACGTTAAACGAGGAAAAAGCGGATGTACGCAAATAATTGTGGCAACGATGTCACTTTCTCCAGTCAAGAATCGTTATATTTGTGAGCATGTTCAAGAAAACAAATCATTAACAAATAATAAAATCAAACATTATGGAAGACGTACTGAGAGAAGTTCTGCTACCGATAAGCATTGCGGTCGTTCTACCCATCGTGATGGTATGGCTGAACATGAAAAGCAAGAAACACGAATCCGACAACAGAACAGGAGTACTGCTGGCGGCAATAGAAAAGAATTCCGACGTGGACATAGAGGAACTGATGCGGAAAATGAACATGCAGGACAAGTCGCATACGACACTGAAGGAGAGACTCCTGAAGAAACTGATGTGGGGAAGTATTGTCTCAGCCGTTGGTATAGGTCTGCTGGGTTTCGCCCTATATATGGATTTCCTGGGAGGCATGCAAACCACCGAATTACGAGGATGGTACCTGTTTGGCGGCGTGACACTGCTCATCGGACTGGCCATCCTGCTTGTCTTCTTCATCAGCAAGAGGATGCTGACAAAGGAACTGGAGATGGAAAGCGAGAAGCAGCATGACTGACGGTGAAACATGAACAGAGAGGAGTTCATAGCACATATCAGAGGCGAGCAGGAACAACTGAGGCGTTTCCTGCTTGCCCTCTGCCTTGGCAACCGCGACGAAGCCGACGACATAGCACAGGAAAGTCTTGTCAAGGCCTACCTTTCCTCCAGCGGCTATAAGGACAAGGGGAAGTTCACCTCGTGGCTCTATAGGATTGCCCATCACACTTTCCTTGACCACATGAAGAACCGCAAAAGCATGCAACCGCTGGACACGGCATACGACATAGCGGACTCTTCCATGCCAGCCGACCATTCGTTCCGATACCAGGAACTCTATGCCGCACTGGACACCTTGCCGCCCAAGGAACGCTCCTCCATACTGCTCTTTTACATAAAGGGCTACTCGGTGAAGGAAATTTGCCTGATTACGGACAGTAGCGAGGATGCCGTAAAGAAGCAACTTTCACGTGGACGCGAACATCTAAAAACGAAACTAAAACGATGACAGACAAGGACAAGACTTTAGAACAGATATTTGGCGACTTCACCCCCGACCTGGGCAATGGAGATGCCTTCATGGCAAGTCTGGACAGGAAACTGGATGCCGTGGAATTCATCAAGGCAAGGCAGGAAAAGCAACACAGGCAGTATCGCTATGCCGTGATGGCTGCCTTTGTGCTTGGGATAATAGTAAGCGGAGTGATGTTTGCCCTCATCCTTGCCGAACCTGCCACCAGTCCTATATTCTCGTTTGGAATACAGCCCTTGCCGTTCATCCTAATAGAAGAAAACAACCGCATGCTTTCCTTCATAGGACTTGCCATGACAATGAGTGCCGGCATAGTTGTCGTAATTAACATGTGGCAAGAACTGGCAAGCACGTATGACCAGAATAAGAACGATAATGTCAGGAAAACAATTTTACCGTAACATCGTAACATACACTCAATACATTTGCAAGCAAGATTATCCGTATTGTGAATGCACAAATCTCCCTCCGGTCTATATGCCGGAGGGAGATTTGCATTTCCTCATAAAATGATATCAATACTCAAGGAACAGTCTGTTTTGCAGCAAGAAAGGCCTTTGGCAATGAAAACCTTTACTGCCAACATTCTGATGAGAAAAGAGCAAACTACTTCTGGTTCCAGAAGTCCTCCTCTGCCTTCTTCTTGCGCATATACTCGTTGTACTCAGCCTGCATTCTAGCATTGGTGGCCTGCTGTGCTATGGCTTCATTCAGGCGTTTTTTCATCTCTGCTGCACGGTTAGAGTAAGTAATGTCGGCTTCACCTGCCATGTCACAATAACCTACTGCACCCTTCAAGTCATGTGCCTTAATCAGGCTCATGGCCATCTGCCAGTATGCCGCTCCGGTAATGGCTGGATTGAAAGCAACAGCCTTCTGGATATACTCCTCGCCCTTGGCAAAACCACCGCTGGAAACAAGAGCCTGTGCCACCTTGATGCAAATCTTGCCACGTGTGGCATCGTCCTTTGCCAATTCAAGTGCCTTGTCGTAGTATGACAGAGCCTCGGTGGCCTTACCGTCCTTCTGCGCTTTCTGTGCCAGACCGATGGAGGCGGCAAAAGTGGGTTCCAAATCGTAAGCGGCCTTGGCATAGACAAAGTAGATTGAATCGTTATCACACCCGTTCTGCGCCATCAGATTGATGGAGGAGTTAAGTTTGTTGATGTCAGTCTTGTACTGCTCGAACTTCTTGGTATAGATTGCAACGATCTGCTCTTTGTCCGCAGCACCGCTATTGGCAAACGTCTGTTCTATAAGCGCAAGCGGACCCTCATACTTCTGGAGAAGTTTCTGGGCCTTGGCATCATCTCCGGCGGCCTGAGCCTCCTTGGCCAACTGAAGCATGGTCTCACAGGCATCCTTTGAGTCCAAATAGTCCTGCAAATACTGTTCACGCAAAGCGTTGGGGGCGCTCTTGTACATGGCATCAGATGTCAGGAAGAAGTTCTGAAGCACCGAACCCTCTACTTCACGACCGCCTTTCTCGTTAATCATACGGATAGCATCAGAATAGTTCTTGTAACTCTTATTCAGCGTATATCCGGATCCAGCAGTTGAAGGAGCAGTCCAGTTATAGTAATCTGCCTTGATAGCCAGGACATCACCCAGTGTGCTTTTCAGATTCTCCCTCTTCTCCATGCTGTTTAACGTATCAAGACGTGAGGCTCGCTGGTCAAACATGTACATGAGATCGTTGAAATAACCCAGTTTCTTCTCCTGATCCTGCTCTGCAATGATAAGTTGGTAAAGCATAAAGGGGGCATGGCCTTTATAAAGGCCGGAGATGGCATAAGGTGCATTCTTTATGAGCCATTTCCATGAGATGTGGGCGTCTTGCCAGTTCTTGCTGTCTATACACATCTGGAAACTGCTAATATGGCCACGTCCGACCGCTATGCTGTCCTCACCAGTAGTCAAGGCTATTCTCTCATCGATTGTCAAACCTTCTAACTGCGCCATAGCCGAGGTTGCGAATGCTGCCATGCATGCAAAAGCAATAGTTCTGATTTTCATAACTGTTTATTGTATTCTATAAATATTATTTCCTTCTACAAATATACTCACAGGAAATGCCGTCCCATACAGAAATCTCCAACGACCCTCCACATGTTTGCGCACAAAGGTACTGCTTTTTCCGCATAAAAGACAACCCATTGCCTTTAAAAAATCAAAAATACACCAAATAGAAGATTAATTTGTCTAAAAAGCAGTATATTTGCAGACAATTTACGCAATGCCTGACAAAGTAACGTCAGCATTATTATATTAAATAGGTATAGGAGAACTAATCAATGTTATTGGACGTCGTTTTGCTATTAATTGGAATTGCAGTCGTCGTGTGGGGTGCCGACAAGTTTACCGATGGAGCATCCAGCATGGCCCGCAGATGGAATGTCAGCGAGATGGTTATCGGCCTTACTGTAGTGGCCATGGGCACCAGCATGCCCGAGTTTGTGGTAAGTTTCTTCAGCGCGTTGGAGGGCAGTGCCGATATGAGTGTGGGCAATGTTGTCGGCAGCAATATCTTCAATACCATATTTATCGTTGGCATGTCGGCGATGATGATTTCCATGTCCTTGACAAAGAAACTGCTTACGAGAGACATTCTCTTTGTGATATATTCCTCGCTTATTCTGGTAGCATTGTCTCAGGACGGAACACTGAACAGATGGGACGCACTTGTCCTGCTGATGTGTTTCAGCATGTACATGATTTATTCATATAATGTTGCGCGTAGCGGAGAAGAGCAGGAAGGTGGCGGTGGAAGTATATATGGCTGGGGCAAGACCTTGCTCTATATGCTGATCGGTTTGGCATGCCTTGTAGGCGGTGGCCAGTTGCTTGTGTCCAGCGCTTCGTCTTTGGCCACATCGTGCGGAATGAGCGAAAGGGTGGTAGGCCTGACCATCCTTGCCGTGGGTACCAGTTTACCGGAATTGGCCACCAGCATTGTTGCCGCAAGAAAGGGCAGCAAGGGGTTGGCGTTGGGCAATGCCATAGGCAGTAACCTGTTAAATATCTTCTTTATACTGGGCGTCAGCGCCTTTATATGCCCCCTGAACATCAATGGCATCGGAACGCTTGACTGGATTGCACTGGTGGGAAGTGGCATAGTGCTGTTCATCTTCGGAGGAACCGGCCATAAGATAACAAAAACGGAAGGTGCGATAATGATTGCCCTTTACCTCCTGTATATGACCGCCCTGGTGATGGGATGGCAGGTCAATCTTGACTTTTAATCATTTTCAGAGTGGGCGCAATCTTGTGAAGTTTGCGTCCCTCTGCTCTTTTTACCACGGTGGACCCAAGAAGTTTCAACGTGTAGGTGGAGTCTGATGTCTGAGTCAGTTCTGCCTCTTGGGTTTCACTGCCCAGGTCGTTGGAAAACCTAATTATGGCCTTGTCCTTTTTTATTTGAAAAGACGTTACTGCCCATACTCCGTAGATGTTCCCTCCGAGATAGCCGTTCATAGGACCGAACAATTCCATACCCGGAACCTCTATGCTCTCTTCATGCAAATCTATATCCAATGTAACTTTCTCCGCAGGGGCGACAAGATGCAGTTTCCATGGTCCGTTGGCATAAATCACCGGACAGGACGCCAGCATCAACAAGACTAAAATGTGTTTCAGACACATAACAAAGAATTCATCGTTTCCACACAAAGTTACCCAAAAAGGAACAAGAAATGATAATTTGGTAGCAATATTTACGTTTTTTAAATAAATCTTTGTATCTTTGCACGCGATTTAAGATATTTTTATAAGACAACAACTATCATAATGGCAAATACAAAGCTCTCTCCCGACTTCATTTTTGAGTCAAGTTGGGAAGTCTGCAACAAGGTCGGTGGCATATATACCGTCCTTTCTACTCGTGCCAAAACCCTTCAGGATGCCATGCCTGACAAGGTCGTATTCATTGGCCCGGATTTTTGGCAGGGAAAGGAGAACCCCCTGTTTGTTGAGGATAAGAAAATGTGGAAGTCTTGGACAACCAAGGCTCGCAAGGAAGGGTTGGAAGTCCGCGTTGGCCGTTGGAACATTCCCGGTCAGCCATGCGTGGTTCTGGTGGATTTCAACAAGTATTTCCCCATGCGTGACCAGTTGTATGCCAACCTCTGGGAGTATGCCAAAGTGGACAGCATGAACGGTTACGGCGACTACGACGAGGCCAACATGTTCTCCTATGCGGCAGGCCTTGTAGTCGAGAGTTTCTATCGCCATTCACTGGAAAAGACCTGCAAGAACGTAGTATATCAGGCACACGAATGGATGACCTGCCTTGGTGCAATGTACATACAGCAGAACGTTCCTGCCATTGCAACAATCTTCACCACCCATGCCACAACCATAGGCCGTAGCATTGCCGGCAACAACAAGCCCCTGTACGACTATCTATGGGCATACAACGGCACACAGATGTCCAAGGAACTGAACGTAGAAGCCAAGCACAGCCTTGAACGTGAAACTGCTCACCGCGTTGACTGCTTCTCTACCGTAAGCGACGTTACCGCCCACGAATGCGAAGAACTGATGGACAAGAAGTGCCATGCCGTCCTGCCCAATGGTTTTGAGGCTGATTTCGTACCCAAGGCGGCAGAGTTCAAGCGCAAGCGCAAGACAGCGCGCGAACTGATTTTGCACATGGCAAATTGTTTGACAGGCTGCGATTTCCCCGAAGACACCCTGATTGTAGGCACAAGCGGACGTTACGAGTTCCGCAACAAGGGCATAGATGTTTTCATTGAGGCAATGAACCGGCTTGGTCGCGACAAGAACCTAAAAAAGCCTGTGCTGGCTTTGGTAGAAGTTCCTGCATGGGTAGGCGAACCCCGAGAGGACCTTGTTGAGCGCCTTTGCAGCCCCGACAAGTTTGACACTCCCCTGGAATGCCCTGTAATTACCCACTGGCTGAACGACATGAGCCATGACAACGTTACCGGCATGATGAAATATCATGATATGTGGAACCGTCCCGAGGACAAGGTGAAACTGATATTCGTTCCATGTTATCTGGATGGTAACGACGGCGTGATAAACATCAACTATTACGATGTCATCATCGGCAAGGACCTCAGCGTATATCCCTCTTATTACGAACCCTGGGGCTATACTCCCCTGGAGAGTGTCGCCTTCCACGTTCCCTGTGTCACCACCAGTCTTTCCGGTTTCGGCATGTGGGCAAACAGCGTGAAGGGAGGCAACTCCACCATCATGGACGGCGTGGAGGTAATACCCCGTACCGACTATAATTACAGCGAGGTTGCAGATCGTATCAAGGAAACCGTATCCGACTTCTCCCAACTTTCAGACAAGGAAGTGGAGGAGGTTCGCAAGAAGGCAAAGAAGTTGTCCGACAAGGCCCTGTGGAAGAACTTCATCAAGTACTACTACGAAGCATACGATATAGCACTGAAGAACCGCGACACACGTGTCGCTTCCAAATAACCACCTTTTACTCTACCCTATTGAAAAATACAAGAACAAACAAATAAAAACAAAACAATTATGAGAATTAAAGCAAGCAACGCCAATGCGGCCGCATGGAGATCTGTATCTGCAAAGAGCAACATCCCTGCCGAGTTGGAGAAGTTGAATGAACTGGCCCATAACATGTGGTGGGCTTGGAATCACGATGCACGTAGCCTGTTTACCAGCTTGGATCCCAAGTTGTATTCCGAGTGCGGTCAGAACCCCGTTCTCCTGCTGGAGCGTCTCTCTCATGAGAGAATGGAGGAGTTGGCCCAGGACAAGGCCATCGTGAAGAAGATGAACGACGTGTACTCACAGTTCCGTCAGTACATGGACGTGGAGCCCGACAAGAACCGTGCTTCCGTTGCATACCTCTGCATGGAGTATGGCCTGAACCAGGTGCTGAAGATCTACTCAGGTGGTCTTGGTATCTTGGCCGGTGACTACATCAAGGAGGCTTCTGACAGCAACGTGGACATGTGCGCTGTAGGTTTCCTGTATCGCTACGGTTACTTCACACAGACCCTGAGCATGGACGGCCAGCAGGTTGCCAACTACGAGGCTCAGAACTTCGGTTCACTGCCCATCAAGCAGCAGTTCAACGCTGACGGCACTCCCATGGTTGTGGATGTTCCTTACATGGATTATTTCGTACACGCATACGTTTGGCGTGTAAACGTTGGTCGCGTTAAGTTGTATCTGCTTGACACCGACAATGATATGAACAGCGAGTTCGACCGTTCCATCACCCATGCACTGTATGGCGGTAACTGGGAGAACCGTCTGAAGCAGGAAATCCTGCTGGGTATCGGTGGTGTTCTGCTGCTGAAGCAGCTCGGCATCAAGAAGGACGTTTACCACTGCAACGAGGGTCACGCAGCACTGTGCAACGTACAGCGTCTGGTTGACTACGTTAAGGAAGGTTTCAGCTTCACCGAGGCTCTCGAACTGGTTCGCGTAAGTTCTCTCTACACCGTTCACACTCCCGTGCCTGCAGGTCACGACTACTTCGACGAGCAGCTGTTCTCCAAGTACATGAGCGGTTATCCCCAGCTTCTGGGTATCTCTTGGGACGAGTTCATCGGCATGGGCCGCATGAATCCCGAGGACAAGGGCGAGCGCTTCTGTATGTCTACCTTCGCTTGCAACACCTGTCAGGAGGTTAACGGCGTGAGCTGGTTGCACGGTGAGGTCAGCAAGAAGATGTTTGCCGGTATCTGGAACGGCTATTATCCCGAGGAGAGCCACGTTGGCTATGTTACCAACGGTGTTCACTTCCCCACATGGTGTGCAAACGAGTGGCGCAAGCTTTATGCAAAGCACTTCGATGCCAACCACCTGGCTGATCAGAGCAACGAGGAAATCTGGCACGGTATCTACAATGTTAGCGACGATGAGGTTTGGAAGACTCGCATGGAGTTGAAGACCAAGTTGGTTAACTATATCCGTGAGCAGTTCCGCGACAGCTGGCTGAAGAACCAGGGTGATCCCTCACGTGTAGTAAGCCTGATGGACAAGATCAACCCCAATGCCCTGCTGATCGGTTTCGGCCGTCGTTTCGCTACCTACAAGCGTGCACACCTGCTGTTCACTGACCTGGAGCGTCTGGAGAAGATCGTCAACAACCCCAACTATCCCGTACAGTTCCTGTACACCGGTAAGGCTCACCCCGCCGACGGTGCAGGTCAGGGCTTGATCAAACGTATCTACGAAATCAGCCAGATGCCTCAGTTCCTGGGCAAGATCATCTTCCTGGAGAACTACGACATGCAGTTGGCCCGTCGCCTGATTTCTGGTGTTGATATCTGGATGAACACTCCCACACGTCCTCTCGAGGCAAGTGGTACATCTGGCGAGAAGGCTCTGATGAACGGTGTCGTAAACCTGTCTGTACTTGACGGCTGGTGGCTTGAGGGCTACCGCGAGGGTGCAGGTTGGGCTCTTACCGAGAAGCGCACCTACCAGAACCAGGCTCATCAGGACCAGCTCGATGCTGCTACCATCTACAGCCTGCTGGAGAACGAGATCATGCCTCTCTACTATGCTCGCAACTCTAAGGGTTACAGCACTGGTTGGGTAAAGGTTATCAAGAACTCTATCGCTACTATCGCTCCTCACTACACCATGAAGCGTCAGCTGGACGACTACTATAGCAAGTTCTACAACAAGTTGCGCGACCGTGGCAACGCCCTGCGTGCCAACGGCAACAAGCTGGCCAAGGAGATTGCTGCATGGAAGGAAGAGGTTGCCACCAAGTGGAACGACATCAAGGTACTCAGCGTTGACGCCAACGAGGCTCTGATGAACGGTCAGGTAGAGGCAGGTAAGGAGTACAACGTGAAGGTTGTTGTTGACGAGGCCGGTTTGAACGATGCTGTCGGTATCGAGATCGTTACCGTACGCACCGACAAGGACGGCGTAGAGACAATCTACAGCGTAGAACCCATGAAGATGACCGCCAAGAACGGCAACGAGTTCACCTTCGAGGGTACCCACGTTCTGGACAACGCCGGCAGTTACAAGTCTGCCCTGCGTATGTTCCCCAAGAACGAGAACCTGCCCCACCGTCAGGACTTCTGCTACGTAACCTGGTTCTAAATCATCATCGGTAAATAAATAGACAATTTAGACTGTTTATCAACGATATGGAGACAAATGCCTATGGTGTTTGTCTCCTTTTTATTTATATTATTATTGTTCCGTGCTTGGATAAGTCAATATAAAACACTACTTTTACCACATAAAACCTATAAAGACGACGTTAAACTACCAATATCCTTTTACTATGAAGAAGACATTTATCAGTTTTGCCGCCATCGTAGTGGCGGGATGTATGCTCCTTTCCTGTTCTGCCGACGTGAAACAGGCCGACTACAATGTCATCCCTGCTCCTGCCGAGGTGGTTATGGGCGATGACGGTGTTTTTGTGCTGACCGACGGCACAAAGGTATTCTACCCCCAAGGCAACGCCAAAATGCAGCGCAATGCCGAGTTCCTGGCAGAGTACATGCTGGAGCAGACCGGCAAGAAACTTGTGCCCATGGAAGGCACCGAGGGCAACGGCATTCTTTTGCAACTGGCACCTGATGCCGGACAGACTGAGGGCTACAACCTGAAGGTTACCCCCAGCCAGGTGACGATTACCGGCGGTTCCGAGGCTGGCGTGTTCTATGGCATACAGACCCTGCGCAAGTCGGTTGCCGATGCCAAGGGCGCAACCGTGACTCTGCCCTGTGTGGAAATCAACGACGCTCCCCGTTTTGCCTACCGTGGCAACATGCTGGACGTGTCACGCCACATCTTCACCATGGACTCTCTCAAGCGCCATATCGACATGCTGGCCCTTCACAACATCAACCGTTTCCATTGGCATCTGTCCGAGGACCAGGGTTGGAGGATAGAAATAAAGAGCCGCCCCTTGCTCACCGAGAAGGGCTCTATGCGTAAGGAGACTGTCATCGGCCGCAATTCCGGCAAGTACGACGGTACTCCCTATGGTGGCTTCTACACACAGGAGGAGGCAAAGGAACTGGTCAAGTATGCTGCCGAGCGCTACATCACCATCATCCCCGAGATTGACATGCCCGGCCACATGATGGGTGCCCTGCATGCCTATCCCGAACTGGGATGCACAGGCGGTCCTTACGATGTATGGACCATGTGGGGCGTTTCCGAGGAGGTTCTCTGTGCCGGTAACGATGCCACATTGCGCTTCATCGAGGACGTGCTGGCGGAAATTGTGGAAATATTCCCCTCCGAGTACATCCACATCGGTGGCGACGAGTGCCCCAAGACCCGCTGGAAGAAATGCCCCAAGTGCCAGGCACGCATCAAGCAGTTAGGCATAAAGGGCGATGACAAGCATACTGCCGAGGAGTACCTGCAGAGTTACTTCATCAGCCATGCCGAAAAGTTCCTCAACAGCAAGGGACGCCAGATTATCGGTTGGGATGAAATTCTCGAAGGCGGCCTTGCACCCAATGCCACCGTCATGGCATGGCGCGGTGCAAATTATGCCTACGAATCTGCACGCCAGAACCACGATGCCATCATGGCACCCACATCATACTTCTATTTCGACTACTACCAGACAAAGGATGTGGAGGACGAACCTCTGGCTATAGGCGGTTATGTGCCCGTTGAACGCGTCTACAGTTTCGAACCATGCCCCGAAGGTACGCTTACCCCCGAGCAGGAGAAGCACATACTTGGCGTGCAGGCCAACCTCTGGACAGAGTACATCCCCACGTACAAGCACGTGGAATACATGCTCATGCCCCGTATAGCAGCACTTGCCGAGGTACAATGGAGTGCTGCCGACAAGAAGGACTACGAAAACTTCCTGGCTCGTCTGCCACAGTTGGTGGACATCTACAACCTGAAGCAGTACAACTATGCAACCCACGTCTTCGACATCACCGCCAAGATGACACCCGACCCCGAGGAGGAAGTGCTGAAGGTTGCCTTCAAGACCATAGACAACAGCCCCGTCTACTACACTCTGGACGGCACAGATCCCACTGCACAATCAGAGAAGTACACCGACACGCTGAAAATCAACCAGTCATGCACCATCAAGGCCATTGCTATCCGTCCCACGGGCAGCAGCCGCGTATTCCAGGAAGAGATAAAGATCCACAAGGCCAGTTTCAAACCCATCACCATGCTCCAGCCCATCAACCGCCAGTACGAATTTGACGGTGCAGGCACACTGCTGGATGGTCTGAAGGGCAACCACAACTACAAGACAGGCCGTTGGATAGCCTTCTTCAAGAACGACATGGAGGCTGTCATCGACATGAAGCAGCCCACCGAGTTCAGCACCGTTTCCATTTCCACACTGGTGGAGAAGGGCGACTGGGTGTTCGATGCACGCCGTTTTGCCGTTTACACCTCCGATGACGGCGATAACTTCACCGAGGTGGCGGCCGAGGACTACCCTGCCATGACTCTGGACAATCCCAACCAAATCTACGGACACAGCCTGACCTTCGAGCCTGTTACGGCACGTTACATCAAGGTGTACGTACAGCCCGAACACAGCCTGCCCGACTGGCATGGTGGCAAGGGACATCCGTCATTCGTATTCCTGGATGAAATTACCGTCGAATGAAATTGCAGATGCAAATAAATATAATCGGCACCTATACTTATTATATATATATATAATGTAAAAGCAAGCCCGCGGTTTCGTGGGCTTGCTTTCGTTTTGCCTACATTCAGAAAGAATGTTTTGTCTTCAGACGCTTCTCTGCAGATTACTGCTTGGCCTTCAACAGGTCGCGAATTTCCGTCAGCAACTTTTCCTCTGCAGAAGGTTCGGGAGCAGGAGCGGGAGCAGCAGGCTTGGGTTCTTCCTTCTTCTTGGTCAGTTTGGTGATACCCTTTACCATCAGGAAAATGCAGAAAGCGATAATGAGGAAGTCAAGCGAAGTCTGAAGGAAATTGCCATAGTTGATGGTAACGGGAGCGACCTCCACGCCTTCCTCCACCGTCATCAGAGGATTGACGGGCAATTCTATCTTCAGGTCCTTGAAATTCACGCCGCCTATCAGCCAACCGATGGGGGGCATGATGATGTCATTTACCACACTGCTAACGATCTTGCCGAAGGCACCGCCGATGATCACACCGACAGCCATATCAACCACGTTGCCCTTCACGGCGAAGGCCTTGAAATCCTGTAAAAATGTACTCTTTGCCATTAAAATTGAATTTTTAATTGTTTAATAATATTGTCTTGTTGAAATTTATTCGTTAATTGCGGTGCGAAATTAAAAAGAATTTTGTAAATTTGCGCAAAGAAAGGAAAGAAAAGTGAGTAAAAACTTAGTTTATGCCCTTGCGAGCATGGCAATGCTCATGCTTATGACAGCGTGCAAGAGTGCCGAATACTGCAATTGTGGCTGACGCAAAGGACCAGAATACATCAGGGAGCCAGGCAGAGGGCATGTATATTTATAATATAGAACAGAGTTAGTAAACCATAGTTTTTCATTTAAATCTAATTAAAAGTAAAGAAATGGCAACAAAAGTAGGTATTAATGGTTTCGGCCGTATCGGTCGTTTCGTATTCCGTGCTGCTCAGACTCGTGATGACATCGAGATCGTAGGTATCAATGACCTGTGCCCCGTTGACTACTTGGCATACATGCTGAAGTACGACACAATGCACGGCCAGTTCAACGGCACCATCGAGGCTGACGTTGAGAACAGCAAGCTGATCGTTAACGGCAAGTCTATCCGTGTAACCGCTGAGCGCAACCCTGCTGACCTGAAGTGGAATGAGATTGAGGCTGAGTATGTAGTTGAGTCTACAGGTCTGTTCTTGTCTCAGGACAAGGCTCAGGCTCACATCGAGGCTGGTGCCAAGTATGTTGTTATGTCTGCTCCTTCAAAGGACGCTACTCCCATGTTCGTATGCGGCGTAAACTTCGACAAGTACGAGAAGGGCACTCAGTTCGTATCTAACGCTTCTTGCACCACCAACTGCTTGGCTCCCGTTGCTAAGGTTCTGAACGACAAGTGGGGTATCAAGGACGGTCTGATGACCACCGTACACTCTACCACCGCTACTCAGAAGACCGTTGACGGTCCCTCTCTGAAGGACTGGCGTGGTGGCCGTGCTGCTGCCGGCAACATCATCCCCTCTTCTACAGGTGCTGCCAAGGCTGTAGGCAAGGTTATCCCCGAACTGAACGGCAAGCTGACCGGTATGGCATTCCGCGTTCCCACTCTGGACGTTTCTGTAGTTGACCTGACTGTAAATCTGGCTAAGCCCGCTACTTACGCTGAGATTTGCGAGGCAATGAAGGCTGCTTCTGAGAACGAGCTGAAGGGTGTTCTGGGTTATGTTGACGAGGACGTTGTATCTGCAGACTTCCTGGGCGACGCTCGCACCTCTATCTTCGACGCTAAGGCTGGTATCGCTCTGACTGACACCTTCGTTAAGGTTGTTAGCTGGTACGACAACGAGATCGGTTACTCTAACAAGGTTCTCGACCTCATCACTCACATGGCTACTGTAAACGCTTAATATTTCCTATTAAGATATACAGCGGAGGCACTCATATTGAGTGCCTCTTTTTTTTGTTTTGGTACAATTATTAAGATAGCCCTTTCTTTTCTCTTTCTTATACCTTCCCTAATTCTACCGACCGACGAGCGGGAGAAGACCGAAAGAACTCCGACTCAACTCCCTGTGACTAAACCTGAAAAAGATTGACTCGATTACTGATATATAATCTTAAAAAACGTACTTTTTTGACTCGTTTCCTGAAAAGGTTGACTGGAGTCCTAAAAAGGTTGACTCTCGAAAGTAGAAATATGTGTTATCAATCAGATAAAATCCGCATAAATGGCATTTTTATTTGCTCAATTCAAAATAATTCACTATCTTTGCCGAATAAAAAACAAAATCCAAATTAGTATTAAATAAAATTCCAATATCATGAGAGGTCAAGAAACTTTTTTAGCGAAATTCTTTCATAGTACCAAACCTTTGGTGGTACCAGTATATCAACGCAATTATACATGGAGAAAAGAAAATTGCAAGTTATTATTTGACGATATACTAAGTATCTGTAATGATGATCAAAAAAAACATTTTATCGGAAGTGTTGTCTTTGTAGATCATGCGGATTCTTTTATTGTGATAGATGGGCAACAGCGTATTACAACGATATCTATTCTATTACTTGCTTTGCGAAATGCCATCAAAAATGGCGAAATAGAGGTCACAAATCCATCTCTTGCTAATCAAATTGAATACGAGTTTCTTGTTAATCAATTCAGTAGTACAGAAGAACATCGCATGAAATTAAAACCGTTTCGTGATGATTGCAAAGCTTATGACGCATTATTTGGTGATGCGCAAAATTATATTGAGACATCACAAATAACTATCAACTACAAATTCTTTTACAACGAACTAATATCCCAAAATGTAGATGCAACAAAGTTTTACGAAGCAATAAAAAACAGGTTAGAATTTGTACAGATTTCATTAGAACCACAATATGGAGATAATGCTCAACTTGTATTTGAAACTATCAATTCTACTGGTGTCAGTCTCAATGAAACAGATAAAATACGCAATTTTGTATTGATGAATCTTGATGCAAAACGACAAGAACATATTTACAATAATTATTGGTTGCCTATAGAAATTAGCACCAATATCTATATGGAAGACTTCATGCGAGATTATCTTACCATGAGATTGAATTATATTCCTAATAGAAATGATGTTTACAAAGTGTTTAAGGATTTCGTGTTAGAGAATTATGCCAGTGATGTAGAACCCTTGTTGGAAGATCTAAAATATTATGCAACTATTTTCAAATCCATTAAGGAGTCAAAAATAGGCACAAATAAAGCGAACGCCATAATGACGGATTTGGAGCAGTTAGAATTAACTACTACATATCCATTTTTGCTAGCATTATTGGCTTACCACAAACAAGGAGGTATTTCCGATAATGAAGTAGAAAAAGTTTTAGGAGTGCTTGAGGTATTTCTTTTCCGCCGCATTATGAGTGGATTCTACAATACTGGACTAAACAAGATTTTTGTGAATCTTCATAATCGAATTATCAAAATGATGTATGATAATTTCACATATCTTGATGTTTTCATCTACTTACTTCAACATGGTATTACCTATTGGGAGTTTCCAAATGATGAAAAGTTTAAACTGAGTTTTGAAGAAAGAGAAGTATATAAGATGAGAAGTAACTATCGCTTGTATTTGTTCTATAAATTTGAAGAAGCAATGAATAAAGAGGCGGTTGGTACGAAAATGAAAATTGAGGATGGTGTATTAAGTATTGAGCATATTATGCCACAAACTCTGTCAGATGATTGGAAAATAGAGTTGGGAGATATTACAGAAGAAGAATACAATAAGTGGTTGCATAATATAGGAAACTTAACATTGACTGCATATAACTCAGAGTATAGTAACCGCAAATTCTCTGAGAAGCGTGACGGCATACCTACCTTGCATGATATGAAAGGGTTTAAAGATAGTTGTGTAGCAATGAATAAGTATGTGAGTGAACAAGAACATTGGACTCTACAAAACATAAAAACGCGTTGCAATTGGTTTGCAGAACAAGCTTGCAAAATATGGCCATATCCAACAACTCACTATAAACCAATCGTGTCAGAAGAGGAATTTATTCCTATTGATGCCGAATTTGAATTTAAAGGAAGATATATCAAGAGTTACCGTTTTGAAGGCATAGTTGTTAATGTGGATAGTTGGGCTGATGCTTTTACTCGTATCGTAAAAACATTGTATGAAAAAGACAACTCAAAATTAAATTATTTGGCACAAAATCCTCAAGAAGGATTCTATGAAATACATCCAGAAGAAGGATTTAACCCAATCTCCGAAAATCTATATCTTAAGGTTGCATGTAACACACACAACAAACTTCGCCAATTATATAGACTACTCACCATGTATGAATACGAAACAGATGCTATATCTATTGTACTTCATCCACAAAGAAAAATAGAATAAATCTGTCTAACGATTCACATCTCATAAGAAGGCAACAGCTAATATATGTTTTGGAAGATTCAATGAACATCATTAAATGTTCATTTATTATGTCAAGGATTGCTTTAACAATTTCAAGAAAAAATGATGTGGTACGCGCAAGCATGCTTATGATATACCATTAATATACCTCCTATAATATTCCAAAAATCCTACACCCTGAAAATCCACGAAATGACAATAACGATTATACAGCAAGGCTTTTAGTCTTATGGGTACATTATCTTTAGTCTTTTCATAAAATATACTTTCTATATATCTTTTTTGGTATTGTTCGATAAGATTGCTTGCATTTAACTCCATATACACCCATGCTTTCTCATAAAACCAGAAATTTTGTCTCGCATCATTTTTAGGATATGGACACTCTTTCTCATCTTTGTAATATAGGCATAATTTCAACAATTCTGTTCTGCACATGTTTATTATAGAATTTAGTTACAACCTCTTTCATCGTATGAATGCTACGGATACAAATTGTAGCAGAATCGAGCATCATAGTTATTCAGGCATTTTTGGTATAAACAAAACCATATCCTTGGTGCTCTTGTTTCCAGCAATAAACATGGAATAATAAACTGGCAAGTATGTTATTCCGTTTTTATCTATCTTTACCTCGCGTTGGTTGCAAAGAACCACAGCATCCTTCACCGAGTAATCCTCATTAGCAATAAACTTGTCCAACGCGCTATGTACATAGTAGTCTTTACCAGACTTTACCTCTATTGGCAGAACAGATAAGTTGCTATAATCATCAATAATAAAATCTACCTCTCCAAGTTTCTTATTATCATAGTAAAACAACGGACATCCATGCGCATGTAACTCTTGCGCAATAGCCGATTCATACACAGTTCCTAAGTTGATACTCTTGATATCCTCTAAAATAGCATTCGCATTCATTCCGTATAACAAACAAGTTAGCAAGCCTACATCGTTGAGATACAATTTCAACAGATTTTTCTGCTCGCTCTCTTTCAGCGGAAAATGCGGATTGCTGATGGCACGCACCGCCATTGCCACGCCTGAAGCTGTCAAATAATCAAACTCCTCCTCATAGTGCTCATAACGCTTATTCTTATTATGCTCAATATCGCGATAAACCACACGCTTTTTCTTGTTCTCCAATATTGATGGAATGAGATCATAAATAGTGCGTATCTTCAACTTTTGTTCTTCGTCATATTGCGAGGCATCTACACGATATAATTCAATGATATCCTGCTGTATAGCACGCACTTTGGCTATGTTTTGATCATGCACAAATTGGTTGACTACCTCTGGCATTCCACCCACAATTAGATAGTATCGAAACAATCGCAATAGATAATCATGCATTGACTCATTCACCGACTCGCGTCTCTCAAATTGCGAACGAATCGCAGCAATAGACTCTGTATTGGCACCCATTGCCCATAAAAACTCCTCAAAATCCAATGGATACATCTGCTTAATAGCCACACTTCCCATCGGAGTAGAGGGAGTCATCTTCAGAGCAATACCCAACTGCGAACCACTGGCTATGTAGCGGTACCGTGCATCTTGATTGAGGAACTTTAGCAAGGTCAGCAAATGGGGATATGCTTGTATCTCATCTAAAAACACAATTGTGTCTTCGCGACTCCCCAAGCGCTGTCCTGCAAAGATACCCAACTGCACATAGAAATCCTGTACCGAATGTACATTTGCGAAGGTACGCGCACCTTCCTTGTCCTCTTGCAGGTTAATCTCTATGTAATTGGCAAATAGTTGCTGACTCACATAGCGGATAAGGTATGATTTTCCAATCTGACGGGCTCCGTTGACGAGCATAATCTTATCGGGTTCCTCCTGCAAAAAACGGGATAAGTCTGTTGTAAATTTACGCTGTAGCATATATTTTATTCTAAAAAACGCTGCAAAGATACTGCTTTATTTTGAATTGTGCAAGAGGAAACACGCTTTTCTTATATTTTGTTTGCAAAAAATACACGCTTTTCCTATAAAATATACATGTTTTTTACACGCTTTTCCAATCTTCGGCACAAAACCACCCAAACACTGAAGATAAAAAAGAGGCACCTCATGAACGAGTGTGCCTCTTTTTCGTATTATATGGCATCAAAAAAATCTCTAAACAGTAAGCACCTACAGGTGCCGTTCACTAAACTATAGCGGCTCTGCCGCTTTCAGCATCTCCACAATATCTTTCTCAATCTTCATGGGTTTGGTGGCAGGAGCATATCGCTTGATCACACTACCATCGCGCGAAACGAGAAACTTCGTGAAGTTCCATTTGATATTTCTACCAAAGCAACCCCCTGCTTGTGCCTTCAGGAAGGTGTAGAGCGGATGCTCGTTGTCGCCGTTCACCTCAATCTTCTTCATCAGTGGGAAGGTCACTCCGAAGTTGATTTGGCAGAACTGTTCAATCTCCGTATCTGTGCCTGGCTCTTGGTGGGCAAACTGGTCACAAGGGAAGCCAATCACCACTAAACCAGCATCTTTGTACTTCTGATACAATGCTTCCAGTTCTTTGTACTGAGGGGTAAAACCGCACTTGCTGGCGGTATTGACGATCAATAGCACTTGGCCACGATAGTCTGCAAACGACTTTTCTACACCGCGATTGGTGAGTGCCGCAAAATCATAGATTGTTGTCATAAGGCATTAGGTTTTTAGTTAATAAAATGTTGCACCAACCATATCAGCGCGAAGCCGATGATGTGGCAGATAAATACAATCACGAAAAAGCGTACTGTCTTTTGCTTTTTGCTTCTTTCTTGGGGTTGCTTTCCTTCCATAACGCAGCAAATGTATTATTTTTATTAAATCTGCTGCAAAGGTAAAGTTTTCTTCCTATAACAAACTTAAAACTAAATTAATTTTTCATATTATAGGCAAAAATTATGCCGTTCTGCTTATCATAAATGTCTTTTTCGGTGGAATTATTTGCTCGTTCCAGAAAAAATCCGTACCTTTGCAGCACTGAATCAAAATCTGAGAAGATATGAAGAAGCAGATACATGATGAAAATCGTGGTTATCGCATTCTCCTCCCTTTGGTGAACTGGATGTTCCGACATTCGTACCGACACATTAAATACGTAGGAGAGGAGAATATCCCAACCGATGGAGCGGTTATCTTTGCTCCCAATCACACCAACGCGCTGCAAGATGCGCTGGCGGTGCTTTCTATTAATTCCGAGAGAAAAGTGTTTGTCGCTCGCGCCGACATCTTCCGTAAACC
>JAZURY010000008.1:0-48855 GCA_045606445.1 Bacteroidaceae bacterium
ATATAAATATTGTCAGGGAAGTCCTGATCAATTTAAAATTAATTTTTATGACAGATCCTATTGCAGATTATTTGACGAGGTTGAGAAATGCCATTCAAGCAAAGCACAGAGTGGTTGAAGTTCCTACCTCTAACCTCAAAAAGGAAATCACTAAGATTCTTTTTGAGAAGGCTCACATCTTGAACTATATGTTCGTTGAGGATGGCCCTCAAGGCACAATCAAGATTGCCTTGAAGTACGACGCTGTAAACAAAGTGAACGCTATCAAGAACCTGGTTCGCGTTTCATCACCCGGTTTGCGTCGTTATACGGGATACAAAGATATGCCCAGAGTGATTAATGGATTGGGTTTCGTTATT
Source organism: Bacteroidaceae bacterium (assembly GCA_045606445.1). Taxonomy (GTDB): domain Bacteria; phylum Bacteroidota; class Bacteroidia; order Bacteroidales; family Bacteroidaceae; genus Physcousia. The sequence goes on from JAZURY010000008.1 coordinate 360, forward strand.
TTGTCGACATCCAAAGGTGTAATGACAGACAAAGAGGCAACTGCTGCTAAAATTGGTGGCGAGGTTCTCTGCTATGTCTACTAATTATGGAGGATTGAGATATGTCTAGAATAGGTAAATTGCCCATCAGTATTCCCGCAGGCGTTACAATCGCAGTGAGCGATGATAACGTAATAACTGTAAAAGGTCCTAAAGGTGAACTTTCACAGAAGATTGATTCTTCTATTGCAGTAGTTGTTGAGGATGGCACTCTTACTGTAAAGTATGCCAATTGCGAGACTTATGCAGAGGCTACAAAGCAGCAGCATGCATATCACGGTCTTTACCGCGCCCTCATCAACAATATGGTAATCGGTGTTTCTGCCGGTTTCCGCAAAGAGCTTGAGCTTGTTGGTGTTGGTTATCGTGTTAACGATAAGCCTAACAATTCTATCGAGTTGTTGCTTGGTTTTACTCACCCAATCTACATGCAGTTCCCTGCAGAGGTTAAGATTGAGACTAAGTCTGAGAGAAATAAGAATCCTCTTATCATTTTGGAGTCTTGCAACAAGGAGTTGCTTGGCTTGATTTGCGCTAAGATTCGCTCATTCCGCAAGCCTGAGCCATATAAGGGCAAGGGTGTTAAGTTTGTTGGCGAGATTATCCGTCGCAAGTCTGGTAAGTCAGCTGGTGCAAAGTAATTTAGTAAAACAGTAAGCATATGACAACAAAAATAGAAAGACGCATCAAGATTAAATACAGAGTGCGCAACAAGATTTCAGGTGTTGCAGAGCGTCCTCGCATGAGCGTTTTCCGCAGCAACAAGCAGATCTATGTTCAGATAATTAATGACCAGACAGGTCGCACATTGGCCGCTGCATCTTCTCTTGGTCTTGAGGCAATGCCCAAGAAGGAGCAGGCTGCTAAGGTAGGTGAACTCATTGCAAAGAAGGCAATTGAGGCTGGTATCACAACGGTTGTTTTTGACCGTAACGGTTACCTCTACCACGGAAGAGTTAAGGAAGTGGCTGATGCTGCACGTAATGGAGGTCTTAAATTCTAATGAATATGGCAGTAAATAATAGAGTAAAAGTCGCAAACGACGTTGAATTGAAAGATAGATTGGTTGCTATCAACCGCGTAACCAAGGTTACCAAGGGTGGCCGTACATTCAGTTTCTCTGCAATTGTTGTTGTAGGTAACGAGAATGGCATTATCGGTTACGGTCTCGGTAAAGCAAGCGAAGTAACTGCTGCCATTGCCAAGGGTGTTGAGGCAGCAAAGAAGAACTTGGTTCGCGTACCGGTGCTCAAGGGAACCGTTCCCCACGAGCAGTCAGCTCACTTCGGTGGTGCAGAGGTTTTCATCAAGCCTGCTTCACACGGTACCGGAGTTGTTGCCGGTGGTGCTATGCGTGCCGTGTTGGAGAGCGTAGGCGTTACTGACTGTCTGGCCAAGTCAAAGGGTTCTTCCAACCCCCACAACCTGGTAAAGGCCACTATCGCTGCTCTTGCAAGCATGCGTGATGCCCGTCAGGTGGCTCAGAGCCGTGGTATCAGTATGGAGAAAGTATTCCGTGGTTAAACTTAGTAAAGGAGAAACGTATTATGGCAACTATTAAAGTACAGCAAGTCAAGAGCCGTATCCATGCTCCTAAGCGCCAGAAGGCAACCCTGGATACTATGGGCCTGAAGAAGTTGAATCAGATTGTCGAGCTGGAGGACAATGCCTGCACACGCGGTTTGATTCAGACTGTTCATCACTTGGTGAAGGTTATTGACTAATTCAAGTTTTATTCAATTAAAAAACTGAAAACGTTATGAAGTTAAATACATTGAAGCCCGCTGCAGGCTCTACTCACAGCGAGCGTCGAATTGGTCGCGGTCCCGGCAGTGGTTTGGGTGGTACTTCTACCCGTGGTCACAAGGGTGCCAAGGCTCGTTCCGGTTACAAGAAGAAGATCGGTTTCGAGGGTGGTCAGATGCCTTTGCAGCGTCGTCTGCCTAAGTTCGGCTTCAAGAATATCAATCATGTAGAGTATCAGGCAGTAAATCTGAGCTCTCTGCAGACAATGGCCGAGAAGGGCGTCACCACAATCGGTGTTGCCGAGATTGTTGCTGCAGGTTTTGCCAAGGCCGGCCAACTTGTTAAGGTTCTCGGTAACGGCACTTTGAGCGCTAAGGTTGAGGTTACTGCAAATGCCTTCTCTAAGTCTGCCGAGGCTGCTATCGTTGCTGCCGGTGGTACTGCTACTAAACTGTAAACAGTATGAAAAAGTTTATTGAAACCATAAAGAACATCTGGAGCGTTGAGGACCTGAGAACCCGTATCTTGTGGACCTTGGCTCTGGCAGCAGTATATCGTTTCGGTTCGTTTGTCGTGCTTCCCGGTATCAATCCTAACGCATTGGCCCAGTTGCACGAGCAGACAAACACCGGTCTGATGTCTCTGTTGAACATGTTCTCTGGTGGTGCTTTCTCAAATGCATCTATCTTTGCATTGGGAATAATGCCATACATCTCGGCTTCAATCGTAATTCAACTGTTTGCCTTCGTTGTTCCTCATTTCCAGAAGATGCAGCGTGAGGGTGAGAGTGGACGCAGAAAGATGAATCAGTACACCCGTTGGCTGACAATCATCATTCTGCTGTTCCAGGCTCCCTCTTATCTGATTAACCTCCGTATGCAGGCTGCCGGTGCCTTGAATCCCGAGTTGGACTGGACGTTCTTCATTATCTCCAGTACCATCATTCTTGCCGCAGGCAGCATGTTCATCCTTTGGCTGGGTGAGCGTATTACCGACAAGGGTATTGGTAACGGTGTTTCACTGATTATCATGCTCGGTATTATCGCCCGTCTTCCCCAGGCATTCGGTCAGGAACTTGTGGCACGTCTGAATAACCTTAGCGGTGGCGGTCTGATAATGTTCGCCGTAGAGTTGGTTATTCTCATGCTCGTTATCTGTGCTGCCATTCTGTTGGTTCAGGGTACACGCAAGGTGCCTGTACAGTACGCCAAGCGAATGTATGCAGGTCAGCAGGTAGGAGGCTCACGTCAGTACATTCCTCTCAAGATATTCGCTGCCAATGTAATGCCCATTATCTTTGCCCAGGCTATCATGTTCATCCCTGTAACCCTGTTGCAGATGATAAGCGGAGGTGAGAATCCCTCTGCGGCATTGATTGCCCTCAGCGATCATACCAATGTGTGGTATAACATTGTGTTTGCTGCCTTGATTATAGCATTCACATATTTCTATACCGCCATCACTATGAATCCTGTTCAGATGGCAGAGGACATGAAGCGCAACAATGGTTTCATCCCCGGTGTTCGTCCCGGTCATGATACAGCAGAGTACCTTGATCAGATAATGTCACGTTTGGTATTCCCCGGTTCTATTTTCCTTGCACTCATTGCATGTATGCCCGCTTTTGCCGGCCTTCTCAATGTGTCACAGGAATTTGCACAGTTCTTCGGAGGTACAAGCTTGCTGATTCTGGTAGGTGTGGTTCTCGATACATTGCAGCAGATTGAAAGTCACTTGTTGATGAGACACTATGACGGTCTGTTGAGCAGTGGCCGCATCCACGGCCGCAACGGAATGGCTCAGTAATTTTAGGGATTTCTCTAAGATGGTATTTCTAAAGACTGAGGATGAGATTGATTTGATGCGTGCTGCCAACCGACTGGTATCACAGACGCTGACAGAGGTCGGCAGGCTTATAAAGCCGGGTGTTACCACCAAGCAGTTGGACAAGGTGGCAGAAGAGTTTATACGCGACCATGGAGCGATACCGACCTTCCTGGGTTTCCCCAACCCCTACGGCGGGGATTTCCCGGCAAGTCTCTGCACTTCGGTCAATGACCAGGTGGTGCACGGTATACCGAACGACGAGCCTCTCAAGGAGGGTGACATCGTTTCCGTGGATTGCGGAGCGCTCTTGAACGGGTTTAACGGAGATTCCTGTTACACATTCCGTGTCGGAGAGGTCAGCGAGGAGGTGAACCGCCTCCTTCGTACCACCAAGGAGTCCTTATATAAAGGTATAGAGGCCGCATACGCCGGTAAGAGAATCGGTGACATCGGCCATGCCGTGCAGAGGCATTGCGAGGAGCAAGGTTTCGGAGTTATAAGGGAGTTCGTTGGACATGGCATAGGAAAGGACATGCACGAGGATCCGCAGGTTCCCAACTACGGGCGTCCGGGCAACGGCAAGCAGCTGAAGAACGGCTTGTGCATAGCCATCGAACCGATGATAGTTCAGGGCAGCCGTGAAATCTGGATGATGCCGGACAAGTGGACCATAAAGACCCGCGATGGCGGTTGGGCGGCTCACTACGAGCACACGATCGCGATACATCATGGTAAACCGGAAATCCTCTCTACGTTTGAGGAGATAGAAAAGATAGAGAATCAATATTAACAACAGAGCTGTAAGGTAATAATGGCAAAGCAGGCAGTTATAGAACAGGATGGTGTAGTTGTGGAGGCTCTCTCCAATGCCAACTTCCGCGTTGAACTTGACAAGATCGGAGCGCAGATACTATGCACCATCAGTGGCAAGATGAGAATGCACTACATCAAGATCCTTCCCGGTGATAAGGTCAAGGTGGAGATGAGTCCATACGACTTGACGAAGGGTCGCATCGTATTCAGATACAAATAATAGACATTAAATATGAAAACAAGAGCTTCATTGAAGAAACGTACCCCTGATTGCAAGATTGTCCGTCGCAAGGGTCGTTTGTATGTTATTAACAAGAAGAACCCTAAGTTCAAGACACGTCAGGGTTAATTTATTGCAAAAAAGAATAATAGTATATGGCAATTAGAATTGTTGGTGTAGATTTGCCTCAGAACAAGAGAGGCGAAATCGCTTTGACCTATGTTTATGGTATAGGTCGCAGTAGCTCAGCCAAGATTTTGGAGAAGGCTGGTGTCGACAAGGACAAGAAGGTTTGTGACTGGACCGACGACGAGGCCGGTAAGATCCGTGAGGTGATTGCTGCCGAGTACAAGGTTGAGGGCGACCTCCGCAGTGAAATTTCTCTGAACATCAAGCGACTGATGGATATCGGTTGCTATCGTGGCGTTCGTCATCGTAATGGTCTTCCCGTTCGTGGCCAGAGCACCAAGAACAACGCTCGTACACGTAAGGGTAAGAAGAAGACCGTTGCTAACAAGAAAAAGGCTACTAAATAATAATTGAGATATGGCAAAGAAAACAGTTGCAGCAAAGAAAAGAAATGTGAAGGTTGACGCTCTCGGTCAGCTGCATGTTCACAGTTCCTTCAATAATATCATCGTGTCTTTGGCTAACAGCGAGGGTCAGGTAATCTCCTGGTCTTCTGCCGGCAAGATGGGTTTCCGTGGCAGTAAGAAGAACACTCCTTACGCCGCCCAGATGGCAGCACAGGATTGTGCAAAGATCGCTTACGATTTGGGTCTGCGCAAGGTTAAGGCATACGTTAAGGGTCCCGGTAACGGCCGCGAGTCCGCTATTCGTACCGTACACGGTGCAGGTATTGAGGTAATCGAGATTATCGACGTTACTCCACTTCCTCACAACGGCTGCCGTCCTCCCAAGAGAAGAAGAGTTTAATTCACCAAGGACCTAAATTAAAGTAAGTAAAAGATTATGGCAAGATATACTGGACCTAAATCAAGAATTGACCGCCGTTTCGGCGAGACCATTTTGGGCTCTGAGAAAGTACGTTCACGCAGAAACTTCCCTCCCGGCCAGCACGGCAACAACCGTCGCCGCAAGACCTCTGAGTATGGCGTGATGTTGGCTGAGAAGCAGAAGGCCAAGTACACCTACGGCGTTCTGGAGAAGCAGTTCCGCAACATGTTTGAGAAGGCTGCACGTACCAGCGGTATCACCGGTGAGATTCTCCTGCAGAACCTCGAGTGCCGTCTGGACAATGTAGTATACCGTCTGGGTATCGCTCCCACCCGTCGTGCTGCCCGTCAGCTGGTCAACCACAAGCACATTACCGTTGACGGTAAGGTTGTAGGCATCGCCAGCTATGCAGTAAAGCCTGGTCAGATAGTGGGCGTTCGCGAGCGTGCCAAGAACCTCGAGGTTATCGGCGATGCGCTGGCAGGCTTTAACCACAGCAAGTATCCCTGGATCGAGTGGGACGAGGCTACCAAGTCTGGCAAGTTGCTTCACAAGCCCGAGCGTGCAGATATTCCTGAGAATATCAAGGAGCAGTTAATCGTTGAATTGTACTCTAAATAATAATTAAGGATGGCGATATTAGCATTTCAAAAACCTGATAAGGTATTAATGTTGGAGGCGGACGACAAGTACGGCAAGTTCGAGTTCCGTCCTCTGGAGGGTGGCTTCGGTACTACCGTAGGTAATGCTTTGCGCCGCATACTTCTTTCTTCACTCGATGGCTTTGCCATCAACACAGTTTCAATCCGCGGCGTCGAACACGAGTTTGCCACCGTTCCCGGTGTGAAGGAGGATGTCACCAACATTATACTTAACTTGAAGCAGGTTCGCTTCAAGCAGTTAGTAGATGAATTCGAGACAGAGAAAGTGAGCATCAAGGTTGAGGGCAAGACTGAACTCAAGGCTGGTGACTTCAACAAGTATCTGACTGGATTTGAAGTGTTAAACCCTGACTTAGTTATTTGCCATCTGGATGCCAAGGCAACGATGCAGATGGAGATTGGCATAAACAAGGGCCGCGGCTACGTTCCCTCCGAGGAGAACCGCGAGTACTGCACCGACGTGAATGTCATACCCATCGATTCCATTTACACTCCTATCAGAAACGTGAAGTATGCAGTAGAGAACTATCGCGTAGAGCAGAAGACTGACTACGAGAAGCTCATACTGGAGATCACAACTGATGGTTCCATTCACCCGAAGGACGCTTTGAAGGAAGCCGCCAAGATCCTCATATATCACTTCATGCTCTTCTCCGACGACAAGATTACTCTGGAGAACTGCGATGCTGAGAGCAATGAGGAGTTCGATGAGGAAGTACTTCACATGCGCCAGTTGCTGAAGACCAAGCTTGTCGACATGGACCTCAGCGTACGCGCCCTCAACTGCCTGAAGGCAGCCGACGTGGACACTCTGGGCGACCTTGTTCAGTACAACAAGACCGACCTGCTCAAGTTCCGCAACTTTGGTAAGAAATCGCTCACCGAGCTTGATGATTTGCTGGAGAGTCTGAATCTGTCGTTTGGAACCGACATCTCAAGATACAAATTAGATAAAGATTAAGAAAACTTATGAGACATAATAAGAAATTCAATCACCTGAGTCGTACTGCATCCCACAGAGCAGCCATGCTGAGCAACATGGCCGTTTCTCTGATCATGCACAAAAGAATCACTACGACTGTGGCCAAGGCCAAGGCTCTGAAGAAGTATGTAGAGCCCATGATCACCCGCTCAAAGGAAGACACAACCAATGCACGCCGCGTAGTGTTCAGCTACCTGCAGGACAAGCAGGCTATCACCGAGCTGTTCAGCACCATCAGCGCAAAGGTTGGCGACCGTCCCGGTGGTTATACCCGTATTATCAAGACCGGCAACCGTGCCAGCGATAATGCACCCATGTGCTTCATCGAGTTGGTAGACTTCGACGAGAACATGGCAAAGACTGCCAAGAAGGCCAAGCGCACACGCCGCTCTGGCAAGAAGGCAGCAGAAGCTCCTGTAGCTGAGGCTCCCGCAGCAGAGACTGCTGAAGAGACCGCAGCAAGTGCCGAATAATTCTAAATTGCAATAAATAGAGCGCCTTCCCTGACGATAGGGGAGGCGCTTTTTTAGTTTTTGCAGGACAGCAACAGTAGGGACACGGCATGCCGTGTCCGTTTTGTGTATGCATTGTTCATTTTGAACGATGACACACGCATGGTAAGGCCAAGTCAGTTCCCCAGTAAGGAAACTCCAGTTCCCCAACGAGAGAACTCCAGTTTCCTTATTGGGGAACTGTGTTGCCTACTCGGAGTGTGGGGATATTGATGTTGGAGTTGTACTGGATATGAGCGTATAGAGAGTTTCGACTGAATACGAGAGTTTCACTTTAACCCAAATCGGTCATTAGCGTTATGATGATAATAGCCTTTATTTTTGAGCAGATGTTTTGCCACTTTGAGGGCGCAATGGGGTTCCATTGTAACTGAGAAGTGACGAAACAGATGACAAAAAGAAGGTTTCATTAGCGCATAACAGTCTATGACCGATTTGGGTTAAATTAGGTTCCCTGCCAGTTCAAGACTGGTTGTATAACCGACCTTAACAACAATCCTCGGGAAAACGCATGTCATGCCTTCCCGAGGATTGTCTTTTTTGGTGATGACGGATAAAAACCTGCTTAGTTTGCCGACTTGAATTCGTCAAGGAAACGTACATCGTTTTCTGAGAACATGCGCAAATCCTTTACCTGATACTTCAAATTGGTGATACGCTCTATACCCATACCGAAAGCATAACCCGTATAGACCGTACTGTCAATGCCATTGGCCTCAAGAACGGCAGGGTCTACCATGCCACAACCGAGGATTTCCACCCAACCGGTGTGCTTGCAGAAAGAACATCCCTTGCCCCCGCAAAGATGACAGGAAATGTCCATCTCTGCACTTGGTTCGGTAAACGGGAAATAGGATGGACGCAGACGGATTTGGGTTTCCTCTCCAAACATCTCCTGAGCAAAAAGCAGCAGAATTTGCTTAAGGTCGGTAAAGGATACGTTCCTGTCTATATAAAGTCCCTCCACCTGATGGAAAAAGCAGTGTGCACGTGCAGAGATGGCCTCATTGCGATACACACGTCCCGGACAAATGACACGTATGGGAGGTTGGGTACTTTCCATAACACGTGCCTGGACGGAACTGGTGTGGGAACGCAGGATGATGTCTGGACGAGCCTCCACGAAGAAAGTGTCCTGCATATCCCGGGCAGGATGATCATCGGCAAAGTTCATGCTTGAATATACATGCCAGTCGTCTTCCACTTCCGGACCTTCTGCCAGTGTGAAGCCCAGACGCGAGAAAATGTCCACTATCTCGTTCTTAACGATGGTCAGAGGATGGCGGGTACCCAATTGTATAGGGTAGGGGGTACGTGTCAGGTCTATGGATGAACATAAACCGGTCTCGACAGAAACACTCTGCTTCAATTCGTTTATCTTTTCGGTAACGGCCTGTTTCAGGGCATTTATTCTCTGACCGAGTTCTCTTTTCTGCTCAGGTGCGACATTGCGGAAATCTTCCATGAGATTATTCATCACTCCCTTGCGTCCCAGATATTTTATTCGCAACTGTTCTGCTTCCTCTGCGTTGTTGACGCTTAGTGTGGATATTTCAGCCGCCAGTTCTTCTATCTTTGTTATCATGTCATTTAAAATTTTCTGCAAAGTTAATGATTTTTGACGACAAACGGACTCTATGTGGAAAGAAAAGTGTACTTTTGTGAAGATTATCAACAATTAGCCGCTTGGAAATAATGCGTCTCCAAAATATAATAAGATGTACGTACATATGTGCAGGTGTGGCCATTCTTTTTTCCTGCACCAGAACGGCCGGTCAACAAACGGACAATACGCCGACGGCAACGTCCAAAACCGATTCGTTCCGAACCTCAGTCCTTGTAACAGACATGGAGGCGGATCCGGCAGACAGGTATAGTGCCCGTGCCGATGAACTATTTGACGATTTCCTTTATAACTATATAAATGACAGTTGTTTGCGACATGAGAGGACAATCTTTCCTTTGACTGAAATCCTGGAAAACGGAGATGAAAGAAAAATAGGAGAGGGGGAGTGGCACCACGACTTCGGATTCATGAACAAGGAATATACGACCAATCTGTATAACGACGAACGTGAGAAAAGCATCAACGAAGACACGACACTGGTATTTGCGTCACTGGAAAAAATAGACCTTCTGGGCATGTCGCTGACATCATTTGATTTCATAAAGGAAAAAGGCAAATGGAACCTGAAGACCATAAGGCATATCCCGTTTGACAAAAGCGACTTAGCCGATTTTCTATACTTCTATTCAAGATTTACCCGGGATACAATCTTCAATCATGCATCCCTTGCACGTTCCATACACATATCCATGATGGATCCCGAAGACGACGAGCAGACATTGGATGGATTTGTTACAAAAGACCAGTGGAACACGGTAAACAGTGGTATTCCAGAGGGAATCATAACAAACATACGCTACGGACAGCGGTACAAACATGCCAAAAGGATATTGGTGGAGAAAATCAGCATGGGAAATGGCATGTCCGAAACTTTCACCTTCAGGAAAACGAACAAAAGATGGGAGTTGACAGGATACGAGAACTAATCTCCACACATACTCTAAATATATCATATAACAAATGCAGATCCGGCATAACACATCACTCTTGCAGCACAACACCTTCGGTATTGACGTTATCGCAAATACCATTGTTTCATACGATAGCGAGGAAGAACTGGTAAATATAGTCAACACTTGTATTGACAAACTTCCCAAACCCCTCATACATATCGGAGAAGGAAGCAACCTCTTGTTTATGAAGGATTTCCCCGGCACGGTTCTGCTCAGCAAGATAAAATATGTAAAGAAGTTGTCGGAAGGTGAAACACATGCGGTTGTCAGAGTGGGCTCAGGCATGAACATGGATGACTTCATTGCATATTCCATAGGAAAGGGATGGTACGGATTGGAGAACCTCAGCAAGATTCCCGGCCAGGTTGGGGCAAGCGCTGTCCAGAATATCGGGGCCTATGGCACCGAGGCCGGAAATTGCATTCATGCCGTAAACTGCATATCCTTAAGCAACGGGGATGCCAAGACATTCACACACGATGAATGCGACTTTTCGTACAGACACAGCATTTTCAAGACTCCGGACTTCAAGGGCAAGTATGCAGTTACCAGCGTCGACTATTGCCTAAGCCTGGATTTCCGTCCAATTCTCGACTATGGAGGCATTCGCCAGCAGATAGCAGCAGCAGGCATCAATGCAGATGACATCAGTGTGCAGGAGTTGCGCAAGATTATCATCCAGATAAGAGAATCCAAACTGCCAGACCCAAAAGTTTTGGGAAATGCCGGCAGTTTCTTCATGAACCCGATAATAGACAAAAACACGTTCATGCGCTTGCTGGCAGATTATCCCGACATACCCAAATACGATTTGGGTGATAACCAGATAAAGATTCCTGCGGCATGGCTTATAGAACAATGCGGATGGAAAGGAAAAAGCCATGGCAAGGCTGCCGTTCATCACATACAACCACTTGTTCTTGTCAACACAGGAGGGGCCAAGGGAACCGAGATTGCCGAACTCTCTGATTTGGTAAGAGAGTCTGTGTTAGAAAAATTTGGCATCGAGATAAATCCTGAGGTCAATTTCATTTAGGGAGGCATGGAACATAGAAGAGAGAAACTTATCAGTAAACATAATGCATATTGTTGTCAAAACGAAGACCCGCATGCGGAACCTATAACGGCAAAATAAAACCTGAACGTCGTAAGACTGTAATTCTGAACCAGGAAAACACATCAACATACGACTGGCTGCACATTGCTTATACAGAGATCATCCAAAATCCAATATGGAAAATAATTCCATTATCCATAGGACGCATTATTACATGCCGAAATCAGAACAGACAAGAATTGAAGAAAACACCGTCAACTGAAAAAAAGCAAACAACAGCCTCCATGTAATCGTATTCATGTCCTCGGGAGGACAACGCCTTGCTCTCGGGAGGGCAACGCCTTGCTCTCGGGAGGACGGATGACCGCCCTCGGGAGGTCCTTTTTAAGGAAGTTAATAATCAATGCATTTTCCTAACATCATATATTCCCTTCCTTAACCAATTTACACATTCGTCTTCATTACATAACACGAATACACAAACGTTAAAATAATGTTAATTATAGTACCTTGTATTGCATGGTACTAATATTATGCCTACTTTTGCAGCAAGAACATTAAAAAGGAGTCGTGTAATACTAAAAAACCTATCGTATGAACGTAGAGAACACAAAGGCACAAATGCGCAAGGGCATGCTGGAATACTGCATCATGCTACTGCTTAGGCACAGGCCGTGCTATGCCAACGACATCATCTCGCAACTGAAGGAGGCGGACATGATAGTGGTAGAAGGCACGTTGTACCCCTTGCTGAACCGCCTGCTGAAGGACAGGATCCTGAAGTACGAGTGGCAGGAGAGCACACAGGGACCGCCCAGGAAGTACTATTCCCTGACGATGGACGGGGAGGAGGCTCTGACGCAACTGAACCAGAGTTGGAACGAACTGGCCGGCACCGTAAATAAACTGAAAACGGAAATCTGAAAACTGCGAATAAGCGAGAGCAGAGATAATTTATTTGCTCTGCCAAGCGTGAGCAACTAAGACAAAGTCAAGACTACAAAGTCGGATTAAAACTGAAAACGGAAAACATCTACTTGTAGGGACACGGCAGCCGTGTCCGAAAACAGAAGTCACAGAAGCAAGCAAAACGGACACGGCTGCCGTGTCCCTACAACACCAAGCGTGAACAGATTCAAGACTACGAACCAAAGGTCGACGTTAAGTCAAGTCAAAATTGCAAAGAAAAACTATAAAACTTACTACAATGAAAAAGAACATTACCATAAACCTGTTCGGCACCTTATATAATATAGACGAGGATGCATACCAGTTGCTGGACAACTATCTGCAGAGCATGAAGCGCTACTTCAGCAGCAAGGACGGTGGCGAAGAGATTGCCGACGACATAGAACACCGCGTGGCAGAACTCCTGTGGGAGAAGAAGGAACAGGGCACAGATGCCATCAGCATAGAGATAATAAAGGAGATTATAGGCAAGATAGGCAACGCTGAGGAGATTGCCGGAGAGCAGCAAACGGAAAACGAAGAACGGAAAACGGAAAATAGTGGGCAGAGCGTAGAAAGCGGTAGCACATACACCGAAGAGGACAACTTCGACCCCAGCACGGCATCCATGTGGGAGCGCATACGCCATCACTTCAAGAACCGCCGTCTCTTCCGCGACCCCGACAACATGCTGCTGGGCGGTGTGTGCTCGGGTGTGGCCAACTACATAGGTTTCGGCGACCCCATCCTGTGGCGCCTGCTCCTGCTGGCACTCTTCTTTGTGGAGGGAGTGGGCCTGCTCACCTACCTGATTCTGTGGCTCATCATACCCCTGGCACGCACTCCGGAGGACAAACTGCTGATGAAGGGCAGGAAGTTGACACCCAATAACATCAACGAGCAGATTATACAGGATCATAACACACAGACGAATCAGGGGGCATCGTGCAACAGGAACAACGGCTCGGGTTGTCTGAAGGTACTGTTCGCCCTGCTTATCCTCGGTCCTCTGGGCGTATTCATACTGGCAGTAATTGCACTGATTACCGGATGGTTCGGTATAATCGGAGGTATGGGCAGCATGATCCTGTCACAGACAGAAGCACGTATCATGAGCGCTATTACAGAATCCACCGGCACCTTGTTCACCTCGGGCGTAGTGTGCATACTGATTATCCTGGCCGTATTGTTCGTCCTGTTGCTGAGGTGGATTTTCGGCTCCGGCAAACCCATGGCAGGTTGGCTGAAGCCCCTCATTGCCCTGCTGATGCTGGGTTGTCTGATTTGGGGTGTGTTCTCCATCTCGCTTTCGATAACCAAATGCTTTGAGGTGGCCAAACAGATCAACAATGACGAGTGGAGAAACAGAAGGATGCCCAACCCCATTCCCACCTTCAAGCCCCAGCCGCATCTGGACATACCGTATTTGGACGAAACAGGTTTCACCATCATCAACAACACCTGCAACCGTTGCACATGGACAGGCGACTACCCCACCGGCGATGCGGAAAAACGATATCTGGATGCGTGCGACTACGACAAACTGATATTCACTGCCGAGAAGACGGACACCGTTGCTCCCGGCACATACACCCTGTCGGCACTGGTAAGAGCAGAGGACAACGGTGCATACCTCTTTGCCAACGTGGGAGACACGGAAAACAGGCAGTACATCCCCGCACACGGCAACAAAGGAGGCAACCTGTGGAAATGGGCATGCGGCAACGGAACCCTGCCCGAAGTAAAGAACATCTATCCGCACTTTGCCAACGACAGTATACGCAATCTCCTGGCCATGGCCAACGATGGAGAAGGTTTCGGATGGGCAGTACTGAGCATAGAGGGCATAAAGGTGAAAAAGGGTGAAACCATCACCTACGGCATAACCACCGACCCTGCCATTACGAATGACTACCCCGAATGCGACTGGGTTTCCGCCACCGATTTCGTACTGACAAGGGTAGACAAGAATGCAAAAAAACAATAATCAGACTTCTACATGCGTATAGGCAAAAACGTCAGGCACCTGCCCCCTTCAAGGGATGCAGGTGCCTGTTCTTATGTTGTCGTCAGACTTTTCGCCAGTTCAAACGAAACGGCGATAACATTGGTTATCGAACCAAAACGGTTTTACCTGTTGAGGTGACATACACACGTCCGCTCTGCAACTTGCCTGCACGTGTACCGTTCAGTTCGTAATGGATTTCCTCTGTATCCTGTACAGCGCCCTTGATGTCACTGATACCAGTTATGAAATCGCGAGTCTGCAAATAGAGTTTTGACTTGTTTCCAACCTCGGACTTAAGCAGATAGGAACTGTTCGGAACCAATTCCTTTGTGTTAAAAATAGTACGCAGAATAGCACTCGCACCAGCATCCTGGGTAGATTCTACCTTATACAGTGGAGATACAGATGTAGAGAAACCCGTTTTTTTCAATGTTGTACCATGCAACAGATTTACCGCATCGCATGACAAATCATAGTTAGGCGTAAGGGATACGGTATAATCCTTGCCGGCTTCACCAACATATACCGCTGGTGTAAATGCAGGGACAATACCACCTTTTATAGGATCAAGAACGGCATACTCATAATCCGTTTCATTATATTTCATAGTCAACACTTCTCCGACAACAAATGCCTGCATGCCATCGGGCATATCCAAGGCAAAGGGGTAATAGCCCAAATAATAACCAGTAGAAGGAACACTTATAGTGATGCTATTAACCTCCTCAACGGACCAGATGTTGTTGGCATCGCTGCTGCCTCCACTATAAAGACCAGTTTCTGTCTCTGTATATGAATTAATATACTGGTCTGTACCACTCATGTTGAACGTACAGGTCGCATTGTTTTCGTCATAAGAAATATCCCATGCAGGTGCCGAACTCTCAGAGCACAGTGAAGTTGTCTTTGTTTTTGCCGTTCCTGTAAAATATGAATTGCTCTGAGGGTTATAGAGATACAATTTTCCATCCTTCTTCTTCAAGAACCATATTGCGCTGATGGATGAAGGAGTTGCCTCGCGAGAAAGACTCCAGGAAACCGTACCACTCTGGTTGACACTGGTATTTGTTCCACAACTAAGGGCCTTACCCTTGTTCTTGCTCACAAATGTATAGAATTTGTTTGCATCCAATCCTTTCTTGTAATTATCATTGACATAGATGGTCTTTCTGGTGCCGTCAAAACCTACAGCCACTATATATGCGGAGGCATCCTTCTCTTCATAAGAAGACGGATACAGTACCTGTGTGTAGGAATGTGCATCATCGGCACCCAACCCGTACATGGTAATTCTTATAAGAGAATCCTGGTAATTGTATGTCTCAAATGCTACGGCATTCTTCACCGAACTATGCATGACCTTCACCTTGTTGCCAATCAAAGTACAACCGGTGCCCATGGTTCCGGGAACCTCAAGTTGGAGATTATCACGGTATATATGATAATTGTGTCCGTTTATATAGTTTATTTCCTCGGTAAATGCAGGATAGCCCTTGGATATCACATGCTTCTCAAGAGTGGAAATCATGGACTCGTCAATTATATTCCATCCTGCAGAATAGTCTTCAATGTATGCGCTGATGGGTTTCAGCATACCAGCCTTTTCAAAGAACGGAAGAAGATTGATCTTTGCACTGTCGCATGCCAACTTCATCCAGTTAACTTGCTGCTTACCATTTGTGTTGAACTTGGAACCATAACTATCGGTTGTGCGGATACTCTCGATAATCATTGGTATAATGTCGGGGCATTTGCCCGCCAGTGTACCCCAAAGGTTCAACTGCCAGAAAGGAACCAGTTTCACAAAGTGGTCGTAATTACGTGAGGTGGTTGTAACCTGACCTATGGAATTGCCATTATGGTCATAACCTTCCACTGTCTTTGTCTCAGGTGTAGCGCCATGATAGTCCGGACCGTCCTGCAACTGCCACTGCACACCCTTGCGCAACGCCTCCTCAAAGTAGGTCTGCATACGTCCGCCACGCATATTGGAATATTCGTCTATGCCGCTGATTTCATCCTCGAGGCGCAGGCTTGAGGGATTGCCTGTAAAATGTATCTGTGCCCAGGAGGCATAGATGTTGTTTGTGGTTTCGCCGCAACCACTCCATTTGAAACCAGGGGTTATCTGGTTGTTATGTCCCCATTCGTGACCCACACCCCAGAAGTCAAATTTCTTGGAATCCGGAGCCATGATGGCACCAAGACTACCGATATGGCAATATGCGCCATGGCCGCCTGCTGCCATAAAACCATATACCGTAGCATAATAAAGTTGGCGGTTCTTTGTTTGTCTGCCATATTTCTCCAGACCCATAATATCACGCTCTGCCCACTGCACCTGCTGATAAAGGGTCATTAACGAATCTACATTTACAGGACAATGTTTCTTCCAAGCCGATACTGGATATGCCAACTGTGCATGTTCGCTGCGCACAATAATTATGCTGTTGTCATCAGGCAAGACTGACAGCATTGTCTTCCAGTCTTCATTGGTCATCGTCTTTTGATCCCAATAACCGCGTACAGGAGCATTTACAAAATGCATTCTGACATTGGAAGCAGTCTCGTAGTTGTCTGTAAAATAATCAACAAAGACATTTCCCTCGGTTGTGGCCGTAATCATGTTCAAACCATTGCGCAACGAATAGGAACTGCCCTCTTCCGTTTGCTGGTATGTGGCTTCGCCCTTTTCGTTTGTGCCAGTCTGATAACCACACCATGTCTTGATGCTCAGACCAACTTTCTCGTCAACGATACCATCAACTGCCACATAGCAGACGTCACCTTTCTCCAAATAAATTCCGGTAGGATTTTCCCAAGGGTTATAGGTAGAACTGCTTTTGAATTCCTTTTGCAAAGAAGAAAGTGTTCGATAGGGTTCGTATTCACCAACACGGAATTTGCTGTACCCTTCTTTGTCTGCCAGAAGATTGTCAACCAGTGTCTTAACGTCAGCATCTTCGATTCCTTCGCTTGAAGTGACCTCTGGTTTCAATTCGGTAAACAATGCATCAGAGAAGTAAGGGGCAAATGCCTCCTGTTTTGAATTGTCAATCACGTATGCCTCTATTTCTGCCGCAGAGGCAAGGTTTGCGGCACCGCACTTTATAGTAAAACGAATCTTTCTGACCTTGAGATCATCTGAACTGAAGTCGAAATCATAGGGGTTACCGCTTCTGTTCAGTTTGTATGTCTTATACTCTTTCCATTTTGTAATGGAGGCCGAAAAACTGTTGTCATACTCCACAAGGACCTCGTCCCAATTGCCGTTGCTGCCATCTGAACGTGGTACATAGCGGACAATGTCTACCTTAGTATCCTTGTTTGCAAAATGGATAGTAAAGGTAACTGGAAATGTCGTAGAACCGGATGAACCATAAGGCGAATGCCACAAGGTGGAAACATTACCGTCAATGGCATTAGATGGGGGATTCGAACTGTAGGAACCAGAAGCTTCCGCCTTTGTTATGGTCACCTTCTTCAACTGCGCGCTGCAGACCATGGAAAGTCCGAAACACATTAGCATAATCAGAATCTTTTTCATAATGATTTGTATTTAGAAAATCTTGTTTATATATAGTCAGATAACAAACATTGCGAATACATACGGAATGAATATTTGGCGGGGAACTCTGAATCTACTACTCATGACTTTGTATGTTCCTTTGCAAAAGTACTGAAATTTATTGTAAATACTCCGCTATCAAACCTTTTTTTCATCTGCTAATGCTATTTACGAACAAAATATCCATACAAGGCATAATGGGGAAGCGTTTAAAGGGGGTATTGCCTCACCTTTGCGTATCTTAGATGAACCTAAATTTGCATAAATAACGTTTTTTTACTACCTTTGTGATTGAAATGACAACACTAACATTAAGATACAAATATGAGTTACGGATTATTGAAAGGAAAGAGAGGCGTTGTTTTCGGCGCATTGAACGAGCAGTCGATAGCATGGAAGGTTGCCATAAAGGCTGTTGAAGAGGGCGCGACAATCACCCTGTCAAATACAGCCATAGCAATCAGAATGGGACAGATGAACGACCTGGCAAAGCAACTGAACTGCGAGGTGATACCCGCCGACGCCACCAGTTACGAGGACCTTCAGGAGGTGTTCCGCCGTTCGCAGGAAGTGCTTGGCGGCAAAATAGATTTTGTACTGCACTCCATAGGCATGTCGCCCAACGTGAGGAAGGGCCGTACATACGATGACTTGGATTACGGCTTGCTGGGCAAGACGCTGGACATAAGCGCCATTTCCTTCCACAAGATGCTACAGGCTGCCAAGAAGCAGGATGCCATTGCGGAATACGGTTCCGTTGTGGCACTGACCTACATGGCGGCACAACGCACCATGTTCGGTTACAACGACATGGCCGACGCCAAGGCTCTGCTGGAATCCATAGCACGCAGTTTCGGATATATCTACGGACGCGAACACCATGTGCGCATCAACACCATTTCCCAGTCTCCCACAATGACCACGGCAGGAAGCGGAGTGAAAGGTATGGACAGACTCTTTGACTTTGCCAACCGCATGTCACCACTGGGCAATGCCAGTGCCGACGAATGTGCCGACTATTGTATGGTGATGTTCTCCGACCTGACACGCAAGGTGACGATGCAGAACCTGTTCCACGACGGAGGTTTCGCAAGCATGGGCATGAGCCTGCGCGCCATGGCAACCTACGAGAAAGGACTGGAGGAGTACATGGATGAGAACGGCAACATTATCTACGGATAAGAAGAACACGTGTTTAGCCTGAGCGCACACAATACCGCAACAATGGAAGAGAAGAAGACCTCTACCCTACCCCGAAAGACAGAAGACAACGGAGGAATAATGCTGATGCTGCTGATCTTCATCCTGGCAGGCGCCTTTTCCTCCATAGCGCAGGAGATGGGATGTGTGGACAGTGTGGTAAACCTAACATTGGCCATATTGCCGGGAAACTTCATACTGGTGGGAATGTTCGTGGCGGCCTGCCTTGTTTCCCTTAGTATAGGTACCAGTTGCGGAACCATTGCGGCGCTGACCCCAATTGCCGTGGGCATAGCCACGGCAACTTCCGCCAATGTGCCCATGGCTACGGCAGTGGTGGTGGGAGGAAGCCTGTTCGGAGACAACCTGTCCTTCATTTCAGATACGACCATCATGGCCACCAAGACACAGGGATGCCGGATGTCGGACAAATTCAAGGCCAACATCCTCATTGCCTTGCCGGCGGCAATTCTGACCGTGGTGGCATACATGTTTCTGGGCTATGGCACAGAATCACAGACGGCACTGAATGTGGACAACCCTCTGAACATACTCCCCTATCTGGTAGTCTTTGTTCTTGCCTTGGCAGGTATGAACGTGATATGGGTGCTGATTATGGGTATCCTGACGGCTTCCGCTTTGGGATTGATTGACGGAAGCATGGACATGGCATCCATATGGGAAGCGACACAAAAGGGAATCCTGGGCATGCATGACCTGATTATCGTAACCATCCTGGCTGCCGTGATAATCGACCAGTTGCGCAAGCGCGGAATCATTGACTGGCTGATAATGAACCTGGGGCGCATTGTTTCTTCCCGCCGTGGTGCAGAACTTAGCATTGCGGGTGCCGTGGTGGCGGTGGACATGCTCACGGCCAACAACACCATTGCCATTCTGGCCGTAGGTCCCGTGGCACGCAGTATCTCGTACCGCTATGGCATAGAAGCAAAACGCTCTGCCTCCATACTGGACACAATGTCTTGCTTTGCACAGGGTATCATCCCATGGGGCGCACAACTGCTCATTGCCGCAGGACTGGCATCTGTAAATCCGTTGGACATCATACCTTATTTATATTATCCCTATATACTGGGCACCATCACCATCATTAACATCATCTTCCACAAGAGGAAGTAAAGTAAACAGATTCCCATGAGAAGAACCAAGAAAAGCCTGTTGTTTACATGCCTGTTTGCCATAGCGGCATTCTCCTTTGTCTCATGCGTGCAGAAAGGCAAAGACGGAAAAGAGGACAAGAAAGAGGAGGAAACACCCCTTATAACCGATTCCTTGCACATAAGCAATATTACGGACGAAATAATCTCCGTCAACTATGACTTCCATTTCCTTAAACCGGGAACTGTCATAGCAGATAGCATAAATGCCAAGATTAACGAGCGATGCATTTCAGGCCGGCACGACGCCGACATCCGTACTGCCATCACCACTGCTCTGGACAAGGAAATCGATGCGTTGAAGGCCGAGGTGACGGAATTCCATGACCCTGACGACGAGACATTCGGCGAGATCACTTATCACGTTGACAGAAAGGGACGCTTCGTGGCAGATGCCGCGGACACGGTGATAGTGTACCACTATGCCATTGACCAGTACACCGGCGGAGCACACGGTTCCTACATGCCGTTTACGCTGAACTTCTCCAAGCGGACTGGCCTTGCCGTAACTGTCAGTGATGTGCTGGACACCGCACACGAACAGGCCATACTGGATATCATGCTGGCAAAACTCCTGAAGGACAACGAGTGCTACACACGCGAGGAACTTATAGAGAAGACCGGCATACTTGGACTTGGAGACCTGTACCTGACAGAGAACTTCCGCCTCGGCAAGGACAGTGTCACCTTCTGCTTCGGACAATACGACATTGCACCCTATGCCAGCGGAATAACATACATAAGCCTCAGTTACGACTCACTGAGACAATACATGAAGACCAATTGACAAGGATCATGAAACTCATCAACAAATATTTCCCAAACATAACGGAAGGGCAACGCCAGCGCTTTGCCGCACTCGATGCCCTCTACAGGGATTGGAATTCCAAAATCAACGTGATTTCACGTAAGGACATAGACAATCTCTACGAGCATCACATCCTGCACTCTCTGGGAATAGCACAGATAATCAACTTCAAGCCCGGCACACGTGTCATGGACCTCGGCACAGGCGGAGGCTTCCCCGGCATACCGCTGGCCATCATGTTCCCGGAGGTACACTTTCATCTTGTGGACAGCATTGGCAAGAAGATACGCGTATGCGACGAAGTACGAACGGCCTTGGGACTGACAAACGTCACCACGGAATGGACACGTGCCGAGAACCTGAAGGAAAAATACGACTTTGTGGTATCGAGGGCGGTAATGCCCCTGGCCGATCTGGTGAAACTGGTACGCAAGAACATTGCTTCCAAGGCACAGAATGCCATGCCAAACGGACTCATCTGCCTGAAAGGCGGAGAACTGGCAAACGAGGTACTGCCCATGAAGGCACACACCCTCATCACAAGCCTCAGCGATTACTTCGAGGAGGAATTCTTTGAAACGAAAAAGGTTGTATATGTTTCATTATAAGCGTTTCGTGGTAAATCCTATAGAGGAGAACTGCTACATCATCTGGGACGACATCAGCCATGAGGGTGCAATAGTGGATTGTGGCGCGTGGACAAAGAGCGAGCATGCAAGAATAAGTGATTTCCTCAGCGAGAACGCCATTACACTGAAATACTCGTTGCAGACACACATGCACTTCGACCATTGCCTGGGCCTTGGAACCGTCTGCGGACAATACGGCCTTACGCCCATGTGCCACCCTGCTGAAATACCCGTATATCAGGCGGCACCCGACATGGTGCAGAAATGGTTCCGCATAGATATATCCGGCATGCTGCCCAAAGCCGAAACATCCATCAGCGAGACATCCTTATTACAATTGGGCGAAGCCTCCATCCAGGTACTGCACACACCTGGGCACACACCAGGTGGAGTGTGTTATTACATACCAGAGGGAAGGATGGTTCTCACAGGAGACACCATATTCCGAATGGGTATAGGACGCACAGACCTGCCGGGAGGCAACTACCAGCAGGAACTGGAGAGCATCACCCACAAGATTTTCACCCTACCCCAAGACACCGTCATCCTGCCCGGACATGGTCCAGAAAGCACCGTAGGCGAAGAGATGGACGCAAATCCATATCTGTAACATCATCAGAAAGGAAGTCCCACAGCAAAGTGGAAAGCAAAGTCACGCTTGAAATTAGGGTTGATTAGAGGATAGTGGCGCTCACTATCCTGGTATGCCGGATTTATAGCCTTCATTCCTGCATCAAAGCGCAGGAGGAAGTAATTCAGGTTCAGTCTCAATCCAAGACCATAGGCCACGGCTATCTGCTCCCAACATGTATCCCATCTGAACTGACCGCCAGGCTGGTCCTTATAGTCACGCAGTGTCCATATATTACCGGCATCCACAAACAGGGCACCATCCACTTTCCAGAACAGATGCATGCGCAGTTCCACGCTCATGTCCAACTTGATGTCGCCTGTCTGATTGATGAAATCTATGTTGCCGTCAGTACCGATGAAAGAACCAGGTCCAAGACTACGGACACTCCACCCCCTCACGCTATTGGCGCCACCGCTGAAATAACGTTTCTCGTAAGGCAGGATATGGCTGTTACCATACGGATATGCGACACCTAAGGCAAAGCGCATGGCCATGCTGGTTCGGTTTGAGAAACGGATGCTTTTGGAAACGTCAAAATCAAACTTGACATATTGGGCATAGGCGATGTTGAAAAGAGTACGTTGCCCATCCTCGTTGACATTCGTTTGTGCCAAATTGCATATTCCATGAAGAAGGTTGCCTGCTGCCTCGGCGCCTACTCGCAAGGAGTATGCATCCTTGCCATAGATGCCCATTGGAGTGGCAAGTCCTTCACTGGAATACTGATACTGATAACCCAATTTCACTATAAAGAGGTTCTTGTAGTTATATGCTATGATGGCATTGCGACTTTCCGGATTTTTTATATACGTGTTGTAGAAAGTTTCGCTAATCCATGGCATGAACACATAGTTGATATCAAGCAAATCAAAACGATGCTGTTTCTTGCCGTTCGCCCCACCCCACCTGTATTTCCATGCTCCAGTAAGCACACGACGATGAAACTCCGGACGATCCTGACTGGCATATGTCAGGTTGAATTCGGTGATAGCCTTTGATTTGCGTCGGTAGTCCCTGGATATGAACGGGAAGATAAAGTCGGGAAACATCATACCGGCATCTATGCCGTATTCAAAATAGTTTTGGTCGGCATATCCCGTCAGACCCGTAATCGCTTCAAAGGCAGTACGTAGTTTCAAGGAAAACACCTCTGAACCATGAAAGACATTTCTGTTCTGATACGTAAAGTTTACTGCGGCACCTAAATCGCCGGCAGTATTGGTGCCATCCAGTCCCAACTGGATACTGTTGAGGCGGGCAGGAGTTATTGCCACATCCACATCTATCAATGAACTGTCCTGGTCATTGTATTCAAGTCGTACATTCGTAGCAGCCACTGCCGGAAGACGGTTCAAACGACTGTATGTGTCGGTAAGATCAGATTCTCGATATAATTCACCGGGAATAAGACTGACGCTGTTGTTCAACGTGGACTTCCTCAACCATATCGGAGACCCTCCGCTCCTGTCATAGCTGAACTGCACCCTGCCTATGGTGTATTTCTGATGACGCCGGGATTCGTTTACGGCAGGGTCCACGTATTCCGACACCAGCATCCGCAGATGTACCCTATGATCCCCTTCAACTGTATCGGCCACATAGCGGATGAAATCGCGGTTGAAGGTATAATAACCGTTATCATTCATATATGCCGTTATGCGCGAACGTTCCTGGTTCAGAATGTTTGCATCAAAGGGCATGCCTTTCTTCAAAAGTGTTGCGTCGGCAACTTTGTCCATTTCCTTGGCAATAACCGTATCAGCAACATCCAAATGGATACTGTCCACATAATACCTCATGCCGGCAGAGACATCATAGTGAACCCTAACTTTATGCCCCTCGTAGGTCTCCCGTGTGCATACTTTGGCATGCAGATACCCCATATTGAACATGGCATCGTGAATACGCACTTTGCTGCGCTCGGACAAAGCAGAGTCATATACGACCGGGGCTTCGCCCATCTTGCGCAGGAAGCGGTTCAGTCCGTTGTTGCTTTTAGGACTTGACATCAAATATATCCCTAAAGGCAACTTTACCACTGACACCCAACGCGAATTAGGTTGCTGACGTACATATCCGGACAACATCGAAGGACTTATTTCAGATGAATCCACGGATATACTTACCTTGTCAAGCAGGAATTCATCCTCTGCAAGATACTTCTTGCTGCTACACGAGCACAACAGCATCAGGAATCCCATCAGGACTCCAAGATACTCCGTACCCTTATATAGTCTTCGCCTCTTGATAATGCGGAACCTGTCTATATTATATGTAATATCTGCTTACAGTACTATTCCTCGGATTCCTCTATTGACAGTCCGGAGAACTCATCATCCTCTTCATCCTGTCTGTTTTTTGCTCCTTCGGTGAAACTGCTATAATACATCTCATCCATCATTTCGTAATCCGGGGTATTGTCAGCCTCCTCCTCATTGACGTTTTCCAGTTCCTCCGGCAAATCCTCTTCCTCATCAAGATGTTTCCCGGTTACCTTACGCAGGTTTCCATCCTCATCGTACTTGTCTTCGCTCATTCTTATCTTTGCCAACGGTTCCTTCTTCTTTGCAAAGATGGCTTCCACCCATGTGCCCTTTTCAATTTCAAGGACCTCAAAGCCCTGTGCGACCTTTCTTTCCAAAGTACCGCCGGGAGCATGAATACGGGTTGCAGGCAAAGTGGTAGTGCTTACTTCAAAACCGCTCAGTATGATATCCTTCAGGCTCAAGGCTATACTGTCCCATCCCCCACCGAAGTTGCGGTCGATAAGTTCCAGCAAAGTGGCTGTGGTTATATGGCGTATATTCTCATAACTGAGGTCGGTCAGTCTGGTTATGTATTTCTTGCGAATAGCCACCCAACCTTTCTTTTCATTACAATGACGGAATGTGGTCCATTCCCCGTTCTCGTATTTTGACTTTTCACGCGGATCATCGGCATTGTAGTGTACAACCTCAAAACTCAATCTTATGATATTAAGCAACTTGTCTTCGCTGGTTGCGAAACTGCCCTCAAGTTTCTCTGAGTCCCAGGCCTTCTTTATGTCCTGCTCTGTCAGTTTCCACACGTTTGTGGAATTCAGGTCAAGGATGCTTTCTATTACTGTTTCCTGTTTCATATTTAACTTAGTGTATTGTTACCTATTCTGTATTGTTTATTGATTGTTATGACATTTGTGTGTAATCCTTGGCCAAACCGCCCTCACTGGTCTCTTTGTACAGACTTGGCAGGTCATGTCCGGTCTGCTTCATCACATCCACCACCTTGTCAAATGACACACGGTGCACACCATCGGTGAAACTGCTGTAGATGTTTGCATCCAAGGCACGTGCCGCAGCATAGGCATTACGCTCTATACATGGTATCTGCACGAGTCCGCAAACAGGGTCGCAAGTCATGCCCAGATGGTGTTCCAAACCCATTTCCGCAGCATACTCTATCTGTGCAGGCGAACCGCCGAAGAGTTGGTTGGCGGCTGCAGAGGCCATGGCACATGCCACACCTACCTCACCCTGACACCCCACCTCGGCACCTGATATCGAAGCATTGGTCTTCACGACATTACCGAACAAGGCTGCCGTTGCCAACGCCTTGAGAATGCGCTGTTCGGAAAAATCGCGGCTCTTCCACAGATGATACAATACACCAGGAACAACGCCACACGAACCACATGTCGGTGCTGTCACTATCCTGCCACCCGAAGCGTTCTCCTCGCTCACTGCCAGAGCGTATGAAAATACAAGTCCTCGGGTACGCAGATTATCCTTATATCCTGTGGCCTTAACATGGTAAGAGTATGCCTTGCGGCGCAGGTTCAAGGGGCCTGGCAATACGCCCTCTGCATCCAGACCACGTTCCACGGCATCACGCATGGTGTGCCACACTTCGCGCAGGAAATCCCATATTTCCGGACCTTCACATTCCTGCACATACTCCCAATAACCTTTACCCGACCATTCGCAGTATTGCAGTATCTCCGTCATGGTATTCATGGCATAGACCTCGGGGAGTTCTATACTGTCCTGACCTTCTTCCGCCAATGCTCCGCCTCCCACGCTGAACACCGTCCATGCATCCGAAAAATCAGTTTCCTCCGTTCCTTCCTTGCATTCAAACATCATGCCATTGGGGTGGAAATCCAGAAACTGCTTGGACCAGACAATTTCCGTCTTGTCGTCTTCAAGGACATCCAATATGGCGCGGTCGGTCATGTGTCCCTTGCCTGTTGCTGAAAGAGAACCGTAGAGAGTCACACGGAATGCCACTGCTTCTGGATGACGTTCCTTGTAGAGTTCCGTAGCCTTACGCGGCCCCATCGTATGACTGCTGGAAGGTCCTATGCCTATCCTGTATAGTTCACGTATGCTTTTCATTGGGGATACGAATATATTGTATGGTACTTGAGTTCGTTTCCAACCTTTCCGGAATTGGCAGAACCACCGTTCATAGGATGGAAGTTGGCAAGATCTGTGAAGATGCTGCCGATATATGGTTCTTCATGAGAGGTCTGATCGCTATAGTCAACCATAGAGTTCTGGTTACCGAACGCCTTGAAGTAGAACTGACATGCCACTTCTACCTTGAAATAATCATAAGGCTGATCAATGGAAGGCAATGCAAAAGCTGCATAGGGGTCCTCCCATCCTGTATACGAACTGTTTGCCGGTGACGTTACCGGTTTGTCCAATATTCCGGATATGACATCACCCTTTTCTGGGGATATTGTATAGCGCACATAGATGTTTCCGGAAATCTGACCTATGTTTGCGCCCTTATTTTTCCTTACGGCATATACCTTTATCTCATCTCCCGGCTCTACAGTACCGCGTTCGATCTGTTCGTTTTCACCAGTCTGTCCGTCAGGTACGACTTTCTTGACTACATAATTAAAGCCTTTCCAACTTGGAGGAGTAACCTCAGGACCGTCATTATTTTCCGAACACCCTGTAAAAACGAAGGAAAGCAGAGAAACAAGCAGGATTATTATCTTATTTTTCATAATAGGTTGTATTGTTATTTGTTTAAGTTTGCATTATCCCCATACGTCTCAATATATGAAACTGTCCAGGAAAGAATTTGTATCGTTATTCATAAAGGCAGTCAGTTCCTGATTGAGGCGCTGAACAGGCAATCCCATCACATTATAGTATGATCCGTTGATCTTTGTTACGCCAACATAGCCTATCCATTCCTGTATACCGTAAGCACCTGCCTTGTCAAAGGGAGCGTAGTTATCAACGTAATGCTTTATCTGCTCTTCTGCGAGTTGTGCGAATGTAACCTCGGTAACGCAAGAGAAAGTGTGCGAACGGCCAACGGTTCGCAGGGTTACTCCGGTTATCACCTGATGCGTCTTGCCGGAAAGCTTGCGCAACATTGCACAGGCCTCCTTTGCATTGGCAGGCTTGCCCAAAACCTCTCCATCAAGATACACTATGGTATCGGCCGTAATCAACAACTCATCATCGGCAAGAGCGTATGCCATAGCCTTCTGACTGGATATGTGCTCAGGTATGCCTGTCATAGTAAGTCCTTGAGGATAACTCTCCTCTATCCCATCCAATGTCCTGACTTCGAAATCCACCTCCAATGCACCGAGCAACTCCCTGCGTCGGGGCGAATTTGATGCAAGTATTATTTTCATGTATGTCGTTTGAGGTTTTACTTCTATTCCTACCACCTGAATGCCTCACGGTCAGACATCCATTTCCCTTGTGCCTTCAGCACCTGTTCTATCACGTCTCTGCCGCATCCCATTCCTCCCGTACAATGGCTTATGTACAGTGAGATGTCCCGAATTTCCGGTGCCGCATCTTTGGGGCAGCACGGACATCCGCAACGTTTCATTATCTCGTAATCCGGTATGTCGTCGCCCATGTAAAGGACATTTTCGTCCTTTATGCCATATTTCTCGAGCAAAGCGTCGTATATCTGCGTCTTCACGCTGCATCCCAGATGGACATCGTTACACCCAAGACTCTCGTACCTGCGTCGTACGGCCTCGTGACGTCCTCCGGTAATGATGGCTACCGGCATGCCAAGTTTAGTGGCAAGATGTATGGCATAGCCGTCCTTAACATTCACGGACCGTACCGGTTGCCCGTCATCATCCACCAGTACGGTGGAGGCACTGAGTACTCCGTCCACGTCAAAGGCAATCAGTTTTATCTTACACAGATCGTAGTTAATCATTATACCTTATTATATTATATCTGTTTCATCGGAATGCGCAGCATGTATGGATTCGCTCAGTAATCGGTATATTTCCTTGTGTCGGTTTTCCGACAGCATGCCTATGTGTTTCCGAATAACCCCGGTGTCCCATCTTACTGCCGGTCCTGTCTGCGCATCGTGGGGTGTAATTGTATTTATCTTTGCTATGGTTTCTTCTATCAGCGGCATCATCATACTGAACGGTATCTCCTGTTCAGAGAGCAGCCCATGCGCCAGTTCGAGCAGATGATTAACGAAATTGCAGCAAAATACCGCCGCCAGATGCAGGGTTCTCCTCTTCTCGCTGTCCATAGGCATGAGCACATCGGACAATGTGGCTGCCAGCGAGCATAGCACCTTCATGTCATCCGGGGTTGCAGTCTCCAGGAACAGTGGTATTTTCCTGAAGTCCACCTCTCTGTCCATGGAGAAGGTCTGCATGGGATACAGTACGCCTCTCCTGGGCGAAGGTATGGTTTTCATGTCTACGCTGCCTGAAGTGTGCAGGACCAGAAATCCACAGTCTGAGAATTCGGAGGCAACCTGAGCGATGGCATCATCCTTGACGGAAATGAGCAGCACTTCCGTATCCGAAGGTACAGGATGCTGACGGTTTCGCCCCCCGCACATGAGTACCTCATGACCGGCCGCCGCCAGTGCACGAGACATGTGCGTGGCCACCCTGCCATTACCTATGACCGCTACCTTCATCTTATTCCTGTTATTTGTCCGTGCACTTGGCGCACGCCCTACAAGCGGACAACCTTTTCCTGCTTCAGGGCCTCTATCCTATCCATGTTCTGTTCCTTCCTGTCCATTCCCTTATGTCCTATGGCAATCATGCACACAAGACGTTCAGTCTCCGGTATGGACAATATTGCACGAACTATGTTCTCGCTACTGTTGCCCTCTGCATCAAGACGCTCCCTAATCTGCACCCAGCATGCACCCAGTCCGAGGTCTTCTGCCTGATAAAGCATGGAGGTGGCGGCAGTGGAGGCATCTTCTATCCACACATCACTCGTTTCGGGATTGGCTGCGACAACGATTGCGCACGACGCATCTGCCACAAACTGACTTCCAACAGACTTGCATGCAGACAAACGCTGAAGGAGGTCGGGGTTCTCAACGACATAGAATGAATAACTATGAAGTCCCTTGCTCGTGGGCGCCATAAGAGCAGCGTCCAGGATGGTCTGGATTTGCGTTTCGTCCACTCTCTCGCATGTAAACTTCCTGTGCGAACGACGCTTTTTTACCAAGTCGGAAAAATGTTCCATTCTTTCTAATTATATTTGCACGCAAAGATACGAAGAACTCACGAGAAAAAGGAAAGAATTTGTGAAATAATACAATCTATCGGCAGATTGTACGGTGGTTTGCCTTGCGATATTATACAGAAAGCACGAACGTCTATAAAGGTCCTATCTTAAACCCAAACCGGCCAATAGGGTGTTACGCTCTAATGGCCGATTTGGGTTAAAACATTGGATGGTCGCGATGAAACATCTGCATGCGTTCCTCCAGAACGGGATACAGTTCGTCGCGCATGCGGCTGGTGCATGCCCTGACTCCATGTTCAAGGGAACCCGTCGTATCCAGATTGATGCTGGAAACTCCGTAGGAAATCAGTTCGCTTACGAGTTCGCCTCCAGTCATGCCAGGATACGAGAGGGAGAAGAAGAAACCGTCGCCAATTTCTTCCGTCACGTCACGTGGATAGGTTATGGTAAAACCGTTGTCGCAGAATATCTTCTTCATCCTTCGGGCACGTTCGGCATAAACCTTGGTATCCTCAACAAAGTTTATCGCGCCTTCGCATGACAGGCGGAGCATCTCGGCATAGGCATACTGTGTACTGGCCGTACAGCCTGAAGTAATCATGTATTGTATGCTTGCGATGAACGTGGGGCCAAAGACTCCGCTATCATTATAGCGTTTTGCCAAGGCAGGGAACTGGCGGTCGAAGAGTTTGTCGCTGATGCACACCAGGGCTATGCGTCCGCCTGCATAGGAGAATATCTTTGAGGCCGAGAGCATGAGCAGATAGTTGTCGGTATACCTTGCCACGGTACGCACGAAGGGCGGTTGGAAGGGACGTGAGAGGTCGCGCCTGCTGTCCATGGCAAAGTAGGCAAGGTCCTCCATGACGATGATGTCGTGCTTAGTGGCTGTCTCGCCTATAATCTGCAGTTCCTCCTCCTCCAGCGATATCCATGCGGGATTGTTGGGGTTGGAGTAGATGATGGCCGCTATGTCTCCGCCACTTACCTCCTGTTCCAATTTTTCGCGCAATGCCTGGCCACGGTAAGGATATATGTCAAAACTCCTCCATCCTATGCCGAGGATGCGCAACTGTGACTTCTGTATCGGGAAACCCGGGTCGATGAACAGGACCTTATTCTTCTTCTCGTCACGCTGGCAACATGCTATGAAAGCACCGAAACTGCCTGCCACCGAACCCACGGTGGGGATGCAGGCGCGCGGACTTATGTCTATGTCCAGAAAAGCCTTTACGAAACGACTTGCCGCCTCCTTCAGTTCGGGTATGCCTGCCGCCGCAGGATACTGGCTGTTGACACCGGCATCCAGAGCCTTCTTTTCTGCCTCTATGCCGAAAGCGTTGCAAGGCAGACCAGGGCTTCCCTGATCCATACGTATGAACGGCAACCCCGTCTTCTGTTCCAGATATTGCGCCACGAGCAGAGTCTCGCCTATCGTTGCATGGGACAGGTCGGCGACATGATTGACTCTTGCCGCCTCCTGCACAAGTTCGTCTGAAAATATCTTCATTTCCTAAATATGATAGTCAAAGGGGATGATGTCTTACTTGCCCTTCTCCCAATCCGAGAAGTCGCGCTTGTCAAGCACATGCTTTGCCTTGCCCTGCGAGCGCTCGATGGTGCCAGGCGGCTGTATGTGGATGTTGGGCTTGATGCCGGTAACGGAAACCAGACGGTCGTAGAGATACTTGATGAAAGGCATCTGCTTTGCCGGATTTGGCGAGAAGAGGTCGGGGCGCAGCTCCACGTCCAGGTCGAAGGTATCCTCGTTGTGCTTGCGATCCACGGTAATGAAGTACTGGGGCGAGAAAGCGGGGAACTCCGTCAGTATTGCCTCTATCTGGCTGGGGAAGACGTTCACGCCACGGATAATGAGCATATCGTCGCTACGTCCCAGGATCTTGCCCAAACGCACGGTGGTACGTCCGCAACGGCACTTCTCGTAGATGAGATGCGTGAGGTCGCGTGTGCGATAGCGCAGGATGGGCATAGCCTCCTTGCAAAGCGATGTGAACACGAGTTCGCCACGCTCGCCGGGTGCTACGGGTTCCAGTGTGTCGGGATTGATGATTTCGGGATAGAACATATCCTCCATCACATGGGTGCCGTCCTGATACTGGCACTCGCCACCCACACCAGGACCGCTCATCTCCGTAAGTCCGTAGATGTCTATTGCCTTGATGCCGAACTTGGCTTCCAGTTCACGGCGTATGCCCCATGTCCATGGCTCTGCTCCGAAGAAGCCTACACGCAGTTTCAGGTCTTCCTTCTTGATGCCGCACTTCTCCATCACCTCTGCCAGGTGCAAGGCATACGAGGGAGTACAGCAGAGGGCAGTTGTGCCAAAGTCCTGCATCAGCATCACCTGCTTCTCGGAATTGCCCGAAGAGGTGGGCAACTGTATGGCACCAAGTTTGCCAGCACCGTCGTGCGCACCAAGACCACCGGTGAAGAGGCCGTAGCCATAGGACACCTGCACCACGTCGCCAGGACCTACATCGCCCACGGCCAGTACACGTGCCACACACTCCGCCCAGTTGTCAAGGTCGTTCTGCGTGTAGGTGCCCACCACGGGCTTTCCCGTAGTACCCGAAGAGGCATGTATGCGCTTTATCTCGCTCATGGGCACTGCCTGGAGGCCATAGGGATACTCATCGCGCAAGTCGTGCTTGGTGGTAAAGGGAAGTTTTGTTATATCGTCTATGGACTTGATATCCTCTGGGCGGATACCCTTCTGGTCCATTTTCTTTCTGTAGAAAGGCACGTTCTCATAGCAGCGCTTTACCGTGGCAATGAGACGCTCGCTCTGCAATTCGCGCATCTTCTCGCGCGACATGCATTCTATTTCCGGATTGAATATCATAGTTGTCTTAAATTATAAAGTCATCCTCGTTCAGCAGGTCCATATCGTTCTCTGCTATCACCTCCAGGGCCTTGTCGCTTTCATCCGTGCGCATCACCAGCACTCCTCTGCCCTTCCACAGGAAGGAATACATGTAGAGGATGTTCACCTCGGCCTGGGACAAGGCACTGATGGCCAGAGCGGCATGCCCGGGCTCGTCCTCGATGGCAATGGCCAGCACATCGGTCAGCTGCACGTTGATGCCATGCTCCTTCAGTATGGTGTAAGCCTCGCATGGAGCCGAGCACAGGACACGGTAAATGCCATAGTCCTGGGTATCCGCTATGGTGGATGCAATGATCTGTATCTTAGCCTTGCTGAACAGTTCCAGCACCTTTATCAGTGTGCCGCTCTTGTTCTCGATGAAGATGGAAAGTTGCTTTAATGTATTCTTCATAAAAACCTGTTATGTAATTGTTATTGATACACGGTACGCTTGTCTACTACACGCACGGCCTTGCCTTCGGAAACAGGCAAAGTGCCCTTGGGCAGGAGTTTCACATGCGGAGTGAGGAGTATCTCGTCCTTCAGGGCACGCTGTATGCGGTTGGCCAGGTTCTGCAGGCGGCGGTAATCGTCGGTGAAGAGTTCCTCCAGTTCCACCTCCACGGTCATGTTGTCGTTGTCCTCGTCGGTGGTTAGTGTGATGAGGTAGTTGCTGGCCAGTTCGGGGAAGGTCATCAGTATCTTCTCTATCTGTATGGGGAAGATGTTCACGCCGCGAAGAACCATCATATCATCGCTACGTCCGCGCATGCGGTCAATGCGCACATGGTTGCGTCCGCATGGGCATGTTCTGCCAAGCACCCGGGTGAGGTCGCGGGTACGGTAGCGTAACAGGGGCATTGCCTCGCGGCAGAGGCTTGTCAGCACCAGTTCGCCCACCTCTCCGTCGGGCACGGGCTCCAGAGTCTCGGGGTCGACAATCTCCACTATGTAGTAGTCCTCCCAGAAGTGCAGGCCGTTCTGTTCCTGACACTCGAAACCCACACCAGGACCGCACATCTCCGACATGCCGAAGGAGTTGTAGGCCTTCACGCCCATCATCTCCTCTATGCGTCGGCGCTGCTCCTCGGAATGAGGCTCGGCACCAATGGCCAGCACCTTCAGCCTGGTATCGCGGCGAGGGTCCACACCCATGCTCTGCATCACCTCGTACAGACGTGTGACGTATGACGGCACGGCATGCAGGGCGGTGGTGCCAAAGTCGGTAATGAACTTTATCTGGCGTATGGAATTGCCTGCGGCGGCAGGTATGGTGAGCATGCCAAGGCGCTCGGCACCATACTGGAAGCCAAGACCGCCGGTGAACATGCCATATCCGCTGGAGTTCTGGAACACGTCGTCGGGTCGCAATCCCACCATCCACAGGTTGCGTGCCACCTGTGCCGCCCATTCCTCCAGGTCCTTCTGTGTGTGCAGGATAACGGTGGGCGTGCCTGTTGTGCCGCTCGATGAGTGAAGTCGTGTGCACTCGCGCAAGGGTACGCTGGCCATGCCAAAGGGATATGTGTCGCGCAGGTCCTGCTTTGTGGTAAATGGGATGCGCCTGATGTCTTCCAGGGTCTTGATGTCCTCGGGCTTGAGACCAGCCTCCTCGAAACGTTTCCTGTAGAACGGCGAGTTCATGCAATGCTGAACGGTGGCCTGCAGGCGTTCCAGTTGCAATGCCTCTATCTGGGCACGCGTCATGGTCTCCATCTTCTCGTCGAAGAAGGGATTATTGTCGTTGGGAAGAAACTTCTTCATCACTTTTTGCTTTACTTCTTGAATCTGTTGCTACTCGCCCAGTCCTGCCTGGAAGGCCTTCAGGTTGGCCTCTACCACGGCCTCTCCCTTGCGTGCAAATACGGTGCGTATGGCATCGCGGAGTTCGTCGGCGCCAAGTATCTGCAAATGCCTTGCCGCCATGCCCAGCAGCACC
The DNA here is from genome assembly GCA_045606445.1 of Bacteroidaceae bacterium. Lineage (GTDB taxonomy): Bacteria > Bacteroidota > Bacteroidia > Bacteroidales > Bacteroidaceae > Physcousia. Next base: position 35,050 of record JAZURY010000008.1, read on the forward strand.
ATGTTGGCACCGCGCGCATTGCCGGCATCCTTGGCCACGGCATCTATGTCCATCATGGACAGGGAAGGCAATTCTGCGAGAGCACCCTGCAGGGCCTCCTCCTCGGGATAGTTGGGGATATTCACAAAGGGCTTGCTGCCCGTCACCACCTTGCCCTCCTTGGCCAGATATGGGCGGTAGCGCAGGCTCTCCATGGGTTCCATGCTGATGATCAGGTCGGAGCTGCCCTGTGCTATGAGGTCGCTGTATATGGGGTCGGTGGACAGGCGCAGGTGGCTCTGCACGTCACCTCCGCGCTGGCTCATGCCATGCACCTCGGCCTGCTTCAGGTTTAGCCCTGCCCTGGTGGCAGCCTCGCCTATGATGGTGGCGATGGAGAGGATACCCTGGCCCCCCACACCGCAAAGTATAATGTCTTTCTTCATAATATGTGTGTGTCGGTTGCGTTGGTTGTTAAGCGGTTAGGCGTTCTCCTTTGCCTTGCGTGCCTCACGCGCCTTGCGTGCCGCCGTCTGTATGCACTCTCTTCGGGGGATGATGACGGACACGCCGGGATAGTCAATCTCTTCCTTCAGTATGCGTGTTATCTCCTCCATGTTCTTGGGCAGGGGCACAACCACTCGCACGTGCTCGGGCTCCACACCGAGGGCGGTGCAGATGGCCTCGTACTTGCTGGTTCCGGCAGAGTCCTGTCCGCCGGTCATGCCGGTGGTGAGGTTGTCGGAAATCACCACGGTTATGTTGCTCTTGTCGTTCACGGCATCCAGCAGACCTGTCATGCCGCTATGCGTGAAGGTAGAGTCGCCAATGATTGCCACCGACGGATGGAAGCCTGCATCGGCGGCACCCTTGGCCATGGTGATAGAGGCTCCCATGTCCACACAACTGGCCAGGGCCTTGAATGGGGGCAGCGCTCCCAGGGTGTAGCATCCTATGTCGCCAAAGACACGGTAGTCGGCGTATGTTGCCAATACCTGGTTCAGTGCCGTATACACATCGCGATGTCCGCATCCCTGGCACAACTGCGGGGGACGTGGTGCAACTATAGCCGAAGGTTGCATGGTTTCCTTGCCCTCCACGCCAAGGGCCTTGGCCACATTGTCGGGGGTCAGTTCGCCGGCTCGTGGCAAGTCGCCCGTCAGACGTCCCTTCACCGGGTAATCGGCACCAAGCAGTGCTTTCACCTGCTGTTCCACCACGGGTTGTCCGTCCTCCACCACCATTATGGCATCGTTCTCCTTTGCCAGTTGGCATATCTTGGATTCGGGCAGGGGATACTGGCTTACCTTCAGGACATTAGCCTTGTCCCCCAATGCCTCCTTCACGTAGTTGTAGGCAATGCCGCATGCTATTATGCCCAGGGAACCTTCGCCCTTTTCCACCTTATTATATATAGAGGTCTCGGAAGCCGCCAGCATATCGTCCTGCTTCTCCAGAAGGGCGGCATAGCGCCCCCTGGCAATGCCGGGCAACAAGACCCATCGTTCCTGGCATATCCCTCTGTCCTGCACCTCCATGGGTTCGCGCACCTCCACCGCGGCACGGCTATGTGCCAGGCGTGTGACTATGCGGAGCACCACGGGTTCGCGCAACTGTTCCGACAACTCAAATGCCGCGCGCATCATATCGTAGGCCTCCTGCTGGTTGCCTGGCTCCATGGCAGGCACCATGGCAAAGGAGGCATAGAAACGGCTGTCCTGCTCGTTCTGGCTGGAGTGCATAGAGGGGTCGTCGGCCGCCACCACCACCAAGCCTCCGTGCACACCCGTTATGGCAGAGTTCACGAATGCATCGGCGGCCACATTCATTCCCACGTGCTTCATGCACACCAAGGCACGCTTTCCTGCATAGGACATGCCCAGGGCGGCCTCCATAGCAGTCTTCTCGTTTGTACACCAACGGCTATGCACTCCACGTTCGCGTGCAAGTGCATCTGCCTGTATATATTCCGTTATCTCAGTGGAGGGAGTGCCGGGATAGGCATACACGCCTCCCAAACCGGCATGTATTGCACCCAGTGCTATGGCCTCGTCTCCAAGCAGTAGTTTCTTCATAGTTGATTGTCTATTTTGTCTGCCCTCTTCTCCTTTGCAGAGGGGCTTGGTGTTATTGTATTAATCGGAGTTGTCGGAGTATTCTGATTATTCTGATTACTCGGATTACTCGGATTATTCAGCGTTCTCGCAGATTTCCGTTTTCACCTTTCCGTTTTCCGTTTCCCTAGTCTGCATCCTTCAGCACCGGGAATTTCTCGCGGAAGGCACAAAGCGCCTCCAGGTCAGTTTCAGCCGACACGTATGCTTCTTCATCCATGGGGCATTGTGCCACCACCTTGCCATAAGGGTCTATCATCAGTGTGCCGCCGGAATAGTGGCACGCAGGATCTGTGCCCACACGGTTCACGGCACAGACATAGCACTGGTTCTCTATGGCTCTGGCCTTCAGCAGGGCCAGCCATGCCTCCACTCGGGGAGTGGGCCAACTTGCCACATATATAATCGCATCATAGGGTTCGCCGGCCTTGTTGCGTGCAAATACGGGGAATCGCAGGTCGTAGCATATCTGCAGGAGGAAGCGCACACCACGGAACTCTGCCACCACTCGTTCCTTTCCTGCCGTATAACGATGGTGCTCGCCGCCATAGGTGAAAAGATGGTGCTTGTCGTAGAAGGTGCAATCTCCATCTGGGCGCACGAAGCAGAAACGGTTGTAATAGCGGCCGTCCTCCTCCCTCACGGCAACACTGCCCGCCACGGCGGCATCCATTTCCACGGCCATACCCTTCATCCATTCCAATGAGGGACAGGTCTCCCCCCTCCATTCCTCGGCAATGCCTTCAGGTTGGGTGGCAAAGCCTGTGGAGAACATCTCCGGCAGGATGTAGAGGTCGGCCTTGTCCTGCGATCGCACGATGCTCTCTGCATGCTGGCGGTTTGCCTTGGCATCGGCCCACACGATATCCGTTTGTATCAGGTTTATCTTCATATTTATATACTTTCGTTTTGGCAGACTTCCACACGTACCGACGTGCAAAAAGTCATTATTAGGCCGTAAAGATATATAAAAATATTGGAATATCGAGGCTTTTGCTATAAAAAAGCGTACCGGCGGCAAGTATTGACCAGCAGGCAAAACAGCACAGAAGCAAACAAGGTGCAAGTTCCTCCCCTACAGGAACATGAAGAATGCGTGGAGAGTTCCAACAGGCGAAACGCCTAAACGCTAATCAAAGAATGCTCCCGTATGGCCTGCAACAACCCTCGCGAGGACGGACACCTGCCCTCGGGAGGGCGGACGCCTGCTCTCGGGAGGACGGGCGCCTGCCCTCGGGAGGACAAATTCATACCCTTCTCAGTCGGTCAGGTAATACTCTATGGTAGATACCACACGGACGTTCTTAATGTATGGCGTATTGTTGTCGCGATTGGTTATGCTGAACTGTCCCTGCGAGGCATGGCGTATGCTGCCCAAAGAACTTTCAGAATCCTTGGCAAACTTTTCAGCAGCAACACGGGCATTCTTCGTGGACTCCTCTATCATCTCGGGCTTGACATCGTTTAATCCGGTAAACTCGTATTGTACCATGTTGGTGCCATACTCCTCGCTGACAAGGGCGATGCCTGCCTTCATCAGTTCCGTCTGCTGCTTCATGATGCTCCGTACCTGTTCTACCTGCCCGCTGTTTACTATTATAACACTGCTGGCGACATAGCGGTCAGAAATGCCCGTCTGGCTCCAACTGTCGGCAAAACGGTCCTTTATCTGTGGGGGATTTACCGTAATCTCCCTTTCCGAAAGACCGTGTTTTTTCAGGAATGCCACCACTATGGCGTTCTTCCTCTCAAAACGCTGGTACAGTTCAGACGGATCGTTTCCCAGTTCCTTGTATACCAACGGCCATATCACCTTGTCGGCAGGAACTTCACGCTCGGAAAGTCCCTTTACGGTTACGGTGCGCTCCTTGTCGACAAAACGTTCCAAGGCTCTTTGCACAAACGTGCCGAACACGCAAATGGCAACGGCCAATATAGTTGCCTCGACATAATAGTGTTTCATAATTGCTTATCTTAAGAGTTAATATCCTTTTCTCGTTGTACTGTGCAAAAATAGCACTTTTTTCATTTCTGCACAAATCTCATGCTTATTTAATATTTTTATTGTACCTTTGCCCTGAATTCCGTCGCCACAGCGGTGGTGCGAGGAAGGACTTTACCGAAAAAGGTGTTATTGAAATTATCTTCATAAGTGAAATTCTCGCAAAATTTGACTTGGAACGAAGATGATGGCGGTAGCACCACATCGTTGGTATGTACAGCCATAATTGGCTATCTACATAACCTATGGTGTGGGCTATTGCTTTATCCGTTCCAAAGGCAATGCGAGAAGCCTCACTTTAGGATAAAGCAAATATAGTTCCCACACCTTTATTTTATACCCTTTAATGCCGAACGGAGGGAGCAGGGAGGCCGAAAAAGAATATACAGAAATGAAGATTTTCAGACTGTTTATGATGCTGATGTTAGGCATCATGCTGAATGTGAACCTTACATCGTGCAGCAAGGAGGACATTGTTCCAGACACGGAGCAAGGTGAAAACAACGATGGTGGCGAGGAAGGTAGTGAGGAAGGTAGCAAGGAAGGTAGTGAGGATGAGGATGAGATTGAGCATCCCAATGGTATCCCCAGCGACATCCCCAACAACATCATCTATTACATCACCAGTGACAACATCATTGTGCGTTTTCAGAACGAGGATGTTTTTGGTGGTGCAAAGATTGTGTCAAATACATATTCCTCAACCAAGGGGTATGGAACAATAGAATTCGCATCCGAGGTTACTGCTATAGAACGTGAGGCGTTCAAAAGTAAGACCACTTTGACTTATATAGTGTGGCCCAATAGTGTGACGAGCATAGGGAATGAGGCTTTCTGTGGTTGCAAAGGTTTGACCTCGGTTAGTATCCCCAATAGTGTGACGAGCATAGGGTATAGTGCTTTCTATGGTTGCTCTGGTTTGACCTCAATTGTAGTGGAGGAGGGGAATTCGGTCTATGATTCCAGAAATAACTGCAATGCTATAATAAAAACAGAGTCAAATATTCTGCTTCAGGGGTGTAATACAACAATTATCCCCAATAGTGTGACGACCATAGGGGAGAGTGCTTTCTATGGTTGCAAGGGTTTGACCTCGGTTACTATCCCCAATAGTGTGAAGAGCATAGGGTGGTATGCTTTCTATGGTTGCTTTGGTTTAACCTCGGTTACTATCGGCAATAGTGTGAAGAGCATAGGGAAGGATGCTTTCAGAGAATGCATTGGTTTGACCTCGGTTATTATCGGCAATAGTGTGACGAGCATAGAGCCGGATGCTTTCTATGCTTGCTTCGAACTGAAGGACGTCTATTGCTATGCTAAGAAAGTTCCTTCTGCGTCTAATGATTCTGAAAGCGCTTTTTATAATTATTCCATAGCGTATGCCACCCTGCATGTTCCTGCTGCTTCTATTGATAGTTACAAGGCAACGGAACCTTGGAGCGGTTTCGGCAGGATTGTCGCCCTTACTGAATAATTATAATGATAATAGGCTTACATCACCTCAACGATGTAAGCCATTATAAACTATACAACACACAATCCGCAGGCACCCCAGTGATGGAGAGTGTCTGCGGATTGATGTTTTGTGTCAGTGTCCGCCTTTTTCCGTCAAAAGTCAACGAAACAAGGGCTGAAAGTAAACCCGTTCTGTATGGAGTGGGGATTATAAAGGGATTATCTACCTCTTAACCCCTCCCCTATGGCCATCCTGCCCCCCCCCTATTACCTATGCTGTCTATAGCTTTTTATTATATAATAAATCAATATTATACTACTATATATAGGGGGATTAAGAAATAGATAATCCTATTATAATCCCCCTCTTGCTCTGCTAGTCCGCGATGCCTCACGGCGCGAGGCGCATTGCCTCGTGTTCTTGCCGCCCTCGCTACACGAGGCACAGTACGCTATTTCTTGATAATTCTCACCCACAAAAAGCGGTGTCGTACCTTTGCATTATGAACGGATGAGCGGGGAGCGGATGAGTACCGTGAAACAGGGGCTATTCTGTAGATTCCAACCTGAGTGTGAGCCTGCCCCACTCTACAAACAACATCAAACTGCAGACAAATACCATTCGCTGAGGATGCCTGGGGTTTGTCTTTTTACACCTTATTATAATTATATGGGGGAATAGTTACGTTTTGTGCAGTTTTTTTTGTAATTTTACGGCCGAAATATAATAAACACACATAAGATGCTTACACTAAAGTTGATTACAGAAGAGACCGAGCGTGTGATTGCCGGTCTTGAGAAGAAACGTTTTGCCGGTGCACGTGAGGCCATCGCAGAGGTGATGGAGACAGACAAGAAGCGCCGTGCCGCACAGACACAGTTGGACAAGAACCTGTCCGATGCCAAGAAACTGGCGGCAGAGATTGGCGCCCTGATGAAGCAGGGCAAGAAGGAGGAGGCCGAGGCCGTGAAGGCCAAGGTGGCCGAGATAAAGACCGCTAACGAGACCCTGAAGGCCGAGATGGAGAATGCCGAGAAGGAACTGACGACGAAACTCTGCCAGATACCCAACATTCCATACGACGAGGTGCCCGAGGGTGCCTGCGCCGAGGACAACTGGGTAGTGAAGTCCAACCTGAAGGAGTGTGTCCCGGGCAAGGATACCGTGGGCAACTGGGATGCCAACCCCGATAGCGACGAGGCACTCCTCCCCCACTGGGAACTGTGCAAGAAATACAACCTGATAGACTTTGACCTGGGCGTGAAGATAACGGGTGCCGGTTTCCCCGTGTACCGTGGCCTTGGTGCCCGTCTGCAGCGTGCTCTTATCAACTTCTTCCTGGACGAGGCACGCTCTGCCGGCTACGAGGAGATTATGCCTCCCACGGTGGTGAATGCCGCCAGCGGATATGGCACCGGCCAGTTGCCCGACAAGGAGGGACAGATGTACCATTGCGGCCTGGACGACCTGTACCTGATTCCCACCGCCGAGGTGCCCGTAACCAACATCTACCGCGATGTAATCCTGGACGAGAAGGAACTGCCCCTGAAAAACTGTGCCTACACCCAGTGCTTCCGTCGCGAGGCCGGTTCGTACGGCAAGGACGTGCGCGGACTGAACCGTCTGCACGAGTTCTCCAAGGTGGAGATCGTGCGCATTGACACTCCCGAGCACTCTGCCGAGAGCCACAAGGAGATGATTGCACACGTGGAGGGCCTGCTCCAGAAGTTGGAACTCCCCTACCGTATCCTGCGCCTGTGCGGTGGCGACCAGTCGTTCACCAGCGCCGTGTGCTACGACTTCGAGGTGTTCAGCCAGGCACAGAAGCGTTGGCTGGAGGTAAGTTCGGTGAGCAACTTCGACACCTACCAGGCAAACCGTCTGAAGTGCCGTGTGCGCCGCCAGGCCGACAAGAAGACCGAGATAGCACACACGCTGAACGGTTCTGCCCTGGCATTGCCCCGCATAGTGGCTGCATTGCTGGAGAACAACCAGACGGAGCAGGGCATCCGCATACCCGCCGCACTGGTACCCTATATGGGTTGCGAGTTTATCAACTAATACGTGGGCATAGCCACACACACAACACAACATAAATCTACAACAAGATGAACAAGATAGTAAGCAAAACACAATATAGCGAGAAGGTTTACCGCCTGGAGATAGAGGCTCCGCTGATTGCCAAGGCTCGCAAGGCTGGTCATTTCGTTATCGTCCGTGTGGGCGAACAGGGCGAGCGTATGCCCCTGACCATTGCCGGTGCAGACACTGAGAAGGGCACCATCACCCTGGTGGTGCAGAAGGTGGGCTTGTCTTCAACCCGTTTGTGCGACCTGAACGTAGGCGACGAGGTGACCGACATCGTGGGTCCTCTGGGCAAGGCCACTCATATCGAGAACTATGGCACCGTACTTTGCGCTGGTGGTGGTGTGGGTACCGCTCCCATGCTGCCCATCATACAGGCACTGAAGGCTGCCGGCAACCGTGTGATAAGCGTTATCGCAGGACGTAGCAAGGACCTTATCATCCTGGAGGACGAGGTGCGCGCTTCTTCCGACGAGGTTATCATCATGACCGACGACGGTTCCTATGGCAAGCAGGGTGTGGTGACCGTGGGCATGGAGGAAGTTATCCAGCGCGAGAAGGTGGACAAGTGCTTTGCCATCGGTCCTGCCATAATGATGAAGTTCTGCTGTCTGCTGACCAAGAAGTACGAGATTCCCACCGACGTGTCCTTGAATACCATCATGGTGGACGGTACGGGCATGTGCGGTGCATGCCGCATTACTGTGGGTGGCAAGACTCGCTTCGTTTGCGTGGATGGCCCCGAGTTCGACGGACATCAGGTGGACTTCGACGAGATGCTGAAGCGTGCCGGTTCCTTCCGCCGCGTGGAGCAGGAGGAGATGAGCCACCTGGACGCTCCCATCCAGTGCAAGGCAGAGACCACCGTCATTGCCGACGAACTGCTCTCACGCGAGGCAAAGGACATGGACATGGAAACTCCCCTGGAGGTTCTGACCGACCGCAAGGCCGAGTGGCGCGAGGAACTCCGCAAGAGCATGAAAGGCAAGGAGCGCTCCGAGATTGAGCGCGTGAAAATGCCCGAACTGGATCCCGTATATCGTGCCACAACACGCACCGAGGAGGTGAACATCGGCCTCACCCGCGAGCAGGCCATCACCGAGGCAAAGCGTTGTCTGGATTGCGCCAACCCCACATGTATGCAGGGCTGTCCCGTGAACATCAACATACCTTCGTTCATCAAGAACATAGAGCGTGGCGAGTTCCTCAATGCTGCCCGTGTGCTGAAGAGCACCTCTGCCCTGCCTGCCGTGTGCGGACGTGTATGTCCCCAGGAGAAGCAGTGCGAAAGCCAGTGCATGCACCTGAAGATGGGTCACCAGCCCGTGGCCATCGGCTATCTGGAGCGCTTCACCGCCGACTTCGAGCGCGAGAGCGGACACATCTCCCTGCCCGAGGTGGCTCCCTCAAACGGCAAGAAGATTGCCGTCATCGGTTCCGGTCCTGCCGGCCTGAGTTTTGCCGGTGACATGGCCAAGATGGGCTACGATGTTACCGTCTTCGAGGCTCTGCACGAGATTGGCGGCGTACTGAAGTACGGTATTCCCGAATTCCGTCTGCCCAACAAGATTGTGGACGTGGAGATTGACAACCTGCGCAAGATGGGTGTGAACTTCGTCAAGGACTGCATCGTGGGCAAGACCATCTCCGTGAAGGAACTGGAGGCCGAGGGCTACGAGGGTATCTTCGTAGGTTCCGGTGCAGGTCTGCCCAACTTCATGAACATTCCGGGCGAGAACTTCATCAACATCATGTCGTCCAACGAATATCTGACCCGTGTGAACCTGATGGATGCCTCCAACCCCGAAACCGACACTCCCATCAACCCCGCCAAGAGCGTTATGGTGGTGGGTGGCGGCAATACCGCCATGGACTCCTGCCGTACGGCAAAGCGTCTGGGCGCAGAGAAGGTGTACATCGTGTACCGCCGTTCCGAGGCCGAGATGCCCGCACGTCTGGAGGAGGTGAAGCATGCCAAGGAAGAGGGCATCGAGTTCCTCACTTTGCACAATCCCCTGGAATACCTTGCCGACGAGACAGGTGCCGTGCGTGCCGTAGTGCTCCAGAAGATGGAACTGGGCGAGCCCGACGCTTCCGGCCGACGCTCTCCCCAGCCCATTCCCGGTGCAACGGTGACCCTGGACATCGACCAGGCCATTGTGGCGGTAGGTGTTTCTCCCAACCCCATCGTTCCCACCTCCATCGAGGGCTTGGAACTGGGCCGCAAGAACACCATCGTGGTGGGCGAGAACATGCAGACAAACCTGCCCACTATCTTTGCCGGTGGCGACATTGTTCGCGGCGGTGCTACGGTTATCCTGGCAATGGGCGACGGTCGCCGTGCTGCCCAGTCAATGCACGAGTACCTCTCAAAGTAAATTACTCTCAACCACACACTTCAATACGCTGACATGAAGAAACTATTCATATTCGCACTTCTCATCCTCCTGACGCTGGGCGCCTCTGCCCAGCGCAGAAGGAGAGCAAAGACACCGCCGCCTCCCACTCCCGAGGAACTGGCGGAAATGGCACGGCAGGAGAACTACGAACGTAAACTCTTGGTGACAGAGCGCGTTACGTTCATAGACTCAATACTGCTGAAAAAGAACGAGGTAATGGACTTTCTCTATCTGGGCAGCGAGAGCGGAAGCATTGCCACTTGTGCTGACTTCTTCAAGGCAAAGGACAAGGACACGCTGGACTGCACGCTGTTCCGCTCGCAACTGGGCGACAAGATCGTCTATGCCCAGCCCGACACCAGTGCCGTCCTGCACCTCTATGCTAGCGAAATGATTGGTCAGAAATGGTGCGACCCCGTAATGTTGCCGGGATTGGAGGACACACTGAGCCAGAACTATCCCTTCATGCTCTCGGACGGTACCACATTGTACTATGCCTCAAAGGGTGAGGAGAGCTTGGGAGGATACGACATCTTCATGACGCGATGGGATTCGGACAGCCAGCGGTTCTTCAAACCGGAGAACATAGGCATGCCTTTCAACTCCAAGGCAAACGACTACCTCTACCTCGTGGACGAGTTCAACCAACTCGGATGGTTCGTGACCGACCGCGGCCAGAGTGCCGACACGGTGTGCGTGTATTGCTTCATACCAAACGAGACACGCAAGATTTACGACACCAGTACCATCGGACGCGACACGCTGGTGGCTCTGGCAAACATCAACAGCATACGCGACACGTGGACCGACCAGGAACATGTGAAGGAGGGCCTGACACGTCTGGCCACGCTCCGCAACAAGTCCCAAAAGACCACAAAGTCGCACTTCCATTTCATAGTGAACGACCACATCACCTACACCACCCTTTCCCAGTTCCGTCACGAGGAAAGTTGCAAACTGGCTGACAAGTGGCTTAAGATGGTGGCCGAACGCAACAAGGCATCTGAACAACTTGAAGGCCTCAGGAAAGAATACTCCGTGGCGAAAGCCGAAAAGAAAACCGAACTGGCGGCAAGGATACTTCCCCTGGAACAGAAGTACGAAAAACTAATTGCCGACATACATGCATTGGAAAAGGAGATACGCACCTTCGAGCAGAGATAGGAAGGTGTGCCCCCACCCCATAAACCCTAAACACACACATACCATGATTTACCCGCCATCCGAACTTATCATAAACGCCGACGGTTCTGCATTCCATCTGCACATCCGTCCGGAACAACTGGCAGACAGGGTAATCCTCGTTGGAGACCCTGGACGTGTGGAAACGGTTGCTTCGCATTTCGATTCGCAGGAATGCAACATATCCTCACGAGAATTCCACACCATCACCGGCACATACAAGGGCAAGCGCATCACCGTACTGTCCACGGGCATAGGGTGCGACAACATAGACATTGTCGTCAATGAGCTGGATGCCCTGGCAAACATAAACTTCGAGACACGCGAGGACAACCCCACCTTCAGACAACTCACCCTGGTACGCATAGGCACCTGTGGCGGACTCCAACCCGAAACTCCGCTCGGCACATTCGTGGCCAGCGAGAAGAGCATCGGTTTCGACGGACTGCTCAACTATTATGCCGACCGCGACAGGGTGTGCGACCTTGAACTTGAGAATGCCTTCCGCAAGCACATGAACTGGTCTCCGCAGAAGGGTGCGCCCTATGTGGCTACGGCAGATGCCGGACTCTTGGAGCAGATTGCCTCCGGCGACATGGTACGCGGCATTACCATTGCATGCGGCGGGTTCTATGGTCCTCAGGGCAGAAGAATCAGGATGGAAATTCAAGACCCCGGGCAGAATGCCAAGGTAGAGGCCTTCAGATACCGCACCGATGACAAAGGAAAGGTACGGGAGATGAAGATATGCAACTTCGAGATGGAGTCTTCGGCTCTTGCCGGTCTTGCCTCCATCCTCGGACACCGTGCCATGACGTGCTGCATGGTTATTGCCAACCGTCATGCACAGGAAATGAACACGTCCTACAAGAATACCATAGACAATCTCATATCTCTGGTGTTAGAGAGAATCTAAGCCCTCCCATACAACAGGCATACACCTTATATATAATATATATATGTCTACCATCTGTGCACCTGCCACTGCTCCGGGTGGAGCAATGGCAATCATAAGAGTTTCTGGCCCCGAAGCCATTTCCATAACGTCACGCATCTTCTCCAAAGACCTCACCGAGGCAAAGGGTTACACCCTGCACTATGGCTATATCCATACCCCATGGGATGAGTCTGAGGAAACTACCCTACATAGCGAAACCCATGCGAAGTCAGATGCAATCATAGATGATGTTATGGTATCAGTTTTCCGTTCCCCTCACTCTTATACCGGCGAGGATAGCACAGAAATATCTTGTCACGGAAGCCGTTATATCGTCCAGAAGATAACAGAGGCGCTCATACAATCTGGAGCACGCATGGCCACACCGGGCGAGTTCACCAAGAGGGCCTTCCTGGCAGGAAAGATGGACCTTCCCCAAGCGGAAGCAGTAGCCGACCTCATAGCATCAAGCAGCGAGGCCACTCACCGCATGGCCATGTCGCAGATGCGTGGAGGCTTCTCGCGCGAACTGGACACACTCAGGGAACAGTTGCTACACATCACATCCCTCCTCGAACTGGAACTTGACTTCTCCGACCACGAGGACATTGAGTTTGCCGACCGTACCCAACTAACCGAACTCACAGACGCTCTCTACAAACACATACAACGCCTTACGGATTCCTTCCGCACCGGCAATGCCCTGAAAACCGGCATCCCTGTGGCTATCATCGGTGCGCCCAACGTGGGCAAAAGCACCCTCATGAATGCACTCGTGCACGATGAGCGTGCCATCGTTTCTGACATCCAGGGCACTACGCGCGACCTCATTGAAGACACCATACAGATAGAAGGCATCACCTTCCGCTTCATAGACACCGCCGGCATACGCAAGACCACCGACCGCATTGAGCAGATGGGCATAGAGCGCTCCCTGCAGGCAGCACGCAAAGCGGACATAATCATCCTGCTCACCGAACCCAACAAGCAGTTCCCCGACATCCGCATCCCCCACTCTCCCGAAACTCCGGACCTTCCCATCGTCCTACGCGTCATCAACAAGAGCGACCTTGTCATGCCCGACTCCTCCTTCCTCTATCATCGCAAGCAAAAAAATCAGGACATCCACATATCGTCCCACACAGGAGCAGGCATGCCCATCCTGCTTAGCACACTGGTAAGTTCCGCCCACCAGGTCCTTTCCGTCAATCAAGGCAACGACGCCACCATCGTCACCAACCTCCGTCATTACGAAGCCCTCCACCACGCCCTCGAAGCCGTTGCCCGAGTCCGTCATGCCATAGCCGACAACATCCCCGGTGACCTCATTGCCGAAGACCTCCGCCAATGCCTCCACCACCTTGCCGAAATCACCGGCGGCGAAATCACCTCCGACGCCATCCTCTCCAACATCTTCAAAAACTTCTGCATCGGAAAATAAGTTATTGATTATTAAATAGTTAAATCAATCATAAATGATTAATATAGCACTCACAAGTTTGGGTGCTATTTTTGTTTGTGCAAGCATCGTTGTTAATCGTTGCTAAGCCTTTTTACGCCTGTTTTTGTACCTCCTGTGTACCTCGCCTCATGAAATGCGATTTTTCGTTGGCGAGGTGATGGAAGAGTTTTACGCCATTTTACGGGAATTT
>JAZURY010000009.1:0-13049 GCA_045606445.1 Bacteroidaceae bacterium
CCCCGATTTCACGTTGAACAATGTGGAAGGCAAGCCCGTCAGTCTCTCATCCTTCCGTGGCAAGTATGTGGTTCTTGACTTTTGGGGCACATGGTGCGGATGGTGCATAAAGGGCATACCCGAAATGAAGAAGATGTATGCTAAGTACAACAACCGCCTGGAGGTCGTAGGCATTTCCTGCCGCGACACCGAAGAGGTGTGGAAGAAAGGCGTTGCCGACCATGCCCTGCCCTGGACCAACCTTCTTAATGGTTCCGGCGATGCTGACATGTCAGCCCGCTATGCCGTCAAGGGTTATCCCACTAAGATTATCCTCGATCCCGAAGGCCGTATCCTCAAAACCATCATTGGCGAGTCCCCCGAGTTCTATACCTACATAGATTCGCTGATGATGAAGTAACCGCCATGCCGCCTCTTGTGGGCAGAGCGCACCGTGCCCGCCTCTCCCTCTACCTTTTTTTTAGTCTCGCACAGAATACGCAGAATTCACGGAAAATATCCTTGATTAATTGAAAGACAAACATTCACACGAACGGTAATCCACAGAATATGTCGAAGACTTCGTCACGACGGCTGGCGCGATGCGGGAGCGACTCCTTGCCTTCGCAACCTGTCGCAGGGCTTCAGCCCCAAGCGACAAAATCTGTGGATTATAAATACCCCACTCATTCTTACACCAGAAGTGAAAATCTGTGTATTTCTGTGCGAGACAAAAACACTCTCCTTCCTCCTCAAGGTAGAGAATGCATAGTAAGCCCCCATCTACTTTCCTCCCCTATAGGTGACGGAAAGTGGACAATACCTTATTGGACCGACCTAAAGAGGATTGTTACAACCAGCTTTCTTCCCCTTAGGGGAAGGGGTATGTCCTCTCTTTACCTTCTTGCTTGTCTTAGTTCGTTCCTGCGCGGAACTGAACTTCTTTACAGACCCCTCCGCCCTTCGGGCAATGTCCTCGCGTCGCACTGAGGACTGCTCCCGTTTTCCTTTACCCCTCCCCAATAAAACATTCTTGTACCCTTTGTATTCCCCGAAAGAATGGGAATAATAAGCAGAAGGAACGTTTTATATTCAATAGACCCAATATTGCGGAGTATTGTACGCAACATTCAGGAGTATTGTACTAAACATTATGTACAATTGTACTCAATGTTGAGTACATATTTATAAACGTGTATTTCACCCTTTTCTTTCCTTGCCCTAATGCTTTATATTAGTGTACTTTAACCTTATATATTAGCAACAGATTGGAAAGAGTCGATATTATACCTTAACGGATACAATGGGTTGTCGCTTATCAAATGCACTTTGCTTTTCATTCTCCTCTATTCCACACCCCCATGTCATGTTTATACTTGTGGCACATCAATTATTCTTAATTTTTGTGTCATTTTGTTTTGTGGTGTTAAATATATTCGTTACTTTTGCACCGGTTGTATGCCCGAAGCGTCGGAAATCAGCCTCTTATCGGAGATATTAGCGTTTGCTATTATTCTATATCGTCTGTTGAAACTTAGGAACTTTCAAGATAATACGGTTGGAATAAGATTGCAGATGCCTACGCATAGCGTAGGTGCATCTTATCCTTTGTATTATCGGGTATCCTAAGACCTCAACAGACAAGGGCATTCAAAAGATGACATCTACGCTCTTTTTGTGCCCGAGGGACTTAGGATACCGCTTCGCTGATATGTTTGTAATTAACCATGTTATTATGAATGATGGATTTATAATTAACCTACATATTAACTAAAAACAAACGTATATGAAAAAGATTATTTCATTGATGTTATTGTGTCTGATGTTCATTGCTAATGCAGTGGCTCAACCTAAAAACTCTGATAAGAGTTTGTGGAAAATGGCAAAGAAGGAAGCCAAAATTTTAAAGAAAGAGGGATGGAAGGTTGATGGTTCAATGCCTTTGGAAAATCTTTTGTTTAATCATTACAAAAAGTTGAATGATACAAATAACCAAGAATTGATAGGTAATGTAATGGGTAACACCTCAGTTCAGACATTGAATCAAGGGCAGCAATGGGCGTCATCCATAGTTTGTGTTTCGTATGCCAAGCAGGCAGGTCAGACAATCAAAGGACGTCTTGCTTCAGAGGTTGGCGCTGGAGTGGCAGGTGGACCTTCAGCAGATTCATTTTATGAAGGTTATGAAAGCAAGGTGGAAAAGGAAATTAAGGGCGAGCTAAAGCGCAGTTTTTCTTTATATAGAGAGATGGAGGGTGGTAGGATAGATTATAAGGCTTACTATACAATAAATGAAGACGAGGCGCACAAGGCTAGATTACGTGCCATGCAGATGGCTATGGAAGAGTCTGAATTTGCAAGAACTAATGCAGAGCGTATATCTAAGTTTGTTAGAGAGGCTTTTGAAGTTGATAATAATTAGATATCAAGCAGTATTGGTTTGTGGATTGGCACAAACCAATACTGCTGACCGATTATAGCATGAGACTATTAATTATATTTATTTTGATTGCTATTTCTCCCTCAGTATGTGCCCAAAAAGAGAAAGTTGTAAAGTTAAAATCTGTTAGGGGGGAGTATTCGTTGGTTCTGGAATTGTCTGATGTAACTGGGCGTGAAGCAACGGCAAAGGCAAGAGAAAATGCTAGAAAGAATGCTATAGAGAAGGTTTGTGGAACCCGAGTGAGCATATGGGAGCAAATGGAAATGTCTAATGGCGGCGATGTTTTTAGTAGCTTAAGCGTTAATCAGATTGATGGAGAGATAGTAGAATTCAAAATAATAGAAGAGGGGCACAAGCAGTCTTCTGTGCGTTCTTCAGAAACAATATTTTATTGTATTGCAGATGTAAAGGTAAAGAAGGGTGTTGAACCGGATCCGGATTTTCATGTCAGTGTGAATGGTATAAAGAGTGTTTATCATGTAGGAGAAAACCTGCATTTCAGCGTTATGCCATACAAGGATTGCTACATGAAGATATTTCTTTTGGAAGACAACGAACGCGGATGCATGTTATATCCTAACGAATATGATGGAGGACAGATAATGCCAGCAAATAAATATTTTAATGTATTGGACTCTCCATACTATTATTTTGAAATGCAAAAAAGTAGCGATCGGCAGAAAGAAATAAACCGACTGGTTTTTGTGTTTACAAAAACAGAAAGGCCGTTTGCTCAAGAAATAACATCTCGTGCAGAAATAGAGAAGTGGATAGCAAAAATACCCAACAACCAGAAGTATTTGCATTTTGCAGTCTTGGAAATAATGGATAAATGATATTTTAATGTGAAGTCAGGTAGTAGTGACGTTAATGTCATAGATGGATGAGAAAACTATTTATTTTTCTTTTAGCTTTGAGTTTTGGTGGTAGTGTTTGTGCTCAACAGACAAATTCCGCATTAGAAGAATATGGAAAACGTATTCGTCAAAACATCAGTAGTTACAATCTTTCTCTAAACAAAAAATACTCGGAATACCTTAATGGTATCTGGGAAAGATACGAATCTTATGCAGCATTCCCCCTCCCTGACGAGGAGATTTTTCCTGTGATATATAATGAAAGCGATACAGCTACCATAGGTGAACTTCATATTGATAAAGAAAACATATCTATAGAGCAATACGAACAGCATAAGGAACATGTGTATATGCCACCATATGCAGTAGACAATGATGAGGAAGCAGGTCCTGATGATGCTACTATGGTGTCATTTGCATTCTATAACACTATAATGCAAGCGCATTCGGTTGAGATAAATGTTACCTTAAACAGTAATTCTAATCAGTCCATAGCAGAATTGTGGGAATATTTTACAAACTCTCCTCAAATAAGGCGTGTTTACGATGATTGTTGGGAAATAAGGCGTGTTTATAATCTTGGGGATTGGGCATTTTTGGAATTGGCGCATTTGGTGTCAGAAACTATATGTGATAATTCAAACGAGCGTGTCTTGCTTACTGCGTATCTTTTAGTTCAATCTGGATTTGATGTAAAGATTGGTCGCAGACAAGGCGAATTGCATTTACTTTTTTCCAGTGAAAATGAAATATATAATAGACGTTATTTCGTAATTGATAATATTAGATATTATCCATATATCAATAGTAGCGAGATAGACGAAATGGAAATTTGTAATACCCCACGTCAACTGAGTCATCAGTTTTCTTTAGCTATAACTCAGGAACAAAAATTCAATTCAGAGCAGTTATTGTCAAGGATAGTAAAAGTAAATGACTCACTTAGCATAAAATTACATGTAAATCAGAATCTTTTGGACTTCTATTCTTCCTATCCTACATCAAGAATTGCAGGAAATGATATGACCAGATGGGCCATTTATGCCCAAACTCCATTAGATATTACAACACGGGAAGAGTTGTATGCTCAACTTACAGCGCTGATATCCGGCAAGAATGAATTGGAAGCCGCAAATATGCTGCTCAACTTTGTCCAGACTGGTTTTGTATATAAATATGACGAAGAAGTATGGGGAAGGGATAGGGCATTCTTTGCAGAGGAGTCTTTGGCATATCCCTATTGCGATTGCGAGGACCGTAGTATTCTGTTTTCGCATTTGATGAGGGATTTGTTAGGATTAGACGTTGCTTTAGTATATTCGCCAGGCCATCTCTTTACAGCAGTTAAGTTTTCTGACAATGTAGAAGGAACGTACATTTCAATAGGCGAGGATAAATATGTTGTCTGTGAACCAACATGCACAAATGGAGCTCCCGTGGGGTGGATCTCTGAAGAAAGTGGAAATAGCGATGTCAAGGTAATTAAGTTGTCAAAGATAGATTACGGTAAAAGTTATAGACTCTCCTTTAATGAACCAGAGTATAAAAGGTCTTTATTCCCAGTATGCAGTGATGGTAAATATGGATATAAGAATGCCGAGGGCAAGATTGTCGTGCCTTGTGAATATGATAGTTTGGTTGATAGTGAACAAGGTGACAAATTCTTGTATGGCGCAGTAAAATCGGACATGATGACCTTGTTTGATTGTGACGGTGTTGAGCATATACGTAATGTAGAGGGATATATACCATTAGAGCTAAATATTTTAAAGGATGGAATGAAGGGAGATTATTTCGCAATTATCAAATCACGAGGAGAATGGTATTTTGTGAATTTGGTTTGGGGACCCTTAGAGGCTGACTTTTGCTTTAGCGAATATGATATGGAAGATGTTTCTTATGATCAGAATATTTACTGTGAACCTCATAGTATAGAAAATGAGATAACGGATAAGTTTATTATATTGCAGAAGAATGACAATAATAAATACGGAGTTATAGAGCTTAACTCCAAAAGAAACATCATCCCTTTTGAATACGATAACATTTCTTTCGTTAGTGACGATAAATCCAAGGTTAGAGTGTATAAGTCTGAGAACAATCAAAATCAAGAGATTACTTTGAAATAGCAAAATCTTTAT
The DNA here is from genome assembly GCA_045606445.1 of Bacteroidaceae bacterium. GTDB lineage: Bacteria > Bacteroidota > Bacteroidia > Bacteroidales > Bacteroidaceae > Physcousia. The sequence continues at coordinate 5,421 of JAZURY010000009.1, forward strand.
TATAGTATAAACATTGAATCCTGTTAAAGCAATTCATGCAATAGTGACGATTATGAGAAAGTTTATTGTATATATTCTAGTGTTATGTGTTAGTACATTGGTGTGCGCACAAAGTGTTTTGCAATCATCACCAGTTGAAGTAAATAAAATGCTTCGCTATAGGCAACCAGAAAAGCCTTCTTTGTTTGACAATTACCTGTATACTACTTTGTCTGCGAGTGAAAGAACGGTTTATAATTTGAAGGGTTTTGCTCTTTGCACAACGTCAAAGCCCATAGTGGGGTTGGCAGTGAATCCTGCAGGTTCCTCATACGCAGTGTTGTGTAGGAAAAAGAATAAGGCAGAAGTCATAGTATATGGAATAAACAAGACTAACGAAAAGCTTGTAGAATATAAGACAGTAATATCTCCTTGTGCTATAGCGTATTCTTCGGACAGCAAGAATTTGTATATAGCCTCGGAAGACAATATCCTTCATGTCTATGACTCTAAATCAGAGGTTAAACACGGCATTATGCCGTTGCCAATTGCTCCTCAAAAAATGGTGGCAAGTCCTAATGGTTATTATTTGGCTATTGCCAAGGGAACTGAACTTTTGGTAGTTAATTTGGAGACCGGTGATGTGCGAATGCGCATTTATGCAGATTCTGATGTGCGGGATATGGACTTCTCGGATGATAGTTCAATGTTAGCTTTTGTTACCAATTCTCAGGTTGCTGTGTATGATACAAGGGATTTTCAATTAATGCAGGAATATTCAGAGGAGGTGACAGGAGGTATGGCCTTGAGTTTCCATCCTGATAATAAGTATATTGCTGTAGCAATGCCAGATAACATGGTTTCGTTGCTCAATGTAAATAATGTACAGGAACGCTTGATTTTGTCTGATTCCATGAATGGTGTGGGCTCTTATGTTCGTTTTGTAAAGGACGGAAAGAGTAACGCATATCTTTCTCATGCAGGAAATGAAGCCATAATTTATAAGATTCTGGGCGGAGTAAGCAAAAACTTTTCAAAGCTACTGAAGAATGAACTTTCCTTGAAGATGGAAGAGTGGTCAAGGATTAGAGAAGGCGAGTCTTTGGATGAGTATAGAAACCGTGTGAATGATGATACGCGACTTGCACAGGCAAAGCTTTTTGAGGAAGAGATAGCAACAAGAATGGCTAAGGAATATCTTCCGGAATCTCAAATGTCTTTGGGTGGTTATAATCCAGAGAACCACATGCTGACTTTGGAATTTGATAATATGCCACCAATGTACCTTACTGTGCCTGAGGATGAAGTTAAGACATTTATGAATCCTGCGGATTTGGAACTTCGTAACCCAGTATATGGAATAGGCTCTGCTGATAAATTTGAATTGGTTTATGCGGAAGTGTATAACAAGAATACAGGCAAAACGTATGAGTTTGACAACAAGGAGCGAAGGTCTCTTGATTTCCTTAGCATGGAGGATGACTTTGTTCCGATAGAATTGGTAAGGCAGTCCGGAATGGAGGAGATGACGCTGAATCAGATAAAAAGAAATGTGGTGGATAAGGCAATGAGCAGTGACTTGATTTCCGATCACACTCATATTGATGTAAGAACGTCGGTGTTTACTGATGTAGACGCTTCCGGAAGTAAAGTCAATAACTATAAGGTAGCATTCAATTATACGGTAGAAGGAAAGTATTCTATTAAGGATGACTTTGCTCCCGGAGCATTTAAGGTTGAGGAAAGCAATGCCGCTATGTCAATGTTGGAAATTGTCATACAGGCATTTGAGCGTGACTTTGCCCAGTACTTGAAACCAGGGAAGAAGGTCAGGGTAAACATCACCGGTACAGCAGATGCATTGCCCATAAGGGGTGTGATAGGATATGATGGTTGCTATGGTGAATTTGTAGAAGAACCATATTATGTAAATAAGGAACTAAGTAATCTGTCTGTGACCAAGCAAACAGGCATTAAGGAAAATACTCAACTCGCTTTTATGCGTGCAATTGGAGTAAGAAGGTATATAGAACGTAGTATTGTTCAGTTGGACGCTATGAATACAGAGTATAATTGTTATGTTGAGGTTTCCGACAAAGCAGGTAGCCAATATCGCAGAATTAACATAGAATTCATTTTTATAGACGCATTTAATTAGTAGATACCAAAATGAATATATTCTTCAAGAGGTTGTCGTTGATTATTGTTTCTCCTTTATTGACTACGCTTCTGTTTGCACAGTCTGTAGATGAAGGAAAAAAGATTCATATTGAATACGTTTCATCCAAATCTACTTATGGAGAGAGTGTTACATCTTATAACTTGTTGTATAAAGCATACTCTAATTATATGCAGGTCCTAAATTCGTCCAGTTCTTCTGCCTTTGAGAAATCACAATGCCAGGAGGAACTTGTAAGGATCTTTGATGATATATGTAAGGCCGTGTATTACTTTGACAGGAAAGACCTCAATAGACAACGGCAATTTATGACGGCATATGTAGATATTTATCTTCATGAGGAAATGAAGAATGTACAACTGCGATTAGATGATAACTATTATGTCTTTGTGTATGAGGTAGCACGCAAATATTATGAAGCGAAACAATGGGAGTCTGCCATTCATTATATAGAGGCATTTATAAATACAGGTGTATCAGTAAAGAGAAAAGATGCTTTCCTCTATATGGGAGATGCCTATCAACAGCTGAAGGATTATAATAATGCAACGTATGTATATGGGCGAGGGCTGAAGGAGTTTCCTAATGATGTCAATCTTCTTGCTTCGCTTATTAATATGCTAAGCGAAACAAAATCTGATGACAGCAGTTTAGAAAGATATGTGTCTCATGCTTTGACGCTAAAACCTAACGATGAGGGATTGTTGTATATTGCTGCCCAAGTGTGTTTTAGAAATCAGCGTTACGATAGAGCAGCGACATATTACGGGAAATTGCAAAGACTAAAGCCCAATAGTAGTAAGGTTGTTAGAGGACTGGCCATTTCCAACTATAATCAAGGGGTGCTGCATGCATTGGCTAATACTCGGAATGATCATGTACGTGCGAAACAATACTTCAATCAGTCTACGCAGTACTTTGACAGGTTGCTTCACAATGATCCTTTGGCTCTTGATTATGCACTTGCTCTGGCAAATGCATATGCCTACATAGGAGACTCTGAAAACTTAAATAAGATTAATGCCCAGATGACACAGTTGGGTTATGCTCCGGTAGATAAAGCACAACTTGAGGTCATTAATGACGAAGGTCCTAAAAATACATTGCATAAAGGGAATAATTTTATTGCCAGAGAAGAGTTTAAGGCGCCAACACCCCAAAAAGACAATGCTAACAGCAATAGGGTACAGAAGCAGGCTTTTCAGAAGACGCGTCCATCGGATGTTGATTTGAATATTCCAAAAACAGGGTATGTCAACGAAAACACGTTTGCCGTAATTATTGCCAATGAAAAATATGAGGAAGAATCGCAGGTGGAATATGCCTTGAACGATGGTGAAATGTTTAAGACCTATTGCAGGGATGTCTTGGGATTGCCTGAAACAAATATCCGTTTTCGTGCTAATGCCACACTTAATAATATGTTGGCGGAACTGGATTGGATGAGACAAATCGCATCAGCATACGGAAATGAGGCAAAATTCATATTTTATTATGCCGGCCATGGTATTCCGGATGAAGCGACAGGAGACGCGTATCTTCTGCCTGTAGATGGCAAGGGGAGTATTCTTGCTACTGGTTATAGTCTGACTAAACTATACGAAAAGTTAGGCAATCTTCCTGCTAAGAGGGTTGCGGTATTCATGGATGCATGTTTTAGCGGTGCAAAGCGAAACGGCAATATGATGGCCTCGGCACGAGGCGTGGCTATAAAGGCAAAGCCTGCTGTACCAAAGGGGAAAATGGTAGTGTTGTCTGCGGCTCAAGGGGATGAAACGGCTTACCCATATAAAGAGAAGAGGCACGGGTTGTTTACTTATTTCCTTCTAAAGAAACTCCAGGAATCAAGAGGAGAAATATCTATGGGCGAACTGGCAGATTACGTAATAAAGGAGGTCAAAAAACGAAGTGTCGTAGTAAACAGCAAATTGCAGACACCTATTATAACCCATTCCATCGGTGCTAAGGAATGGCGCAATTGGAGTTTTAAATAAAAACGTTATATAATTCTATTAATTAATTTAACACAACAAAAGTTATGAAGAAATTGTTGTTTATGCTTGTTGTGGCATGCAGTACGGCAGTTGCTGTTGCCCAGAACACTCGAGTTATTAAGGGTGCCGTTGTTGACAAAAACGGAAATCCGCTCCCAGGAGCAGTAGTGGAAGCAACCAATGGTGCAGAAAGCACCGTTGTTGATGCAGATGGAACTTTCTCTCTTGAGGTTCCTGTCTGGTTAAAGTCCATTACCGCAAAGTATGCAGGAATGAGGGATAAGAAACTCAGTACAAACCGTAATGATCACGTGTTCTATATGTCAAAGAAGACACAAGGTCATTGGTTCGCCAACTTGTCTTATGGTGCATGTCTTGATGGAGATGCTACTTACTATTCACGAATTGGCATTATGGGTGGCTATTATGCCAGTTGGGGTGCATATGCCCGCATAATGCCTTCAACAGTGTCGGGTGTACCTTCATTTTCAGTAGGTGTTATGAAAAACATCAAGAACAAGGTAATTCCGTATTTGGGATTGGGCTTGACAGAAGGCTTAAACTATGTTTCTGGGTACTCGAGTTCCTATTATAATTATTATTCTAATTCTTATCAAACAATGTGGTATGATGGATATTGGTATGGTGAAATAACAGGTCAGGTGGATATAGGTGCCCTTGTGAATGTTTCTTCAAAGTTTCATATAAATGTAGGTTATTCCATTAACTTTGAACTCAATCATGAGTTTATAGTTGGTGTGGGCTATACTTTCTAAATACAGATGAAATGTAAACGAAATACGGGGTGGCTTGCTACCCCGTATTTCGTTTATCCCAAATCGGTCATTAGCGTTATGATGATAATAGTTTTTATTTTAGAATAGATGTTTTGTCGCTTTGAGGGCGCAATGGGGTTCCATTGTAACCGAGAAGCGACGAGACAAATGACAAAAAGAAGGATGTGTTAGCGCGTAACAGTCTAATGAACCGATTTGGGTTAATATAGTTGCATACATTTGTACTATTCGTGACTATGACTCTCTGTATTTAGAGCCATAGCCACACTCGTTGTAGGATGTAAGTTTCTTGCCCTGGTACTATTAAAAATCTTTCCGATACCTCTTTGCTCGTACCTACGCGAAGGAGATTTTGCGTTTCTTCTCGTTAAGGGTTAAGGCGAATTCCTCTGGGTCTTCCGGCATCGCGAGCATCTATCTTCCTGTTTTTTTGCAATATCCCCAAAAACAACCTTCGGGAATCAAACCGTCGAAAAACGGGAATAGCACCTTGTCATGGTAAGTCTTGGTATTTGCCGGTGAGGGTGCGGAGGAAGGTTTACAGAACAAAAATACAAGGGCTCATATGTGCAAATCGCCAAAACCGCCCGGTTAGTTGGCACAAATTTTCATAGGATAAAGACCCTTCACTCCGTATCGGTACTGTCCGCCTGTTGCCAGAGCGGTTCGGGATATATGGCCATGATGCGGTGCTGTAGGTCCAGTTCGGGAATCTCCTCCTCTTCTGTCTTCATGCGGAAAGGCACCTTGGCAGGCGTATATATGCTTATTTCCACCGGGGCAAACCCTCGGCCAATGAAACCCAGTTCCCTGGCAGCCGCACGGGAAAGGTCCAGAATGTATTTTTTGGCAAACGGGCCGCGGTCCGTCACCTCCACGATAACCTCCTTGTCGTTCCTCAGGTTGCGCACCTTCAGCAGGGTGCCGAAAGGCAGTTTCAGATGGGCGCATGTCATGCTGTCCTTGTGGTACGGCTCTCCGTTGCTCATTTTGTTGCCGTGCAGGGCATCGTGGTAGTACGACGCTTTCCCCTTCAGCAGGAGTTGTGCATGTAGGTTAGTGCCATAGGCAAGGCACAGGAGGCATAGTAAAAGGAGGCGTGTCTTCATATAATGTAAATAAGGTATATTAGTCCTGTGGCGAGGGTAAAGTTACAAATAAGCGAGTGAAAAGCAAAAAGAAAGTGTACTTTATTTTGCATTTCCGAGCGAAAGTAACTTCGCCAAAGGTCAGAGTTACAAATAAGCGAGTGAAAAGCAAAAAGAAAGTGTACTTTATTTTGCATTTCCGAACCGACGCACGAAAAAAGTGCAGAGTATGCTTGCATGCTATGCCTTATGAGCAGGAGGAAGACGATAGTCAATGAAAGTAACTTCGCCGTAGGTTTATTGTATCTCTATGTATGCGCCAGGCAGTCCGCTTATGAATCCCATTGTCTCGTTCTGGCACCATATCAATGCCTCCACTACGGGTATGCACCAATGCATTCCGGCATATAGGCCTATACTGAAGTATATTATCAGTGTTGTCAACGGTATGGCCACCAGACTGGTCAGGGCACTGTACGTGGCAATGCTGTTGAAGTAGAACAGAGTCAATGGGAGAGTGGCCAGTTGCGCAGAGATGGAGATTGCCAGACTGCTGAGCAACATTCGTGGCAACAGGGGGAGGTGCCTCCAATGCTCCGTTGTAGGAATACCCAGAATGATTATTCCCAGCATGGCGGCGCAGGACAGTTGGAAGCCTATGTCCCAAAGCGAGGCCGGGTCGGTGAGGAACACCACTGCGGCGCTCACGTTCAGGATGTCCAGATGACTGCGCCTTTCTCCGCACACCTGAAGCAGCAGGGCCAGTGATGTCATCAGTGCGGCACGGATGAGGCTCTTTGGACAACCCGTCATCACGGCATAAGACCATAGCAACAGCATTATGGCACAGAAAGCCGGCCACTTCCATCGTGTATAGGTCAGGTTCTGCATCACCAACCTGAATGCCCCATACAGAATGCCCAGATGCATGCCGGAGAGGGCCAGCAAGTGTGCGGCTCCGGCCTCTCTGTACAGTTGCTTTGTCTCCGGTGTGAGGAATTCCCTGTTCCCCAAGGTCAGTGCCACTATCTGCCCGAAGGATTCCTGATCCAGCTCCATGCCGGCCAGCCTGTCCTGCAGAAAGGCGGCGCACCCCTGCCAGATGGTAAACATCCATTCTCCCACAGAACATTCCGTCCAGTTCCTGCTCAGGGAATTGCCAAGAAGCCAATAAAACAGAAATCCGCAACACCATGCTCCCACGAGCACAGCAATGCGGATTATTGGTCTCCTGAATGTCGGATTCATGTCGGATAGAGGCGACTCGAACGCCCGACCCCTACGTCCCGAACGTAGTGCGCTACCAACTGCGCTACTATCCGAATGCTTTTCTAAAGCGTTGCAAAGATACGCCAAAAAATGCATAAAACCTTGTTGCCATGCGAGGAAAATATCACTTAAAGGCATATTTTACGCTAAAATGCTAAAAAGTTGCCATATAATTTGTGTGAATAAGAAAAAAAGTCTACCTTTGCACTCGCAAAACGGATAAAGGCAAGGTGCCATAGCTCAGTTGGTAGAGCAAAGGACTGAAAATCCTTGTGTCCCCGGTTCGATTCCTGGTGGCACCACCTCCTTTAGAAGTCAGCACA
>JAZURY010000010.1:0-13577 GCA_045606445.1 Bacteroidaceae bacterium
TGTAGCCGACAGCATCTATCAGGCTTGCCGCTATTGGGAGGTGTTCCAGACAACGGAACTCAAAGGACATTGTGCTGTGGTTACAAGTTACGATGCAAGCACTGCATCGGTGAAAGATGAGTATCAGGGCGATGGCGAGACCGAGGATCTGACAAAGTATGAAATCTACCAAAAGATGATAGGCGAACTGACCGCCGAGCAGTTTGAAGCGTGGGCAAAGCAAGAGTTTATCAACCATCCAGGAGATATGAAACTCCTGATTGTGGTGGATAAGTTGTTGACCGGCTTTGATGCACCATCTGCCACCTATCTCTATATCGACAAGAAGATGCGTGACCACAACCTCTTCCAAGCCATCTGCCGAGTTAATCGTGTGGATAGCGAGGAGAAGGACTATGGCTATATTGTCGATTACCAAGACCTATTCGGTGCTGTCAAAAGTGCGATTGAGGATTATACAAATGGCGCATTTGACGGATATGATGCAGATGACATCAAGGGCTTGCTCACCAATCGTCTTGCTGAAGCTCGAAAAGCATTGGAGGAAGCATTGCAAGCAGTACACACGATGTGTGAAGTAATACATCCGCAGACAAGAGAGGCGTATTTCGCCTACTTTGTCTATGCCGAGACTACTCCTATAGAGGAGCAGCAAAAGGAGTGCGAAGCAAATGCTAACAAGCGAGAGACATTCTACAAACTTGTTTTGCGTTTGGTACGCCGATACATCGACCTTGCCAACGAAATGGAGGCTGCTGGCTTTACAGCAGAAGAGGCGGCAGATATTAAGATGCAGGTGGATTATTACAACGACATAAAGGACGAGATTAAGTTGAAGAGTGGCGATGCGCTGGACTTGAAGTATTACGACCCTGCAATGCGTCAGCTAATAGACAACTATGTTCGTGCGGAGGATAGTGAAAAGTTGGTGGATTTGGCAGATATTTCATTCCTTGACTTGATTGATACGGACAGTGATAAGGCAATAGATTCGCTTCCGAATAAGATTAAGCAGAATGAACGCTCTGTGGCAGAGGTATTGGCTGCCAATATGCGTAAGATGATTATCAGCGAACGCCCCAATAATCCAGCCTATTTTGATAAAATGTCGGAGTTGCTCAATCAGCTGCTTCAAGAGCAAAAAGATGGCAAACTACAATATAAAGAACTTATCGGTAAGCTCATTGATAAACTCAAAGAGGCTCGCTCGACAGTAAAGGCCAAATACCCGGCTTCAATTGACACAAAAGGCAAGCAGGCGTTATACGACAACCTCGGCAACGATGAGGCTTTGACGCTCCATGTTCACGACGTAATCAAGGCAAATGCCCGAGATGGCTTCCGTGATATGGATGGTAGTGGTATGAAAAAGATGAAAGCACTGCGTAGAGCAGTTGAGGGTGTATTGCAAGGCTTTGAGGCAGATAAGATAGATGATATTATGCAAATCATAGTTGCGCAAAAGGAGTACTAATGAAGATTATTAGCGTATCTGATATATCTGCCGAGGTCGAGTGGAAGGAGATAAAGAATGTACATCTTACAATCTATCCTCCCAATGCTCGTATTCATGTATCTGCCCCTTTTTCAATGACCGAGGAGGCCGTTAGACTCTTTTTGATTACGAAACTGACGTGGATCAAGCAGCGTGTTGCACAAATCCTTGACCAGAACAGACAAACTCCTCGTGAATATGTCTCGGGCGAAAACCACTACTTCAAAGGGCATCGTTATCGTTTGAAGGTTATTCAGCATAACGGACCTGCGAAGGTAGAATTAATGGGTAATGAGTTTATTGTGCTACATGTTCGCAATGGTGCAACTGAAGAGCGCAAGGCTGAGATACTTCGCGAATGGTATCGTGCAGAGTTTAAGACATTACTCCCTCCAATGATTGCTAAATGGGAGGAGATTTTGGATGTCAAAGCAAATAAATGGGAGGTCAAGCAGATGAAAACTTTGTGGGGAAGTTGTAATCACCGCACTCGCAATATCATTTTCAATTTAGAACTAATAAAGAAACCTCTACATTGTATTGAATATATCGTTGTTCACGAACTCTTACATATAAAAGTACGCTTACATAACGAGGAATACACTGCGTTGCTTAATAGGCATTTCCCAAATTGGCAACAACTCAAAGATGAATTAAACGAATTTATTGTATAAACAGATAGTTTGGACAAATAATGTAATTATCTATGCTCAAACAAGAAATATACGAACACATCATCAGGAGGTCTGTCCGAAGAAATGTGCACTTTTGCCCATGGTTATACTTTTAGTGTGGTAACTCAAAGATAACCAAAAAGTGCTGACTTCCAAAATCAGAGGACAGTTCTATATCTTTCTTGAACGATTTTAGTTTAGCAGGCAGTAATAATAAAACTAACTGATTAACTGATGATTTATACTCATACCTTTGTGCCAAATTTCACGGAGAAACAGGAGTTTTACAGAACTATTTACAAGATTTGACAATGAAAAGGATAATAATCATCGATGGCGGACCGCGAAAGAACATGAACACCACCAAGTTGTTGCAGAGTTTTGCCGAAGGTGCCAAATCGGTGGGTGGCGACATTGAGGTAAAGACTGTACGGCTTTACGACATCGACTACAGGGGGTGCATGTCCTGTATGGCCTGCAAGTTGAAGGGCAAGGCTTCGAATATCTGCCGCTTCAAGGATGCGCTTGCTCCAGTTCTGGAGGAGATTGCCCAGGCGGACGGTCTTGTGCTCGGTTCGCCTATCTATTTCGGTGAGGTGACGGGACAGATGCGTGCCTTCCTGGAACGTCTGGCATTCCCATGGCTCTCGTACAACGACTACAGCCTGACGGCTCCCAAGCGTATGCCCGTGGTGCTCGTAGAGACGATGAACGGTACGCCCGAGCGCAACAACAGCAACCACTTCGGCACGATGGAATGGTGCATCACCTCCGCCCTTGGCGAACCCGAACGCATCATCGGATACAACACATGCCAAGTGGCGAAATACGGCAATTACGAACTGGGCAGTTTCTCCGAAGAGGCAAAGCACGCCTGGCGCGATGCCCACTGGGAGGAGGACCTGCAAAAGGCTTTCGAGGCAGGAAAGAGAATGGCAGAACAGAAAACGCTATCTCATCGAGCGGTTCCTAATCTTTAAAGTAACATCCATATAACTCCGCTTGCCTTTGATGTAGTCGGCATAGAGGGTTTCGGGGTCACGGCCCTTGAGGATATGGCACTTGCCGCATAATTGACAATTATGCAGGCATTTCCATGCATCAAGGACATAGGCCTGACGCTCTTCTCTGGTGGAGTTCTCTATCTGGGGAGGTTGCATGGTTTCTTATATAACAATTTTGATTCTAACCTTATCGTTTTGTTACAGAAATCATAAAGGTTACAGCAACAATGGCAATGCCGATGCCCAGAAGAATGTTCGTTGTCAAAGGTTCGCCAAACATCAGCGTACCAATAAGGATTGCCGTGATAGGTTCAAACACACCCAGCACAGAGGCCTTAGTTGCACCTATATTTCGGGTTGCTATGGCCAATGTGGCTGTTGAAACAATGGTTGGCAAGAGGGCTAAACCCGCTAAATTCAGCCAATCGCCACCTGTTGTAATCCCTGCTGAGATTGGCGCTTCCGAAAAAGATATTTTCCCCAAAAATACGATTGCCCCGACCGTGAGAGAATAGAACGTCAACAATGTGTTGGATATCTGGGCAATGGCCTTGCTGCGGTTTATGATGACAATAAACAGAGCATATACCAATGCCGAACCCAAGGACAGGGCTATGCCGATGGGATTCAGCGAATCGCCACCACTCCCTTGTGTCATTATGATCACGCCGCCAAATGTTGCGGCAATGGAAAGCCACACGGGCCAGGAAGGAACGACACGCAGAAAGACCATGATAATAGCCACCAGCACAGGATAAAGAAATATCAACGTAGTAGCCAATCCTGATGCAATGTAGTTGTATGCCTCAAAAAGGAAGATGCTGCTTGACGTATACAAGAGTCCGAGTGCAAGCAACACTCCCGCCTGCCGTGCGGTTATCCTGAAACTCTGTCTGGTGAGTATGAGGAATGCGGCAAGCAGAACTACGGCGAAGGTGTATCGAAAGAAGAGTATTGACTCAATGCTTGCACCGTTATTCATCAAAGGCACCGCAAACAACGGGTTGAGTCCGTATGTGATACCGGTAATGATACCGGCCGGATAGCCAATAATGGCGTTTCTACTCAATGTTTTCATAGTTTATTTGTTCATTATCGCCACCTTAATCACACCATCCAACTTGTTCTCAAAGATGCGGTAGGCTTCGGCTTTTCCACCAAAGCGAACTTTCCTTTTTCTATGTATGTGTATGCTAACATAATTTCTTAATCCACTTTTTTGACCATTCAAACAACATTCGGGATGCTTCATTAAAGTCAACGGCCTCTCCGTTTTTGTACTTCAGGAAAGTATCTATAATCATCCGCTCCTCTGCAGAAGCCACTTGAAGCAATTGGCTCTGATGTTTGATGTAGTTACCAGTCTGCTTGAAAACGATAGCCTGCACCACAAAAGAGGCTGCCTTGTAGAGGCCCTTAAGAATCTCCTCGCTCTTTTCGTGCAACATATTGTGAACGCATCCGTGGTAGATGTTGCCGGCACCCATCCTGATGGCTCTGCTGATAGCAGCATTGTCTATCAACGGAAGCAAATCTTCCAAACTTCCTATTATGGGTGTCGTATCGTGATAAAACTGGAAAAGATCGGACGGTTCCCAATTCAGAATCTCACCACTGCCTGACAGAAAGCCGCAAATAAGTTCTCTATGTGGCAAGGTATCCAACATATCCTGATAAGTCTGAATGTCCGAAGCAGTGAGTTCGTCCAGAATCACCACAACGTCTATATCGCTCGTCTCTGTTGCCTCGCCACGACCATAACTGCCTTGCAGGCCGACAAACCAAACACGACAGGCAAAAGCTTCATTCAACTTCTGAATAAAGTCATTCATCCAAACATTTATATCTACCATATTCTCTTTCATATTAAACATTCTCCAACTTCCAACCATGGTCTCCGTGATAAATCATCTGGTGGGTCATGCCACCATCGATGCAGATGCTGCTCATCGTTACGCGCACAATGGCATCGGTGGGTTCAATCAATACGGGCTTCGGCTTCTCCACCAAAGCGAACTTTCCTTTTTCTATGTATGTGTATGCTAGCATAAATCGTTGTTTTTGAATAGTTGTTACCAATACCTTTTTTCAAGGTACGATGACAATTCTGGGTATTTATCTCTAATAGGAGCAAACAGGCTTTGGGGATCAACTATAACATACTTGCTTTGGTCGTTAAGCATACCTCTCCATGTCTCTTCCATGGCCATTACGGAGACAGAATACTTCTTGTCAAGAAGATCTTTGTTGGCCGAAGGTATGACATGTATGTGCATATAATTGTCAGCATGGAGTTTTTCATCCTTAAGCTTTACGACATTCTCTGCCCAAAGGGTTTGCCGCATAAGTTGGTAGAAGGGTTCCTGATAGTAAACAGAGCCATAATAGCTTTCCAGGCTCTTTAGCTGCGAGGAGGCGTCTGTTAAAGCAGAGTATCTTCTCACGCGCTCTTGTCCCTTTCCATTGCTGCCCTTTTCCTCTCCTTGGCGGTCCTCTTTTGATTTGTCTAGATTTGCATAATGCTCGGTATACTTCCATTCTATTGGGATAAGCCAGATGCTGCCGTCTTTGTGCTCCGCACGTATCATAGCATCCACAGAGGTGCAGTTTGAACCTCGGGTAGATGTCCCCTCGTTCAAGAAATCTTTCTCTGTTACTACTTCAAATCCGATATATTGATGAGGTGGGAAATCACATTCTACTTCAAGAACTTTAACAAACTCATCCCTAACTCCGTTAAGCATTGCAAGAACAGCCTCTTTGTCGCTCCTTATGGCAAAGAGATGGTTTAGACAGGCTATTTGTGAAGACAGGGTGTGGGCAGAGGGTTTGCCCCCTCCCCACCACGAAATGTTGTTTTCCGTGAAATACCCAAGAACATCATTACAGATAGGTTCATAGAGATTATTCATCCCATCCCTAAGAACAAAGGGCCTGGCCTTACCCATAAAATACCCATTGCCTTTGTCGCCATTGAAAATGTCTGAATTGTTTATCAGGTCTTCTTGGCGTGCATACTGACTTTTTTTATATCTGCTCATATTCTCTTTCATTTTAAACATTCTCCAACTTCCAGCCGTGGTCGCCGTGGTAAATCATCTGGCGGGTCATACCACCATCTATGCAGATGTTCTCGCCCGTGATGAAGCCCGCCTTGTCGCTACAGAGGAACAGCACCATGTGGGCAATGTCCATGGGGTTCCCCACCCTGGCGGCCGGTTGCTGAGTGGCATCGGGACCTTCATAAACGGTGTATGCCGTATCTATCCAACCGGGAGAAATAGAGTTCACCCGGGCCCTGCCAGCCAAACTTACCGCCAAGGCATGTGTGAGTGCGGCAATGCCACCCTTGGCCGCCGTGTAACTCTCCGTCTGCGCCTGGCTCATGCGGTCGCGAGAGGAGGATATGTTAATGATGGATGCACCATCCGCCAAATGATTCTTTAGCAATTTTACCAAATAGAAGGGTGCGGTCACACCCACACTCAGGGCATACTGGAACTCCTCGTATGTACACTCGTCTATGCCCTTCATCAGAGGCAGGGCATTGTTTACGATGACATCCACTTTGTCGTGCTTGCCCAGCACCTCGGCCGCAAAAGCCTCCAGCACCTCTTTCCTGGCAATGTCGCCAACGAAGTGTTCTCCCTCCTGCTTGTCAATGACATACACTATGGCTCCCTGAGAACGGAACTCCCCGGCAATGCTTCGGCCAATACCGTTGGCACCACCGGTTACTATGACTACTTTATCTTTGAACATAAACATCTAATTCTTTTATATCATCAACATTTCCGCACCTCGGCCTTTGTGAAAGTGCATTACAGAACAAATATACGAATAATGATTTCACATGAAACCCTAATAGCCTCCCCCCTTGGTATGAGGACAGGAAAAACCTACAGAGCGCACACAATGAACCCCAGAAGAATTTTGACTGACTTCTGGGGTTCACTTCACACCAGAAATGGATTGTGTGCTATTTTCCGTCAAACGGCAACCCTAATACCGGATATGTCATTCCACGCTATAGTCCCTGGAATAACGCAGCATCTGCTCGGGATAGCCTTCTGTATAGTCTATGGTAACGTCGGTTATGTTGCCCTCGCTGTCCTTTACGGCCGTGTACACGGGGTTGATGAAGCCCTTGTAGGGTGCAATGTCCAGTGCCTCATAGCGGGCGAGTATTTCCTGGTGCAGGTCGTAGTTGATCTTCACTCCGTAGGTTTCAACCAAATCACGGGCAGCCTCGAAGTCTCCCGTTGACTTGATGCGCTGGATTTCAGCAAGCAGTTGGCCGAAAAGGGTGCGCAGGGCCTTGTAGTCGTTGATGCGGATATAGGTCTTGCCGTCGCGCTTTACCATTTCCATCACATCCTGTCCGTTCTCAGCCTTGCCCTTGCCGTGCTCGTAAGCCCAGTGTGCTATGAGGGCACGGTTGCGCATGTGGGCCTCCTCTATCTGGTCGCCCAACTTTATGCGCACAATCTGTGTGAGCAGGCCGTTCTGCATCTGGCTGATGTAATTTGACTTGTATGCCTCAGCATCCGGCATAAGGCCAAGTTCCACCAACTTGGGGTCCGCAAGGTAATAGAGGGCGAACAGGTCGGCGCGTGCCTCCTCTATGGTGCTGCCATAGGCCTTCAATGCCTCGGAATCTACTCCTGGGAGGAGTTTGCCGCTGCCGTGGCCAAGGCATTCATGCAGGTCTGTGTGCAGGGCGTCGGTCACTTCACCGTACTTGCGGATGAGTTCGGCCTCTTCCTCTCCATACACAAATTCGTCCAGCATGCCATTTCCCTTGGATGACTGGGCATAGGCATTTGTCAGGTTGGCGATGGTGACGGACTTGCTGCCATGCTCTGCACGCACCCAATTGCTGTTGGGCAGGTTAATGCCTATGGCCGTGGAGGGATAAAGGTCGCCACCAAGAATGGCGGCACGGATAACCTTGGCAGAAACGCCCTTTACCTGTTCTTTCTTGAATTCGGGAGCGACGGGAGAGTTGTCCTCGAACCACTGGGCATTGGCACTGAGTTGCTCTGTGCGCTTTGTGGCATCCAGATCCTTGAAGTTGACGATACTTTCCCATGATGCCTTCATTCCCAGAGGGTCGCCATAGGATTCGGTAAAACCGTTGACGAAATCAACCAGGGGCTCTGTGTTCTGCAACCATGCTATTGCGTATTGGTCGAAAGTGTGCAAATCGCCCGTCTCGTAGTATTCCACCAGTTTGTCTATAACCTCCTGTTGCTTGGCATCTTCAGCATAGGGACGAGCAAGTTTCAGGTTCTCCACAACCTTGGTGAGGGACTTTCCGTACTTGCCATTGGTGGTCCAACGCTCCTCGTATATGGTGCCGTCCTCTGCCTTGACAAGAGTGGAATTCATGCCGTGCATTACAGGGCGCTGCTGGTCTCCCTCGGCCTTTACCCTTGCATAGAAGGCCTCGGCCTCGGCCTGTGTAACTCCATGGTAGTAGTTGCTGGCGCTGGTGAGTACCAGATCTTCACCCTGTGCCTGGTTTACCCGTTTGGGCATAACATCAGGATTGAATATCACCTCGGCTATTTCATCGGAGCATGAAGTTTGGGCCACGAACCATTCTCTGCTGAATTCAGGAGAGAACTTCTCGCTGCCGTAGTGATGATGTATGCCGTTGCTGAACCACAGGCGCTTCAGATAAACTTCAAAAGCCTTGAAATCGGCACATTCCCTGTCTCCGTTGTATTCCTGATAGAGTTTCTCCATCATACGCCGTATCTCCAGGTTGTAGCGTCCGTTCTGGTCGAACAGGATGTCACGTCCCCATAGGGCCGCTTCCTGAAGATAGTAGACAAAGGTCTTCTGTTGCAGGCTCAGGGCGTCAAACCCCTCCACATTGTAGCGCAGCATCTGTATGTCGGCAAAACGCTCGTCAATGTAATTGAAACCCTCTTCCTGCTGCTTAGTGCTGCCTACGCATGAAGCCAGCACGACTGAGGCAGGAAGAAGCAATGATCTGATGATTTTCTTCATATTCCTTATGTTTATATATTATATATAATGTATGGCGTCTACAGGCATAGCACCATGGCAAAGGTATGAATATTTTTTTGAATGGCAAATAAAAATCCCCAACCTGTCGCAGGCTGGGGATAAATCTTTATTGGTAAAAGTACAAGGAGCAAGGGATTAGTTCTTGAAGAAATCCTTTACGGCCTCGTTGGGGACCATGCGCTCGTCGAAAGAATAGGTACCAGATGCATTCTTGACCATCTTGATAACCTTTGTGTAGGAACGGCCATCTGTCTTACCTGTCTGCAGAGTAGCCACTGTTTTCTTTGCCATAACTTAATCTGAGTGATTGTGTGTGTTAATTACTTGATCTCCTTGTGCACAGTCATTCTCTTAAGAATGGGGTTGTACTTCTTGAGCTCCATGCGCTCGGGAGTGTTCTTGCGGTTCTTTGTTGTCACGTAGCGTGATGTTCCGGGCAGACCACTCTCCTTCATCTCGGTGCACTCCAGGATAACCTGGACGCGATTGCCTTTAGCCTTCTTTGCCATGTTTTAGTTCCTCCTGAAATTAACCGATTACACGAATTGTTTTCCAATCACAAAAACCTTGAGCCACTGCATTCTTCAGTGCTGCATCAAGCCCCACCTTGTTGATGTAGCGCAGACCGCTGGCGCTGATGCGCAGGCTGATCCAGCAATCTTCCTCAACATAGTAGAACTTCTTGTGGAACAGGTTCACGTCGAAAGTGCGCTTTGTGCGACGCTTTGAGTGAGACACGTTGTTACCAACCATGGCTCTCTTTCCGGTAATTTGACAAATCTTAGACATTTCTAATCTTCCTTTCTTTTGTTACTTTTCCAATAACATCTTCCAAACAGGGCACAAAGGTAGCGCCTTTTTGCGAATAATGCAAATATTTCCGTAGAAAAACTCCTTATATCAGGTATTTTCGCTTGTTTTGCTCCGGTGGTGGCATGCCCGGCTATATCTCCACTCTGGAATATGCGGGTTTGTCCATGGAGCAAAAGTCCCTGTCCTTGTATTTGAAGCATCCTGTCATGGCTATCATGGCCGCGTTGTCGGTGGTGTATCCGAACTTGGGAATGTAGACGGTCCATCCGAAACGGCGTGCATGGTCGTGGAAAGCCTCGCGAAGACCGGTGTTGGCGCTGACCCCTCCTGCCACGGCAACGTGCTTTATGCGGAGGTCCTTGGCGGCCTTGCGCAGTTTCTTCATCAGGATGTCCACGATGGTGTATTCCAGTGATGCGGCCAAGTCGGCCTTGTTCTTCTCTATGAAATCCGGGTCTCCGGCCACCCATTCCCTGAGGTTGTAGAGGAAGGAGGTCTTCAGTCCCGAGAAGGAATAGTCGTAATCGGGTATCTGGGGACGGGCAAACTGGAATGCCTTGGGGTTGCCCTGCCTTGCAAGGCGGTCGATAATGGGGCCTCCGGGATAGCCCATGCCCATCACCTTGGAGCACTTGTCTATGGCCTCGCCAGCCGCATCGTCTATGGTCTTGCCTATGATTTCCATGTCGTTGTAGGCACGCACCAGTATTATCTGGCTGTTGCCTCCGCTTACCAGCAGGCACAGGAAGGGGAAGGGCGGCGGGGTGTGGCCATCGCCTTCTTCACGTACGAAGTGTGCCAGGACGTGTCCCTGCAGGTGGTTCACCTCTATCATGGGAATGTCCAGGCTTGCCGCCAGGCCCTTGGCAAAACTTACTCCCACGAGCAGCGACCCCATCAATCCCGGACCTCGCGTAAAGGCTATGGCCGAGAGTTCTTCGCGCTCCACACCTGCCTTCTTGAGGGCCTGGTCAACAACGGGAACGATATTCTGCTGGTGGGCACGGCTGGCAAGTTCGGGCACCACTCCTCCGTAGGACTCGTGTACGGCCTGCGATGCCGTTACGTTGGACAAGAGCACTCCGTCCCTGATCACCGCAGCGCTGGTATCATCGCAGGAGGATTCTATTCCAAGAATTATCATAACCTTAAACCTTATTCTATAATATTAATGTGTGTGTGTGTGTGTGTCGTAAATCAATGCGTAAGTATCTCCACACCGTTTTCCGTCATCAGGTAGGTGTGCTCCCACTGGGCGCTGGGCAGTTCGTCGTCTGTTATCACCTCCCATCCGTAGGGGTCTTCGTCGTCTATGAACACGCGCCATGTGCCGGTGTTTATCATAGGCTCTATGGTGAATGTCATGCCTGGAACCAGGAGCATGCCCGTACCCTTGTGGCCAAAGTGCTCCACCTCGGGTTCTTCGTGGAAACGGCATCCCACGCCATGGCCGCAAAGGTCGCGCACCACACTGAAACCGTTGGCATGCGCATGCTTCTGGATGGCATTGCCCAGGTCGCCCACGAAGACATAGGGTTCGGAGCACACCTTTTCGCCCACCTTCAGGCATTCCCATGCCACATCCACCAGGCGCTGCTTCTGCTCTGTGGTCTTGCCTATGACAAACATACGGCTTGCATCGGCATAGTACCCGTCCAGAATGGTGGTGCAATCTACGTTTATGATGTCTCCCTCTTCCAGAATGACATCCTCGGAGGGGATGCCATGGCACACCACTTCGTTTATGCTGGTACAGCACGACTTGGGGAAGCCCTCATAGTTAAGGGGTGCTGGAATTCCGCCATGCTTCACGGTGAAGTCATGAACTATACGGTTTACCTCCTCGGTGGACATGCCTTCGCGGATACGGTTGGCCACCTCGTCCAACACGGCGGTATTCAATGCCCCGGCACGCCGTATGCCTTCAATCTGTACGGGAGTCTTTATCAGTTCCCGCGTAGGGCACAACTTGCCTCGGTTCTGGAACTCCAGTATCCGCAAGTCCATAGGTGTGGGAGCAATGCCGGGGATAAGTTTCCAGTTCTCCGTTATCTTGTTTTTCTTTGCCACTTTTCCTTTTGTTATTTGCGTATGCAAAGGTACAATTTATTTCGGAAAACTCAAGCGACAATGCGGATTAACGAAAATTTTTGACTAACTTTGCCCGACAGAAACACTCATTGCACAAACACTAACCATAACATGAACCATCTCCGTAATATCCTGTATGCTTCTGCATTGCTGACACCCGCAGCATCCTCCGTTGCCGGGGAAAAGCCTGCCTGCAACGACACGCGCCCCAATGTAATTCTCATAGTTGCCGACGACCTGGGATACGGCGACCTTGGCTGCTATGGCGCCCAGGACGTAAAGACTCCCAATGTGGACCGCCTGGCAAAGAACGGCATACGTTTCCTCAACTCCCATGCGGCGGCCGCCACAAGCACCCCGTCGCGCTATGCCCTGCTTACCGGGCATTATGCATGGAGAAGACCCGACACAAGGATAGCAGAGGGCAATGCCAGGATGATTATCCGACCGGAGCAGTACACCATGGCTGACATGTTCCGCCAGGCCGGCTACACCACGGCCGCCATAGGCAAATGGCATCTCGGCTTGGGCGACAAGACCGCCGGACAGGACTGGAATGCTCCCCTGCCATGCGGACTTCAGGACATCGGTTTTGACTACCACTACATCATGGCAGCCACCGGCGACCGCGTGCCCTGCGTGTTCATAGAAAACGGTTTCATCGCCGACTACGACCCCACGGCTCCCATAGAGGTAAGTTACCGCCAGAACTTTGCTGGCGAACCCACCGGCAAAAGCAATCCCGAAATGCTCTACAACCTGAAACCGAGTCCCAACCACGGACATGACCAGTCCATCGTAAACGGCATCTCGCGCATAGGTTTCATGAAGGGGGGCGGCAAGGCTCTGTGGAAAGACGAGAACATAGCCGACAGCATCACATCGCATGCCGTGGAGTTCATCAGGAAGAACCACCGCGAACCCTTCTTCATGTACCTTTGCACCAACGACATACACGTTCCGCGCTTCCCTCACCCGCGCTTCCGGGGCAAGACAGACATGGGACACCGTGGCGATGCCATAGTTCAATTCGACTGGACCGTGGGCGAGGTTATGAAAACTCTCAAGGACCTGAAAATAGACAAGAACACCATCATAATCCTGACCAGCGACAACGGCCCCGTTGTGGACGACGGATATGCCGATGAAGCGGTGGCACGCCTTGGCAACCACAAACCGGCCGGTCCCCTGCGCGGCAACAAGTACAGTTCCTTCGAAGGCGGAACCAGAGTGCCCTTCATCGTATCGTGGCCCAATGGTATGGAAAAGGGCAGCGACTCCAGGGCCCTGGTGTCCCAAATAGACCTTTTCGCCTCGTTTGCCCAAATGCTGGATGCACGACTGCCCGAAGGTTCCTGCCCCGACAGCCGCAGACACTGGGATGCCATCACCGGCAAGGACTCCCAGGGATGCGAGTACGTGATAGAGCAGAACCTGTGGAACGTCCTGTCCGTAAGAACG
>JAZURY010000011.1:0-5784 GCA_045606445.1 Bacteroidaceae bacterium
TCATATGCCGGCTCTTGCGTTTGGGCAACGGTGGGTGCAGTCGGCTGTAAGGATCCCTACGCAAAGTGCCTTGACTGACGGCTCGCATTGTCATCTTCTTCAACCTATACAAGTGTTCGTGTACACTCTTGGGACTTAGACAACAGTCGCTTTGCAGGAATATCTCAAAATCGTCATAGAATACTTTGTCAAGACTTCGTAATGTGACATCTTCCACACCTCGTTTCTCCTGAATAAATGCTGCAAGGTGCTTGTATGAGCGTTGATAGCAGTCGTAGGTCTCCTTGATTCTATCCACACCAACACGCTTCTTGAACTCCTCGTTATGTTCACGGAAGAGGGCAAGTAGTGTTACGGGCTTTTGGCCGATACCTTTAACGGCATTCTTCACAAGTTCAGCCGTAACAAATCCCAAACTCTTCTTCAGGTGATTATAGTGCTCAGTAATCTCCTTGGTAAGTTCGTCAATAGCTCTGTTTACCGTTACTGCATTTTCGCTACGACCATCGGCACGCCCTTTGTCGGGATTCCAGATGGCTGGATTTACCGATACTTTCGTGCCGATTTGTTCCCACTCGGCATCAATGCTTACTTTACACAATAGTTGGCACATACCATCCTTGCGTACTTTTGTGCGGTTGATGTAGAACAGTATGGCAAAGGTGCTGCGACGCTTTGTGTTCTGGTTCTCTGTATTCTTGTTTGCTTTCATATATAGTCGTTTTAATGGTTATCAAATGGCGATTGTAAAGCGTTCACTAATCTTGTTTTCTAGCCTTTTGGTATCAGCATTTATCTTGTCATCGGTTACTTTCGCATAAATCTGAGTGGTGTCAACTCGTGTATGCCCCAGCATTTTACTGACCGTTTCCAATGGTACACCGTGCGAGAGTGTAATCTCCGTAGCGTATGTATGCCTGGCCGCATGAAAGACGATTCTACGGTTGATACCACATTTGGTAGCAATTGTCTTCAGATATTTATTCACATCGGAATTGCAGTACATAGGCAACAGCTTTCCGTTGGGCTCTACATCACGATACTTACTAAGTATATGTAAGGGAACTTCAAGGAGTGGTACCTCATACTCGACCTTTGTCTTTTTACGGGAGGTGCGTATCCACAATGTGCCGTTCTCATCCGTAACCAAGTCATCTTTGGTAAGCAGACACATATCTCCATAAGATATTCCGGTGTAGCAAGAGAAGAGGAACAAGTCACGAATGATATAGAGCCTTGCATTATGCAATGGTGTTGTCATAATCGATTCCAATTCCTCAGCCGTGAGATATTTTTGTTTCCACTGTGGGCGCTCAGGCTCATAACCCCAAAATGGATTGAAGGTAAGAATACCGTCTGCTACAGCTTCGTTGACAATGGTTCTGAAAGAGGTTGTAAGATTGACAATCGAACTGAGAGCCAAATGGCAGTCGGTTCGTAAGTGAAGGTCATACTTCTCGATAAACGAACGATCCAATGCCGTAAAAGGGAGGTCGGTCAGTTTGTACTTCTCATTGAGGAATTTCTCTACATGCATATAGGCGTACTTGTAAGCACGGAGAGAACCTGCGACACGGTTCACACCTACACGCTTCTCGAAGTTCTTGATGAAGGTGCGGAAATAACTCATAACTGTCTGTTGTCCCGAAGCCATACCCAAAAGCAGGCTCTTGACATCATCAGCAGTTACACCTTCTCGTATTGCCGACAGCTCTTGATAGATATGCAGAGCTGATGCTCTTATCTCGTCCAACTGACGGTTGATTTTACGGGCTGCGACACTCTTGCCCGTAGCACGACCAGAGTGCCACATCGTATGTGGTACCGACATTTTCACACTGAATGCCGCCTCGGAGTACTTGCCGACATTCAACCTTGCCATAACGGGACAATTCCCCTTAGCATCTGCTTCGCTCTTTTTGAGGTAGAACGACACCTTTACATCTGCCTGATTCATAACTCTTTCCTTTGGTTGCAAAAATAAATTTTACAGAGTTAATGAACGGCATGTAGAACATAGCGGAACAAGGCAACAAGTACTTGACTATTAATCTCATTCTCGTATTTTTCTTCCAACGAGAAAAAATGATTACCTTTGTCAGTGCAATGATAGATAAAACAAGCGTTCTTTGTGGCTGTTGTAGGGTATGTGCAAGAGATTAAAGATGCTGTTTCTACCAACTTTCCCTTCCATAAAAAGGCAACGGATAGGTAGCAATTCTTTCTCTAATACCCACCATATACGGCTATTTCTGCCGAAATTAGAAATATGGCGGGGTAACACAAAAATGGTATAAGTACCAACCACTTATCATATTTTGCCCTCATTCTGCCATTTTTACGCAAGTTCTTCGTATCTTTGTGCGCGAAACAATATAACCGAAAAGCAAATGGGTAAGATAATTGCTTTAGCCAACCAGAAGGGCGGTGTGGGAAAAACCACTACCAGTATGAACCTTGCCGCATCCCTGGCTGCGTTGGAGAAAAAAGTGCTGCTGATTGACGCCGACCCCCAGGCAAATGCTTCAAGCGGTCTTGGTGTGGACAGCACTCAGGTGGATTGCACTGTCTATAATTGTTTGATTGACGGAGTGGATGTGCGCGAAGCCATTTACAGTACCGATGTGGAGAATCTGGACATCATCCCCAGTCACATTGACCTGGTGGGAGCGGAGATAGAGATGCTCAACAGGCAGAACCGCGAGCGCATCATGCTGAACATGCTTGCTCCGGTGGTGGGTGATTACGACTATATACTGATAGACTGCAGTCCCTCGCTCGGACTGATAACGGTGAATGCCCTTACGGCAGCCGCCAGCGTTATCATCCCTGTCCAGTGTGAGTATTTTGCACTGGAGGGTATAAGCAAATTGCTTAACACCATAAAGATTATCAAGGCCAAGCTGAACCCGAGTCTGGAGATAGAAGGTTTCCTGCTGACCATGTACGACAGCCGTTTGCGACTGGCCAACCAGATTTATGACGAGGTCAAGCGCCATTTCCGCGAACTGGTATTCCGTACGGTGATACAGCGCAACGTGAAGTTGTCCGAGGCGCCCAGTCATGGTCTGCCGGTGCTCCACTATGATGTGGATTCTGCCGGTGCAAGGAACCATCTGGCACTGGCCCAGGAAATCATTGAGAAAAACGAGAAGCAGAACTAATGGCAATAAAGAAAAAATATTCGGCTCTGGGCCGCGGTTTGGACGCGCTCATCAGTACCGAGAAAGTGAATACGGCCGGTTCGGGCAGTATCAACGAGATTCCCATCGGACAGATATTCCCCAATCCCAACCAACCACGAAGGGAATTTGATCCCGTGGCATTGCAGGAGTTGTCGGACAGTATTAGGGAACTTGGTATCGTCCAGCCCATCACCCTGCGCGACCAGGGCGACGGAACCTACCTCATCATAGCCGGCGAACGCCGTTGGAGAGCCAGCCAGATGGCTGGACTTGAGGCCATTCCTGCCTATGTGCGTACCGTGGACGACGAGAACATGATGGAGATGGCTCTTATCGAGAATATCCAGCGTGAAGACCTCAACGCCCTGGAGATAGCCCTAGCCTACCAGCACCTGTTGGAACAGTACAACCTGACACAGGAACGCCTGTCCGAGAGGGTGGGCAAGAACCGCAGTACGATCACCAACTACCTGCGCCTGCTGAAACTGCCTGCCACCATCCAGATGGGGCTGAAGGACCGCCGTCTGGAAATGGGCCATGCACGTGCCCTTCTGGCCATTGACGACCCAAAACTCCAGATCCGTGCCTATAACGAGATAGTGTCACAGGGTCTGAGCGTGCACAAGGTGGAGGAGATGGTAAAGGAACTGTCGGAAGGCGGTTCTGTGAAGACAGCGGAAGGCGGACGCCTGAAGGCTCGCGGCAACAAGATAAGCGAGGAATACAATATACTGAAGGACAGTTTGTCGCGCTTCTTCCAGACCAAGGTACAGTTGACCTGTTCCGACAAGGGAAAGGGCAAGATAGTGATTCCCTTTGCCAACGAGAGGGAGATGGAACGAATCATAGAAATATTAGACAGATTGAAGTGAGTGTGGCAAAACGATACAGAATCCTTGTCCTGTTGCTTGCTTTAGTCCTTTGGCTGCC
Source organism: Bacteroidaceae bacterium (assembly GCA_045606445.1). Classification (GTDB taxonomy): domain Bacteria; phylum Bacteroidota; class Bacteroidia; order Bacteroidales; family Bacteroidaceae; genus Physcousia. Next base: position 4,116 of record JAZURY010000011.1, read on the forward strand.
GTGGCAGGATGCCTTTGCCATGGAACAACCCATGGATACTGTAGCGCAAGTCCAGCCCTTGGACACGGCACAGGTTGCTTTGCCTGCAGATTCGGTACCCGTGCCATTGCCTCGGTCTTTTGGGAAACGCAATGCGGTCTATAGGGATTCTTCATCAATCGCATATGCGGATTCGTTGCAGACGGTGGTGACCGATTCCTTGCAACGTGCGGTCGTCGTGCCTTTGGACCTGAGCCGTTTCAACGAATGGAAACCGGACCCCATACGTGCCATGTGGTTGGGAATGGTGTTTCCCGGAGGCGGACAGATGTACAACCGCAAGTTCTGGAAACTGCCCATAGTGTATGGCGGTGTCGTAGGCTGTGTGTATGCTGTCAGTTGGAATGCCCAGATGCTGCGTGACTACTCTCAGGCATATCAGGATATAATGGATACCGACCCCACAACAAACAGTCATTTGGAGATGCTGCCGTTGGGATACGACATAACAGGAAGGGAGGATCACTTCAAATCGGTCTTCAAACGTAAAAAGGACTTCTATAGGCGTAATCGCGATCTCAGTATTTTCTGTATTGCCGGAGTGTATCTGCTCAGCATTATTGATGCCTATGTGGATGCCGAACTGAGTACGTTTGACATAGGAACGGACCTGTCCATGACAATATCCCCTCAGATGATATCTCCCGGCCCCACATATAGTGCAACCGCTTTGGGAAGCATGCCTGGGATAACAATACAACTTAACTACTAAACCCTGTCAATCCATGAAGAAATATCTGATAGCAATTTCATTGGCTTTGCTGGTCTGTCATGCCCGTGCCCAGCAGGTAATCACCGTATATGACGATAATACAGGCAAGGAAGAGGCCATTGCTTTGCCCGAAGGAATGTTGGATGCGGAGATAGACAGCATGATGCGCCAATGGTGTGCCCGTACCTATTTGACATACGACAGTGCTGCATGTGAAAGTACAGGCGAGGATATTGCCTACGAACCTGAAGTGTATATCAGAAGGTTACAGAATCTGCCCAATGTCATAGAGATGCCTTACAACTCTGTGGTCCGCAAGTTCATTGACCAGTACACGGGGCGTCTGCGTCGCAGTGTTGCTATGATGCTTGGCGCAAGCAATTTCTATACTCCAATATTCGAAGACGCGTTGGAGGCCTACCAACTTCCCTTGGAACTGAAGTATCTGCCTATAATAGAAAGTGCCTTGAACCCAGGGGCCACAAGTAAGGCCGGAGCCGGTGGACTGTGGCAGTTCATGCCCACTACCGGCAAGCGTTATGGCCTGGAGATTACCAGCCTGATAGACGACCGTCGCGACCCGGTGAAGGCCAGTTATGCGGCGGCACGTATGCTGAAGTCATTGTATGAGATATTCGGTGACTGGACTCTTGTCATCGCTTCTTACAATTGCGGTCCTGGCAACGTCAGCAAGGCCATAAAACGTGCTGGTGGCGAGAAGGATTACTGGAAAATTTATCCTTATCTGCCCAGCGAGACCAGAGGATATGTCCCTGCCTTCATTGCGGCCAATTATGTGATGAACTATTATTGTGAGCACAATATATGTCCGGCATCTACCCGCCTGCCTATGGGAACTGACACTATTGTCGTTTCTCGCGATGTTTACATGGAACAGATCAGTGAGGTGTGCGGCAT
>JAZURY010000012.1:0-99140 GCA_045606445.1 Bacteroidaceae bacterium
CAAATCATTTGGAGGTTTCGGAATAATGTCTTACCTTTGCACTCGCAAAACAGAAAGAACAAACGCTGGTGCGGTAGTTCAGCTGGTTAGAATACTAGCCTGTCACGCTAGGGGTCGCGGGTTCGAGTCCCGTCCGCACCGCAAAGAGAGGAGAGTTTAGATACTCTCCTTTTTTTATTTTGCAGGGAACCCCCGCCCCTAAATCACAAGACGGGGAAATGCCGGATCCTATGGCAGACTTACTTGCTGAGCATTATGACTATGGCACAGACTTTGGAAAGAATGCAGTGGTTCAACGAACCCGAAAGTTGGGAAATCAAAGAAGGGACACTCCTGATGGACGTAACGCCACAGAGCGATTACTGGCGCATCTCGCACTATGGCTTCACGGTGGACGATGCCCCGTTCCTCTACACCCTTAGAGGCGGAGAGTTTGAAGTGAAGGTGAAGGTGTCCGGCGAATACAAGACCCGTTTCGACCAGGCAGGGCTGATGATACGCATCGACCACGAAAACTACCTGAAGACAGGCATTGAGTACGTGGACGGCAAGTACAACCTGAGCGCCGTGGTAACCCACCACACCAGCGACTGGAGCGTGGTACAACTTGACAAACCAGTCCCCTTCGTGTGGATAAAGGCCGTGCGCCGACTGGATGCCGTGGAGGTATTCTATTCGTTCGACGACAAGGAATATATCATGATGCGTAATTGCTGGATGCAGGACAACACTCCCGTGATGGTAGGCCTCATGGCCGCCTCGCCCGACGGCGACGGCTTCAAGGTCAAGTTCGAGCACTTCAGCATAAAGCACCTGCCCGACCTGCGCCGACAGGAATGGTTGAAGAAGAATCAGTAAGGAGGATTTCTGATGACTCCGAGACTGCTTTAGCCCGATGAGCGTGAGTGGATAACTCTTGGCACACTCGGACAACTCGGACAAAATAGCGAGGCACTACCCCTCTGTTGGGTGTGCCTCGCTTTATTTATATCTATTGGTATCCGGTAAACATTATGCTTAAACCATCACCTACCCTTATAAACAGACCACTCTGCCCTTCGGGTACCTCTTCAAGGTCAGACGTTAAACCGGGCGGTTAAACCTTCATCAAGCACAGAATGACATCAAGTCATTCTTCTAATAATCTCATTCGTACCAGCCTCAGGGGAGGACAGAGGGGGGAGACAGAGAATGTAGAAGTGGAATGTTTTTTTCACATTTCATCCACTTTGTCCCCCTAAGATAGGGGGACGAGGAGCAGAGCGACGGAGGGGGTATGATGTAACCTCGCCCCCCTTTCGGGTTTAATCCTGCTTCGCGGTCTTAACTTTGTCTTAGTTGCTCTCGTTCGACATAATAAATGAATTTATTCTGTTCTCACTTAACCGCAACTTTGAACCTGCCCACGCTAGACTTTTTCGGACACGGCATGCCGTGTCCCTACCATGCTCTCGCTCAATCGTAGTTTTAATCCGACTACGTCGTCTTGAATCTGCTCACGCTCGGCAATGTAGGGACGCTGCATGCAGCGTCCGTTTTGTTTGTCGTTCTCGGACGCTGCACGCAGCGTCCCTACCATGCTTCTGCTCTCGCTTACACGCAGTTTTCCGTTCTCAAAAGTCCGAACGGAAGGTGGAGGCAGGCAGGCCTGCGGAGTTTACGAGGTTGGCTTTGGTGTAGGGTTGCCATCCATAGCGGACGATGGTGGGATGCTTTACTTCCTTGCTCCACACCTTCACCCTGCCATCCTCCAGCACCACGGCCTTGGCAGGATGGAAAGTACGGTCCTCGCCGGCTATCTCGAAGGCTAGGAGTTCCTCGCCCTCGTTGGCAGGACGGAGGCCATCGGCATAATCGAAACTTACGTATGCCATGCCCTTGCGGAATTCCACATTGCGGAAGAGAGGGCCTGAGGGCACCACATGGCGGAAACCATAGGTGTCGTTCAGAGCCAGACAAGCCAGGCGCAGACCTACCTCGCGTTTATGTGTGGGATGCACGTCGGTGGGGTTGCCCTTGTCGGAGGACACGGCCATACCCACATTGTTGATGGTGGCGAGCATACGGCGCTGACTGTCGCGGAACAAAGGCCACGAGGGACGGTTGAGGCTGGAGAGTTGGACATAATAGAAAGGCATGTCGGCATCCTGCCAATAATCCCGCCAACTGCACACGAGGCGTGGGAAGAGATGTTCGTGTGCCTCTATGTTGTGAGCATTCGACTCGCCCTGATACCAGATGACGCCACGTATGGGGAACTGCTCCATGGGCAGTATGGCGGACTCGAAGAGATAGCATGGTTCGTAGGGATATCGCTGGAACTTGTTGGCAGACTTGCGCACGTTCTGTGCCGCACGTTCACGCACCCAAGGCTGTATGAAGTCGTTCTGTGTCCAGTTGCGAAGGATGGCAGGAAACTCGAACTCAAGCATGCGGCGCGATACCCATGCCTCGGTGGGCGAACCTCCCACGGCATTGCAGATAAGTCCTATGGGCACCTGGAGGCTGTCCTGAAGCATACGGCCGAAGTGATAGGCTATGGCAGAGAAGCGGGCCGCCGTTTGCGGTGTGCACTCCGTCCACTCGGTGTCGCGGAAATATTGCAGATGGTTCAGCGAGTCGAGCACTGAGGCATCCCACTCCACGGGGTTGGTGCGCCAGCGGGCCTTCATGTCGTAGAGGCGGATGTTGGGGTTCACGGCCATGGGGATGTCCTCCCTGCCTGTGGCCGACTGGTTGAGCATGAACTCCATGTTTGACTGGCCGGAGCATAGCCACACTTCGCCGGCATGCACGTTATTGTACAGGAGTTCCTTTCCGCCGGCCTCTACCCTCATGGTATATGGGCCGCCTGGAGCCAGAGGAGAGAGCGTGACATGCCACTGTCCGTCGGTATCTGCCACGGTGCGGTGCCTCTGCCCTGCTATGGACAGGGTTACTTTGTCCCCGGCATTTGCCGTGCCCTGGATGAGGAGGTCGCGCCCGTATTGCAGCACCATGTTGTCGGTGTAGAGGGGCGACATCTGCAGGCCTCCGTAGTTGCCGGTAATGCCTTTGTAGACGATTTCCGCCAGCATCTGCGCACCCTCCACATTGGGATGTACGGCATCCTCCAGGATGTAGGGATAGGGATGCAGGGGTTCGAAGAAGTTTATCATCTGCACCTTCTCGGCACGAGCCACACAGGCAATGGCCTCCTGTATCTGTTCGTGCCAGTCGCGTGTGCCCGACTCGTAACGGCGGTGCCTGTCGGACAGAGGTGTCATGCGTGCTATGAGGATACGTGCCTTGGGGTTCGCTTTGCGGAAGTCCTGGATGAGGGCACGGTAGTCACCTATGAACTCGTCCTGATAGTTGGGCCAGTTGCGGGGGTCGGTATCGTTGATACCCAAGTGGATTACCACGATGTCGCCGGCAAAGGCCAGTGCCTGCTCGTACTCCTTTACCTTGGTGTAGGGCCGGTGTCCCTTGTTCAGAAGCGTGGCGCCGGAGTGCCCGAAGTTGCCCACCTCGTAGGCATCGCCCAGCATTTTCTGCAACTTGAATGGATAGGCGTTCTGTTCGCGGTCGGGCAAGGTGTAGCCGTATGTGATGCTGTTGCCCACGCAAGCCACACGGATTTTCTTCTGTGCATGTGCCGACACGAGGGTCACAAGCAGGGAGAGCAGGAGGATGGTTCTTTTCATGGTTGGTTATAGGAAGTTTCTATAATGCTATTCGTTTATATTCACCTGCGGATTGGCCTCTCTGACGGCCTTGGGCAGTTTGCGCACCACCATGACATAACTGTGGCGGATGAGCGAGCGCACCAACCCGTCGGGCAGAAGGCCGTAGAGGTTCAGTTGGTTCCAGTGTTTCTTGTTCATGTGCCATGCCGGCGAAATCTCAGCATGTTGTTCGCGCAGTTCTATGGCACGGTCGGGGTCGCACTTCAGTACAAACCACTCGGTACGCTCCAAGTCTATCATAGCAAATATCTTGCCGCAGACACGGAACACCAAGGTTGTCTCGTCGAAGGGGAAGTCCTCCGTTGCCAATGGCAGGGACAGGCAATAGTCTCTTACGCTCTCAATATCCATATACTTCTCTTATTCCTGGGGGACCTGCTTTATCACCCGGCACGGATTGCCCACAGCAATGCTGCCGTCGGGGATGTCCCCCACCACCACGCTACCGGCACCAATGGTGCAGTTGTGGCCGATGGTCACGCCAGGCAGTATGGTGACGCTACCCCCTATCCAACAGTTATGCCCTATGGTGACGGGGCGCGCCCACTCGCGTCTGGTATTGCGTTCCTTGGGGTCGGTGCTATGGCATGCCGTATAGATGGCCACGTTGGGGCCTATGAAGCAATCATCGCCTATGGTGACGTGGGCCTCGTCGAGCACCGTGAAGTTGAAGTTGGCAAAGAAGCCCTTGCCCACACGGATGTTGCGCCCATAGTCGCAATAGAAGGGCTGCACTATGAACGTGTCCTCGTGGCAACGCCCCAGTATCTCCTGCAACTTGTCGTGCCTTTCCTTCAGCAGGGTTGGCCGCAACTGGTTGTACTCCCAGCAGAGGTCCTTCACTCTGTTCAGTTCCTCCAGCATGACCGGATCTATGGCAGAATACTCCTCACCGGCTATCATCTTGCGAAACTCGTCCGAGGGTATGGGTTTGTTGTTCATGATACTCGTGTGTGTGTGCGTGCGTTTATATATAATGGAGACTGACATTCTCCGATGTCAAAGTTAACGCTTTTTGCCCAACCTACAAAAGAAAAGCATGGCATATTAAGATTTATAAACTTATTCTTTATAACTTTAACCACATGAAAACAAGAATACACACACACGGAACACCTTCACGCTTGCTCTCGCTGGACACCCTGCGGGGATTCGACATGCTTTTCATAATGGGGGCAGATGCCTTCTTCCTTTGCCTGGGAGGAATGTTTCCCGGCACTCTGCTTGCACGATGGGGCGGACAGATGCAGCATGTGGCATGGAACGGCTTTGCCTTCTACGACCTCATCTTCCCCCTGTTCCTCTTCATTGCCGGCATATCCTTCCCCTTCTCCCTGAGCAAGAGCATGGACATGGGTGTGGACAGGAAGCAGATTTCCCTGAAGGTGGTGCGCCGTGGACTTACCCTTGTACTACTGGGCATTGTTTACAACGGACTTCTGGACTTGGACTTTGAGAATCTGCGCTATGCCAGCGTGCTGGGGCGCATAGGTCTGGCTTGGATGCTTGCGGCACTGCTATATGTGTGGACCTCACGCAGAGTGTGTCTGGCCGTAGGTTCAGGCGTACTGATGCTCTACTGGGCAATGCTTGCACTGCTCTCCGCTCCCGACTACCCCGAGGCTTCGTCCCTCTCCATGGAAGGGAGCATAGTGGGATACGTTGACCGTCTGTATCTGCCCGGCAAACTGCACGATGGCATACACGACCCGGAAGGACTGCTCTCCACCCTGCCTGCCGTAGCAACCGCCATGATGGGCATACTGACTGGCGAGTTCGTACGCTCTGCCAAGGCAAACGGTCACAGGAAAAGCGCCCTGCTGATGCTCCTGGGAGTTGCGCTCTTCTGTCTGGGATGGGTGTGGGACATTGTCCTTCCCGTCAACAAGAACCTTTGGACAAGTTCCTTTGTCCTTGTGGCAGGAGGCCTGTCCATGATGCTCTTCTCTGCCTTCTACTGGGTTGTGGACGTGCTGGAGTGGCGCAGTTGGACGCTGTTCTTCCGTGTCGTGGGTATGAACTCCATCACCATCTACCTGGCGCAGCATTTCCTGGATGCCCAGAAACCGGTCAAGACCATCTTCGGAGGAGTTCTCGGTCTTGTGCCCGAAAACCTCTATGCCCTGGCATACTGGGCAGCATACGTGCTGGTGTGGTGGATGTTCCTGTACTTCCTCTATCGCCACAAGATATTCTTGAAAGTGTGAGCAGAGGAGAACGAAAATCGCGGAATGCCATGACACCGGACATTTTGCCCTCATTGCATTTCACGACAGAGCGGATGCCTCTTTATCTTCCAGCCGAAGGCGGCGTGGATGATGGACATCAGGGGAGAGAGCAGACAGAAGAAGGTGTAGGGCAGGTATGTGAGGGTGGCCACACCCAGCACGGTGGCCTGTGTCATTCCGCAGGTGTTCCATGGGATGAGAACGGACACCACGGTGGCACTGTCCTCGGTGGAGCGTGAAAGCAATCGTGATTCATACCCCTGGCGGGTGTACTCGTCCTTGAACATATTGCTTGAAAGAATGATGGAGATGTATTGGTCGCCGGTCATCAGATTCATGGCTATGCCATTGAACACGGTGGAGCAGACAAGGCCCAGGCGTGTTTTCATGAAACGACGGAATACGGCCTCCAGGAAACTCTTCAGCATGCCGCACGATGTCATGGCACCTCCGAACACCATGGCAGAGAGAATCAGCCAAATGGTGTCCATCATTCCGCCCATGCCTCTGGTGGAGACAAGGTCGTTAAGGAGCGCATTGCCCGTGTCTACCGATGTGGAGTTGGCAAAAGTGGTGATGATGCCACGTAGCAGTGCCTCAAAGGAAAATGAGCCGTCGGCAGAACCTCCGATTTGCATGAGTATGTTCCCCTGAAAGGCTATCGCCAGGATAATGGCCATGATGGAGGAAAGGAAAAGTACAATGAGAGTGGGCACCTTCCTGTAAATGAGCACTCCGGTTATTATGGGTACTACGAGCAGCCAGGGCGAGATATGGAAGGTGTTGTTCAAGGCCTCGGTGTATGTGTCTACCGATTCCGTCAAGTTGCCGCTTCCTATCCAAATGCCTACTATTCCGAAAATTACCAAGGTGATGAACATGCTTGGCATGGTGGTAAGCATCATGTATCGGATATGTTGGAAGAGCGGCGTGCCGCTACTTGAACTTGCCAGTACCGTGGTGTCGGAGAGCGGAGATATCTTGTCTCCGAAATAGGCACCTGAGATGATGGCGCCGGCCGTCCACCCGTCTTCAAATCCCAATGCCCGTCCTATGCCTATGAGTGCTATGCCTATGGTGGCTATGGTTGTCCACGACGAACCCGACATCAATGACACCAAGGCGCATATCAGGCAAGAGGAGAGAAGGAACACCGCAGGGTGTATCATCTGGATGCCATAGCAGATGAGCGTTGGCACAATGCCAGATATCATCCACGATGCAGAAAGCATGCCTATGAGCAAGAGTATGCAGATGGCAATGGCGCTTTCCTGTAACTTCTCTGAAATGCTTTTTTCGATGGTGCTCCACTTTACGCGGCATACTCCCATGCCCAGTGCAATGCATATACCGCTGGCGGTGAGCAGTACTATCTGCGAGGGGCCGCCAAGAGAATCGCTCCCATAGACATACAATGTGCACGAGAGAAGGCTTATGAGAGAGACGAAGGGTATGGCGCTGAGCCAGGGAGATGGCTTTATGGGGGTAGTGTCGTTTGGCTGGTTGTTGGACATGTTCCGTGTATTATATACAAGTAGGGACGCGGCACCGCGTCCGCATGTTTATGGGTATTTGTCAGGTTCCGGATACAGTGTAATGCATCCTTACGGGTAAGGATTAGGGGATTACTTGCCGCTATCGTTTCCGCTGCGCTTGTTGCGCCCGTAACTGCGGTATTCATCAAAGGGGATCTCTACGTCAGGTTCTACGAGTTCCCCCTCCTGTGGCAGACGGAACGACAGGTACTTGATGTCTATGCCACGCGAACGCCACATTTCCTCGTAGTAGGTCTGTCGGGAGCGTGCCTCGGCCGTTTCCTCGCTTGTCTCGGCATAGAGGCTGCGTGTGCATATCATGGGGACGAGGTTGTTGGCCTTGAGCATCTCCTCGGTGTAGGTGAAGAGGAAGTTGGAGTCCGTCTTCAGGTGTATGATGCCTCCGTCCTTGAGGATATGGCGGTAGCGTTGCAGGAAGTAGGTGGAGGTAAGGCGCTTTGTTGCCTTCTTCATCTGGGGATCGGAGAAGGTGAGCCATATCTCCGAAACCTCGCCGGGAGAGAAGAACTTGTCAATGAACTCTATGTTGGTGCGCAGGAACCCCACGTTCTTCACACCCTCGTGCATGGCCTCCTGTGCCCCTGTCCACATGCGTGCTCCCTTGATGTCCACGCCGATGTAGTTGTTGTGCGGATACAGGCATCCCATTCCTACGGTGTACTCGCCGCGTCCACAACCGAGTTCCAGGATGATAGGGTTGTCGTTGTGGAAGAACTCCTTGTGCCAGTCCATGCGCACGGGTTCGTCCCCCGGGCGGTATGGACGTTCCACTACCAGCGGATTGGCCGCCATGTCGGCGAATTTGGCAAGTTTACCTTTCCCCATCTTACTTATTCCATTTCAAATGTTGTGGTACCTATGTTCTGTCCGTCGGCAAAGATATCTACACGGTACTGGCCTGCCGAGAGGCTTTCGGCTATATCCCAGTATACGGTGACGGGAAGTTCCTCGCCGTTGTATTCCACATCCTTCAGTATACTGTACTGGAGGTCGCGGTTCTCGTACTGGAAGGTACCGCCGTTGGTCAGTATTGAGCCTGTGGGTGTGGCAATGCGAACGTAGATGCTGCGCATGCCTGTCTCGGTGGTGACGTTGCGTGCCAGGGTGAAGGAGATGACAAACTTCTTGGCCTTCTTTATCTTGTCCGTGTCCTTGCCACGCTTGTTGTGCGCTACGGCAGAGATGCCGGTGGCGTTGAGTTGGCTGGCAATGGCCACCTTGTCCACCAGTTCCTCGTTCTGTGTGGAGAGGTCGGTTATGTGTGCTATGGCCTGCTGGTTCTGGTTGCGGAGTTTGTCGTTATCCACCTTCAGAGCCATGTTCTCGCGGTTCAGCGAGTCAATCTGCATGACATAGTCCTTCAGGATAGCACGTAGGGTGGCCAGTTCCTTCTTCAGGCGCATTATCTCGCGGGCATTGTCGGCCTTTGTCTGCTTCAGTTCCGCAAGGAGTTTCTGCACACGTTCCTGTTCCAGGGCGAGTTGTTCGACGAGCGAGTCGTTGTTTATCTGTGCCATCATCTCGTTGTACTGCATGGCGAACTGCTCGTACTCGTTCTCCATCTCGGCCTTGTCCATCTTCAGAACCTCTATCATCTGTTCGTTCTCCTCCTGACGGGCTTTCATGCTTATGGTCATATAGACAAGCAGTCCCACAAGGATTATACCTGCCGCAGAGGCGGCAATGAATGCTGTTTTCTTGTTCATGTCGTGTTTTCCTTAAACGTATATTCGCGTACAAAGGTACGATTAAGCGAGGGAAAAAACAAAAGAATTTTGCTTTTTCCGAGTGCGAGCACCCAAAACGCAGTTAAAGGCACGGATATTTCCTTAGATATAAGGACTGCATACCGTATTTTGTTGCCAAGAAGACACATATATCCAACCTAAAAACACACAAACGGCAAATCTGCGAAAACAACTCAGAGCATTACCGATCTCTAAAGAACTGATGCCCAGCACCAAATAAACGCCAAAACTATGCATTTGGAAAACTTTTTCTTTAACACAAGGAAAAATACAACTGGATATCAGCGTCTTACCGAAACAAGCGGACAACTTTTTAGTTTCGGCACGACAAAAAGTTCGCCGAAACGGGAAAGTTTTTTCGTTAAAACCTTGTGTCGTATTTCCTATTGTCGTATATTTGCATCGCTTTTCGTCCGAAAAAACGATACGGGCAAAAGCAGAGAGAGAATACACCTTATATAATATTAGAAACACATTATCACCATTACCCCTGTATGATACAGACAGTAGTTAAAAGAGACGGACGCATCGTTGGCTTCAACGAGCAGAAGATAGCCGCCGCTATCCGTAAGGCCATGCTTACCACCGATGCCGGAGAGGACAACGAGTTGATATCAAAGATTACCGACCGTGTCACCATGCGAGGCAAGTCGCAGATGACCGTGGAGGAGATTCAGGACATGGTCGAGGACGAGTTGATGAAGTCCAGCCGCCCCGATGTTGCCAAGATATACATCAAGTACCGTAGTGCCCGTACCATTGCCCGTAAGGCCAAGACCCGCGACATCTTCCTGGAGATTATCAACATCAAGAACAATGATGTTACACGCGAGAATGCCAACATGAATGCCGACACCCCTGCCGGCATGATGATGAAGTTCTCCAGCGAGACCACAAAGCCTTTCGTGGACGACTACCTGCTGAGCGATGAGGTGAAGGAAGCCGTAAGCAACAACTACCTGCACATCCACGACAAGGACTACTATCCCACCAAGTCATTGACCTGCGTGCAGCATCCCCTGGACCGTATCCTGAAGTACGGTTTCCAGGCAGGCCATGGCGAGAGCCGTCCTGCAAAGCGTATCGAGACCGCTTCCATCCTGGGCTGTATCAGCATGGAGACGGTGCAGAACGAGATGCATGGCGGTCAGGCCATCCCTGCCTTCGACTTCTATCTGGCCCCCTATGTGCGCAAGAGTTTTATCGAAGAGGTGAAGGTGCTGGAAGACCTCAACGCCGAGGACTATAGCGAACTGTACAATAGCGACATCGAGGACTTCATCGAGACTCCCCTCGCAGGCCTGGTAGGTCGTGAGCGTGTGCGCCAGCATGCCATCAACAAGACTGTGGAACGTGTGCACCAGTCCATGGAAGCGTTCATCCACAACATGAACACCATACATTCACGTGGCGGTAACCAGGTGGTATTCTCCTCCATCAACTACGGCACGGACACCAGCGCCGAGGGACGTTGCATCATCCGCGAGTTGCTGAAGAGCACATACGAGGGTGTCGGCAACGGCGAAACCGCCATCTTCCCCATACAGATCTGGAAGAAGAAGCGTGGCGTAAGTTATCTGCCCACCGACCGCAACTACGACCTCTACAAGTATGCCTGTCAGGTGACGGCACGCCGTTTCTTCCCCAACTTCATCAACCTTGATGCCCCCTACAACTATCACGAGAAGTGGGACATCAACGACCCCGAACGCTACAAGTACGAGTGTGCCACCATGGGTTGCCGTACCCGCGTGTTCGAGAACCGTTTCGGCCCCAAGACCAGCATCGGCCGTGGCAACCTCTCCTTCTCCACCATCAACATCGTGCGCCTTGCCATCGAGTGCATGAACATCAAGGACAAGGAAGATCGCATAGCCGCCTTCTTTGCCAAGTTGGACAACCTGCTGGAGGTTACCGCCAAGCAACTGCACGACCGTATGGAGTTCCAGAAGACAGCCTTCGCCAAGCAGTTCCCCCTGCTCATGCGCGGCCTGTGGATCGGTAGCGAGAACCTATCTCCAAACGAGACCATCGCCCCCGTAATCAACCAGGGCACGCTGGGTATCGGCTTCATCGGCTTGGCAGAGTGCCTTATCGCCCTCACCGGCAAGCACCATGGCGAGAGCGAGGAGAGCCAGGAACTGGGTCTGAAGATAGTTACCTACATGCGCGACCGCGTTTTGGAGTTCTGCGACCGCTACCAGCATAACTATAGCGTGCTGGCCACCCCGGCCGAGGGACTTTCAGGCCGCTTCACCAAGTTCGACAAGAAGAAATTCGGTGTCATCCCCGGCATTACCGACAAGGACTATTATACAAACTCCAACCACGTGCCCGTCTACTACAAGTGCTCTGCCCTGCACAAGGCACAGGTGGAGGCCCCATACCATCCCCTGACAGGCGGCGGTCACATCTTCTACGTGGAGATAGATGGTGATGCCACACACAACCCCGAGGCCGTGATGAACATCGTGGACATGATGGACAAGTTCAACATCGGTTACGGTTCCGTAAACCACACCCGCAACCGCTGCATGGATTGCGGTTACGAGAATGCCGAGAAAGTGATGGACGAGTGTCCAAGTTGCGGCAGCCACAACATTGACCGCCTACAGCGCATTACAGGTTACCTCGTAGGTACTACCGACCGCTGGAACAAGGCCAAGTTGGCAGAATTGAACGACCGTGTGATACATAAGTAAAGACAAACGGACCCTCCCCCTTACCCCTCCCTTGGGGGAGGGGAGTATATAGTATGGACAGACAAATGACAGAAAAGTCACATCAGACAGAACATCCTGCTCCCCGCCCTATAGGGAGGGGTGAGGGGGAGGGTCCGCTAACTGTTCTTCGTGTATTGGATATTTTAGAGGACACCACGGTGGACGGACCCGGTTTCCGCACAAGCATCTACCTGGCGGGATGCCGCCACCATTGCCCCGGCTGCCATAATCCAGAATCGTGGAACGAGAATGGTGGCGGGGAAATCTCCGTGGACGAACTTATGCGCGTTATCACCAACGACCCTTTTGCCCACGTCACCCTCTCCGGAGGAGACCCTCTTCTTCAGGCGGCAGGGTGTGCCGAACTGGCCCGTAGGATAAAGGCCGAGACGGACAAGACAATATGGTGCTATACCGGCTACACATGGGAACACCTCCTGACTGAAGGTGATGCCGATGTGATGTCTCTGTTGCAGAACCTCGATGTCCTTGTAGACGGTCCCTTTGTCCAGGCCCTGCGCAATACCGACCTTCTTTTCAGGGGGTCTTCCAACCAAAGGCTCATAGATGTGCAGAAGTCACTCCGGTCCGGCAAGGTGGTGGAATGGCGAAGGGATTGAGAACTTGGGAAAAAGACAACAGTCCACAGAAGGCTAATTACTTGCGGAACCTCTTTGTCACGGCAGCATACCCGCACCGCTGGCAAAGAGGTTCTGTTGCAACATGACGTGTGAAACCATCATACATGGCACGGGCACGAGGGGACTCCAATATCTCCTCTAAAGTCTGATGGAAAAGGTTGCCCAAGGCCACGTTTCCATCATGATCCAGGCAACAGGGGACAACCGTGCCGTCCGCAAGCACGCCTATCTGGTTGCGCAAGGCATAACAGAAAACCTCCTCGGTTTCAAAGGCCTCGCGCTCCTCGTCGGGCCACTCGAATATGTGGTCATACTCCAGATATATGCAGTCCGCCATCTTCCACCCGTCGTAGCGTTCCGTCCATGGACGGGGCACATACTCCGAAGCCAACTCCAAAAGACGTTCGTTGGCCGAATCATATCCACCCTGATTCCAAAGGCGCAGGACAACTATCACCCCAAGGCTTGCCGCCTTCTGCGCGAATGTCATTACCTGACGCATGTATTCCTCGGGAGCATCCTTTCCATTGCCTTCGTGCGAGTGCAGGGATATCTGCACCTTGTGGGGCAAGGCTTCAAGCAAGGCATCACCGGCCTTGTCCAGAAGAGTTCCGTTTGTTGTCAGGACCGGAATAAAGCCCTTCTCCTTTGCCATCGTGACAAACTCAGGCAAATGACGGTGAAGCAGAGGTTCGCCCATCAGGTGAAAGTACAGGAACTTTATCCTACCTGCAAGCCTGTCTATAAGCAAATCAAACTCATCCACAGACATAGTGCGCCCCTTCCGCTCCGTCTTGGGGCAGAAGAGGCAATCAAGATTGCACACGTTGGTTATTTCAAGATAACAACGGGATATCATACCTTCTTCACTTCTTCAATGTCTTGTACGACAGGATATGCCAACTGATGGCTGTGGCAAGCAAAAGGAAAAGTACGCTTGCCCATACAGGAAGGCTCATGCCAAAGGCACAATACAAGAGGGTTATCCACACCAATGACACCGAGACTACCTTGGTATGCAGGGGAATGGCCCTGTGCTCGCGGAAGTTGCGGATATACGGCCCAAGCGTACGGTGCCCAAGGAGCCAGGCGTAAAGTCGTGGAGAACTGCGGAAGAACAATGCCGCGGCCAGCAACAGGAAAGGCGTGGTGGGGAGCAGGGGCAGAAACATGCCCAGCAAGCCCAAGCCTACGGCCACCAATCCCATCACCTTCATGCAAACATTCTTCATCCCTGCCTGTACTGACCTTTAAGCGTATTCCTCGGAAACGATACGGCAGATGTTCACCACCGTCTGCATGGCCTTCTCCATGCTCTGCACTGGCAGGAACTCGTGACGGCCGTGGAAGTTGAGTCCGCCGGCAAAGATGTTGGGACAGGGCAAGCCCTTGAATGACAACTGCGCTCCGTCTGTACCGCCACGGATGGGCACTACCTTGGAGAATCCGCATGCCTCTTCTATGGCACGCAGGGCTATGTCGGTGATGTGAGGCTTGTCCACCAACTGGGTGTGCATATTATAATAGGTGTCCTTCACCTCGGGCAGGAATGTGCCGTGCCCGTACTTGTCGTTCATCCTCTCGCACATGTCCAGGATAAGACGCTTGCGCATCTGGAACATCTGCGTATTGTGGTCGCGGATTATGTAAGTCAGGGTTGCCTGTTCCACCCCACCCTGCATCTGATACAGGTGGAAGAAGCCTTCGTAACCCGTTGTGCGTTCAGGCACCTCGTTCTCCGGCATCTGCTGGGCAAATTCCGTAGCCAACAGGGCGGCATTCACCATCTTGTCCTTGGCATAGCCGGGATGCACGCTCACGCCGTTCACGACAATCTTGGCACTGGCGGCATTGAAGTTCTCGTACTCCAGTTCTCCCACCTCACTGCCGTCCATGGTGTATGCCCACTGGCATCCGAACTTCTCCACATCGAAGAGGTGTGCGCCACAACCGATTTCCTCGTCGGGATTGAAGCAGACACGCACCTTGCCGTGCTTCACCTCGGGATGGGCCAACAGGTATGACATTGCCGTCATTATCTCAGCAATACCTGCCTTGTCGTCGGCGCCGAGCAGGGTATGACCGTCGGTAACGATGATGTCCTCGCCCTTGTGCGCAAGGAGTTCGGGGAACTGGCTGACGCGTGTCACGATACCTTCCGCTTCGTCCAACACGATGTCCGTGCCGTCGTAGTTCTCTATGATGCGCGGCTTTACATCAGCACCCGAGCAGTCGGGACTGGTGTCCATGTGTGCAATGAAGCCCACCACAGGCACTTCCTCCAGACCCTCGCTTGAAGGCAGGGTGGCATAGACATAGCCGTGGGCGTCCATCTCCACCTCCTGCATACCCATCTCCTTCAGTTCCTCCACCAGATATTCCGCCAGACGCAGTTGCTTCTCCGTACTTGGACAACGGCCCTCTGCCTCCTCGCTTGACTGGGTGTCGAAACTCACATATTTCAAGAATCTTTCTACTATTTCCTTTTTCATCATGCTACGTTATTATAATATCAGCACAAAGATAATAATTCTTGCGCACAATCGTGCCTTTCTTCGGCAAAAATGCATAACTTTGTACCACGATGATAGACAGGATTACCACAGACAAGATAAAGGAGGCGGCACAGATAGTGGATGTGGTGTCGGATTTCGTCACACTGAAGAAGTCCGGTGCCAACTACAAGGGATTGTGCCCTTTCCACGATGACCGCACGCCGTCGTTCATGGTCTCCCCGGCCAAGAACTATTGCAAGTGCTTTGCCTGTGGCAAGGGTGGCAATCCCATCGGCTTCATCATGGAGCACGAGCAACTGTCATATCCCGATGCGCTGAGATACCTGGCCAGGAAATACGGCATTCAGGTGGAGGAAAGGGAACTGACCGCCGAGGAACGTGCCGCGCAGACGGAGAGGGAGAGCATGTTCATCCTGAACGAATGGGCGCTGAAGTGGTTCAAGGACCAGATGTACAACACCATGGACGGTCGCGCCATTGGACTTGCCTACTTCCGCCAACGTGGTTTCCGCGACGACATCATAGAGAAGTTCCAGTTGGGCTTCTGTCCCAAGGGGCGCGACGTCATGACCCGCGCCGCCCTGAAAGAGGGTTATCGCGAACAGTACCTCGTGGGAACAGGCCTGTCCATCAAGCGCGAGGACGGCAGTGTGGTGGACCGTTTCTGGGGGCGCGTCATGTTCCCCTGGTACACCATAGGCGGCAAGGTGGCCGGTTTTGGCGGACGTGTATTGGATGCCGCCACCAAGGGGGTGGCGGTGAAGTACCAGAACTCGCCCGAATCCAGCATATATAGCAAGCGCCGCGAACTGTACGGCCTTTACCATGCCAAGCAGGCAATAGTGAAGATGGACCAGGTGTATATGGTGGAGGGCTACACCGACGTAATCTCCATGCACCAGTGCGGCATTGAGAACGTGGTGGCAAACTCGGGCACCGCACTTACCAAGGAGCAGATACATCTCCTGCACCGCTTTACCAACAACATCACCCTGCTCTACGACGGTGACGATGCCGGCATACATGCCGCCCAGCGAGGCACGGACATGCTTCTGGCGGCAGGCATGAACGTGAAAATCCTGCTTCTGCCCGACGGCGACGACCCTGACAGTTTTGCACGCAAGCACAATGCCGAGGACTTCCGACGCTACGTGGAGGAGCATCAGGTGGACTTCCTAAAGTTCAAGACCGACCTGCTCATGTCCCAGGCACAGAACGACCCTCGCAAACTGAGCCAACTGGTGGGGGAAATCGTCACGAGCATTTCCTTCATCCCCGACGAGATAACACGCTCGCTCTACATACGCGAAACGGCACAGACCATGCAGATGCAGGAACAGATGATACACCGTGCCGTGCAGAACCAGATGTCCAAGAACCGCGAGGAGGAATACAAGCGCAGGAATGCCGCACAAAATACGGCAGACAACACCACCGACATACAAGAAACTGCCGACAATAACGCCACGACCGCTCAGCAGCAGGACACTCCTGCCGTTGCCCCCGCTCCCGATGCCCTATATCCACACGGCAAACCGGCATCGGGCACGGAACTGCTTTTGGCACAACTTATAGTCAGACACGGCGAAAAGATAATCTGCGAGGCCGAGGACGAAAACGGCGACAACGTCCCTATTTCTGTGGCCGAATTTGTCTTCTACTCGCTGACACAGGACGGACTGACGTTCACCAACCCCACGGCACAAGTCATCCTGGACAAAGCCATGGAGCACATCCATGACGACGGCTTCATTGCCGAGAAATATTTTCTGGGCCACCACAACCAGCAACTCTCGCAGGCTGCATTCCAACTATGCATGGACAAGGAGGAACTCAGCAAATACCACAGCCGTGACCAGAAAGTCACCACTGACGGCAACCGGCTCATGGAACTGACCACACACCTGCTTGCCGACATGAAGATTTCCGTAGTCAGAAACGAAATAACGGCAGTCCTCGCCGACATGAAAAACCCTGCCACCTCAAAGGAGCAGGGACGTGAACTGCTTGTAAAGTACAAGGAACTGAAAGATGCCGAAAAGCGCCTGGCCAAAGAGTGTGGCGACAGAGTGCTGAGGTGAGCGGATGAGCGTCTTTAAGGACTTTAAGGACTTTAAGGACCTTAAGGACCTTAGAGACCTTAGAGACCTTAGAGACCCTAAGGGAACCCCGCCCAACACTCACCGCTTATACTCCCAATACAAGTTTCATCTGTCACCAACGGTAACAGTTCCTCTACGCGCTTCACGTCGACCTTCGGTTCCGTTTCCCCCTATCCTCTCATCCTTATCAGCGAAAGGAACTCTTCGCGGGTTTTGTGCTGGTTGAAGGCGCCGCAGAAATCGCTGGTGGTGGTTATGCTTCCTTGTTTCTCCACACCACGCATCTGCATGCACATGTGCTGTGCCTCAACTACGACCATAACACCCTGGGGATGCAATGCCTCCTGAATTGCCTCACGCACCTGTTTTGTAAGGCGCTCCTGCAACTGGAGGCGGTGACTGAAGACATCCACCACACGGGGAATCTTGCTCAGGCCCGTCACCACACCGTTGGGGATGTATGCCACATGCACACGTCCGTAGAACGGGAGCATGTGATGCTCGCAAAGCGAATAGAAATTGATGTCCTTCACTATGACCATCTGGTTGCAGCCCTCCTCGTGGAAAACGGCACTTTTCAGTATGGCCACCGGGTCCTGCCCGTAACCTCGTGTCAGGTCAGTCATGGCACGTGCCACACGCAACGGAGTCTTTAGCAACCCCTCCCTGTGCGTGTCCTCGCCCAGCAATTCCAAAACACGTTCTATATGCTGTTGAATCTCCTGCTGCACAGGAGTCAGTTGGTTCTTCTCTTCTGAGTTCATCTTCGGTAATGTTTATCTTGCTCTTCACTATTATGGAGCGCGGAAAACTGCCGGATTCCCTCATGGCAGTAAGCACTTCCATGGCTTCTTCGCGTGTCTGGAAATCGCCCACACGGCATATCCAGTGAGGAGAGATGAATGTGGTGTATACCTGCAGGTCCTCGAACCATATCTTGGCCCTCTGCGCCATCTTGCGTGCCTGGACCTTGGACTTCTGGTCATTGCCGCCATAATACACCTGAACGCGGAATCCGTTCACACGGATGCGCTTTGCCGGAACGCTATCCTTTTTCTCCACCGTCTGCACAGTGTCCTGCTGAGCGGTTCCAAGGATGCTGTCCATTGTTATCTCCTGTTGTGCATGGGCAAGGGCCGATGCCAATACAAGGAGCAGGAAAGACATGAAGAATGTTTTCTTCATAAGGAGTGGGGTTTTTGTTTGCCGTCAGTCTGCAGAGGTCCGTGCGGACCGTCCGCAAACTGACGATATTCACATTTGATTAGTTCCAAGCGTCGATGATACCCTTGAAGTCAGCAGCCTTCAGAGAAGCGCCGCCAATCAGGCCGCCGTCGATGTTGGGCTTGCCGAACAACTCGGGAGCGTTGCTTGCCTTGCAGGAACCACCGTACAGGATGCTGGTCTCGTCGGCAACCTCTGCGCCGTAAACCTCAGCAACACAAGAACGGATGAAAGCGTGGATTTCCTCTGCCTGCTCGGCAGTGGCGGTCTTGCCGGTACCGATGGCCCAGATGGGCTCGTAAGCGATGACTACGTTCTTCCACTGCTCAGCGGTCAGGTGGAATACGCTGCCTGCCAACTCTGCCTTGCATACGGCCTCCTGCTCGTTAGCCTCACGCTCTGCCAGGCTCTCGCCGATGCAGAAGATAACCTTCAGGCCGTTTGCCAGGGCCAGGTCTACCTTCTCCTTCAGGATCTCGGGAGTCTCGTGGTAATATTCGCGGCGCTCTGAGTGACCGAGGATAACGTACTCGGCACCAGTGCTCTTTACCATAGAGGCGCTTACCTCGCCGGTGTATGCACCGCTCTCCTTGTCTGCACAGTTCTCTGCGCTGACGGCGATAACGCTGTCCTTCAGCAACTCGCTGACAGTAGCCAGGTGGATGAAGGGAGTACCGATGATAACATCGCAATTGGGCTTCTCGGCAGCCAGCATGTCCTTCAGTTCAGTAGCCAGTGCTACACCCTCCTGCAGGCTCTTGTTCATCTTCCAGTTGCCTGCTACAATGTGCTTTCTCATTTTCAACAGTTTTTAAAAGGTTTATATATCTTGTTTCTTTCTCTCTCTAAGGAATCGTATGCCCATCCACAGACGGTCGGCCAAGGTGCATACCAGAAGCGGGATAAGATACCATGCCAACAGGAAGAAGGCCCTCTGCGCATAGGTGGTCTTTGCCTTCACGAACCACGGCATTTCCTCCAATGGTGCCTTAAGTTCCGCGGCATTCGGTATCTGCGTCGACGCCCATTTGTTCACCACCGTACTGCCGTCCAGCAGCATCAGTCCCGGGTTGCTCCTTACCATTGTCTTCAACGCTATCTCGTCGGCTATGAGGAATGGATATTCCGCTCCGGTTATGTCGCGCCAATATTCTATCCTGCTGTCGCTGCTCGATGTCAGTGCCACGAGCGTATAACCGTATTCGTTGCAGTATTCGGTCAGTTCCGCCAGATTGTCCATCACGCCGTCATCGGCCGTTTCCAGTTTTGGCGTCACTATCAGGAACTTCCAGCCCTTTCCGGAGATTATGCTGTCCGTCATGTCCCTGCCTGTCAGCGGATCGGTTATCACCAGATCTGTTATGGGCGGGACCTTGTCCGTATCGTCCCATTGCATCTGCTTGTGCAGGTCTGCCCCGATGTGATAGGGCCGGAAGTCGATTACGGGGAGGGTGTATGCGCAGTATGTCGTAAGCACAAAGGCAAACATCCACGTGTAAATGGATACCAGCCACTGGCTGTGCTCGCTTATCAGGCGTGTCTGCATCCTGTATCGGGCGCACACTACCATGGCGCATACGAGCAGCAGCACGTTCTTGCCGAAACTCTGCCAGTTGGTCAGCACCAGCGCATCGCCGAAGCAACCGCATTCGTGGACGGGGTTCTCTATTGCCAGATACAGGGTGAACGGCGTGAATACGAGGAAGAATGCCAACACCGTCCTCGATGTCCAGCGGCGGTTGCTGCCGAAGAACAGGTTAACGCCCAGGCAGAACTCCGCCAGTGCCAGCGCAGCGCTGAGCAGGAAGGGCAGATAGGGTCCCACAAGTCCGTCCGCTCCGAACGCCACGGCATAGTCCCTGATCTTGTACTCGGTGCCATGGGGGTCTATCATCTTCACCGCTCCGGAGAATATGAGGGCAAGCGAAAGGAGCATGCGGCACGCATTTACCGCCATCCACCTGAATACCGACAGCAGTCTGCTACTTCTCACCGAAAGTCAGTTTTATCAATCCGAACACGGCATAGTTGAGCATATCCATGTAATTGGCGTCTATGCCCTCCGACACCAGTGTCTCTCCGCTGAGAGATTCTATCTGTTTTGTCCTGAATATCTTCATCAGTATGAGGTCTGTGTAACTGCTCACGCGCATGGAGCGCCAGGCCTCGTCGTAATCATGGTTCTTGCGCAGCATCAGTTCGAAACATTCCTGCGCATGGCGGTCATACTCGGCCAGTGCCTGCTGTGCCGACATGCCGTCGGTCACCTCGGCGGCTCCGAGTTCCAACTGTATCAGACCTATCAGGGCATAGTTCACTATGCCTATGAATTCCGGGCGTATGCCCTCTCCCACCATGGACACGCCTTTCTGCTCTATACAGCGGATACGGTTGGCCTTGATGTATATCTGGTCCGTTACCGACTCGGGGCGCATGATGCGCCAGGCGGCTCCGTAGTCATGTAGTTTCTTGGAGAATAGTGTGCGG
Organism: Bacteroidaceae bacterium; assembly: GCA_045606445.1. Taxonomy (GTDB): domain Bacteria; phylum Bacteroidota; class Bacteroidia; order Bacteroidales; family Bacteroidaceae; genus Physcousia. Next base: position 20,954 of record JAZURY010000012.1, read on the forward strand.
CACTCCTGCATCACTGCCTCGAACTGTTCGCGCGTGTTCATTATATATTATATATATATATTTGGGTGTTCCCTTTTCAAAACAACAAGGAACCGGTCCCCGGCCGGGGACCGGTTCCTTGTTTCCTAAACTATACTTACACGTCAAGAGTATTTCAGAATCTGTCCTACGCGAAGGACCGTCTTGGTGGTGATGTTGTTCAGTTTGCACAGGCGGTTCACGGAAGTTCCGTACTTGCGTGCTATGGTGGAGAGGTTGTCACCCTTGCGCACCTTGTGCACATGACTGCGTATGGACTCGCGCCTCTGTTGCTGGAAACGCTTGCTCTGCTCCTCCTTGTCGGCCTCGAAAGTAGGTCCGCCCACCGATGCCAGGATGGTGTTGTCAGGCAACTTGTCGCTCTCTTCGGCAGTGAGCAGACGGCCACGTCCCACGGAAGAGAACAGGTAGAAGTCGCCGCGCACGTCGTAAGCCTGGAAGTCGAACAGTTTCTCGGGGTCGATGAACTTGCCCAGGAAACGTGTCTCGAAATGCAGATGGCTGCCGGTAGAGCGTCCTGTGTTGCCGCCCAGACCGATGGGTTCACCGGCACGCACAACCTGATCCTCCTGCACCAACTGCTTGCTCATGTGGCCGTAGATGGTTTCCAGACCGTTGTGATGGCGTATCACCACATACTTGCCGTAACCCCTGCGGTTGTAGGCCACGATGCGAACCTTGCCGCTGAATGCGGAGCGTATGGTATCGCCCACATACACCTTGATGTCCGTACCGTAGTGGTTACGACGGAAAGAGCGGCGGTAGCCGTAACTGCTGGTCACGCGACGGCTCTCGCATGGCATGTGGAAACTTCTGAGGTCTATCTTATACTCCTTGGGCATCTCCACGCCATACTGCGTGGTGTAGTTGTTGTTCCATTCGGGATAGAGAGAAGCAGCAGGGGCGCCCTGGGATTCCACCTCCAGCATCCTGATGATGCTCACGGAGTCTATCACACGGAGTCGCTTGTCAATGGGGGCGATGCTGGCCAACTGGTCCTGGGCGAAAGTCACGCAGGCAACCACGGCCATCAGTGCCGTCATCAGTATTCTCTTCTTCTCGGTGGTTTTCAAAAAGTGCATTGGTGTGTCTGTTTTTAAGTGGTTGGTTATTCTGGAAATGGCGGGTTATTCTGTCTGTATTGTTTGGGACTGCCCCGTACATCAAATCTCGTCTACCGCATAAAGACGGCTGAGGTTCATGTCCTTCAGGTCGAAGATCTCCTCGGGGCGGAAGAATCTCTTGAGTTCTGCATCTGCTGCCTCGGGGGAGTCGGATGCATGCACTATGTTCTGCTGGTTGCTCATGCAATAGTCACCGCGGATGGTGCCGGGATCAGCCTTACGCCCGTTGGTGTATCCTGTAATGTATCTCACCACGGCTATCGCATCCACGCCTTCCAGGCACATGGCAACAACGGGGGTTTTCATCATCGAAGCCTTCAGTATGCCAAAGAAGGGTTTGTTCTTCAGATGGGAATAGTGCTCGGCCAGGATATCGTCATCCAACTGCAGCATCTTCATGCCCGCTATGCGCAAACCTTTCTTTTCGAAACGATTTATTATCTCGCCTATCAGTGCTCTCTCCACTGTGCTCGGCTTCAGTAAAACTAAAGTTCTTTCCAACATTTGCTATCGTTCTTTATAGTGTCAAGTGTCTGGAATATGGGCATACCATACCCATAACCGCGGCAAAGGTACAACTTTTATTCGGAAAAGCAAGGATTATATTACATATAATTTCGCCAAAACCACCATTTTGCAACAAAAAAGCGTAAAAAAGACACTTTTTGCACGCTCACAAAGAGGAAACCACCTTTAACAGGCACACCGACAACGCAACAACGGGAATAAACTCCGGCTTACCGGAAAAGCAAGCGGAGCAAAACTGAAACGTGAACAAATACCTCAGAAAACCTTTCGCTATGACGGCAGAACAAGAAAAATCAACCCTCCTCATTTTTTACCCCAAGAGCAACACGCCCACAGCACACACGATGTAAGTATTTTTCAACGTCACCCAACGAAGACATTACAAAAACAACCTGGCAACCCAATCTTTTATCGCAGAATAACAGCAGGCCACAAGAACAGTAAAGCAACCTCCCAATCAGCAACAAGAGCAACACACTAACTACCAACAACATGCATCGGCCACAAACTGCCATACACTAAATTTCATGAGGATAAACTTCCGTCCTTCCAAAAACAAAACTGCCCCCACGGGAACATTCGGTAAAGGATACGGGAGGACCGAGGAGAAAGAACCGGGAACTCTCGGGCCGGTCCTCGGGAGGACAGCAACGAATCGTCGGGAGGACACATGCGAGGTCTACCGAAAAACCGCACAAATTCCACTCGCAAACACCGTCATGTCCTCTTTTTTGCATTACAGCCAACCTTTCAGTTTTGCCCGGACGCTACGTCCGCCTGGTTTTCGTTCTCGGACGCTGCACGCAGCGTCCCTACAGTGGGCAGTGATTATTTAATCCGTAATCCGTTCTCTGTAATCTGTAATCTGTATATTACTTCTTCACCTCCACTATCTTTGTCTTCTCGCGCTCGATGTTACGGCGGTCGGTTTCGGTAACCACACGGGCGGCGAGTTGGAGGAAGGCCTGGCCGGTGATGCTGCCGGGGTCCAGGGCGACGGGAGTACCGCCGTCGCCATTCTCGCAGATGCTCTGCACCACGGGGATCTGTCCAAGCAGGGGTACGTTCATTTCCTCTGCCAAGGTCTTCACGCCCTCACGGCCGAAGAGGTAGTATTTCTCTTGGGGATGCTCCTCGGGAGTGAACCATGCCATGTTCTCCACCAGGCCCAGGATGGGCACATTCACCTTGTCGTTGGTGTACATGTTGATACCCTTGCGTGCATCGGCCAGCGCCACCTGCTGGGGTGTGCTTACGATAACCGCACCTGTGATGGGCAGGGTCTGCACGAGGGTCAGATGAATATCGGATGTGCCTGGAGGTGTGTCCAGCACGAAATAGTCGAGGTCGCCCCATGCAGCATCGCCTATGAGTTGCTTCAGGGCATTGGAGGCCATACCGCCACGCCACAGGGTGGGAGTGGCGGGGTCTACGAAGAAACCGATGCTGAGCACCTTGATGCCGTATTTCTCGACGGGCATTATCAGGTCGCGCCCACCGATGTTCTCGCTATATGGACGTGCATCCTCCATGCCGAACATCTTGGGAGCACTGGGACCGAAGATGTCGCAATCAAGCAGGCCCACACGGTGTCCCATACGTGCCAGTGCCACGGCTAGATTGGTGGCCACGGTACTCTTGCCCACACCACCCTTGCCACTGCTTACGGCAATGATGTTCTTCACTCCGGGGAGCAGGTCGGGCAGGTCGGGACGGGGAGCCTGCAGGGTCTTTGTCTTTATCTCAACCTCCACATCCTTGCTCACGTATGCATGAATGGCAGCCTCGGCAGCCTTTACGAGTGACTTCAGGAAGGGGTTTGTTGGTTTGTCAAAGATGAGGGAGAAACTCACATGCATGCCTGCTATGCGCAAGTCGTCCTCCACCATTTCCATTTCCACTATGTTCTTGCCCGTGCCAGGGTATCGCACCGTAGCCAGGGCATCCATGATGAGTTTGGGATACAGTTCCATATTGTTTTTATTTAAGACCCACCCCCATCCCCTCCCTCTATGGAGGGGAGTAGAATGGTGAGAAAGATTATGCAAAGGTACGATTAAGCGAGAGAAGTACAAAATAAATCCATATTTATTTTTACTTCCGAGCGTTAGTACCTAAGACGACAGTCAAAGGTACGATTAAGCGAGAGAAAAAGCAAAAGAATTTTGTTTTTCCGAGCGTGAGTACCTTAGAAAGGTAGTTTCAGAGTACGATTAAGCGAGAGAAGTACAAAATAAATCCAATTTATTTTTACTTCCGAACCGACGAAGCATAGGTCGGCACCCAAAGGGGAGGGAGTGGATAAAACTCTCTGCGCACTCTTGTCGTAACGAAGTTTGCGACACTCCAGCGCAAGCGTGAAACACAAGGGGGAATAAAACTTTGCGCTCTTTGCGCACTCTGCGTGCGAAAAGAAAACATCTGTATGGTGGTTATATATCTCACACAGAATCCACAGAATACGCAGATTTTCCTTTCAGCAAGAGTAGGTTTACACTGGCGCTGGAATCCACAGAATAGCACCTGTTTCACGGTGCCCTGCTCAACATTAAACGATAAACGGTGAGCGTAAACATCCAACAGTAGGGACGCTGCGTGCAGCGTCCGAGAACGATAAACAAAGAGGACGAGAACGACAAACAATGCGGACGCTGCACGCAGCGTCCCTACATTGCCGAGTGTGAGTTTCTAAAACCAAAGGTCAAACTTGTTTGAGAATTTCCGAGTGTGAGTACCTTAGAAACGTAGTTTCAGAGTACGATTAAGCGAGAACCACCCCCCCAAAAGGGTCAAACGAGAGCATGGTAGGGACACGGCATGCCGTGTCCGAAACAATAGCCAAGCGGACTCGGGTTTCGGAGAAGAGGAAAGGACAAAACAATACCGTCGCATGGATGGAACCACACGACGGTATATTATTTAAGGTGTTTTCAGCAATTCGCTTACATTACAGCATTACTACGATCAGGTTGTTCTCTGTTGACATTTGTCTTCCTCCTTGTCGCTCAACATAACCAAACAAGTTTGATTCTGTATTCGCTCCTGCGTCGGTTCGGCATAATCAAAGCAAGCATTGCTTCTGCTCTCACTAACGCACAACCTTTTTGCCGTTCTGGATGAAGACACCATGCTGGGAAGCATTGGCCTTGCGTCCGCTGAGGTCGTAGATTTCTGCTTTAGCCTTTCCGTTTTCACCCTTCAGTTCGCCTATGCCAGTAGCATCCACAACCTCCAGGGTTGCATCTACGATGGTACCGTTGTTTGCCAGGATACCGTTGGTACCGGTACATGTGCCATCGGCTGCAATCTGGCCACCGGCATCAACGCTGTTCCAGTCAGTCTTGAAACGGATACGGTATGTACCCTCCTGAGGAGCAGTAAACTTGGGGCATGCGATATTGCCGCCAGGATTGCGGGCTGCTTCGGTAATGGTCTCTCCCAGTGAGTTCACACCAGATGCATCGTTGTTAAAGTCTCCACTATAAAAGAAGAAACTTACCAGGTCGGTTCCGCTCTGGTCGGTGTTGCCCTCCTTGAAACTGAACTGCTGGTCATTGTCCAGGTCAATGTAGACATAGCCGTGCATCCATGCACCGCCATGCTTCAGGGTAACATTGATTTCCTCGCCGGGAGCGCAGGAAAGTATCATATCCCCGTTCTCGCTGATGTCCAGATATCGCTTGGTAGAGGTGTCCAAGTCCAGTGTCTTGGCCTCTGACGTTGCCGGAGCGAAGACAATCTGCGTTACAGCCCTGGCACCTGCATTCTGAGAAATACCCTTGTCAAAGTTGATGCTATAGGGAGGGATAACCTTTTCGGTAACGGTTACCTGCACCTGAGCCACCACGCCACTGCCGTCCGTGGCTGCGGCGGTGATTGTTGCCTTACCCACAGCGATACCCTTGACAACACCATTGACTACTGTGGCCACAGACTCGTTGTCAGATGCCCATTCCAGAATCTTGTTGGTGGCATTAGTAGGGTTTACCGTAGCAACGACTGCTACGGATGAACCCTCCTCTACCTCATACTGCTCCTGGGCAAAGGTAATGCTTTCCACTGCCACCACGGGAGCCTCGCTATCGCGTCCGTTGAACATGTAGACGCTGCTGCCGGGCAGAGTCACGGTCAAGGTCTGGTCAATGTCGATTGCCTGGCCTTCGGTCAAGCCCTCAAGGTTGGCCTGGTCAGAGAATGCCTTGGTAAGCACGATAGAGCCGGTGACATTGGCAGGAATCTCCAGAGCCTCACGCAGGGTGGTGGTGAAGGTCTGTGTGTCGTTGCCACCGTTGCGCAGAGTCATGACTGCCTTCTCGCCATTCCATGCTGCCCAGCCGTAAACCTCGGCCTTTGAGCCTGTCCAGGGATCGCCGCCTACCCAGTGTGCATCCATCAGCACGTCGGAGTTCTCCTTCTGCCACTTGATGAGGTCGGCAAGGTCTGCCCACAGGCGGCCGCCCTCGATGCTGTTCATCAGGTCGTAGTCGTTGTAGAGTTCCACCAGACCGCTACCGCACGCGAAGGCGCAACGCATTTCGTTCAGTACTGACTTGTAGTCGCGCTCGTCACTTGCTGGAGGACCGAACTTGGTGAGGATGAATCCGTGAGTCATCAGTGTGTTGATGGGACAGATGGGAGAGTTGGTAACGTAGTTCTGGTGAACCAGGTTGTCGCGGTAAGTGATCCAGTTCTCGCGCTTGGTGGTATTGTTGCCAATGCGGTCGTGGTCGTTCTCCTGACGCCATGTGGCATCGGAAATCTGATACCAGAAGGGAGAAGCCCATGTACCTACGGTAGTGTTGAAGAAGATGTCCTCGCGGAGTTCCTCACGCACATAGCGCTCCAGACGGATGATACCCTCGGCATTCTCGTTGCCGGTGTCGCCGTTGTCGGGACCTACGGATGAGAACTGGCCGGAAATACCATCGAACTTGAAGAATACATAGTTGTCGCTGCCTGCCTGATAGCCTTCTGTACCGTCCTGATTACATACGAGGTTGTATGCAGCCTTCTTGAATGCTTCGTAGTAGAGGGGGTTGGAGAGTTGCATGCCACCCTTGTCGCTCCAGTACTGGCGACGGTAGTTACCGCTCTGTCCGTAACCGCCCACGGGGCCGAGCCATGCACCGATGCCGGCACCCATCTCCTTGGCCGCCTTGGACATGTCGCGCAACTCGTTGGGGAAACTGCTATGGAAGGTCCATTCGCCATAGAGGTCCCATCCGTCGTCGATGACAAACATGCTGGGAGAAACGCCGTAGCGGTCGTAGAACTGAGTCTTCCACTGAGCCATTACGTTGAGGACGTCCTCTGCCTTGGTGTTGTCGAGATGCTCACGGCCGGGAGCGGCATTGTTGCGGTTGATCTGGAGTTCGTACCATGCCACGTATGCGGGAACTGCACGCCAGGGCACTGCACGCTCGCGCTCGCTGTATGCCAGGAACGAACGACGCTTCTGTGTCTTGCGGATGTCGGGGTTGTCCTGAGCACCGTCCTGTGCAACGAGACCCACAACGGCAGCCACCTTCCAGGTCTCGCCTGCAGCCAGGGTGGTGTTGCGGCTCCAGCGGCCCTGGATGTTCACGATGTCAGAAGATACGTCAACACCGGCCTTTGCCTCGTAGACTTCCACCTTAACTTCACCAGTCGGAATGGTTGCTTCACGCTTGTCAATGTACACTTGAACATTGAAATCACCATCATTGGGAACAATGAAACTGTATGTGTTGTTTTCCTTGGCTGAACCGCTGTATCCAAAATGATAGTCGCTTGCAGCAATATCATTGCTCTGGTCACGCAAGACTACACCATCAATATTGTAACGATGATTACCGCCCTTATATGTCAAGGTTACCGTTACCTTTTGGTTAGCCTTCAGCGTAAGCGCTTTGGAATAGGTGTAGTAGGTCTTGTCCGAACCGCCTACCTCCTGTATGCGCATGGGCACGTCGGCAATGTTCTGCTGTGTCCAGGCAGAAGCGGCCAAGTTGTCGGTAACGGGAGTAGAAACCAGGTTCCACTTGTCCTCGTCGTCGCTGGCTCCGCCCACGGTGTTGTAGGCAGTAGGAGTCTCCAGACCTGCGAATATCTTGTTGCTCATGATCACCTTACCACGGGTATTGCCGATGGCGGCGGGCTTGGTGCCGGCTGCCTTGGCATCCACGTTGTAGGTCATGGCAATGATGTCGAACATGTCCACGTTGCCCTTGCCGAGCAGTTCCATCTCGGTGCGCAGATAATGGCTTCCGTCGCGCAACACTGCACGCCACAGGATCTCTATCTCCTCACCCTTGTAGGTATAGCCGAAGACTGCCTCCAGAGCCTTGCCGGCATAGTGCTCGGCACCGCCGATGGCAGTGGGGTTGGCAGCGAGGTCCTTCTGTTCGAAACTCTTCATCTGCATCTGGCTGGCGGCAACCTTCTCGCCCGCGCCGAAGCCCACAATGAAGAGTTCTGTGCCTGCCACCAGGTTCATGGCCTTGCTGCCCAGGAAGTAGACGCCCTTGTCGCCCTTCAGGAAACTGGCGGCCAGAACATTGTTGTACAGGGTGTATACCTCACCCACCTTCTCGCTCATGGCAGCGCCTACGGCATCCTGCTGCTTGGGATATACCCATGCCTGGGTGTATGCCTCGCTGTCGCGGAGTTCGGGCATGTCGTAGTAGGTAACGGAAACGGTTTTTGTGTCGTTGTCCACATTTACCACGGCAAACTTGCCTTCCTTCTGCGATGCCACCACGTCGCTGGGAGAGAGAGCACCGGTTAAGGTAACGGTCTGACCATCGGTATACTCCTGACCATTGATGGTTACGGTAACACCGTCCTCCAAATCCATGGTGTAGGTGTATATCTGCACCTCGGTGATAATCCAGCGGCTGCCTCCATCATTGCTTGCGCCATCCTGCCACAGACCTACGGTTATAGTAGTATTGTCCAGAGCGTTCTTGTCCTTGCCACCGAACCAGTTCATGTACTTGGCGGCCACAGAAGTGGTATTGTAGGGAGCAAACTGATAAACCTCATTGCCACTTACCGTCACCTTGGTGGCATTCCAGGGCTGTGCGCTTTCCTTGGCATCCACCAACTGGGCGAAATTAACGCCGTTGTCGTAACTGGCGGCCTTGGTGTAGGACACCCATTTCTTGCGATCCACACTGTAAATGTAGTAGGAGTTCTCCTTGCCATCCTCGGCATAGAAGGCGAACTTGCCGGCATTCTCCGCCGTCTCCGTGGGAGAGGTGTAAGAGGTCATGATCAGACCATTGCCGTTCTTCATGGTGAACATGCTTTCGGGATTGTCCACCGATGTAGATGCCTTAATAGCATCCGTCTGTGCCCATCCCGCCATGGCAGGGAGCAACAGAGCCAACATTAGTAGGTTTTTCTTCATTAGTTAATTAATTTAGTTAATTAATTTAGTTAATTACATAAATTAATCAAGGTTAGTATTAATGTTTGTTTGATTATGCTTTAACTTTAGTGCAGGCACTCCTGCCTATGCCCGAACATTCCACATTCCACATTGGGCGCATGCAAATTTACGTATTTTTCTCTGAATAACAAGGAAAACACCTTATTATATATATGATAATGCACATATTTCAACAAATCGGGGCTCTGACGGTTAAACCCAATCGACCATTAGACCGTTAGGCGCCCTCAAATTTGCAAAACATATGTTCAAAAACAAAGACTATTAGCATCATAACGCTAATAACCGATTTGGGTTAAAATACGGACATGTTTGTTGCGTCAACCTCACCAGACAGCATTGGCCGCTGACGTCAAAAGGCATTTGGCCGCAGTATTCTCACCACCTGTCCTATTCGCCCAAAACCAGACCTACGGGGCAATGGTCGCTGCCCATGATGTCCGTGTGGATGGTGGCGGATTCCATCCTTTCGCGCAGACGGTTGGAAATGATGAAGTAGTCGATGCGCCACCCCGTATTCTTCTCGCGTGCACGGAAACGGTAACTCCACCACGAGTAGATATCCTTTTCCTGGGGATGCAGGAAGCGGAAGGTGTCAGTGAAGCCGGAATCCAGAAGTTCGGTCATCTTCCCGCGCTCCTCATCGGTAAAACCTGCGTTCATGCGGTTAGTCTTCGGGTTCTTCAGGTCAATCTCCTGATGCGCCACGTTCAGGTCTCCGCAGTAGACGACGGGCTTCTTCGCATCCAGTTGCACGAGGTAATTGCGCAGGTCTGTTTCCCACTGCATTCGGTAACCGAGACGTTTAAGCCCGTCCTGCGAGTTCGGGGTATAGCAACATACCAGATAGAAATCCTCCATCTCCAGAGTGATGAGGCGCCCTTCGTGGTCGTGCTCCTCTATGCCCATGCCGTAGGATACGGACAGTGGCGTGTGGCGTGTGAAGACGGCCGTGCCGCTGTATCCTTTCTTCTCGGCATAGTTCCAGTAACAGTTATATCCCGGCAGGTCAAGGGCAATCTGCCCCTCCTGAAGTTTCGTTTCCTGAAGGCAGAAGAAATCCGCATCCAAGGCATTGAATGCCTCGTGGAAGTTCTTGCCTACTACGGCACGAAGGCCGTTTACGTTCCAACTGATGAATTTCATGTCTTTAGTATTGCTGTTGATATTACATATCCTCGGTCGGAGTGGTCTTCCGTACAGAATTCCACATCGGTCGTGTTGTGTGGCAGAAGCAAGTCGTGCAGGTTGTCCTGAAGCCCAGTGCCCCGCAGTTTTACCAAAGCCTCCTTCTGTGTCCAGAGGTGAAAGAAGCGCACGGGGTAGCCTTCCATTTCCTCCCGTTCCTGTGGACTCATCGTGTGCCGTGTCAGTGCATCGCTGATTTTGCGCTCCGTGCTCTCCACGTCTATACCCACAGGGCGGTTTGCCACGGCACAGGCAATGGCTTTGGCGCAATGGCTCAGGTTGAAGTGTATGTGCTGATATTCCAACAGGGAGGGTTTCCCGTGTCCGCCTATGACGAAGGTTGGCTTTTCCGTTATGCCATACTCCTCCTCCAGTGCCTGGCATAGGAGCAGATAAGACAAGGTGCAATCCCTGCGCCCCTGGAAATGCCGGTATCTCAATGCCTGTTCCCTACGCCACAGGGGGAGCAGCGCCATGTCCGTGTCTAAATCTTCCTGCGTGTACCCGGCAAGGTCGTCGCGGACAATCACTCTCATGCCCTGACCTCCTCCCTGGAACGAATATGCCTTACCTGCCACCAAAGCAGTGTGGCGGCAATGATGCAACTCATCATGTCGGCAAAAGGCATGCTGTACCACACGCCGTCCAGTCCGAAGTAGTTAGGCAGGAACAGTATGCCAGGTATCAGGAAGATAAGTTGGCGAGTCAGGCTCAGGAAGATGCTCTTTCCGGCGTGCCCTATGCTCTGGAAGAAGTGGCTGACCACTATCTGTCCGCCCACCAGAGGGAAAATGAGCACACAGATGCGGAACCCGTGTGCCGCCATGGATATTATCTGTTCGTCCTTGGTGAATGCCTTGGCTGGCATTTCGGGTAAGAACATGCCGGTAAGAAAACCAATGGTGGTTACCGCCGTGGCGGCGGCCATGGTGTAACGGAGCACTTGCCAGACACGGTCGTTCTGGTGCGCTCCCCAGTTGTAACCTGCTATGGGCTGCATGCCCTGGTTCAGGCCCATGACTATCATTATGAACACGAACACAATGCTGTTCACGATGCCGTATGCCGCCAATGCGTTGTCGCCCCCATACTCCTGCATGCTGCGGTTCAGGAGCAGTACCACCAGGCATGCACATGAGTTCATCAGGAATGGCGACATGCCGATGGCCAGCGTCTGCCTTACTATACTTGCCTTCAGTCTGTAGATGCCGCGTCTCAGGTGGAGAAGTTCGCTCTTGCGGCTGAAAAGCAGCAATACGGCTGTAAGTGCCAGACTTTGGGATATTATCGTGGCGATGGCCGCTCCCCGTATGCCCATGTCGAGGGCGATGATGAACAGGGGGTCCAGCGCTGCGTTCACTATCACACCGCAGAGCGTCAGCAGCATGGCAGTGACGGGATGGCCTGCCGCACGCATTATGGCATTGAGACCAAGGTAACTGTGTGATATCACGTTAAACACCAGTATTATCTGCATATACTCTCTGGCGTATGGCAGAGTGGCGTCCGATGCTCCGAATATCTGCAGGATGGGGTCAAGGAACGTCAGGCACACGATGGTGAACAGCGTGCCCAAGATGAGGTTCAGGGTGATGGTGTTTCCCAGCACGTTCTGTGCCGTGGCATAGTCCTTTTGACCCAACCTTACACTTATCACCGTGCAAGCACCCACACCCACCATGGCACCGAAGGCGGCTCCCAGGTTCATGAAGGGGAAAGTGGCCGTCAGGCCTCCCAGAGCCATGGTGCCGACGTAATGTCCGATGAATGCCCTGTCCACTATGTTATACAACGAACTTGCCACCATTGCCATGATGGCCGGCAAGGCATAGTTCATCAGCAGCCTGCCAACGGGTTTGCTGCCCAATTCTGTAGGTACTCTCTGTGCCATATCGGATGCCAAAGTTATAAAAAAAGAAGGAAACACAGTCCTCCGTTGACGATTATTTGGGAAAATGCACGGCATTTGCACAAAAACCGCCCGATACACCCCCATTCATTCGCATATTATTGCTAACTTTGCAAAAGTTTGCGCTTATATATATAAATAAGTACGCGCGAGAGTCCGAGGTAACGACAAGAACGAGTAATAACAATATATCATTTAAAACTCAAAATGAGCAATCAAACAGAAAAGATCAAGGAGTTGATGGAACTCCGCGAGAAGGCTCGCATCGGCGGTGGCGAGAAGGCCATTGCCAAGCAGCACGAGAAAGGCAAACTGACAGCACGCGAGCGCATCGCCCTGTTGCTGGACGAAGGCAGTTTCGAGGAAATGGACATGTTCGTTGAGCATCGTTGCTACAACTTCGGCATGGAGAAGAAACACTATCTGGGCGACGGTGTGGTAACCGGCAGCGGTACCATCGACGGCCGTCTGGTCTATGTCTTCGCACAGGACTTCACCGTCAGCGCAGGTTCTCTGTCAGAGATGCTTGCCAGCAAGATCTGCAAGGTGATGGACATTGCCATGAAGGTGGGCGCTCCCGTTATAGGCCTGAACGACTCTGGCGGTGCACGTCTGCAGGAGGGTATCAACGCCCTGGCAGGTTATGCCGAAATTTTCCAGCGCAACATCATGGCCTCCGGTGTGGTTCCCCAGATCAGCGCCATCATGGGCCCCTGTGCAGGCGGTGCCGTGTACAGCCCTGCGCTGACCGACTTCACCCTGATGGTGGAGAACACCTCATACATGTTCCTTACAGGCCCCGGCCCCGTTAAGGCAGTTCTTGGCGAGGTGGTTACCCAGGAGCAGTTGGGTGGTGCCAGCGTGCATGCCACCAAGAGCGGCGTGACACACTTCACCGCCAGCACCGAAGAGGAAGCCATCTCCATGATCAAGAAGTTGATGAGTTACATCCCCCAGAACAACATGGAGAAGACTCCCCGCAAGGTCTGCACAGACCCCATCGGCCGCATGGAGGACTATCTGAACGACATCATCCCCGACAACCCCAACATGCCCTACGACATGTACCAGGTCATTGCCGGTATCGTTGACCATGGCGAGTTCTTCGAGGTTCAGCCCAACTATGCCAAGAACCTGATTGTCGGTTTCGCCCGTTTCAACGGCCAGAGCGTGGGTATCGTTGCCAACCAGCCCAAGCAGTTGGCCGGCGTGCTGGACTGCAACAGCAGCCGCAAGGGTGCACGCTTCGTGCGCTTCTGCGATGCCTTCAATATCCCCATCGTTACCCTCGTGGACGTTCCCGGCTTCCTGCCCGGCACTGCACAGGAGTACAATGCAGTCATACTGCACGGTGCCAAGTTGCTCTACGCCTACGGCGAGGCCACAGTGCCCAAGGTTACCGTCACCCTGCGCAAGAGTTATGGCGGCAGCCACATTGTGATGAGTTGCAAGCAACTCCGTGGCGACATCAACTATGCATGGCCCTCTTCCGAGATTGCCGTTATGGGTGCCAGCGGTGCAGCCAGCGTGCTCTATGCCAAGGATGCCAAGGCATTGAAGGACGAAGGCAAGGTGGAGGAAGCAAAGGCCTACATCAAGGAGAAGGAGGACGAGTACACCAAACTCTTCGCCAACCCCTACCAGGCTGCCAAGTTCGGTTACATCGACGATGTCATCGAGCCTCGCAACACACGTTTCCGCGTTATCCGCGCATTGTCCCAACTGGAAAACAAGAAACTTACCAACCCTGCCAAGAAACATGGCAACATACCCCTGTAATCTATGAATATCCTTGCAGTAACAACTGAAACATGGGGATTGGCAGGTGTCAGCGTTGCCGTAGTCTTCTCCATTCTGGTTGTCCTGGTATGTATTCTGAACATCTTCAGTTTCGTGGCCAGAAAGACCGCCACCAAGGCCAGCAGCGCCAAGGTGGCATACAACCAGCAGAAGCAGGCCAAAACCTTTGCCAATGCCAGCGATGAGGACAAGGCTGCCGTGGCCATGGCTCTCTACCTGTACGAGCAGGACAAGAAGAACCAGGAAAGCCGCGTGCTCACCATCACGCATACCAGTCAGGCCTGGACGTCACAGTTGAATCCCAGGCTCTAAGTCGTGTAACCCATTTTAAATAACGTACAAATGAAAGAATTCAAGTTCAAGATAGGTGGCACCGACTATCTGGCCACCGTGGAAGACCTCAGAGGCGGCAACATGCAGGTAACTGTGAACGGCCAGACCTATCAGGTGGAGATTCCCCAAACCAAGGCTCAGGGTCCCCGTCCCGCAGCCTCTGCCCCTGCCACATCACAGGCAGGCGGTCCCAAGAACGTAGTCAGCGAACTGCCCGGCACAGTTACAGCGGTTAAGGTGGCCGCAGGCCAGCACGTGAAGCGTGGCGAAGTGCTGCTCGTCATTGAAGCCATGAAGATGGCCAACGACATCGTGTCCGAGGTGGACGGTACCGTACAGCGCGTAGCCGTAAGCAGCGGTCAGAGCGTGAACCAGGGCGACCTGCTTGTGGAGATGGTGGCCGACTTCGTTGCGGCCAAGGCTCCTGCCCTGGAGCCCAAGCCCGCACCTGCAGCACCCGCAGGAGTGAGCACAGCACCCACCATGTCTGCGCCCTCAGCCGGCAGCAAGACCGTTACCGCACCACTGCCCGGTGCCATCACCAAGATCAGCGTAAAGGTGGGCGACCGCGTTTCCACAGGCGACACCGTACTGATGATGGAAGCCATGAAGATGGAGAACAGTATTACCAGCGAGGCCAGCGGTATCGTGAAGGCCATCCTCTGCAAGGAGGGTGACCAGGTACAGAGCGGCCAGGCACTTGTCGAACTGGATTAACCGGGAACCATTCCATTATGAAGAACTATATCAAGTATCTCCCCCTATTGGTCATCATGCTGCTTGTGGCAACACCAGCCATGGCATTCAATCTGGAGGAAGGCATAACCGATTTCGTCAACGAGATGGGATTTGTATCCTTCTTCCAAGGCGACGGATGGAAGAACCTCGCAATGATAGCCATCGGATGCGTACTCCTGTATCTGGCCATCAAGAAAGGTTTTGAACCCCTCTTGCTCCTGCCCATCGCCTTTGGCATGATCCTTGCCAATCTGCCCGGTGCAGGCCTGTTCCACTCAGAGATGTGGAACAACGAGTTCCTTAATCCCGAGAGCCCCCATTACCACAGTTACGGTTACATCATGGCCAACGGCGGTCTGCTGGACGTGCTCTACATCGGTGTGAAGGCCGGCGTCTATCCCTGTCTCATCTTCCTGGGCGTGGGTGCCATGACCGACTTCGGGCCTCTGATTGCCAACCCCAAGAGCCTTCTTCTGGGTGCTGCGGCACAGGTAGGTATCTTTGCCACATTCATCGTAACCCAGTGGGACTTCACCATTCCTTTCACGGATGTCGTCCCCTTCAGTTTCACTCCCGAACAGGCCGCTTCTATCGGCATCATCGGTGGTGCTGACGGTCCCACGGCCATCTTCCTCACCTCCAAACTGGCACCCGAACTGCTCGGCCCCATCGCCGTTGCGGCATACAGTTACATGGCGCTGGTACCCGTTATCCAGCCACCCATCATGCGTGCACTGACCTCCAAGCAGGAGCGCCTTATCCGTATGTCCCAGTTGCGTACTGTCAGCAAGAAGGAGAAGATCATCTTCCCCATCGTCGTTACCGTCATCGTAAGCCTCATTGTGCCCAGTGCCGGAACTCTGGTGGGCTGCCTTATGCTCGGTAACCTGATGAAAGAATGTGGCATGGTGGACCGTCTGAGCAAAACCGCACAGAACGAGTTGAACAATATAGTGGTAATATTCCTCGGCATCACCGTGGGTGCTACCGCTACCGCTTCTTCCTTCCTGAACGTACAGACCATCAGTATCCTCTGCGTGGGTATAGTGGCCTTTGGCGTGGGTTCTGCATGTGGTGTGCTCATGGCCAAATTCATGAACCTGTTCCTGAAGGAGAAGATCAACCCCCTCATCGGTTCTGCCGGTGTCAGTGCAGTACCTATGGCCGCCCGCGTTTCCCAGCAGGAGGGCCAAAAGGAGGACCGCCGCAACTTCCTGCTCATGCACGCCATGGGTCCCAACGTTGCCGGCGTTATCGGCTCTGCCGTAGCGGCAGGTCTCTTGCTGAGTTTCCTGAGTTAATACACAGAGAAACCATATAAACCCAAAGAAACCATTTCCTTTGCCCACCGAGGGCAAGGAAATGGTTTCTTCTATTGTATATAATATATATATAATGTATATAATATAAATAGCGTAATCCTTTTTTCACTATCTTTGCACCACTATAACCACACAGACAAAGAAAACAGGACAATGAAAGGAAACGAAATATTCAACCGCTCCGAACTCCTCCTGGGGCACGAGGGAATGACGGCACTGGACGATGCCAGAGTGATACTCTTCGGCGTGGGAGGCGTAGGCTCGTGGTGCGCCGAGGGGCTCATCCGCGCAGGACTGACGCACCTGACCATAGTGGACAGCGACCGCGTGTGCCCCACCAACCTGAACCGTCAACTCATGGCCACACAAAGAACCATAGGACAGGCAAAGGTGGAGGCCATGAAGGCACGCCTGCTCTCCATCAATCCCAATGCCGAAATCACTGCCCTGGAGGCCATGTACACCGAGGAGACGGCAGAGAGGTTCCGCCTCGGCGACTACGACTATGTGATAGACTGCATAGACTCGCTCCGCGACAAGTGCGACCTTATCCTGCGCACCACATCACTGCCACGCCCCACCCTGCTATCCAGCATGGGGGCTGCACTGCGCATAGACCCCACGAAGGTGAGGCTGACGGAGTTCTCCAAGGTGCAGGGCGACGCGCTGGCCCGTGCCGTGCGCAACCGCTTCAAGAAGGCAAAGACATGGCCCCGCCGCAAGTTCCTCTGTGTCCATAGCGAAGAACCTGCCATGGAAAACCGCACCGGAGGAAACATCGTACAGGAGGAACTCCAGTTCCGCAAGGTACAGACCAACGGTTCCCTCTGCCACATAACCGCCATCTTCGGCATGATGCTGGCAGGCGAGGTGATAAAAACGGAAAACGGAAAACGGAAATCTGCGAGTAAGCAAGAGCAATCAAACTCGTTTGAATTGCCGAGTGGGAGCAGGTTCAATACGACTAAGTCGGATTAAAACGGAAAACTGCGGACGCTGTAGCGTCCCTTCTCGCTCATCCGCTTACCGTTCACCATTAAAGACTCCATTTTTTCTTCAAATTCATCCATTTGCGTGCAGTTTTGTGCCTCTTTTTGCTCAAATTTGCATTTTGAGCGCATTTTCTTATCAAAAAAGAACACAATATAATCCAAAAATAACTAATTTTGCGCACGATTTAAACCACAGCAAGGCAAACAGGTTAAAACAAAAGGACCGTTCCGCAAGGACTGAGCGCCTTGACAGTAAGTTGTACACAAAACATTTGACATATAAATGAAGCACTTTGCAAGTCTTTTGAATGACTCGATAAAAGAGAATTGGGCATTTCCAGCCGTAACGAATTTTGGCGGCATAACCTACACATACGGCCATATGGCCGAACAGATAGAGAAGTATCACATCCTGTTTGCTGAGGCCGGCATCAAGAAAGGGGACAAGATTGCCCTTTATGCCCGCAACTCGGCAGAATGGGTCATCGCATACTTCGCCACACTGACCTACGAGGCCGTCTCCGTGCCCTTCCTCCCCGATTTCACCCCTGCCGCAGTGGCAGAACTGGGCACTTTCTCCGAGTGCAAGTTGCTCATAGCCGACGACATTGCCTTCAACAGTCTGGAGAACGACGAAAAGTACATCAAGCAACTTGAATCCACTCCCGGTTTTGCCGGCATCATCAACGTGAAGGACATAAGCATCTGTGTGGCAACGGAAAAGGCTTTGGCCGAAGCCCAATACACCCTCGATGAGCACTTTGCGAAACGCTATCCCAAAGGCCTGAGCGCAGACCTCATAAACTATTATCCCGAAGAACGCGACATGGAGGCCGTCGTGGAAATCAGTTTCACATCAGGCACAACCAGCGCAACCTCCAAGGGTGTAGTTCTGCCGGCACGTTCCCTGTCGGTGAACCTCGACTTTGCACGCCGTGAAATCCCGTCCACACAGGGCGGACACATCTTTGCCATCCTGCCCATGGCACACATGTTCGGCCAGACATTCGACGTACTCTTCCCCCTGGCAGGCGGTTGCCACGTTTACGTCATGCCCGGCAAACCCACCCCAGCACGTCTGCTGGAGGGTCTGGGCAGGGTAAAGCCCTTCATGTTCCTCACCGTGCCTCTGGTCATCGAGAAGATATTCAAGTCAAAGGTATTCCCAGCCATACACAAGTTCCCAGCCAACATGCTCCTGAAGGTGCCCGGTCTTGACAGGATTGTGCTCAACAAGATAAAGACAACGCTTCTCACCGCCTTTGGCAACGGTTTCACCACAGGTCTCATCCTTGGCGGCGCGGCACTTAACCGCGAGGTGGAGGACCTGCTCCAGCGTATGAAGTTCCCCTACGTTGTAGGTTATGGCATGACCGAGTGCGGCCCCCTCATCTCATATTGCGACAAGAGCGAGTTCGCCAAGTATTCATGTGGAAAAAAGGCCGACCCTCTGGAGTTGCGCATTGACTCTGCCGACCCCATCAAGGTTCTGGGCGAAATTCAGGTAAAGGGCGATGCCGTCATGCTCGGATACTACAAGAACGAGGAAGCGACAGCAGCCGCATTTACTGAAGACGGTTGGCTGAAGACCGGCGACATGGGTGTTGTGGACGCCAAGGGCAATGTCTTCATCAAGGGACGCTGCAAGAACATGATTCTCACCGGCAACGGCCAGAACATCTACCCCGAGGAGATTGAAGACAAGATAAACAACCTCCCCTACATCATGGAGTCATTGGTTGTAGGCCGCAAGAATGCTATCGTGGCCCTTGTCGTTGCCGACTACGAGGCAGGCAAGAAGGACGGCATTAACGCCCAGGCACTTGAGAAACTCATCAACCACAACGTCCTTGCCCTGAACCCGGAACTGGCCGCCTACAGCAAAATCTCCAGCACCGAGATTCGCACCGAGGCCTTTGAAAAGACCCCAAAGCAGAGCATCAAGAGATACTTGTACTCTTAAAAATAGAAGGGGGACCCACCCCCAGCCCCTCCACAAGGGAGGGGAGTAGATAGAACTGAGAAATTATCAGTTTGTTGTAACTACTCCCCTCCATATAGGGAGGGGCTGGGGGTGGGTCCCCCTTTTTCTCTTATCCCTACTCTATCACCACTCGTGTCCAGCCATGGATGTCGGGTTCGGTACCGTACTGGATGCCACGCAGTTTGTTGTAGAGTTTGGTGGAAATGGGACCGGGCTTGCCGTCCTTGGAGATGACGTAACTGCGCTTGTTCTCCAAGTCGTCTATGCGCTCGATGGGCGAGATGACTGCTGCCGTGCCACATGCTCCGGCCTCCTCAAAGGTATCCAACTCCTCCTCGGGAATGGGACGGCGCTCCACCTTCAGGCCGAGGTCCTGAGCCAACTGCATCAGACTCTTGTTGGTGATGGAGGGCAGAATGCTGGTTGACTTGGGGGTAACGTAAGTATTGTCCTTGATACCGAAGAAGTTGGCAGCACCGCACTCGTCGATATATTTCTTCTCCTTGGCATCGAGATAGAACTCGCAGGAGTAGCCCAGATCGTGCGCCATCTTGTTGGCACGAAGAGAGGCCGCATAGTTTCCGCCCACCTTGTACACACCGGTGCCGAGAGGAGCCGAACGGTCATACTCGCGGATGATTACATAGGGGTTGGTAGAGAAACCGCCCTTGAAGTAGGGACCTACGGGAGTAACGAAGATAAGGAACAGATACTCCTGAGAGGGATGCACGCCCACCTGGGCGCTGGTGCCGATGAGCAGAGGACGGATGTAGAGGCTGGCACCGCTCTCGTAGGGAGGGATGAAGCGCTCGTTCAGGCGCACCACACGGTCCACCATCTCATTAAACTTCTCTGTGGGCAGTTCGGGCATGAGTATGCCACGACAGGTGCTCTGCAGGCGTGCCGCATTCTCGTCGGAACGGAACACACGCACCTTGCCGTCAGGGCAACGGTAAGCCTTCAGTCCCTCGAAAGCCTCCTGTCCGTAGTGCAGGCAGGTGGCAGCCATGTGCAGGGGGATAGTCTCCTCGCTGCAATTCTCTATCTCTCCCCATGCGCCATTGCGATAATAGCAGCGCACATTGTAGTCTGTCTTCATGTAGCCAAAGGAAAGGCTACTCCAATCTATTTCGTTCATTGTCATTTGATTTGTTTTACTCTTATTAAGCTCTGCCGTCTTGACCCTCAATCCTCCGAATAATCTGGCGAAGGAAGATAATCGGAAGCCTTTGCCGGGGAAATGACGGAGTGCCCCGTCTTGGTTTCCAACTCCTTTCTGGCCGCCTTGGCCACGCTACCGCCTTCCTTAGCTATTCTGGCGCTTGCTGCGAAACCTTTGGGATTCCTTATTTTTGAAATCTCGGTTGTAGAAGCCTCTGCCAACATATTCAGAGCAAGTTCGATATTGGTCATGTTGTCGCGCAGACTTTCCTTCTTCAGTCCCTTCAGTTGCTTGTACTGTCTGGTAGTTCGTCCACTCCATGCCTGGGTGATGATATCTGTAAGGGTGGCATACTGATTACCCTCCACGCCCGAACGTTGCCACTCGTCGGTAAGATTCTTGCGTACCTCAATGCTCCTGATGCGCTGGTTTATCCACGCCTCGGAATAACCAAGTCTGCGATAATCTGCCACTGCCTGCTCGATGGAAAGTTCCGGGTCCTGCATCTGGTCTATGCGCTGGCTTGCCACCATGGCCATCCATTGCTTGAAAGGTTCGGCCTTGGGAGAGGGGATGGACTGGATGATGCGGAGGAGTCCCTGCACATCAGCAACCATTTCCTTATGCTTTTTACCGTCAGCACTTACTAATTGAAGTAGGGTACAAATTGTACCCCAGTTCGAATTAAGTTCAGGATCGCGTTTCTTGACCTTCTTGATATATTGTTTTGGGTCAGTACTATCCGTAAGGACACGTACCACGTCCACCACAGAGAAGTACCACTTCTCCTGTTCATCGTCCCACACAGTACGCACCTGTGCCGAGTTGAATATCTGCAAAGCCTGTTTCTTTGTCATTTCAAGTTGTGGTCATCCAAGCATATTTGCTCGCAAAAGTACACAATTATATCGTAACAACGATACAATCTTCCTTGTTTTTCTCCACACGGACGATTATTTGCTACCCGGCAGGCTCCTCGTCGATGATTTTCTTTATCTCCTGATCCACGGAAAGGAGTTGCTCCCGACAAAAGGCGACAAGTTTCTGTGCCTCACGCAGACGGTCGGCAATCTGGTCGATGGGCAGTTCGTTCTGCTCCAACTGACGGGCAATGGTTTCAAGAGTCTTTATGGCTTCTTCGTATTTCATATATATTAAGACCCCTCCCCAACCCTCCCCTATATGGGAGGGAGTATATTGTACTGGGGAATGAGAATTTTGTTAAAGGGTTAGTTTATTTATATTATCTGCTGCAACTACTCCCCTCTCTTATTGAGGGATTGGGAGAGAGAGTCTAGTCGGTTTTCCGTTTTCACTGTTCCCGTTTCCCTCACCTCTGACACCACATCACCATCGCTAAAACGTGTGATGAGTTTGTCCCCAGGGCGGAGAGAGGAGGCCTTGGTCACTATCTTGCCATCCATCAGAGTGATGCTGTATCCACGCCGTAGCAGCAATTCGGGGTTCATGCCGTCCATACGTTGGGCGAGGAGGTCTATGCGGTGCTTCTCCCTTTCCAACAGACCCTTGGTGGCCATGGGCAGGAGCATGAAGAAACGGTCTATGCGCTGCCGTTCCCTCTGTATCATTAGCATGGCCGTGGAGGGAAGGCGCTGGCGGAGCAGTGCCAGACGCTGCTCACCCCTTTGCATCAGTGCAGTGGCAGCCTGGGGAATGCGTTGCTGCAGGTCCTGGAGGTGTGAGAGGAGTTCCAACTGATGTTCCACAATGAAGGCCGCAGCAGCCGTGGGCGTCTTCACGGATGTGTGCGCCACATGGTCGGGCACCGTCTCGTCGCGGTCGTGCCCTATGCCGGTAATCACGGGCAGGGGGTGCTGGGCTATGCAGGCAGCCAGGTCGTAGGAGTCGTAGTCTGAAAGGTCGCTGGTGGCACCGCCGCCACGGATAATCACCACAACATCCCAGTGCTCCGCCTCATCGGCAATGGCCATAAGGGCGGCAGAGATACTCTCCGGCACATGCTGGCCCTGCATGACGGCAGGAAACAGGCGCACGTCGAAGGCCAGTCCCCAGTCGTTATCCTGCAACTGGCGGCAGAAGTCGCCATAGCCTGCCGCCGTGGCACTGGACACAACGGCAATGCGCTTCATCAGTGTGGGCAAGGGCAGGGTCTTGTTGTCATCTATGATACCATCCCGCTCCAACTGGCGCAGTATTTCCTGGCGGCGGCGTGCCATATCGCCAAGGGTGTAGGTTCCGTCTATATCCAGGACATTGAGGGAGTAGCCATAGAGTTCGCTGAAGGTGACACGCACCTGCATGAGCACCTTCAACCCGGGGCGGAGGCTCTGCCCCGTCTCCTCGCGGAAGCGCAGGGCCAATATATTATATGTACGCGCCCATATCGTTATGCGTGCGCGTGCAACGACACTGCCCGTGGCCTCGCTCTTCTCCACCAGTTCGCCATAGAAGTGCCCCCCATAGCCTTCGCGCCCTTCCATCAGTTCGCCCTGAACCCAACAGGAGGTCTCCGTGCCCCCTTCTATGAGGGCACGCACACGGGCATTGAGTTCGAACAGGGTAAGTGCTTCCATACTTCTTGTATCGGGCAGAAAGGTATCCAGAGTACAAATATACGCCTTTTTATGTCCACGTGCAAGAGTTTCGGCAAGGATGTAACTGACAAAAATGGTTAATAACGTGTTCTTTTTCCCTCTGCTATGCTAAAAAAAGCAAGCGGGCAGAACAATTTATCCGCCACATAGCATATCTTTGTATGCCGAAAAAGAACAAAAGCAACATAAAACCAATCATGAAGAAGAAAGCATATATCCTGTGCACCGTGCTGGCAGCATTGTGCATGATGGCATGCTCTGGCAAGGAGAAGAAGCAGAACACCGACGTTCTGAAAGTGACCACGGAAACCGTATGCCTCAGCAGCGATGCCGCTCCGGCATCCTATGTGGGGGTAGTGGAAGAAGGTACGTCAGTGGCAGTTAGTTTCACCGGCATGGGCATGATCAGGCAGGTGCATGTGAGCGAGGGACAAGCCGTACGCAAGGGCCAACTGCTGGCCGAGATGGACAAAACCCAGGCGGAGAACGCCCTGGCCATGGCACAGGCCACGCACAAGCAGGCCACCGATGCCCTGGAGCGCATGAGAAAACTGCATGAGAACAAGTCGCTGGCCGACATGAAATGGGTGGAGGTGCAGAGCAAGGTGGAACAGGCCGAGGCTTCGCTCTCTGCCGCCAGGAAGATGCTGGAGGACTGCAGCATCCATGCTCCCATCGACGGCGTGGTGGGCAAGAAGTCCCTCAGTGCCGGCGAGACCGCCCTGCCCTCCCAGCCTGTGGTGAGCATACTGAGCATCCACAAACTGAAGGTCAAGGTCAGCATCCCCGAGAGGGAGATTGCCGTCATATCGCCCTCCACTCCCTCCAGCCTTACCATAGAGGCGCTGAACGGCAAGCAGGTCAGCGGTGGCGCTATTGAGAAGGGGGTAGTTGCCGATGCAGCCACTCATACCTACGACATACGTATAAACATAGACAACCCCGATGGCGACATCCTGCCCGGCATGGTAGCCAAGGTGGCATTGTCCGGCCAGACAGGACAGCAGGGCATGTACCTGCCCATACGTGCCGTACAGCAGACGGCTGGCGGCAACCTCTTCGTATGGACCATGGCGGACGGCAAGGCCCACAGAAGCAACGTGTCCGTGGGACAGACCGTTGGCGACCGCATACACATCCTTTCCGGCCTGTCCGAAGGAGACAAGGTTATCGTGGAGGGATACCAGAAGGTGAGCGAAGGGACGAGGGTGACAAACGGAAAACGGAAAACGGAAAACGGAAAACTGCGGTGAGCGGTTTCTCGGGAAAGTCCGAGTTTTCCGAATAATCCAAGTTCTCTGAGTTCTCCGAGCAAAGGAAAAACTTTCAGTTTTCCGTTTTCCCCTTTCCGTTTTCAAATTTATACTATCATGGCATTCAAAACCAACTCATGGATAGCGTGGCCCATCCAAAACTATAAGATTACGGCCTTTATAACGGCCTTGTTTCTGGCCTTCGGCATCTGGGCCATGTATGTGATGCCCAAGGACGAGTTCCCAGCCTTCACCATACGGCAGGGCGTGGTCATTGCCGTAATGCCGGGCGCCACGGCCGAGGAGATAGAGGAACAGGTGGCACGCCCCCTGGAAAGGTATATCTTCACCTACAAGGAGGTGAACCGCAGCAAGACCTACTCTACCAGCCAGAACGGCATGTGCATCGTCATGGTGGAGTTCCAGGACGACCAGAACAACCTCACCCCCGTGTGGAGCAAGATGAAGCACGGACTGAACAACTTCAAGTCCTCGCTGCCCAAGGGTGTCGTGGCCCTGGTGGTCCAGGACGATTTCGGCGACACCAGCGCTCTGCTCATCACCGTGGAAAGCGACCAGCGCTCCTACCGCGAATTGCAGGGCTATAGCGACGAACTGGCCGACCGCCTGCGCCGTCTGCCCAGCGTGAGCAAGGTGCAGCAACTGGGCGAGAAGAAGGAGCAACTGACCATCTGCGTGGACAGAGAGCGCCTGGCGGCCTACGGCATAGGCCAGTCGGCCCTCATCCAGGCTCTGACAAGCCAGGGACTTACCACCATGAGCGGAACCCTTTCAACGCCGCAAAAGAATCTGAACATACACGTAGCTCCGTCCATCAATTCCGAGCAGGAGATTGCCGGCCGCATCATCCTCACCACGCCCGACGGCAAGACGGTGCGTGTGCGCGACATTGCCTCGGTGCAGAGGGAATACGACCTGAGCGACGGCTACATAGAGTCCAACGGCAAGCGTTGCGTCATCCTGTCGCTGGAGATGCTGAAGGGCAACAACATAGTCATGTTCGGCGAGGAGGTGGACGAGATACTGGACCAGTTCCGCCAGGACTGCCTGCCCGAGGACGTGCAGATGCGCCGCATCACCGACCAGCCCGAGGTGGTGGGAACCAGCGTGAGCGACTTCCTGCGCGACCTGCTCATCTCCATGGTCATCATCGTGGCCGTAATGATAGTGCTCTTCCCCATCCGAAGTGCCATGGTGGCAGCCCTCACCATACCCCTGTCCACCTTCGTCAGCACGGGTATCATGTATGCCATGGGCATAGAACTGAACATCATCACCCTGGCATGCCTCATCGTGGTGCTGGGCATGATTGTGGACAACAGCATCGTGGTCATAGACGGCTATCTGGAGTATCTGGCTGGCGGCATGAGCCGCATGGAGGCAGCCATAAAGAGCGTGCAGCAGTATTTCTGGCCCATGCTTCTGGCCACGGTATGCATCTGCGCCATCTTCTTCCCCATACTCCTCACCCTGAAGGGCGAGGCCGCTGATGCCATACGGATCTTCCCCCCGACCATCACCATCAACCTGATGGTTTCCCTGGTGGTGGCGGCGGTCATCATACCCTTGCTCAACGTGGCCATCATACGCAAGGTGAAGGAGAAGGTTCCCGGCAAGCGCGACATCACCGACTGGGTGCAGGACTGGTACGACAGGACCCTGGCGTGGAACTTCCGCCATCCGTGGCTCACCATCGCCGGGAGCATAGTTCTGGTGGTGGCCACCGGGGTGCTCTTCCCGCTTCTGAAGATGCGCCAGTTCCCCTATGCCGACCGCAACCAGTTTGCCGTGGAGATATACCTGCCGGAGGGCAGCGGTCTGGAGGAGACGAAGAAGATTACCTACGAACTGACCGGCATCCTTGAGAAGGAGGAGAAGGTGACGGGCGTGACCAGTTTCATTGGCTGTTCCTCACCGCGCTTCCACATGTCCTACGCTCCGGTCATAGCGGGCAAGAACTTCGCCCAACTCATCGTAAACACGGAGAGCATAGAGGCCTCGCTGGAACTGCTGGACAAACTGGCTCCCGTTTACAGCAACCACTGGCCAGGCGCCTATGTGCGCTGGAAACAGATGGACTATCTGCCCGTGCCCACCTATGAGTACCGTTTCTATGGCAACAACATAGATTCCATACAAAAGGCGGCCGACATGCTCATGCAGGAGATGCGCACCATTCCGGAACTGGAATGGGTGCATACCGACTATGACCGTCCCTCGCCCCTTGTGGAAGTCTCTCTGGACCCCGTGGCCTCCAGCCAACTGGGCATATCGCGCACCTCGGCAGAACTGCAACTCATGCTCCAGACGGGCAAGATGCAGATTGGTTCCATCTGGGAGGCAGGCAGCGTGGACGGCAAGAGCCGTACCTACGAGGTGCCTCTGGTTCTCAAGGACCGTGCCACCGAACAGATGACCTTCAGCGATGTGGACGACACCTACCTGAGCACTGCCACAGGGACTTCCGTGCCTCTGCGGCAGGTGGCCGGCGTGGTTCCCCGGTGGGGGCACACCAAAATAGTGCACCGCAACGGCGAGCGCTGCATCTCCGTAACCGCCGAGGGCAAGCGCGGAACCTTTGCCCTGGACATACAGAACCGCATCATCGACTACATCGGACAAATGCCTCTGCCTCAGGGAGTGCGTGCCGAGGTGGGAGGCGAGACGGAGGAGAACAACGACATCACGCCCGACATAATGGCAGGTTTGGGCATGGCCGTGGTGCTCATCTTCTTCTTCCTGCTCTTCAACTTCCGCAAGTTCTCCATTGCCATCATCTGCATCGTGGCCATCAGCCTGGGCATGCCGGGCGCCATAGTGGGCCTGCTCATTGCCAACAAGATTCTGGGACTCACCAGCCTGTTCGGCTTCATCACCCTCATGGGCATGATCATGCGCAACGAGATACTCATCTTCGAGCATGCCAACGAGAAAATGGCCGCCGGCATGTCGGCCAAGGAGGCCGCCTTCGATGCCGGCAAGCGCCGCATGGTGCCCATCTTCCTGACCACGGCCACCACGGCCGTTGGCGTAGTGCCCATGATTATTGCAGGCAGCAGTTTCTGGATGCCCGTGGGCATCACCATCTTTGCCGGCGGTGTGGGCATGCTCCTGCTCGTCACCACAGTGTTGCCCGTGGTGTACTGGAAACTGTATGAAAAGAAAGAAGGACCCAGCGGACCCACCCCCAGCCCCTCCACAAGGGAGGGGAGTATGATGTACTGCAAATGTGGCTCCGAGTCGGTTGTAACCACTCCCCTCCCTCGTGGAAGGGCTGGGGGTGGGTCCGCTGGGTCTGCTCTCTTCTTCCTCCTCCTCTTCCTCCCCTTCTCGGCACAGGCACAGGTAAAGACCCTCTCCCTCGAGGAGTGCCTGCAAAATGCAACCACACGCAACCGCACCCTGCAGAATGCCGCCCTGGAAATACAGAAGGCCGGAGAACAGAAAAAGGAAGCCTTCACAAAGTACTTCCCCGAAATATCCGCCAACCTCATGGCCTTCCATGCTTTTGACAAGATGGTGAAGGCCGACGGGTACTACCCCCAGGAACTGGCGGCTCTGGAGCAGATAAACCCACAACTGGCGGCTCTGGCAGGACAACCCTTCTCCGTGCGCGAAATGGACCGGGCCTATGCCGTGATGGGCACGGTGACACAGCCTCTTTTTGCCGGCGGACAGATAGTGAACGGCAACCGTCTGGCCGCCATAGGACAGGACGTGGCGGAACTGCAGATGGAACTGCAAACCAAGGACCTCCTGCAGAAGGTGACGGAGAACTACTACCAGATAGTGAAACTGAAACTGAACCAGGCCACCGTCAGTGCGGCACAGGCACAACTGCGCGCCATCTACAAGGAGGTGCAGACCTATGTGGATGCCGGAGTGACCACCCGCAACGATTTGCTACGCGTGCGTCTGGAACTGCAGCGTCTCTCCTCGGACAGCCTCACCCTCAGCAATGCGCACCACGTCATGTGCCTCCTGCTGGCCCAGCAGATAGGCATGGCAGGAGAGCCGGTGGACGTAAGCCTGCACCTGCCCACCTCCTCGGAAAATCCCATCACATACTACATCGCACCCGAACAGGCTGTCGCCGCACGCCAGGAACTGGCCCTGGCACAGAAGGGCATTGAAGCCGGCAAACTGAAGGTGCGCATGGAAGTGGGCAAACGCCTGCCCACCGTGGCCGTAGGCCTTGCCCTCAGCCACACAGGCATTGGAGGGTTGTCCCAAGGCACCCAGTCCATGATTGACAACACGGTGAACAACGGCATGGTCTTCGGCACTGTCAGCGTGCCCCTCACCGCATGGTGGGGCGGAGCGCATGCCATACGCCGCGAGAAACTTGCCCTCCGACAGGCCGACAACCAGTTGCAGGATGCACGCGAACAACTCATCATCGACATCGAATCCTCCTGGTCCTCCCTCGTAGAGGCATACAAGCAGATAGCCATAGCCATGACCAGTGTGGAGGAGGCAACGGAGAACATGCGCATGTCCCTGGACAAATACCGCATGGGCACGGAAATCCTCTCCGACCTGCTGGAGAGCGAAACCCTCCTGCGTGAAAGCCAGAACCGCCTCGCACAGGCACAGGCCGACTACATGACCAAACGTGCCGACTACCTGAGGAAGACAAGGTAGAACGGGGAGCGGATGAGTGGTGAGCGAATGAGCAATTTTCCTGAAGGTCTAAGACAACCGCAAGCGATTTTTACAGGCGAGGTTTTACCTCACCACCACTTCATCCAGGAACAACCATCCGCGACGGGGTGTGCGCCTGGCAGTAATTTGGAGATAGCGTGTCTTTGTCTGAGGTTCCAATTCAAGTTTGTAGGGACGAACCACAAAGGGGACATCGGCCAAAGTGGAGTCCATCAACTGGGTATATGACACTTTGACTTCAGGAGTATCGGCCCTATTCGTCGGAGCCACGCTTACCGCGGCGGGCAAGAATATCTCAGGACCAAGGATTTGCAGGAAGGAAAGTTCCACAGATGACACCTCGCACTCCCGACCAAGATCCAGCACTAGGTCAATGTCGCTGATGAAACCTTGCCAACGCCGGTCGTTGTTGTTCCAGGCACCGCATACTCCATCGGTGAGGGTGGAATCGCCACCGGCCTTGTAGAAAGAGTTGTAGGGACTGTTGTATATCACCTTGGCGCCACGGGCCAGATGCTCAACGGACTGTAGGGATTCACGTCGCTGGCCATACTCATTGCGCAGGTCAAAGGCATTGATGCCAGCCTGGCGCATGCTGTCGGCCACGCCAACTGCCCACTGGTGGAACTCCTCGTAGGAACGTGTGCGGCCCAAACCACGCTCGGCAATGGCCAGGGCACGGGGCCATATCTGGTACTCAAGGTTCTCGGGAGTGGGAACGTACTCGGTGAATACACATGCCTGTATGCCCAAGAGACGGCCTGTGGATGTTTCCTGTGCAGAGAGGGCACTGTCCAAGGGTACCTCGTAGATATGCGAGAGGGGACGGTAACCGCCCATCGCCTCGGGCTGGCCCATGGGGCGGTCCTGATAACTGTCCAAATAGCACCAGTTGCTGGGGCACATGATTACGTCGTGTCCCAGACGGATAGCCTCGGTGGCCGTATCGGGGTTGCGCCATACCATAATGATCTGTGCCCTGTCGGCCGGATTGTCGGTCAGCCCTTCGTCCCAGACTATCATGCGGCGGCCCAGTCCCTCCACTATCTTCTGTATGCGGCGCATTGCCTCGGGCTGCAGGCCCTTCTGTGTTGCGGACTCGTCGCCACCCACGTGAATGTATGGAGAGGGGAAGATTTCTGCCACCTCGGCAAGGACATCGGCCATGAACATGTATGTACTGTCCTTGCTCATGTCCATTTCTGCATGGTTGTATCCCACCCAGGGATAGGCGGCAACAACCTCCTCGCTATGGGCAGGAAACTCTATCTCGGGCACGATGGTGATGCCGCGCTCCTGGGCATAGGCCACCAGTTGGCACATCTCCTCCTGAGTGTAGAAACCGCCAAAACCATTCTGCGCATCGGAGAAGGCCGGAGCAAACCACCCGTTCCCCTTGGTGTCCCCGGTGGCACGGGGGCGCTGTGCCCACCATTCCTTCCAGGTCCGGTGTGTGCGCCATGCTCCAAGGTCGGTAAGGCGAGGATATTTCTTTATCTCCAGACGCCATCCCGCCGCATCGGTAAGGTGAAGGTGCAGGACGTTGAGGCCGTAATTGCCCATCAGGTCTATCTGACGTTTCAGCACGTCCATGGGATAGAAATGGCGGCTCACGTCAATCATCAACCCGCGCCACTCCATCTGGGGCGTCTCCTCCTTATTGGCCTTTATGAAAGAGAACAGGCACACGGCAAGCAAAAGTATTGAAAGGATCTTCTTCTTCATAGTCTGCATTTATAAAACAATTCTACTGCCGCCCTGCAGGACAAAGGATTCTACTTAATACTTCCGACTTTCCAACACGGCCATTTACCATGCCCTACCTATTACCCCGCCTGCCCAGAGCAACCACGACAGATATGACAAAAGTACAAATAAAATCAGACAAACCGACACTTTCAGACAGGATATTTCACACCACATCCGCTTTTCTCTCATCGCCAAGACCCATTACCCGTGTTACGGAACGTTATCCCATGAACACCGGAGCAAATGGGACAGAGAACTTGAAAAAAGTAGCAGGCTGTTACACTCTTTGTAATAAATAAAGTGTATATTTGCATGTAATTTCAACCATACAGACTTGGTCTGCCACACACACATACACCTATGCAACTGAAAGATACTCCGTTCGTGGACCTGATGCAGAAGCGCATCTGCAACGTACTGCTCATAGCCAACCCCTACGATGCCTTCATGCTGGAGGACGACGGCCGCATAGACGAAAAGATATTCACGGAATATGCCAAACTGGGCCTTCGCTTCCCACCGCGCTTCATACAGGTGTCCACAAAAGCAGAGGCCAGGAAAAAGATGCTCTATGGCGACATAGATCTGGTAATATGCATGCCGGCAGCAGAGAACAACGACGTGTTCGACATTGCACGCAGCGTGAAAAACCACAATCCCAACATACCCATCGTGGTGCTGACACCATTCAGCCATGGCGTGACACGGCGAATAAAGGACGAAGACCTTTCTGCCTTTGAATACGTCTTTTGCTGGTTAGGCAACACGGAACTGCTGCTCAGCATCATCAAATTAATCGAAGACAAGATGAATCTGGAGCACGACATACGTTCGGCCGGTGTGCAGATGCTCTTGGTTGTGGAGGACACAATACGTTTCTACTCCAGCATACTGCCAAACCTTTACCAGTATATCCTTAACCAGTCTCTTGCCTTTGCCACCGAGGCTCTGAACAGTTCCCTGGAAACGTTGCGCATGCGCGGACGCCCAAAGATAGTCCTGGCCAGAACCTACGAGGAAGCCTGGGGACTGTACGAGCAGTTTGCCGACAACACGCTGGGCGTCATCTCCGACTGCCGTTTCCCCATATACAACAACAGCACGCAGAAAGACGAGATGGCGGGTTTCAAACTGCTCAGTTGCATACGTGCACGGGACCCATACATACCACTTATAATGCAGTCCAGCGAGGCTGCACGTGAAGAACTGGCATGGAAATGCGGTGCCAACTTCATAAACAAGAACTCCAAACTGCTCAACGTGGAGATACGCGACATCCTGAGCCGCTATTTCGGATTCGGCGATTTCGTATTCCGCGACCCCGCCACCATGAACGAGGTGGCGCGCATACACAACCTGAAGGAGTTGCAGGACAATATCATGACCCTGCCAATAGACTCCCTGCAGTACCACCTGCGCCACAACAACGTCAGCCGCTGGCTTTCCAGCCGTGCCCTGTTCCCCATTGCCGAATTCCTGAAGAAGATCACGTGGGACAAGGAGAAGGACGTGGATGTACACCGCCAGATTATCCTGGATGCCATCGTGGCATACCGCAAGATGAAGAACCAGGGTGTAGTGGCAGTATTCCAAAGGGAAAGGTTCGACCAATACTCCAATTTCGCACGTATCGGCGAGGGGTCGCTGGGAGGAAAAGGCAGAGGTCTCGCCTTCCTTGACCGTATGATAAAGAAAGTCCGCGAGGAGGAAATAGAACTT
This sequence comes from Bacteroidaceae bacterium, assembly GCA_045606445.1. GTDB lineage: Bacteria > Bacteroidota > Bacteroidia > Bacteroidales > Bacteroidaceae > Physcousia. The sequence continues at coordinate 53,488 of JAZURY010000012.1, forward strand.
GCAGAACTGTTGCACATACCCAAGACACTGGTCCTGTGTACAGACATCTTCGACGAGTTCATGGACACGAACGACATGTACGGCGTAGCCATGGCCAACATCTCCGACGAGGAAATGCTGTCGCACTTCCTGCGCGGCCGCCTGCCTCAAAGACTTCTTGCCGACCTGGAGGTATTCATAGACGTAGTGAAGAGCCCTCTGGCAATCAGAAGTTCATCGCTGCTCGAAGATAGCCACTACCAACCCTTTGCCGGCATCTACTCCACCTACATGATACCGTACGACGAGGACAAATACGTACGCCTGGAGATGCTCTCCAACGCCATAAAGGCCGTCTATGCCTCCGTCTACTTCAGCGGAAGCAAGGACTACATGACCGCCACCTCCAATGTGATAGACCAGGAGAAGATGGCCGTCATCCTACAAGAAGTGGTGGGCGAACAGTACGGCACACGCTTCTACCCCAACGTATCTGGCGTGGCACGCTCCGTAAACTACTACCCCATCGGCGACGAAAAGGCCGAAGAGGGTACCGTGTCGCTGGCCATGGGATTGGGCAAATACATCGTGGACGGCGGGACCGCCCTGCGCGTCTGTCCGCACCATCCCACACAGGTGTTGCAGATGTCGGAACTGGACATTGCCCTACGCGACACGCAGACCAGTTTCTTCGCCCTGGAAACAAACACAAGGAAAACGGCCGGAGGAAGCACCCCCAGGACCATCTTCCAGGTGGACGACGGATTCAATCTGGTCAAGGTGCCGGTACGCGATGCGGAAAAAGACGGTTCCTTGCAATGGATATGCTCCACTTTCGACCCTGCGGACCAGTGCATCTATGACGGTTTCTACGAAGGACGCAACAGGAAACTCATATCCTTTGCCGGCGTTCTGCAGAACGGGGTCTGGCCCATGCCGGAATTGCTGCGCCTGGTACTGAAGTTGGGACAGGAAGAAATGCAGCGCCCGGTAGAGATAGAGTTTGCATGCAACATAAGGGCAGACAAGACTGGCGATTTCTATCTTCTGCAGATAAGGCCCATGGTAGACAACCGCATGCAACTGGACGAGGACCTGACCTGCATAAGCGACGAGCAATGCCTCCTGCGGAGCCACAATGCCATCGGACACGGCATTATGTCGGACATAACCGACATTGTATATGTGAAGACTGACGAGGAATCGAAATACACCCCGGGATGTAACCCACAAATAGCGGAGGAGGTGGAAAGGATAAACCACTCACTGCTTCAGGAAGACCGCAAATGCCTGCTTATCGGCCCCGGCCGATGGGGTTCCAGCGACCCATGGCTTGGCATACCGGTGAAATGGCCGCACATAAGCAGTGCCCAGGTGATAGTGGAGGCTGGATTGGAAAACTTCCAAGTGGACCCGTCACAAGGCACACACTTCTTCCAGAACCTCACATCCTTGAGCGTAGGCTACCTGACCATAGACGCATATCGCGGAGACGGCAAGTACGACAGCACGATGTTTAGCACGATACCTGCCGTTCAGGAAACCGAGCACGTACGCCATGTCCGCCTTTCCGAACCACTCGTCATAAAGATTGACGGAATGAAGAAAGAGGCCGTGGTGATGATGCCGAAAGAACTGGCAAGTCAGAAAGAGCGACAGGAAGAGGAGTACAAGGAAGATATACCCAAAGAAGAAGGACAATAGGCAGAAGCGGAGACTTTATCGCACAGTGCCCCGAGACATGGCCATGGACACACCTATGGCCTTGGCCGAGACACCGCATGGAGGGTTCTCCTTGTCAACGCGGAGTGTAAGGGAAACAATCTGGGGGAAGACGGCAAGCAACCTCTGCCCTACCCTATAGACAAGGTGTTCAAGCAGAGAGGACGGGACCGACATCTCCCTACGTATACATTCTATAATATCGGCATAGGAGACAAGACCGGAAGCGCCATCGTTCAGGAAAACCTCTGCATCAACCTCAACCTCCGCATCCAAAGACACATAGAACACCGCCCCGACCACACGTTCCTGAGGCAGAAGGCCATGGCAACCGTGCAAGGCAAGACGGTCTATATGTATCGTGCTAATCATCTATCACCTCCGAATTCTGGACATCCTCGGCCTCGCTGCTACCAGTATGGACATAGCGTTTCAAGGCCTTGGAGACACCTGACACCCATGTGTTCATGTTATCGGAGTCCAACTGGAGGGAGGAAATAAGGGCAATGACATTCTCCAACGGCATTCCATATCGCAGGATACCGGAAATGAGTTTGGCATAGTTCCAGTACTCGGGATTGAAACGTTCGGAAAGTCCCTCTATGGTAATCTTGTATCCGCGTTTGTTCACGAACTGGAAGTCATAACGGCGCGAACCGTCCCTCAGCACACGGCGCAGTATATGGCCGCCACTCACGCTCTTGGGAATCATTATACCCTCGTCGTCATCCAGAATGCCGGTGAATATTTCATACGGCCTGCCGTTGAGCAGACCGACAAAGGCCACCCAGCGGTCCTTCTTGTTCTGGAAACGCACTATGTCGCATTCCAAGGACTCTGGGCGCGGATTTCTCTTTCCCAATGAAAAGTCTCCCTGGAAGCCTTGTCTGCGGATAGCCTCATCCAGGGTGATGGATATGGCCTCGTTTGCCTCTGCCGTATATCTCACGTCGGTATAGACCTGTGCCAACGTCTCCTTTCCGTTGATTTCCACGAACCTGAGGTTTTCAGGCAAAGACTCCTTGTGGGAATAGAACGCATCTATACGCTCGGTGCTATATGGTACGTACACCTCCCTGTGCACTATAGCCTCCAACGGCAACCGGTCGGACGGCACAGGAGTTTCATCGGGCCAGCCCACGGTGATTGTAGCAACGGGGAAAGTGAGAAGGGGCAGGTGCAACGTGTCTATTATCAACTGGGGATTGTATATCGTTGTGCCCAGAAAACAGATCCCCAGTCCGCCGGACTCTGCCAAATCACAAAATCTCTGGCAGAAGAGCAGGGCGTCGGTCATGGCATTGTGGAAGGACAATATATTGTTGTAGCCCGGACGTCCATGGCGGTTCAGTGCCCAGTCAGTAGTTCTGCGGAAATCCGCACAGAAGGTGAGCACAACAGGTGCACCGGTTACCATTGGTTGGGAGAAGTGTGCTGGTGCCAGACGCTCTTTCATGACCTCATCGCGCGTCACCACCACGCTATAGAGTTGTAGGTTTCCCATAGTCTGCGTATGGGAAGCCTGCTCCAGAAGGTCATTCAGAAGCGTCTCGCTTACAGGATCCGAAGTGTATTTGCGAACTGTTGCTCTCATATTCGGGGATATTATAACAGGACAGACTACAGTTTTTTCTCTATTTCCCTGATTTCCTTCCTGAAGTCAGGGTTCTCCTTCATCTTCTTCTCTATATTGCGGATACCATGCAGTACCGTGGCATGTGTACGGCGGCCTATGACATATCCGATGTGCTTGGCGGTATCACCCGTATGCTTCTGTACCAGATACATGGCCACCTGACGCGCCAGCACGAACTCTGCCTTCCTGCATTCACCGTACAGTTCCTCGTGGGTCACCTTGTAATGTCGGCAGACAGCCTCCACTATATCCTCAACGGTAAGGGCGCGACGCCTGTGACGTGTATTGGCTTTCAGTATCTTGCGTGCGAAATCCAAATCGATATTGGAACCATGCACCACACTGTATGCCAGCATGGAGTGCACCACGCCCTCCAGTTCGCGCACATTGTCCTGAAGATTCTCTGCCACATAGTTGATTACGTCCTCCGGGATGTCCAGACCGTCCTTGCGTACAAGGCGTTGCAGGATATCATGTCGCAACTGCACGTCCGGCGATTCAAGTTCTGCCAGCATACCCCACTTGAAACGGGTGAGCATGCGTTCCTCCATGTCCTTCAGTTCTATGGGGGGACGGTCGCTGGTCATTATAATCTGCCTGCCATTCAGATGCAGATGGTTGAAGATGTGGAAGAAAGCCTCCATAGTTTTCTCCTTGCCGGAAAACTCCTGCACATCGTCCACTATAAGGCAGTCTATGCTTTGATAAAAATGGATGAAATCGTTGGTCTTGTTGTTTATGCGTGCATCCACATACTGGACCTGAAAAAGGTGAGCCGAAACGTACAGGACACGCTTTTCGGGATGTTTTTGGCGCAGGCGCACGCCAATGGCATTTACAAGATGTGTCTTTCCGCAACCGCTGGGTCCGAAAATGAAAAGCGGATTGAACGTTTTGCGGGCAGGATAGTCAGCCACGCTCTGTCCCACGCTACGGGGCAAGCGGTTGGAAAGTCCCTCTATGAAGTTGTCAAAGGTCTGTTCAATGTTGAGGTAGGTTTCAAAGTCCGAGGCCGGCACCACAGCATGCATCACACCAGGAGCGCGGTTGAGCATGCGGTTGGAGGTAGGTTCGCGCAACAGGGGAGTACCGTTTCCCTCTTCGCGCACCACTTCGTTTTCAATAACCGCCACCTGATACACCAGACGCGTATCCGTGCCGAAGACATGGTACAGGGCCAGGTATATCAACTGTCTGAAGTTCTCCTCCAGATACTCGTAGAAGAACTGGCTGGGTACATATATGGCAACCTCCTTGGTCTCGATGTCATAGGACTTGAATCCTATGGGTTCGAACCAAGTGGTAAACTGCTGCTGGTTCAATCTGGAACGGATCAGTTCCAGGCATCTCCGCCATTGACTTTGCGGTGTTGTCATCGAATTGCTTCCTGTTTTTTTAACGATGATTGTGTTCGGTAATCAGATTTCTCGGCGTGATGGTAGGATGCTGTCCCTTATTTGGTCTTGCTGCCAAATACGGAGAAGTGGACGTAGCGCTTGGGGCGTGCCTTTATGTCTGTCATCAGCGAGTCCATACTTCCTACCGTTCTGTCCAGGCTGTTGTAGAGACTGCGGTCGTAAATCAGCGCACCCAGCGTGCCATTGGGGTTACGCATCTGGTCAACTATACTGTTGACATTGCTTATTGTCACATTCACGCTGTCAAGGGTTGGTCCGAGATCCAGCGTCTTGAAGTTCTCGGTAATTAGCAATACGTTCTCGCCCACCCTGTTGTATGTCTGCGCCAGCATGGGCAGTTCGCGTCCCATTATACCATTAAGATGCGCCGTGGTTTTGGTAAGGTCTTCAGTAACCTGTTCCACATTGCCAAGTATTGCAGGCAATGCCGGATCGTTGACAAGCCTGTTGATGGATGTTATCAACGTATCCAGTTTAGTGACTATCTCCTCCACCTTGGGCAGGGCATCCTCCACCTTTCCCATCAGCCCTGAAGCGTCATTCCCGGGTATGGTGTCGCCCGGGTGATAGACCTTGTCGCTTATCACGGCCGGAGTGATGTTCATTGTGCAGCCACCCATAAGTCCAGCATCCAGACTGACCTTGGTGCCCTGGCAGAGGACAAGATTGGGGTCCACGCTTATCTCCACCATGACATTGCCCGGATTCCTGTAATCATACAGGATGTCCGACACTATGCCTACCTCGAAACCGTCGGCATACACCACACTGCTCTTTGCCAGTCCCTTTGCATTGGCGAAACGGACATAGTATTCTTTGTTTGTATTGAACAGGGCCTTGCCCTTCAGGAAATTGATTCCAAGGAACAGGGCCACGAGGGCGATGATGCCTACAAGACCTATGACAAACTCCTTTTTCATAATCGTGTTTGTTTCTGTACTATGATGACATGGTGGCGAGCCATCCTAAAGCGGAAGCATGCTTCTACACCCATGACTGACTCATTTCTTTCTGTAATATGCTTCGAAAGCGTTGTATATGCTTTTTGCCAACTGCTTCTGTCCCCACTCGCTTGCCAGATACCTCTCTTCCTTTCTGTTGTTGATGAAACCGAGTTCAATCAGCACGCTGGGCATGCTGACCTCGCGCAAGACAAGGAAACCTGCCTGATGCACTCCCTTGTTGACACGCTTGGCGGTGACGGCAAACTGCCTCTGCACCATGCGGGCGAAGTCTACACTGGAAGCCATATACCGGTCTTGCATCAGTTCGAAGATTATGTACGACTCACTGCTGTTAGGGTCAAAACCTTCGTATGTCTTCTTATAATCCGTTTCCAGGGTAATGACAGAGTTCTCGCGTTTTGCCACCGCCAGATTGTCTGCCGCACGGTGCATACCCAGTGTGTAAGTCTCCGTACCCTGTGCGGTAGTACCCTTACGACCTGACGCCGTACTGTTGGTGTGGATGGATATGAACAGGTCTGCCTTTGCCCTGTTGGCTATGGCCGCCCTGCGGTCAAGCCCAACGAAGGTATCCTTGCTGCGGGTGTACACTACCTTTATTCCTGGATAGTTCTTCTTTATAAGACGTCCAAGGGCCAGTGCCACCTTCAGGTTGATGTCCTTTTCACGGGAAATGCGCCCGACGGCTCCGACATCACGTCCGCCATGCCCCGGGTCTATCACCACGGTAAATGCCATGGCGTGGACACAGCACAGAAGAAGTGCAATAACTATCGTCAGTATGCGTTTCATTTTCCAAAGGGGTACATTATCAGTGGTGCAAAGTTATACAAATATTTACTAATACACCGAGGCCATACCGCTCTTTTATCTAAAAAAAAGAAAATTAACGTCGGCATAAGCACGCTTATACATATTTTTTATATATTTGCATGCGGAAGGAGAACCCCAAAAACAAGTATACTAACCATAAACCTTATAAGCATGAAACATCTTTTTACACTGATTCTGATGGCAATCCTGCCAATGGCGAATGTATGTGCCGAGGAAACACACGGCGTCAAGAACGACATACGCTATATCACGCTGACCGACGGGCAGGTAATAGCCATACCGGAAAAATACATCCTTGACGAAGAAGAGGCCAACGGCATCTGTACCCTCACACTGGAAGGTGACACCACATTCACATACTCCAGTTCCAATGTTGCCAATATCAGCGACACGTACAACGGTACCGGAGCCGAACTGTTGTCATTTGCCTTCACCCATGCCGACAACGACCAGGTCTATAAGGACGTAACCGCCACCATCACGGAAAAGGGCGACAGCATTCTGGTAAATGCCGAAGTCCCTGTAATAGGCAAGCGTCTGCGTCCCAGTTTCATTCTGAGCGAGGGTGCCACCATGTGGGTGGACGGAGAACAGCAGGTAAGCGGGCAGAGCAGCCACCGCTTTACCGACCCCATAACCTACACTTTGGCGCAACCGAAGCATTGGATCTACGAAGTTCGCACAATAGAGCCGGACAACAACGATGATGCCCTTGCGAACTGGAAACTAACAGAACTCGACATCACAAACAAAGTTACCACCAACGCGCCAAACAACAAAAACGATGAAGGCCTGGAAAAACTTTGGGATAATGACATATCTACATTCTTCCACTCCACATGGGGAGACGGAGGACCTTACACAAAACTGACATGGGTTAACGGAGGATACTATGGCGACGGCATTACAGAATGGCCCTACTTGGACATAGAACTTACAGAACCAATAGAAAACTTCTGCTTCTCCTACACCACCGTTGAAAATAACCGTTTCCCACAGGGATGGAAAATTTATGCCTTGAATTCCACTACCGACAAATGGGACGAAATAGGCACTCTTGATGACGATGAATACAATATGCCGCAGACTTACCTTACCGAATTCACTTCTCCGGTCTTTAGTCTTGGCGAGAAGTACTCCATCATACGTTTGGAACTGACTAAGGCTTCATACAAGAACTATATCGTCCTTTCCGAACTCTCTGTCTTCAGTTGCGAAAAAATAGAACAAGAACCCGCAGAACCAACCATAGTGAAAGGATTCAAACCTTTCGGTCGTCCATGCAAGGTGAACGTGAAGTACCTTACCGACCATGCTACTGGCACATACAAAATCCCTACCATATACATTACCTTTGGCGATGATACCACAAGATGGGATGCCAGCCAGTGGATAGGAATGTATACCTATGACGAAGAAGGAAACCGCATTTGGACAAAAGAAGAATGGATAGATGGCTGTACCTTCCAGTTGGACGGTGCCGGCGTATGGCCCGACATTGCGAAGGTGGAGGGTTGTGAAGTGCGCGGACGCGGCAACAGTTCCTGGTCACAGAGTTACATGAGCAAGAACCCCTTCCGCATCAAGTTGCCCAAGAAGAACAAGCAGTCCCCCTTCAACCTGACCGAAGACCGCCAGTGGGTGTTCATTGCCAACAAGCAGAACGGTTCAATGACCTCCAACTCCATTGCCCAAAAGGTTGCCGCCATGGTGGACGCAGAGGCTCTGTGCCACATGATTCCCGTGGACATATACATCAACGGACACTACCGCGGTTCATACTGCTTCACGGAAAAGATCGGCATCTCGGACAACAGTGTGGCAATAGACGAGACAACGGGCTGCCTGATAGAACTGGACGATTACTTTGACGAAGATTATAAAGACAATGGAAATCTATACACTCTTCCGCTAAACGTAAAGGACCCGGACTTCACGGAAGAGGACGAGGAACGCATCATTACCTTTGAAGACGTAAAGACTTCATTCTACAACCTTACCGAAACCCTCATCACCGGTGGCGACATAACCCAGCATATCGACATGGACACATGGGCCAAGTTCTGGCTGGTCAACGACCTCGTGCGCAATGCGGAGACACACCACCCAAAGAGTTGCTACATGTTCAACGAAAACCCTGCCGAGGGCGACAAGTGGAAGTTCGGCCCTGCATGGGACTTTGACTGGGCATTCGGTTATGAGGACGAACACACATATTTCATTGCCGGTGCCGAAGAAGACCTCTTCAGCAGTGTGTACTACCAAAACAAGGCCGGTTACCGCTTCTACGATGCCTTGCGCACCAGCGAAGCAGGAAAACGTGCCTACTACAAGGAATGGGTGAACTTCATGGCCGAAGGCCGTCTGCAGGAACTACTTGAGTATGTTGACGACTACACAGCGTTCGCCCTTAACAGCATCAAGCACAACAACGATGCCAATATCTCCGAGAAGAACAGCACTGACTATGAAAAACAGGCTAATACCTCCAAGCAGTGGCTTACCAAACGTGCCAACTACATCTTCAACCATCTTGAGACCTTCGACGTATCACCCGATATCGTAGAACCTGAAGACTACGGACAGCCTACAAAGATCGAGGAGGCAACTGGTGGCATAAACCGCCTTGTGGACGTCTACACCGTAAGCGGCATGCTGGTTCGCCGTCAGGTTCTGTACATGAACAGGTGCAACGGTCTGGAGTCAGGCCTGTATATCATCGACGGAAAGACAACCATAGTGAAGTAAAACACCCGAATACGACAATCATCCATTAGTACTAACACAAACCATCTGCCTATGAAACATCGCGTATAACACTATACGCACACTATAAGACTTATTGGAAAAGCGTTTTAGCTTTATTCTGCTATTCAAGAAGTTTGGCGACTAATATGAAAGCAGCAAGAATACGGTTGAAATGCTCACGCTATGTGGCGTGGGCTTTTGGTTATTCTGCTGCTGGGTTACGCCAAACACCCTTGAATAGGAATACACGCTAAAAGTTCCCACGCTTTTCTGTGTGCGTACCTATGCTATCTGGAACGACGGAGTAACCGAAAAGCCGTAGAGTGAGTAGGAAGATATTTGTAATTTCAAGAACACACAAACTATGAAAAAGTTTTTTCTCAGCCTTATCAGCGTATTATTTGTATCTATGATAACATTCAGCCTTTCTTCTTGCAGCGAAGACGAAGTCGCTCCCGAGGATGTAGCAGAGGCTCTTGTTGGCAAGTGGGTAATGGTTGATGCCACCGGAATGGATGCAGGACAGGACGAAGATGAAGATTTGAAAGCATTGATTAAAGATGCTCATTATGGTTTTGAATTTAAATCAAACGGGAAATGTAGAACATTCATGGGTAATCAGTATAGTCCAGAAATCCCTTACACATACGACAGTACCACAGGCATGCTTCATATAGAAGATGGAGAAGATTGGGAATATACAAGAATCGTGTTCATCAACAAAAACAAATTCAAGATGTACTTTGTTGATGAAAATGGAGAATATAATTCGGAAGAATTCACCGCTACATTCGAACGCGATTAATGCCTGTACACCAAAAAGTATAACACACAACAAAGAGAGAGGGTTTCGCCCTCTCTCTTTTTGTTGAAACTCTTCAAACATTTATACTTTTTTTTAGATGATAGTTGGGGATATCAGCAGTACAGGTCTTAAATCGTTATAAACTTCTGTATGTTATCAGAATAGGCATTCCACATAACGCCATAGATACCGGAACGTTCGGCGAGCGTTCCCAAAGTTTTTTATGCTCTCCCATAGGAGCAAAACACGCCACCCTTTTGCACATTAGGTATTTTTTTCGTACATTTGCATCGTCCATCAGCAATATGGGCAATCATCACCCATAAACGGCACCTTTGCCCTACATTAACTTAAACTCATTGCCTATGAAGCATAGCGTATAACATGATACGCACACTATAAGACATATTGGAAAAGCGTTTTAGCTTTATTCTGTCATTTCGAAAGTTTGGCGACTAAAGGAAATCAACAAGAATATAGCGGAAATGCTCGCGCCATACGGCGTGGGCTTTTGGTTATTCTGTTGATTAGGTTACGCCAAACACCTCGAAATGGGAATACACTGAAAGTTCCGCGCTTTTTTGTGTGCGTACCTCACCCCCTAAACTGGAACAACGGAGCAACCGAAAAGCCGTATAAGTGAGTAGGGAAATTAGATTTATTAAAACAAGACAATGAAAAAGTTTATTTTTGGCCTTATTGGCATAATGTTCGTATCAGTAATGGCATTCAGTCTGTCTTCATGTAGCAAAGAAGAAGTGGAACCAGAAAAAGAAGAAGGCGATGAACCCACAATTCTTGGAACGTGGCGTTGTGAGTATGGGGAAAGTTACAGACAAATGACCCTTGAAGAAGACGGAATTATTATTTGGTGTAGGGTTGACGCCAATGGAACAATAACCAGCGGACCTGACTATTGTACATACACATACGAAAATGGAAATATAACATCTTATGAGGCACCCGGCGATATTGAAGTCATAATGCATGTCGAAACGCTCAGTAAAACCAGAATGGTGACATACAACGTTAATAGATATGACGGCACTTACGGTCGCCAATATATATGGACAAGAATTATTAAGTAGTTAAATATTTGAATACGTAGGACAAGACTATGAATAAGTATATTCTTGGCCTTATTGTTGTAATGTTCGCATCAGTAATGGCATTATACAACTAGTTGCATTTATGTTAACGAGCGGGAACGACCTAAAAAGAGTACGATTCCGCTCGTTATTTTCAACGTATCTGTTTTTTTACTTATAAAAATAGGTCATCCAGCATAATGCTTTTTTGGATATTTCCGGCATAGGCATTATGTATTAAGCCATATGTTGTAATAATTGTTATATGAATGGCTTTTCTGCAATTTGTGGCAATGCGGAAAGACTCTGATTTCTTGCGTAGTGTGGCCTCGTATTCCTTGCTGATTGTATACTCGGATTTGGAGAATTTCATTTCACACAGATTCACAACTTGGTCATTACGGTCAATCAGCAAATCAATCTGAGTTCCTTGTATTCCTTTCTGCTCGTCTGCCTTTTGTCTCCAAGAGTAGACGTTTGACAGAACTCCAGATATACCCAATGCCTTTTTAAGGGCATAAACATGCTGAAGGCAAACACGTTCAAAGGCCAATCCTGACCAAGCATGATACAACGGAGAATTTAGTGAATTTGTCCAAAAGTGTTCGTCTTGCTGTTTGTTAGCTTTGACAAATTGAAAATAGAATAAGGTGTAGTTGTCCATCAGTTGGAAGATGGAGTCCTTAACCGATTTGCCCATACAGTTATATCTCCTAATGAAACCGCACCATTCAAGTTCATTTAGTATTTTCGTCAATGTGCCGTTGTCGGTAAGACCTGTCGCAGAGATAATTTCCACTCTGGACATACCAACCTTTTTCTGACCAAGAACTGTCACAACCTTAATGTAACCATCTGGGTTGCGAAACAAGGAAGCATAGAGCATGTCAAACTCATCCCTAAGCACGCCGCTCTCCGCAAAGAACATCCTGTCAATATTCTGCGCCACACTTAATCCCTTCTCTATAAAATTCCAGTAAAAAGGAATGCCGCCGATAATCATGTATGTCTCCAGTACTTGAAAATGGTTGAAGGCAAGATGTTTGCTTTTGGTATATTCATAACATTCTGCCAAAGAGAATTGGTTCAACTTTATCCGACGAGTCAGTCTATTATGTAGTCCACCGTGGTTATTGATTATCTTTTCTACTATCCACGAGGTAGCAGAACCGCATACAATAAGCACTATGTCACGACGAGAGGTTGCCCATCCGTTCCAAAAACTTTCAAGAGCAGACAAAAAATCGGATTTGGGGCTGTCCATCCATGGTAATTCATCAATGAATACCAGTTTTCTTTTGTCAGTAGAGGAAGATAATAAGGTGCGCAATGCGGCAAAAGCCTCCAACCAATTGCGAAGTTGGGGCACCTTTACAGCCCCCTGTTCCAAAAGTGAATTTCTGAAATTAGACAGTTGGACCTTTGTCGTTGTATTTGCCATTCCCGTATGCTGAAATGTGAAACTGTAATCAAATGCTTCACGAATTAGGTAGGTTTTGCCCACACGGCGTCGACCATAAACAGCAACAAACTCAGAACTATCAGACTCTAATGCTTGAAGTAGTTCGCGCTTTTCCTCTTCTCTTCCTATTAGCATATTATAATTGTTTATAGGTGCAAATATAGTTATAAATATCAATATAATGAGCGGAATCGTGCTTTTTTTAGCCGATTCCGCTCGTTATACGTGTTGTTTTAGTGCTGTTGTGCTCTATCTATGGGCATATTTGATGCCCTAATCTGCTTTAGAATCTGATGTATGCCTGTGTCCAAAGTTGGTGATAATCCTTGTCTACACCGGAGGCATTGTTGTGGCAATAGTTCCACTGGAGCTGGAACTGGAGGTTCTTGTGGGGACGTGCCTGAAGACCGAGGGAGTAGATGGAGTTGAGGGAGGTCCATGTGGACATGTCCTTGCGGTAGGCATCGTAACCGAGGTTCACACGGAGCCAGCGCCATGTGGGGATGCCCATGCGGATGTACCATGCATCGGACTTCTGACCAAGGCCATGAGTGTCGGCACCGTCAGCATAGATGTTGCGTGCATACTCGGCACGGGCAGAGAAGAGTCCTTCGTAGGAAACACCTGCTGCCCAACGCTTGAAGTAGTTGCTTTGTGCGCCGTCGAAGAACGAACCGCTCCATCCGAAGACTCCGACGTAGAGGCCCTTGAGGGGTTGTAGTTGCACGGTGGCGATGTAGTCTTTCTCCTTGTCCTTGTCGGAGGTGTTGATGCCCTGACCGTTGTAGATACCTGCCTGATAATGCAGGAGATAGTGCTGTGTCTTGCCCACTTTGAAGGCATCGCCATAAATCTGTACGCCGAGGTCGCGGCCACCACTGTTTGCCGCACCCTGATACAGGTCACCGCCCATGCCGGTAAAGTGCTTGGTGAGTTGGGTATAGTCGCCCGAAGTGATGTCCCAGGGGTTCATGGGATTCTCAAAGGTGAAGCATCGCTTGTACTCACCCAACTTTATGCCCAGAGGTGCCCACTTCTGCCATGAAATGAAGGCATCAATGACACGGGCGCCGTTCTTGCTGCCCGGTTCACCGGAGACGTTCATCTGCACGCGGTACTTAAAGTCCTTCAGCACAGTGCCGTCTAGATACAGACGCAGGTAGCGCAAACCGAAACCGTCGCCTCCGTTCTTGCCTTCCTGGCTGTTGTACTTGTATGTACCCACGATGTAGCCACCGAACTTGGGAACGGTGACATAATCGGCCATCTTCCATTTCTTCTTGCCCTCCTTGGCCTTCTCATCCTGCTTGTCCTTGAGTTGTGAAATCTTCTCGGTAACGTAGTTCTGCAGGGAGTGATCGTAACCGTCCTGATACTCCTCGTTCATGGCCAACTGGCCTTTTGAGGTGAGTGAAAACGCGGTGGCCAACAGGGCCAATAGCATGTGTCTTGCTTTCATCGTTGTCTATTTGTTTTTGTTACATTGCAGACACAAAGATAATATTATTTAACGATTATTAAGGTGCATTTAGGACTTTTTTTGTACCCTTGGCAACATGTCTAAGGCACTTTCGCCCGGAAATGCCAAATTAAAGCAGGCTTTATTTTGTATTTCGCCCGCTTATTCGTACCTTTGTGCGTGAAACTATAAATATAAATAATGTTAATATGAGCGTACAAGAATTGAGTGAACAGGAGATAGTGCGTCGTGGCAACCTTCAGCAGATGCGTGACCTGGGCATTGACCCATACCCTGCTGCCGAGTATCCCACCGATGCGTTCTCAACAGATATCAAGGCGGAGTTCGTTGACCTGCCCACAATGAAGAACGAGCAGGGCGAGGACGTGCCTACACCCGCCACACCCGAGAACAGCCGCATGGTGTGCGTGGCCGGCCGTATGATGAGCCGCCGCATTATGGGCAAGGCCAGTTTCGTGGAACTGATGGACAGCAAGGGCCGCATACAGGTGTATGTCACACGCGATGCCCTCTGCCCCAATGCCGAGGATACAACCATGTACAACACCGTGTTCAAGAAACTCCTTGACCTTGGCGACTTCATCGGCGTGAAGGGTTATGTGTTCCGCACCAAGACTGGTGAAATCAGCATCCACTGTATGGAACTGACCGTATTGGCAAAGAGCCTGCGCCCCCTTCCCGTGGTAAAGACCGACTCCGAAGGTAATGTGTTTGACGCCTTCTCCGATCCCGAACTCCGTTTCCGTCAGCGCTATGTTGACCTCATCGTGAACGAGGGTGTAAAGGAGACGTTCCTGAAGCGTACCAAGGTGATCAGCACCCTGCGCCAGTGCCTGGACGAGGCCGGTTACACCGAGGTGGAGACTCCCATCCTGCAAAGCATTGCCGGTGGTGCAAGCGCACGCCCCTTCATCACCCACCACAATAGCCTGGACATAGACCTGTACTGCCGTATAGCCACCGAGTTGTACCTGAAGCGCCTCATCGTGGGCGGTTTCGAGGGCGTGTACGAGATCGGCAAGAACTTCCGCAACGAGGGTATGGACAAGAACCACAACCCCGAGTTCACCTGTATGGAACTTTATGTCCAGTACAAGGACTACAACTGGATGATGTCCTTCACCGAGAAGGTGCTGGAGCGCATCTGCATAGCCGTGAACGGCAAGCCCGAGACAGAGATTGACGGCAAGGTAATCTCCTTCAAGGCACCCTTCCGCCGTCTGCCCATCCTGGAGGCCATCAAGGAAAAGACCGGCTACGACCTGGAGGGCATGAGCGAGGACGAGATGCGCGAAGTGGCAAAGAAGTGCGGTGTGGAGGTTGACTCCACCATGGGCAAGGGCAAGTTGATTGACGAAATCTTCGGCGAAACCTGCGAGGGCACTTTCATCCAGCCTACCTTCATCACCGACTATCCCATAGAGATGTCTCCCCTCACCAAGAAGCACCGCACAAAGCCCGGGCTGACCGAGCGCTTCGAACTGATGGTGAACGGCAAGGAACTGGCCAACGCATACTCCGAGTTGAATGACCCCATCGACCAGGAAGAGCGCTTCCGCGAACAAATGCGCCTGGCCGACAAGGGCGACGACGAGGCAATGATAATCGACCAGGACTTCCTCCGTGCCCTGCAATACGGCATGCCTCCCACCAGCGGTATCGGCATAGGCATTGACCGTCTGGTTATGCTCATGACGGGCAAGCCCTTCATCCAGGAAGTACTCTTCTTCCCCCAGATGAAGCCCGAGAAGAGCGCACCTGCATCTGCACCCAAGCAGGATGCCGAGGAGGCATAACCCAAAAACACAGTCAACACCCCTTAGGGCCCCTAAAGTCCTTAAAGACCCTAAAGACCTTAAAGACCTTAAGGACTCTAAAGGAATAAAACGCCAGAAAGAGCATGATAGGTACAATAGCAGTAATGGGAGGTGGCAGTTGGGCCACGGCCATAGCCAAGATATTGCTGGAGAGGAACGAAAGGATATGGTGGTACCTCCGTCGCGACGACCGCATAGAGGACTTCAAACGTCTGGGACACAACCCCGCATACCTGACCAGCGTACACTTCGACGTGAACCGCATCACCTTCTCTTCAGACATCAACGAGGTGGTGCGCAACTGCCAGACACTGGTGTTCGTAACTCCCTCGCCCTACCTGAAGGGACACCTGAAGAAACTGAAGGTGCGCCTGAGCGACAAGTTCCTGGTAACGGCCATCAAGGGTATCGTGCCCGACGAGAACCTTATCTGTTCGGAATACTTCCACCAGGTCTATAATGTGCCCGACGAGAATCTGGCCGTCATAGGCGGACCGAGCCATGCCGAGGAGGTGGCGCTGAACAGGCTCACGTACTTGACCATCGGCTGTACCGACCTGGACAAGGCACAGGCCTTTGCCAAGTGCATGGAGAGCCACTACGTGAAGACCAAGGTGTCGCAGGACGTGGTGGGCATAGAATATGCCAGTGTGCTGAAGAACGTGTACAGTATCGCATCTGGCATCTGCCACGGCCTCAAGTATGGCGACAACTTCCAGGCAGTGCTCATCTCCAATGCCCTGCAGGAGATGCAACGCCTGCTCACCGCCGTGTTCCCCCTGGACAGAAGCATCATAGACAGCGTGTATTGCGGTGACCTGCTGGTAACAGGCTACTCAAACTTCTCCAGAAACCGTGTCTTCGGCACCATGATAGGCAAGGGCTACTCCGTGAAGAGCGCCCAACTGGAAATGGAGATGATAGCCGAGGGCTACTTCGGCACCAAGTGTATGAAGGATATCAACCGCCACCTACACGTGAACATGCCCATCCTGGATTCCGTCTACAACATCCTCTACGAGCGTATCAGCCCCAACATCGAAGTGAAACTCTTGTCCGAGGCATTCAGATAGTACGGGAAACGCCTCGTGTTGCGAGGGGCATCGCAATACGTTGCGAAGGGCGTCACAACACGTTGCGAGGGACCTAACAATACGTTGTGCGAGGACTCACAATACGGAAGCAGAATCCACACCCCATATCGTCACAAGGCAGGCGTAACATAAGATTACAAACATATAAACATACAAACACAAAATGGTAACACTTGACATTTCAAGGGCAGCACAGTTCCTCAGTGCTGACGCTATTGCAAAGTTCGAAGCCCCCGTTGCCGCCGCACAGAAGGCACTGGAAGAGGGTACATGCAAGGGAAATGACTTCCTGGGTTGGATGCACCTGCCCAGCAACATCACTCCCGAGTTCATTGCAGAAATCAACGACACCGCCAAGACTCTCCAGCAGGAGTGCGATGCAGTGGTAGTTGCCGGTATCGGCGGTTCATACCTCGGTGCACGCATGGTAATCGACGCTCTTGCAAACACCTTCGGCTGGTTGCAGGAGAGCAAGTATCCCCGCATCCTGTTTGCCGGCAACAACATCGGTGAGGACTACCTCTCCGAACTCATCGGCTACCTGAAGACCGTACGCTTCGGCATCATCAACATATCCAAGAGCGGTACCACCACCGAGACAGCCATCACCTTCCGTCTGCTGAAGACCCTCTGCGAGCAGCAGCGCGGCAAGGAGGAGGCCGCTAAGGTAATCGTTGCCGTAACAGACGCCAAGCGCGGTGCTGCCCGTGTAACCGCCGACAAGGAGGGTTACAAGTCCTTCATCATCCCCGACAACGTGGGCGGCCGCTTCAGCGTGCTCACTCCCGTAGGTCTTCTGCCCATTGCCGTAGCAGGCTTCGACATTGCCGCTCTGGTGAAGGGCGCTCAGGACATGGAGGCCCAGACAGCCCCCAAGGTTCCCTTCATGGAGAACCCCGCCGCCGTATATGCCGCTATCCGCAATGCCCTCTATCAGGACGGCAAGAAGATAGAGATTCTGGCCAACTACCAGCCTAAGTTGCACAACCTGGGCGAATGGTGGAAGCAACTCTATGGCGAGAGCGAGGGCAAGGACGGCAAGGGTATATTCCCCGCAAGCGTTGACCTCACCACCGACCTGCACTCTATGGGTCAGTGGATCCAGGACGGCGAGCGCACCATCTTTGAAACCGTTGTCAGCGTAGAGCAGCCCAACACCTGTCTGGAGGTTCCCTCTGACGAGGAAAATCTCGACGGCCTCAACTTCCTGGCCGGCCGCCGCATAGACGAGGTTAACAAGATGGCAGAACTGGGTACCAAGTTGGCTCACGTAGACGGTGGTGTGCCCAACATCCGCCTGAGCATCACCAAACTCGACGAATACCACATCGGCCAGCTCATCTACATGTTCGAGCGTGCCTGTGGTATCAGCGGTCTGCTCCTCGAGGTCAACCCATTCGACCAACCCGGCGTGGAGGCTTACAAGAAGAACATGTTTGCCCTGCTCGGCAAGCCCGGATACGAGGCAGAGACGGAGGCCATCAAGGCTCGTCTGTAATACAGTAACATTCGATGTCAGATACAACGAATACAGGTAAAGGGAGGGCGGAAAGCCCTTCCTTTATTGATGTTGCCCCGCTTGGCAGGAAGAACGTCCGCGCTCTCCTTTTCGACATGGACGGCGTGCTCTTCGACAGCATGAAGAACCATGCCGAAGCATGGGTGCGTGCCATGAAGGCCAACAATCTTGTCATGTCGCACGAGGACGTGTACATGAACGAGGGGCGCACCGGCGAGGGCACCATCGACATCTTTGCCCAGGCGCAATGGGGACGTGCCGCCACCGCCGAGGAAATGCAATATATATATAAGGTAAAGAGCGACATCTTCAACACCCTGCCTCATGTTGAACCTGTAGCCGGCGCACTTGAGATCCTGCAGGCCGTAAAGGCCATGGGACGCCAGCGCGTCATCGTTACGGGCAGCGGACAGAAGAGCCTGTTGGAAAGACTCGAGAGCAACTTCCCCGGCATCTTCAATGCAGAACTGATGGTAACCGCCTTTGATGTCCGGCACGGCAAGCCTCATCCCGAACCATACCTGATGGGATTGGCCAAGGCCGGCATCTCTGCCGAAGAGGCCATCGTAGTGGAGAACGCCCCCCTTGGCGTCGAGTCGGCCAAAGCTGCAGGCATATTCACCATTGCCGTAAACACCGGTCCTCTGCCCGACAAGGTTCTGTACGATGCAGGAGCGGACATCGTCCTCCCCAACCACTTCGCCCTGTTGGAGACCCTGCCGAAACTGCTCCTCTGAACCTTAACTCCCACATATTATCCGCATTTTCGTTGGTTATTCCAGTGTTTTTCGTAACTTTGCCTCAGGATATACCACATGCGATTATCGGAATCCAATATATACAAACAAAAGCATCTACTATTATGAGAAAAGGCAGATTTTATGCAATGGTATCAGTATTGCTGATGACCATAGGTCTTGTATCATGCAGCCAGTCCTCGGACTACAGGTCTGTAATTCCCGCTGAACCAGTCATGGTTGTCAAGGCAAATGTGGACAACCTGCTGGCAGAGTCGGAATTGCTGCAGGACAACCAGATTACAGGGCTGATAAAGAACGACATCAACGAAATGCCCGAAAATTCAAGGGAACTGCTCCGCAAAATCCTGGCAGATCCGACCAACAGCGGTCTGGATCTGAAACAACCGGCCTACGTGGTAATTGACAATATAGAACAGACAAGAGGATTTGCCTTGTTTGCCGTCAAGGACAAGGAAAAGGTAACGGAACTTCTCAACGCCATGGAAATCGAAGACCTTTCCATGGAAGAGAAGAGCGAATACTCACTGCTGAAAACAGGCAATGCCAACATCGTTGCCTTTGACGAGACAAAACTTGTTGCCGCTTTCTCTCAGGGTGCGTGTGATGTTACAGAATACATGTCTGCCGATACTGAGGCCAAGAAAAGCAAGTCACTGGCAGAATTCATGGAATGCGACGATGACGTGGCTTACTATATGGCATTCAAGGACGTACTAAGACTGGCAGAAGGTACAAATCCGGAGGCATTCTCCATGCTGGATACAGAAAAGGCAAAAGATGCCAAACTCGTCATGTCGCTCAATTTCGAAGCAGGCAAGGCAGTCCTGGACACCAGGCTCGAGGATGCAGACGAACTGCTGGAAAT
Source organism: Bacteroidaceae bacterium (assembly GCA_045606445.1). Classification (GTDB taxonomy): domain Bacteria; phylum Bacteroidota; class Bacteroidia; order Bacteroidales; family Bacteroidaceae; genus Physcousia. The sequence continues at coordinate 73,681 of JAZURY010000012.1, forward strand.
AAGCCGCGACTACATGTCTTCGCCCAATAGCGGACTGCAGGTATTCATTCCGAAGACATGCTACGGTTTCATGCAATTTGGAATCAAAGACCTGGGCAGCAACATAGAAAAGAGCATCCCTGAAGCACAGCGCGCCGAATTCGACGAGTATATGGCCATGGCCAACAAGGAAGCAAAGAAAATGGGGATAAAGGAGGAACTTACATTGTCGCTCCTCAACAGTCTCGATGGCGGCATGATATTCGGCATAGCGGAAAAGGACAACTCCTCACCTTTGCCCATACCCCAAATGATACTGGTGGCAGAGTGCAAGGACAACAGCCTGTTCAACCTGATAGCCAAGTCACTGGAGTCAAACAGAATTGCCACAAAAACGGACGGTAACACCTACTCGCTGATGGGGTTATACACCCTTGGTTTCGCTGATGGCAAACTGTTTGTCATGCCTCAAAACCTGTCTGCCCAATGCTATAAGGACGGAACGATGAAGTCGCTGGCCGAAAACCTCACGGACAATGACATGGCACAAATGGCCGGAGAGGAAAATGGCATGATAATAGACACCAAAGCAACTGCCAAAGGTCTGGAAGACATGGGGGCAGCCAGACGCGCCAAGGACCGCGCCATACTGGAGTTGATGAACAAGTTCACCTACGCCGGATATAGCGTAAAGGAAGACTGCAAGGTGGAATACACCGTTTATTTCGAGGACTCCGCCACCAATTCACTGAAACAAATCAAGGACATGGCCGTGAACGCTGCCATCGGCAATGCGGCAAAGTAATGCCCGCACTGAGAACGAGAGAGAGGATACGACATGATAGAGACAATTCGCTTCAAGAAGGTTATACCCGACGTCTTCATCGGTTCGCCCCCAGAGGGCGGACCATCGGACGTCTGGCTTCAGGAACTCGAATTCCGTAAGGGCTGTTCCTATCTCATAGAGGCAGCATCTGGAAGAGGCAAGACATCCTTCTGCACCTTCCTGTACGGGCTGCGCTCAGACTACCGGGGCAAGATAGAACTGCTTGACCCACAAGGCCGCCGCATGGGCGCCAGCGAGAAAGAAAGGTGCACGTTGCGCCGGAAATCGCTGGCATTCATGTTTCAGGAACACAGGCTCTTCCCCGAACTCACTGCCGTGGAGAACGTAATGCTGAAAAGTCTGCTCACACACCACTTTGACGAACACCGGGCAAGGCAGATGCTCACACTCCTGGGACTGAAGGACAGACTTGACACACCATGCTCACTTCTCTCCTTGGGCCAACAGCAAAGAGTGGCCTTCGTGAGGATGCTGGCACAGCCTGCTGACTTTTTCCTCCTTGACGAACCTGTCAGTCACCTCGACCCTGCCAATGCAGAAATAATGAAGGACATGCTTGCCGAAAGACAGCAACAGGACGGTGCAGGGATTATCGTAACCTCCATAGGCAACCGTCTGCCATACAGATACGACAAGATAATAAGACTCTAACCTCATACTCCCACACACATGAACGAGCAGACAAAACTGCTTTTCCGCCTATTGAGACAGAACCTCAGCCTGTGGCAGATCTCCGGTTTCATCATCGCCAACCTCATCGGAGGTGCAATAGCGCTCATAGGCATACAGGCATACCAAGACTTCAACCGCTTCATGCAGAAAGAGAGCGGACTGCTTTCCGAGGGACACATAGTGGTGACAAAACCCATCAACGGCCTTTCCTCCATCAGCAGTCTCGTGGGAGTAAAACCCGTATTCAGAGGCAATGAAATAGAGGAGTTGAGGAAGCATCCGAACGTTAGCGACATAGGTATCTTCTCCTCGGCAAAATTCCGGATAAGGGGAAGTTTCTCTTTGGGCGACCTGGGTATCTCCACAGACCTTTTCATGGAGTCTGTGCCTGACCGATTCATTGATGTCCGCTTCGACAACCCGGAGGAATGGGATGCCGGCGTGGACGGGAATTTCGTGCCTGTCATCATACCGAGAAAATATCTGGGCATATACAACTACGGTTATGCCGCCACGAAAGGACTGCCCCAACTTGCAGAAGGACTGACATCTGCCTTCCCAATAGTGCTGGATGTACGGGGAAATGGTTTCAGACAATCCTATAATGCCAGGATAGTGGGCTATACAGACAGGCTGAACACCATACTCGTACCCGAAAGGTTCCTCAACGAGGCAAACGCAAAATTCGCAAATGGAGGGAGCGCGGAAGCACCATCCAGACTTATCCTCACCATCAGTGCCGAAGGAGGGAGCAACACCTTCCTCGACTATCTGGCAAAAAAAGGATACCAGATAGAGGGAGATACGGAGAACCTGAAACTGCAGACCCTCGTCAACGGCATCCTGTGGGTAACCATTGGCATAGGAGGAATGGTGTCAGCACTGGCATTCTCCCTGCTCATCATCAGTATCCGACTTCTGATAGAGAAAAACAAGGAAAAGTTCATTGTGCTATACTCTTTGGGGTATCCCATCGGACTTATTGCACGACCCTACCTTATGCTCACCGCCATCACCGATGCCTTCGTATGGTTCATAGCCGCCACACTTGTGAGCATAGCATATCCCCCTCTGTTTGCCTTCATCTCGGTAATCTCGCCCAATCTGCAAACGGCTTCACTCCTGCCCTTGTGGGTTGCCGCAACGGTATCTGCCGCCATCTTCGTCATCATCCATCGCCTGATCATCATCAGGGCGGTACGACAAGTCTGCCATTGACATACCCTTGCCCTCGGGAGGACATGCCCTTGCCCTCGGGAGGACGGACGCTTGCCCTCGGGAGAATGGATGCTTGCCCTCGTGAGGACGGACATCGGTCCTCGGGAGGGTCCGGATGAGGATTTTATCCAGTCAAAAAAAACATTGGCACCAGACAACCCTCCGCATCAACGACCAACAAGTGTTCTGTCCATGAGGGCGCAATGGCGTCCCATCGTAACCGGGGAGCGGTGAAACAAATGACGGAATATGGGTTCGTCAGCGTGTAACAGTCCGTTGAAAGAACCATGGAGCGATTTGGGTTCAAGGTTTGCTCCCTATTTTTGCCGAAGCAACGGAGATGACATGCTACATAGAAATACGGCGCCTGGAGTTGAACTCCCGGCGCCGTATTTCTATTGCTACTTACCAGTATCGGCAGGAGATTACTTCATCACCACCTTCTTGCCATTCACTATATATAATCCGCCAGTCTTCATTTCCTTGACAAGGCGGCCCTGCATGTCGTAAACGGCATTTACATTGCCGAAAGAGGCCTGCTCTCCATCAGTCATCACATCCTCAATGCCTGTATGCTCGGGCTTCTGATATACGCGAACCCAGTCAAAAAGAGTTTCATAGGTGAAGGACTCGTCGGCTGGACGTGCCCATGAACCGTTGCCCACACTCTGATTGAGGATGATGTAGAAGGGAGCATCAAAAGGCCACTGGCCGTTGTTGAGGGCATTCTGGTCGGTACTCTTGTTGTATGTCCACACCTTTTCTCCGTCCACATACCAGGTGATGGACGTTGCATCCCACTCCACGGCATAGACATGCCAGAGGGAGTAATCTATCCCTGATTTGTTGCCACTGTTACCGCCCTTCTTCAAGTCGTATGTCCAATGAGTGTGAACGGTGCCGTAAGCACGTCCGTCGGTATCGATAGCCTCCCAGATGTCAATCTCTCCATTATTGGGCCATCCAAGGCTGTTGTCGGCAGGCATCATCCAGAAAGCAGGGAAAGTGCCTCTGTGTGCAATGGTCTTGATACGCGCCTCTACCCTGCCCCACTGGAAGGAGAACTTGCCCTGGGTCTTCACGCCACCCGTTATCATGGGCACGTTGTCGGAAGTCCTGTCGGGATTGGGAATGGCACGACAATGAAGTGCGCCGTCCTCCTGATACACTACCAGGGGAGAGTTGGAACACCAGCGGTTCCATGTAGCCCCCTGACGCTCGGTGCGTTTCCACCATTCCGAGGTAGGTTCGCCCTCCCCTTCAAATTCCTCGGCAAAGGAGAGTACTCTGGCATCAGGAGTATTCTCATCACGCACCCATTCACCAGAGATGGTGACATTCCCGTTCACCTTGTCCGCAGGGATAGTGATCTCCGTGGCATAGGCACCGGATTTTATTTCCGTCACCTTGTATTCCTCATCACCGTGCTTGATGGTAAGTCCTTCAGTACAGTTCCATCCGAGGCGTGCACGTGTATAGAAAGTAAAGTCACGACCCTTGGCTATGCGCTCGGGCATAGGACCACCGTTCTTTGTACTCCACACATATCCGTGACGTGTATCTATCTTCAAGGCTACGGTTTCGGGGAAAGCCTCCTTGAGTTTCTGCATACAGGTCTCGTAATCGGCCTGTACCTGGGCGTTCTCCTCTATCTTCCATGTGGAGCCATTGTCTGCACTCGTCCAGATGCTGATGGGGTATTCCAACTGGGGAGCAGCACAGAGAAAGTTCTGGTTGCCATCGTAGGAACGGAGGTGAAAACCACCGTTGCCATTGCTTGTAAACTCCACGGCTACAGGTGTGTCCTGCAATTTTGCCGAAGCGGTGGACGAATTGGCCGCTGTGTGTCCCACGGCCATAAACTTCTTCGCACCGAGGTTGTAGACAAACCATTGCTCGTTAAACGGCACAATCATCCATGAGGATGATGGGTCGGCCGCATTGAACGGTGTGGTGTAGGACTGGTCGGCTATCGTCTTGTCCGAAGCCGTCATGCCTGCCGCCCAAACCAACGACGTGCTCTTCTCTGCATTGTACACGGCATAGGTGGTGTAGAACGGATTATAGATGGTGTAAGCCTTGTCGGTGGACAACTCGTCCAAGGACGTAATCTGTGCCGAGGCAACAAGTGATGCTGCACAAAGCAGAATAAATGAAAGAATCTTCTTCATGACATTATTTGGTTTTAGATTATCTTGTATCAGGTTTGGCCTATTTCTTCCTCAGTGCCGCCACGAATGCGGTAGGGATGCTGAGCACGATAGCCAGGAAGGAATTCAGGACAAGGAAGTTGATTGCCAGGTCGCGAAGCGTTATCTGCGAAAGCAGGTCGAGCACGTCCTGAGGTTTGTATTCGGGCACCGCCTGCTTCATCAGTTCCGTGTATTCGGGATTTGTGTACACCTCGGTCAGTGCAGTCAGCATGCGCCCGTTGTCCACGTAGCGGAAATAGATGTACTGGACAAAGGTGCAAAGCAGGGCGGCCAAAAGTTGAACCTGCAAAGATTTGTGCCAACGCTGGCGCACCCCCCAGGGTTCTTCCTCCTTGAGCATGGATTCCTGTGCGGCACGTAATTGCACGCCTGCCACCCAGATGCTCAGCACACCCAGCAAATTGCCGGCAAAGCCCCACGCAGGTTGCGTAAGACTAAGCATAGCCAATATGAAGGAGGCACTCCAGCAGAGGCCTGTATAGAATCCAATCTTAGATATTTCCATAGAACGTTTAACGTTTAACTATTAACGTTGACTGCGTAGCTTGATGAGCGTATGCGAATAAGGTTTAAGACTGAGAGTTCAAGATTAATAAACTTAGCGATGAATTCGTAGGGACGCTGCGTGCAGCGTCCGAAAAGACCTGCTACCAACCCTCAATCGCTCGGACGCTGCAGCAGCGTCCCTACTTAGCAAACCGCTCCAGTGCTTTTTATCCCAGGAATGAGATGAGCACACCGGCCGCCACGGCAGAACCTATCACGCCGGAAATGTTGGACGACATGCAGTAATTGAGAACGTGGTTCTTGGGGTCGTACTGAGTAGAGATGATATTGCACACACGGCTCGCCATGGGCACGGCACTGAGGCCAGTTGCACCGATGAGCGGATTTATCTTCTTCTTGGCAAAGAGGTTCCACACCTTCACCATGAAGATACCGGAAGCGATACTCAGCGCAAAGGCACAGAAACCACCGGCCACGATGCCCAGTGTCTGCACATTGATGAAGGCATCCACGGTCATTGTGGCACCCACGCAGAGGCCCAGGAAGATAGTGGCAGCATTCATGACACCGTTTGAAGCAGCATCGAACAGGCGTGAGGTGTCGTTACCTATTTCCTTTACCAGGTTACCAAACATGAGCATACCCACCAGACTTACCGCCGAGGGCACGAAGATGGCCACTATGGTCGTAACGGCAATGGGGAAGATAATCTTCAGCACACGCATGTTCTTGATCTCAGTTCCGTCTGGATAAAGGCGGTCCTGCTCCTTCATGTTGATACGAAGTTCCTTCTCCGAACAGAGCAGTTTCACCACCATGGGGATGATAACAGGCACAAGTGCCATGTAACTATAAGCAGCAATGGCTATGGGACCAAGCAAGTGGGGAGCCAGTTTGATGGTGGTGAAGATAGCCGTAGGACCATCTGCACCGCCTATGATGCCCAGCGAACCGGCCTCCTGGGGTGTGAAGCCCATAGCCAGAGAGGCCAGCAACACGGCAAAGATACCCATCTGTGCGGCGGCTCCGAAGATGGCCAGTTTCAGGTTGCGGAGCATAGGACCGAAGTCGGTCAGCGCACCCACACCCATGAAGATGATGGGAGGCAGAAGTCCGCTCTTAATAAGTGCATAGTAGAGGTAGTTCATCAATCCCAGGTCGTGTGCTATCTCGTGCAGAGGCATGGAATAGATGTCCTTCTTCACCATCACCCCGTTCTTCATGAACTCCACCATACCCTCACTATCGGCCTGTGTCACGCCCATACCGCCACCGGGGAAGTTGGCAATGAGCACACCGAAGGCTATGGGAACCAGAAGCAGGGGTTCGTATTTCTTGACGATACCCAGGTACAGGAGCACGAAGGCCAGCAGGTACATCACCAGGAACAAAGGGTTCTCGGCAATGGCCTGGAAGGCAGTCATGCTATAGAGGTTTTCCAGTATCTCGTTAAACATAAGTCACTTTCCTCCTCTACTTTACTTTCTCAGCACCTTCATTATCACATCGTCCTCCTCCACGGAGTCGCCAGAGTTCACCGTCACGGCGGTAAGAATACCGTCAAAGTCGGCACGGATGGCGTTGTAGGTCTTCATGGCCTCTATGTAACCGAGGGTATCTCCGGCCTTGACCTCCTGACCTATCTGTATGGCCTGTTCCTGTGCATCCTTGGTGCGGTAGAACTTACCCTCCAGAGGAGCCAGGATGTCCTCGCCCTCACCTGTTGCCACGGGTGCCTGTGCACCGGCAGGGGTGGCGGCAGGCGCCTCGTTTCCGTAGGCGATGTTCACCTCGTAGGTCTGTCCGTTCACACTCACCTTGATGGTCTTGGGCAGTTCGGCAACACCAGCGGCGGGAGCGTTCTTCTTGGCCTTGCGCTCTGCCAGGTCCTTCTCGAAGTCGGCCTTTGCCTTACCGCTCTTGTATGCCTCGTACTGAGACGGGTGCATGGAATACTCGAAGAGTTCCTCAAGGTCCTCGCCAAGTTCCCAACCCTTCTCCTGCATCTTCTTCTTGTAGTCCTCCAGGTCGTCGGGATAGTAGTTCTGGGGATCGCCTGTCTCAAACTCGCGTCCCTGCTCCTTGGCCATAGCCACAATTTCGGGTGCTACGGGACCAGGCAACTGACCGCTCTTGCCCAGAATCATGTCCCAGATGTTGTCGGCTATCATGCTCCAGCGCTCTTTGCCCTTCTCCATCTGGATGACGTTCATCAGAGCCAGGTTCTTGACATACTGGCTGAAGGGAGTAACCAGACATGGATAACCCACCTTGGGCCATACGTATGCCACCTCGTCAAAGAGTTTCACGAGCAACTGGTCGGTGGTCAGTTCGGGCTGGCCGTTCTTCTGCTTCCACTTGTTCAGACTCTTCAGGTTGTCCTCCAGGTCGGTCATCAGCGAGCCCATCATGCCACCGGGCAGACCGGGCTTAACAAGAAGGGCATTGTTGATGTGGTTCTGTGCGGGGATGTAGTAGCCAAGGAAGTCGTCGTACATCTCCTGGATGAGGGTACGCGCCTCCATGTAGGCCTCCATATTGATTTCCTTCACCTTGAAACCGGCATCCTTCAGCATCTCCTGAACGGTGATGATGTCGGCATGACCAGTACCCCAGGAAAGGGGTGACATACCAGTGTCCACATAGTCGCAACCTGCCTTTGCCACCTCCAGGATGGATGCCATGCAGAAGCCGGGACCTGAGTGAGAGTGGTACTGGATGACGATGTCCTTCTTGTATGCCTTGATGCCCTCAACAATCTTGCCGAGGCTAACGGGGCGACCGATACCAGCCATGTCCTTCAGGCAGATTTCGTCGGCACCGGCATCAATGAACTTCTTTGCCAGGTCCACGTAATACTCCACGGTGTGGATGGGGCTATGGGTGATGCTCAGCGAAGCCTGTGCTATCATGCCAGCCTCCTTGGCATACTTGATGGAAGGGATTACGTTGCGTGCATCGTTCAAGCCGCAGAAGATACGGGTAATGTCAGTGCCCTGAGCCTTCTTCACCTTGTAGAAGAGTTTACGGAGGTCCTTGGGACATGGACTCATGCGCAGACCATTCAGAGCACGGTCGAGCATGTGTGTCTGTATGCCTGCCTGGTGAAAAGGCTTTGTCCACTCGCGGACGCTCTTGTTGGGATTCTCGCCATAGAGCAGGTTCACCTGTTCAAAACCACCGCCGTTTGTTTCCACGCGGTCAAAGCAACCCATGCGGATGATAGCAGGGGCCACCTTCAAAAGTTGGTCAACACGAGGCTGGTACTTGCCTGCACTCTGCCACATATCGCGGAAGACCAAACTGAATTTCACTTCTTTCATATTATTGCTTTATTTTTTTCGTTAATGAATTGTTTCGGAGTACTCGGAGTTTTCGGAGTAATCGGAGTAATCGGAATATTCTGATTTAACGGACACGGCATGCCGTGTCCCTACCAGGAAAGTTTTCCGATTTCACCTTTCCGATTTCCGTTTTCTAAACCCTCTTCGCGCTCTCCACGCGTCCCTTGCCTCCGGTCAGTTGCTTCACCACCTCCTGGAGCACAGCCATTGTGGGAGCGTCAACAGCACCGGGAGTTGCCTGTGCAACGTTTTTCTTGGCCACGGCCACTTCCTCGGGAGCGATGGCATTAACTACCTTTATCAGTAACTTGCCACCATAGATTACTATCAGCAGGATGGCAAAGACGGTTAGCATGCCCACTACGAGCAATTGCAGACCTATACCTAAATTTTCCATTCTTGTATTGTTGTTTCCTTGTTAGTATCGTTTCATCGGGCACTCTTCCCTACCCTCCTATCCTATATCCCTGGCATCGGGATATATACCTTATATATATATAATATATGCGCCCTTTGGAGGCGCAAAGATACGTTTTTTTCCTCTAAGAGGCAAGGATATTAAAATAATTCTTTCAAGATGCCACGTCCCAACAAGGAGGGTTAGGAATTCGTCAAACTCCCGCAAATATAAGCTCCACTCCTATGGTTTATTCCATAAAGGAGCGGAGCAACGTTTGGCAGATAATAAAGAGTTATCCCAACTCTTTTTATTTGGCTACTACAACCTTCTTGCCATTTTGGACAAAGATTCCCTTTTGTGTCTTCTGTACAGGACGGCCACTAAGGTCGAAGATGACAGACGTCTGCTGTCCGCTGCAAGTTGATTGCAATTCTTTAATTCCTGTGTCGATATTCTTATCAAAACGAACGGCAACATTGTCATAAGCAAAGTAACCTGGTGCCCCAAGACCATAACCACTTGCATAGAGTTCCTCGCTACCAATCATATTGAATTCTACACGGGCCACACTACCCAAAGAACTGAGTTCCCATTTTGTCCAATCCTTTATGCCCGTACCGTTCTCCCAAAGAGCGAACTCTGCAATACCGGTAAGTTCATCATTAAGATTGTAGCCATAGGCCACGATCTTGAACCAACAATCGTCACTGACACCACCTGCAGGCACCATCCAGCCATCGCCATTTTCAAGTATATTGTAGGCATAAGTTGTGTTTGTTACATACATGTGATCTATCACACGTTCCTTGCCATCACCAAATTCAAAATAGACCAGTTCGTTCATCATGCCCATACCGGAATCGTCAAGATAGCCAAAGTGCACACAGAAGTTATCCGAAGCATTAGCGCCACCAGTTACATTATAGGCTTGAAGGTCATACATATAGTTGCCACATTGTTCAAGGTCGTTGCCCACGTAGCACGAAATGGCATGGCCACCATAACCAGGGAACAATGATGTTGGGGAAGGGGAGAAAGAAAGTCCGGTGTTGTTCTCGTCGTACCAGGAATCACGTCCATTGCCATTGCCATACTCGGAAACTGGTATAAGGTCCGACCAATAGGTCTTTGCATTGTCCTCTGTACCTTTGTAGTCCTTATCCTCAAAGGTAAGAGTGCGCAGAACATAGTCCTTTGATTCGTCTGTACCACGAGTTTGGCCTTGAACATTTGACACCATTAGGGATGCAATCATCAAAAGAGTAAAAGTCTTCTTCATAAGATGCTTTTTGTTAAAAGTTAATAATTGAATTTATTACACGTATTTTGCTATCTGACGATAAGTTTTCTCAAGCCATTGGTTGAGTGTTCGATGTAGATTCCAGATGCCGTTGGAGAGTTCACCCTCACACCATTAAGCATAGTGTATCGTGTCTCGTCGCCCCTGAAAGAGCCCTGTGACATAGTGGGATGTTGTACGGGAGTGGTATCATCTATCTGTCTATTGAGCAAGTGCAAGTCGTTGGCTCCCATCACCTCGGTACTCGTTTCGCCCAGCCATCCACATGTCTGGTTAAGTGCTGTATAGACCTTAACAAAGTGTATGGCTGGCAGATTTACAGATTTACCATCACCATCTACCGCCCACTCTATGTTGAACGAACTTCGTGCATCGGTATTGGGATGATTGTCGGCATAACCCCAATCAAAAGCATAAAGCACATAATAGGTGCCTAAACCACTCTCGTCCACCGCATTCTTTGGCAGCAGAGTACCTTGAAAACAAAGCGAATCAGCATCCACCCATTCAGGCCAGTAACTTTGACTATTATATGCATTACGTTGCACATAACCCTGCTGACCTTGGTTGTCTCGCCACGCAATATAGGAAGTGTCGCTTATGGCTGGATTTGATGGATCAGGAGTGGATAGTTTATCCTTGGCCGGACGATAATAGGTGATGCTATAGTGCTTTATTGTGCCAGGATTATGATAATCGCTTCCAGCCAATTCATACCACTCATCATCGGGCAAGCCATTACCATTATCATCGTGGCTCACCATCACTATACCAGCTTCACACGAACCACCTTGTTTGTTGTTAGAGACATTAGCATTACTATAGAAGGCATTGCCCAAGATTTCAAAGTCCATCTGTCCTGGCCTATTCTCTACGGCATGATCAAAGCCGAAAACAACATAGCCTCCATAACTACCCAGAGAGACTACCACACGAGCATCATCTGCCAGGCACTCTTCAGCCTTTCTGGCCATAACTTGACGAGTGTCGCCCATGTCGTAATATGGCATATCGTTGACAAACTGACCTGGCGCAGGCATAAATTCAAACACGCGACTAATATAAGGCGATTGTGCAAATATGCTTATTGCGATACTAAGCATAAATAGTGTACAAAAAAGTCTTGATTTCATTCTTCTATCTTTTCTTCTTTATTAGGTTTGTGCCAAGGTGTGCTGACGAAAGCAAAGTGTGCAGGTATGTCGCCTGTACGGACGCTCCATTTTAATACTCCGTCGAGCGAGAAACAATACAGCGTTCCAGGCGAGACATAATTTCCTGCATCCGTGATATAAAACTCGCCAGCATATCTATTCACCGCCACCCCATAGGGCATACGTATCCTGCTATCAGTACCATCCGCAATAAAATTTTCGCTAACCACCTGACGTTTCTCTGTGTCTATGATTTTGTACGTCACACGCCATGAGTTGCTGACATAACTCCATTCCGAACCGATTATGTAAAGCGAATCGCCCGATATGGTCATCTCCGAGTTAGCCACTTCGAACGAGTCGCATACCTCATTGCCCTTGGTATCTATAACGAAGGTCTTAGAACCTCTACCATAGTAATCACCTCGAGAACTTACCCACACATATCCTCTCTTGTCCACTTCCATTCGGTGCAGATTGATGGCAACATCAATAGTCTCCACCACCCGAAATGAAGCTATATCTATGACAGATACTGTACGGTCGTAATTTGGCACACGATAGCCTCCCGAATTGGCCACATATATTCTCCCGTCTGACACCACCAGTTCATCTGGCTGATACCCAACAGTGCATGTATCTACCACCTGTAGGCTTCTGATGTCTATCTTTGCCACATAGCCCAGTCGTGCATTGGGATCTATCTGCACAGGACCCGCATAACTGCTCACATAGGCATACTCTCCATCAAAACAGATATAACGGCAATTGGGTATGGAAATCTGTGTAATGTGCTCTGCCGTCCCGGCATCCATTACTTCCACAAAGTGCGAACAATTTACCACCGCCCATAGTTTTCCGTCGTACACCTGCAGATCGTTGCCCACATCACCAAGCTCTTTCACCACGCTAGGATTCACCTCGGCATAAATGTTGCGAGTGTATATACCAGTTGTGGCATCGTAGAAGTCCAACGTGCACTTATTGCTTCCCATATTGCCCTCATTTAGCAGATAGAAACCTTTTATGCTCTCTGTTGTCTGAGCACTATTATCAGTGCTTACCTCCTCGTCTTGCGAAGGGATGATGTCTTCGGCATCAGTGCGGCATCCTGTCCATACCATGCATATGCCAAGCAATAGAATATATACTCTTTTCTTCATTTGTATTTTTTATAATATGTAATCATCTAAATCTCTACATTAAGTTTCGTCTTAAAGTTAGTGCCCGGCATGGGATAGCACTGCACCACCTCGTATTGCTGGTTGAAGATGTTGCACACTTCGACACTAACGCGCAAAGCCACCTTCTTTATCCTAAACTGTTTGGAAAGCCCCAAATCGCTAGTGTACCATGGTTGGGAATAGTTCTCTGGAATGTTGGCACTGGACTCGTATCTCTCGCCCGTGTAAATAAAACTGTAATTCAATAGCCATCCTCTGTACTCTGCCGACACTATGGCAGAAAAGGCATGCCATGGAATGTAGGGCAACTGTCCACCGTAGAACTCACTCTGCCTGTCCGTCTTGTCCATGGCACGATTGAAAGTATAGGTCAACGAGGTGCCAACTCCTACCCTCTTTATCTGCCAAGAGGCTTTCAGCGAAGTTTCCACTCCCCAAATGTGGCACAAGCCAAAGTTCATCATCGTCCACCGAAATTGGTTGCTCGTTGGCATAGCCACAATCTTGTCCTCCACCAGATTGAAATATGCATCCGTTTGCCATCCCAACCTTCTCAACCAACCTTGTCCCATGGTGCGATTGTAGTTTAGTCCAATGTTGTACTGTGTGGTATATTCGGGTTTCAAGGCCTTGTTACCTATAAAAGTATAGTACAGATCGTTGAACGTTGGCATACGGAAGATACGCTTGTAAAATGCCCTGATGTTCAGCATACCCCTCTTGTCGTCCATCGCTTTGTATGCTACCACCACAGATGGGGTGAATACACTCTTGTGCAAACCCACACTTCCCACCTTCGAAGCCTCATCCTTGACCCAGGTATGAAGTAAGGAGGCCTGAGCTGTGAGCCCTTTCCATTCTACATTCATAGCCAATGCACTGAGTACCGTCCATCGCCACGGATATACAAAATTTGTGAGGTTAGCATCCAGATAATTGTACTGTACATCATTGGCCAGCGAGGCCTTTAGCCATGGAGTTATGCCAAACTGGTGTGATACAGAGAGGTAAGCCTCCGTTTGCCGGTACTCGTTATCTGTATACATGGTGGTGATATCAAGATTCGGATCGCTTAGGTAATGCAGATAGTCCCACGCCACCTTGCCGTTGAACATCAGTTGGTAGCGTTTAGTGAACCTTTTCTGCCAAGAACATTGGGCAAAAACCGATGTATCCCATTGTCTGTCTTGATGACGGAACTTTCCTGGCTCTTCACGTACCGAAGCACCAGGAAAACCCCGTTCGCTATCGTAGAAATAAAGTTGTCCACACCATTCTCCTCCCTGCATCTCACCTGCCAACATCGTCTCTATGCGAAGAGACATGACATCACCATTCTTGCGCACCTCAGTGGTGTCATAACCGTTCTTTTTTGCATAGGAAAAAGGATACTTGCCAGATGTGGTCATGTACTCGGCCGACAACATTGCTGAGACCTTGTCCGAAAGTCTCTGTTCCCAAATGAGCGTTGGATTATAGGTATCAAACGAACCCACCTTCATGCCCACATTGCACCTATAGCCTTTCTCCGTACCTATAAAATAAGGTTTGCGCGTGCGCATATATATAGCAGAGGCCGAAGCAAAATCCTTTGCTGTCTGTAGGGAAGAGGACTTCTGTCCGTTATACATCTGCAGGGCCTCCATGTTGTCCATAGAGAAGCGCCCAAGGTCTATCTGGCCGTTCTGTGCATTGCCCAGTTGTATGCCGTTGAAAAACACACCCGTGTGGTTTGTGCCCAGCGAACGTATGTTCACCGTTTTCAATCCTCCCACGCCACCATAGTCTTTAACCTGCACACCAGAGAAATAGCGCAAGGCATCTGCCACCGAGTACACACTAAGTTCCTTTAGTTCCCTACCCTTCAGTTCCTGCGCCGGGCCCGCCCCATGGTTCTCTATCCTCTTGGCCACTATCATTACCTCACTCATATGCCTTGCCGAGTCAGTAACCTCCTGCGCCCAGGTACAACATATGCCCATAAAGGTTAGCATCGAAAACCAAACACGCAATGTGATGGTCCTACCATATGACGATGTGTGTAGAAAAAAGAAATGCATCTCTGCCATCAATTAGTTGTCCAACATGTAAGAATCAACCAATTATCGCAGAAATGCGTCAATCAACAATACTAAAACCTTGCCTCTCGCCAATCCGTTACCCGCAGACTGAATAATCGATTGATGCAGGTGGCAGGTCTTCTGACTTATTCCGCTTTCTTCTTGTCTTCCCAGTTTTTATAACCAGTGACTTATCTTTAAGATACCTCTTCAGTCTTACTGAAGGAGAAGAAAACTTTTCTTGCAGAGGCAAGTATGGAAATTACAGCAGCGGGAACTGTTGGGGATTCACACCCCATTCCCTTTTAATCGTTAGCGAACCAACGAACCAAATGCGTTGCAAAGTTATAACAAAAAACTATTATTACAAATATAATAGCACTTTTTTCTTCAATCTATCTAATGGCAGAGTCGTTTTAATCACTCCATGTACTTCATTATCTCGCCTGAGATTTGGTGCAGGGAGATTTCGCACAACTTGGTGTTGTATTCTGCCACCAGGATGCGCTCTTCGGCATCGAGGAGGGATTGCTGGGCTTCGCGCATCTCTATGCCAGAGAGGTCGCCCAGCATGTAGCGCTCGTGGGCAATGTAGTGGTTCTCCTGCGCTGTGATGAGGTTCTCGCGTTCTAGGGAGAGCAGGCGCAGGTTGTTCTTGTAGGCCTGCCAGAGGTCGGCCAGGTCGGCACGTAGGGTTTGTTCCAGTTGCAGGCGTGCCAGGTCGGCATTCTCTATGTCGAGCCTTGCATTGCGGCGCTGGCTGGTACGCTTGCCGTCGAAGAGGTTGTAACCCACCTTCACGCCGAAGTCCACACCGCCTCGGCCCTCACCGCCTATGGTATGCTGGTAGTTGTAGCCGGCATTCAGTTTTATGTAGGGGAAATCGCGGCTCATGGTGGCCTTGTAGTCAAGTTCCGCCAGACGGATGTCGTGCTTGCGGTTGAGCAGTTCGGCATTAAGTGCCATAGTATTGTCCAGCAGGTGGTCGTGCGTGAGTGAAGTGTCCACCTCTATGACAGAGTCCCTCAGCGAGAGGGGAGTCTGCATGTCCCTCACCGCCATTAGTTCGTACAGGCGGATGCGCGATGTAGCCATCAGTTCGTGTTGCTTCAGGCTCTGTGCGCTGTCGGCATTGAAGTCCACCTGTGCCTGCTGGAGGTCCAGACGGGAGGCACTGCCTATGCTATAGCGCTCGAGCACGATGCGCAGACGCTCCTTGGAGAGTTTCACGGCATTGTTGAGGTTGCGCATGCGTATCTTCTGCTGGATGAGGTTGTAGTACTCGGCGGTGAGTGTGGCCACATAGTCCTCGATGGTCAGTCGTGTGCGTGTGGCACCCTGTCGCTTCAGTTCCTGGAGTTTGCTATACGTTGCCTGAATCTTGAAACCGTCGAACAGGGTCCATTCGGCATTCACTCCGGCCTGTATGCCATGTCCCAACTGACCGCCGTTTCCAGTGTCCACCGTGCCGCTATACCCTGCCGTGGCATTCACCGTGGGCAGGTATCCGGCATTGGCGGCCGTGGCGTTGTTGGCGCTTATGGCCTCCTCGTTGCGTGCTATTTTCAGGTTATAGTTGTTTTCCAGACCTGTTGCAATTACCTCGGCCAGGGTCTGTGCCTTTGCCCCCGTGCAGGCGCAGAGGGCAAGGACTATGAGTATGAACTGTGAGATTTTCATTTCATTTTCTTCTTTTGTAGCGATGTTGCCACGAATGAATATATTGCGGGAACCACAAACATTGTCAGCATGGTGGAGATGAGCATGCCTCCCACTACGGCCGTACCCATGGCCACACGTCCGGCCGAGCCCTCACCCGATGCGAACATCAGTGGCAGAAGTCCCAATATGGTGGACACAGAGGTCATGAGGATGGGGCGCAGGCGTTGCACGGAGGCCTCCTGTATGGCGGTCATCTTGTCCTCGCCCATGCGTTGGCGCTGGTTGGCAAACTCCACGATGAGGATACCGTTCTTCGCCACCAGACCTATGAGCATGATGATGCCAATCTGGCTGAAGATGTTCATCGTCTGTCCGCCCACGAGCATGAATATCAGTGCGCCGGCAATGGCCAGGGGCACGGTGAGCATGATGACGAAGGGGTCCTTGAAACTCTCGAACTGAGCCGCCAGAATCAGGTAGATGAGCACCAGGGCAAGGCCGAAGGCGAAGAGCAGGCTTGAGGAACTCTCGCGGAACTCCTTGGAGTCGCCTGCCAGTGCCGTGCGGAAGGTGTCGTCCAGCACCTCGGATGCTATCTTGTCCATTTCGTCAAGACCGTCGCCTATGGTATGCCCGGGGGTAAGTCCGGCCGAGATTGTTGCCGACACGAAGCGGTTGTAGCGGTAAAGTTTCGGGGGAGCGATGCTCTCCACCAGGTCCACCAGGTTCTCCATCTGCACCATCTTGCCGTCCGAAGAGCGCATGTATATGGCCTTGAGGTTGGCAGGGTCGTTGCGTTGCTGGCGGTTTATCTCGCCCACTATCTCGTACTGCTTTCCGTTGAGGTAGAGGTAGCCCATACGCTGGCCGCTGAGGCCGTATTGCAGGGTCTGTGCTATGTCCTTGGTGGAGACGCCCATGAGGTTGGCCTTCTCGCGGTTCACGCTCAGGCGCACCTCGGGTTTGGAGAACTTCAGGTCCACGTCGGCCATCTGGAAGACGGGGTTGTCATACACCTTGGCCATGAACTGGGGCAGGACCTCCTCCAGTTTCTCTATGGTGGTGGCCTGAAGAACGTATTGCACGGGCATGGAGCCGCGTCGTCCGCCGAAGGTGCTCTGCTGCTGCACGAAGGCACGCGCGTCGGTCTTCTCGCGTACAGCCTTGCTGAGTTTGTCCGCAACTTCCATCTGTGTGTAGTCGCGCTCGGCCAGGTTCCTGAGTGTAATCTGTATGTTGCCGCCACCGTCCGACACACGTGCCGTGATGAACTCGGCATCGGGCATGAGCGAGTCGGCCAGGCGGTTGATGTCCTCGGTGTAGTCGCGCATGTATTCATAGGTCACGCCCTCGGGGCCCATGGTACGGATGGTTATGCTCGAGCGGTCCTCCAGCGGAGCCATCTCGGCAGGCACGTTCATCCACATTGCCACACAGGCGGCAAGGGCAACCACCATCAGGGGGATTGCCATCCACCGGCGGCGCAGGAAGGCGCTGAGCCAGCGCGAATATATGTTGTTAAGTCCCACGAAGAAGGGTTCCGTCTTGCGGTAGAACCAGTTCTTCTCCTCGCGGTTTACAAGTATCTTCGTTGCGAGCATGGGGGTGATGGTCAGGGCGGCAAAGGATGATATCACCACGGAACCTGCCACCACGAAACTGAACTCGCGGAACAGGCGTCCCGTCTGTCCTTCCATGAACACGATGGGCAGGAACACGGCCAGCAGGGTGACGGTGGTGGAGATGACGGCAAAGAATATCTCCTTGGCGCCCTCAATGCCTGCCTCGAATGGGCGCATGCCACGCTCTATTCGTATGTAGATGTTCTCCGTCATCACAATGGCATCGTCCACCACAAGGCCCACCGACAGCACCACGGCCAGCATGGAGAGCACGTTGATGGAGAAGCCCAGCAGGTACATGATGAAGAATGCGCCGATGAGCGAAACGGGGATGACAAGGCAGGGGATGAGCGTTACGCGCCAGTCGCGCAGGAACAGGAAGATGATGATGATAACGAGCACGAAGGCCTCGTAGACGGTGCTTTCCACCTCGGCAATGGAGGCGCGTATGAACTTCGTGTTGTCAAAACCGTAGGCATACTTCACGTCGTCCGGCAGGTCCTTCTCCATTATCTTCATGCGCTCGTGCACGGCATCGGCAATGTCTATGTGGTTGGCGCCCGGCTGGGGGATGACAACGATACCCACCATGGGCACGCCGTTCATCTTCATGTAACTCTTTATGTCACGCGCCGAGAGTTCGGCACGGCCTATGTCGCTGAAGCGGATGATGCGTCCTTCCTCCTCCTTGATGACCAGGTTGTTGAACTCCTCCGTGGTGGACATCTGTCCCATGGTGCGGATGCTGAGTTCGCGTGTGTTGCCTTCTATGGAGCCCGAGGGCAGTTCCACGTTCTCCCTGTCCAGGGCGCTCTTCACGTCCATGGGAGTGACGCCGTATCCCGACATTTTCACGGGGTCCAGCCACAGGCGCATGCAATACTTCTTCTCGCCCCAGATCATCACGCTGGACACGTCCTGGATGGTTTGCAGTTGCTCCTTCACCGTGAGGTCGGCAATCTCGCTCAACTCAAGCAGGTTGCGCTTGTCGCTCTGCAGGGCCACCATCAGTATGGGCATGGCATCGGCATCGGCCTTGGACACGGTGGGCGGGTCGCAATCTCGTGGCAAGAAGCGCTGTGCTCTGGACACCTTGTCGCGCACGTCGTTGGCCGCCGTTTCCAGGTCTACGGAGAGTTCAAACTCCACCGTTATGCGGCACGAACCCTGTTGGCTCACACTGGTAAGCGAGCGTATGCCCGGTATACCGTTGATGTTCTGTTCCAGGGGTTCGGTTATCTGGTTCTCTATCACGTCCGCGTTGGCGCCGGGGTAGGAGCACGACACGGAGATTATGGGGTTGTCCACCGAGGGGTATTCCCTCACGCCCAGATACATGTATCCCACGGCACCGAAGATGAGAATGAGCAGTGTCATCACCGTGGCCAATACCGGACGTCGGATGGAAAGTTCAGAAATGTTCATGGCTGTTAAAACGGAAATCGGAAAACGGAAAACGGAAAACTATTCTTTGATAGGTTGTTCCTTACGTTTTACGGTTTTATACTTGATGTTATTGTAGCGGTCTGTTAAACGGAAATCGGAAAACGGACTTGCTTTAGCTTGATGAGCGTAGGCGAATAAATCGGAAAACTTATTCCTTAACGGTCAGTTCCTTACGTTTTACGGTTTTTATACTTGATGTTATTATAGCAATAATTTCTTTTAGGTCGTCGTTGAGAGACGAGAACATATTATCATCAATAATATTGCTTTCAAGAAGTATT
This sequence comes from Bacteroidaceae bacterium, assembly GCA_045606445.1. Taxonomy (GTDB): domain Bacteria; phylum Bacteroidota; class Bacteroidia; order Bacteroidales; family Bacteroidaceae; genus Physcousia. Next base: position 93,570 of record JAZURY010000012.1, read on the forward strand.
TCTAACCAGTATTGTGTTTCGTCTGCTTCTTTTAGAGCAATAGATAACTTGTTGGCAAAGTCGGCATTGCTTTGGGCGTTTTGTCGTTCTCTTGTATTGGCTCCAATGCTTGTTCCACTTCGCAATATCTGTTTTGAGAGGACTGTCTCTTTCTGGGTGTTTACCAAGAATTTGTAGAAGTGGACTATTCGCACGGCAAATGCCTTGCACTTTCTGTCGAGTATGTTATCCTTCATTCTCACTCTCCAGTTTTCCGTTTCCCGTTTCCAGTTTTCCGTTTTCCGTTTTCCGTTTTCCGTTTACCGTCACCGTCACCGCCTGTCCGGCACGCAACTGCATGGTACCGCTGGTTATCACGGTGTCTCCCACGTTGAGGCCACGGAGCACCTGCACCTGTGCATCGGTGCGCAGACCTTTCGTTATCTCCACAGGTTCAGCCTTGCCGTTCTTGTACAGGTACACCTTGTCTATACCCATTTCGGACACTATCGCCTCGCTGGGCACGGCCAGAGCCTGGGCATATTCGCGTGTTGTCAGACGCACATTGGCATAGCGTCCAGGCACCAGTTTGCCACCAGGGTTGTCATATAGGGCACGCACGGTGAAGGTACGGGTGTTCTCGTCCACACGAGAGTCGGAGGCATACACTCGAGCTTGTCTTGGAGTCAGGTCGCCCTCCACGGTAAACTCCAGCAGGGCACCGTCGGGCAAGGTGCCTGCATAGCGTTCGGGCACGCTGAACTCCACCTTCAAGGGGCTGCGCTTGGTGAGCATTGCCACGGCCGTCTGTGTGGTGGCATAGGCACCCACGCTGACTTGGCGCAGACCTATGATGCCCGAGAAGGGCGCACGGAGTTCCGTCTGTGCTATCTCGGCTTTCACTCCGTCTATCTCGGCACGGAGGGCGGAGAGGTTGGCTTCGGCCTCCTGGAAGGCCTCCTTGCTCACGGCTTCCTTTTCCAGCAGAGCCTTGGCACGGTACACGCGGTCCTGCATCAGGCGCAACTGAGCCTCCTTTCTGCGGAGTTCGGCCTGCAGGGGTGCGTCGTTTATCTTGGCCAGCAACTGGCCTTTCTCCACCATGGAACCTTCCTTGAAGAAGATGTCCGTTATCTTGCCAGATGTTTCGAACGAGAGGCTTACCTCCTCGTCCGGCACCAGCGAACCGCTCATGGACAGGCCGTCGGTAAGCAACTGCTGTTCCACTACTACGGCTCTCACATTCAGCGTCTTGCCCTGTCTGCCACCGGCCGACTTGGGCGCCTGGTTCAGTTCATCGTTCTCCTTGGGCATGAAGGCATTGTAGGCAAGAGCCGCACAACCTGCCACAATGATGCCGACGATACTGTACTTGGTTATTTTGTTCATTGTTTATGCTATAGTCGTTGGTTGTAACTACTCCCCTCCCTTGTGGAGGGGTAAGGGGGAGGGTCTGTTTACTCGTAGAATGCCGTGAACACCTTTATGCAATTCTCATGGTCCTGCATGCTTGCCGTTTCGCGCACGGAGTGCATGCCCCAGATGGGGTTGCCCATGTCCACGCCCTTCACGGGGAAGGAGGATGAAAGGATGTTGCCCAGGGTGCTGCCACCAGCCACGTCGCTATGGTTCACGAAGGTCTGGTATGGCGCACCTGCCTTCTTGCAAGCCTGCATGAACACGCTTGCGCCCACGGCATCGCTCAGGTACTTCTGGCTGGCGTTGTACTTTATCACGGGACCTCCGCCCATCACGGGGTGGTTCGTGGGGTCGTACTTCTCGCTATAGTTGGGATGCCATGCATGGGCATTGTCGGCACTCACCATGAAGGAGCGCTCCACGCACATGGCAAAGTCCTCGAAGTGCGAAGCGCATGTCTCGCTCTGCCTTGCCACCAGCCTCTGCACCAGCGATGCGAAGAATGGAGAGCCGGCACCCTGCTTCGTCTGGCTGCCCGTCTCCTCGTTGTCGAAGATGGCCAGGCACTTTGTCACCTCGGGAGCCTCCCCGTCGGCCAGCAGAGCCTCCATGCCTGCATGCGCCATGCTCAGGTCGTCCAGGCGTCCGCTCTGTATCAGTTCGCCGTGCAGGCCCACGCGCCCTGCCGGAGTGGTGTCGTACAGGTACAGGTCAAAGTCCAGAATATCCTCGGTCTTCACACCCAGTTCCTCCGCAACGAGGGTCTTCAGTATGCCCTTTTCGTTTTCCGTTTTCCGTTTCCCGTTTTCCGTTGTCAGCACCGGCAGCATGTCCTTCTGCTTGGACAGGGCCACACCGTCGTTCACCTGACGGTTGAAGTGTATGGCCAGATTGGGAATTGTCAGTATGGGACGGTTGATGCGCAGCAGGCGCACCACAGGCTCCGTCATGCACTCGCCTGCCAGCACCACGCGGCCAGCCAGGGACAGCGGACGGTCCATCCATGTGGACATGATGGCACCGCCATAGAGTTCGGTGTTCAGTTTCACCAAACCGCCCTCGCACTTTATCTCAGCATTAGGCTTCACACGGAAGCAGGGACTGTCCGAGTGTGCCGAAATGATGCGCATGCCACCCTCTGCCAGAGTCTTCCTGCCCATATGGAAAGCAAAAATGGCGGAACCGTTCTTGGTAGAAAACAGTTTGTCGCCACTCTTCACCTCGGGGCAAGGCTCACCGGCCTTCCACTCCTTGTAACCAGCCTCCGTGAGGCACTTCTTTATCGTCTCCACCGCAAAGAAATTTACCGGCGAAGCGTTCATGAAATCTTCAAGTATCATACCTTATATATTATATTATCGTTATATTTTGACTGCTAAGATATGAAAAAGTTTACCGTTACGGGAAGAAAATGCAGATTATTTGCTGGCGTCCAATAAACTTTTCCCTATCTTTGCACAACAGTAAGTCCAAAACAAATGATACAATGAACGGAGAGCAGAACGATGTAAATATTCTGTATCATGGAAGTAGCATCTCAGTAGTAAATCCGGAGATACGTGCAACGTTTTCTGGAACATGCTCACAAATATAACGATTTATCCATACAAAAGGTGACATCCATGCTGGCATTTCGCATGGCAGGCATGCGTTGTTGTGCCAATTTACTGCTATTCTTGGTAGGAAACGTGTATTGAACTCCCGTTCATTCGCCTGGAAAAGTGTTGTTGTACCAAATCATTCGCCTGAAAAAATGTGCGAAAATCTTCTTTATTCGTTTGAAAAAGTGTATTTTTGCACTCGGACTAATATGCAATACGATGCTGAAAAGAAAAATTGAGTCAGTTTTGGTTGAGTGGAAAACCTCTGGATCCAAGAAACCACTTGTGATAAAAGGTATTCGCCAATGCGGAAAGACATACATCGTCCAAAAGTTTGCAAAGGAGAATTATGAGAGTGTGGTTTACATGAACTTCATTCTTGAACCGGATAAAAAGTCTGCCTTTACTGGCAATATAGATGTTGATACCATTACCCTTAACTTGTCTGCCTTGATTCCGGGCAGTCGTTTTATTAAAGGAAAGACTTGTATTGTCCTTGATGAGATTCAAGAGTGTAGAGAGGCGAGAACTGCATTAAAGTCGTTCCAAATAGATGGGCGTTTTGATGTTATCGCAACCGGTTCACTCTTGGGGGTAAGAGGGTATGGTAAAAGTGATAAGGCAATCGAAGACGGACAGGACTCTATCCCTGTTGGGTATGAGACTGTGGTTGAAATGTACCCTTTGGATTTTGAAGAGTTCTTGTGGGCTAATGGAATCAACGACAAGGTTATAGACTCTGTTAAAACCTGCTTTGAGAATGAGATGGTAGTTCCCGAAGGCATTCACAAAGTGATGATGGAATTATTGTATAGATATGTCATAGTCGGAGGCCTGCCGGAGGTCGTGAATACGTTCCTTGAAACCAAAAATATTGAGCTCACATACAAAGTGCAGCGTAACCTTATTGCAGAGTATGAGGAGGATATGGTCAAGTATGCTGATGATGCAGACAAACCTCGTATCCGTGAATGCTTCGAGTCAATCCCCAAGCAGTTAGCCAAGGATAATAAGAAATTCCAGTATTCAATAGTACGCAGGGGAGGACGCTCTTCTCAATATATAGGCAGCCTTCAGTGGCTTGAAGATGCCGGTATTGCAAAGAGATGTTATAATACACAGATTACAGAACTGCCACTAGAGGGTAATTCTATTAAGGATTGTTTTAAGTTGTACACTACGGATATAGGGCTTCTCATGGCAATGCTTGATTACGGCACTCAAGCAGACATTCTAAGAGGCAATCTTTTAGGGTACAAAGGTGCTATATTCGAGAATCTAATGGCAGATTTTCTTTGCAAGTCAGGACAAAAGTTGTACTATTTCCAGAAGGACAGTGGTCTTGAATTAGACTTCCTTGTACGATTCAAGGGTGAATGTGTAGTGCTTGAAGTCAAGGCGAAATCAGGTAAGGCAAAGAGTCTGAAAACTGCCTTGAAGAATAAGAATGCCTATCACCTGAACAATGCCATCAAACTTGGGCAATATAATGTAGGACGCGAAGGGGAGATTCTCACAGTACCTCTTTACATGGGATTCTTTATTAAGGATACGCTTACGGAGGTTATAGTACCTGACATTGACTTGAGTTCGTTGGGTTTAAATACCGAGGACGAATTAGGGTATATCCAACTGTCGTAAATGGTGCCCGTGATGAAGGCACAGTCCTCCTACTATAAGGACTCCAGTCCTCTTACTATAAGTACTCCGGTCCTCCTACTATGAGTACTGCAGTCCTCCTAATAAGAGGACTCGTTTGCCTGTAGTTTAACGATTTTGGTTGACTACTATTAGCCTTAATTGTCATAAAGGTTGGCCTTAGTTGAACTTAATGTTATTTTAGGTTGAGTCTACTGACTCCGCCCGGTCTAAAGTACTCACGTTGACCTGTGGTCTTCCTCCTCCTTACAAGGCATAGCATGTAAGCATCCTCTGCTCTTGTTTTGTTGACTTTAGCCCCTTTGGGCGTCGACCTACGGTTCGTCGGTTATTCGCCTTCGTCATCAAGCTACGCAAGTCGGAAATATTCAACTAAATTTGACCTGACGGTCTTAGAAACTCACACTCGGCATAAAAAGTAAACATTTTCTGCCCTCGCTTAATCGTTTCTTTGAGACTATGTCTCTAAGATACTATCGCTCGGAAGTAAAAACAAAAGAATTTATTTTGTACTTCACTCGCTTAATCGTTTCTTTGGAAAATCTCTCACTTAATCGTACTCTGACCTGTCGGTCTAAGGTACTCACGCTCGAAAATATTCAAATAAATTTGATATTTTGCTCGCTTATTCGTACCTTTGTCATCGTCCCGCGCCGATTGCACCCTTTACGGGTGTGGGTGGGCAAGGGGACAAGACATAATAAAAGGCGTTTACTACGCTTTGGTTCTGACGGTTTAAGAACTTCGCAACTTCCATAACTGTAAGTCAGGGACAAAGCAACGTGAATGTCCTTCGTGGGTATGTTATACACATTCCCCAGTTCTGCATTGACAGCCAGTGGTGTCTCCGTGCATCTGTGGCATGATATGTTGGATTCATGGGTGAATTATATACACATATCGGCGTGGGGCT
>JAZURY010000013.1:0-24640 GCA_045606445.1 Bacteroidaceae bacterium
CAGAAAAGTGCAGCCGATTTGTTGGAAAACGAACTCGGTTGGACCAGTGTGATGGCATGGGGTGCGGAGGTGCTTGGCGAAACAGGAACCTTGGGCAGAAAGAGCTATCATGAAGTGTTGCTTGTGCGTCATTTCTGCAAGGCATTGAAGGCGCTGAATCCGTGGATGACGGAGAAGCAGTTGGCCGAAGCGGTAGAACGGATGACAGAACGCATGAGCAGCCAAACGTTGATGCAAATCAACGAGGAGAAGTATCAGTACATTAAGGATGGCATACCCGTAACCCGTACCAAACCGAATGGGGAAACAGAAGAGGTAAGGGCCAAAGTGATAGACTTCGCTTCTCCTCAAAAGAATGAATTCCTATGTGTACGAGAACTATGGGTATATGGTGCCTTGTACCGAAGAAGAGCCGATATCGTAGGTTTTGTAAATGGTATTCCGTTGCTCTTTATGGAACTGAAGAACCACGATGTAGAGGTGGTAGATGCGTTCAACAAGAACTATCGGGATTATTTGGATACCATACCGCAATTGTTCCACCACAATGCCTTCATCATGTTCAGCAACGGACTGGAAGCAAGGGTAGGTACCATTGATTCAAAATGGGAGTTCTTCCACGAATGGAAACGATTGAACGAGTTGGAGGCCGGTAATATTGAATTGCCTACCATGTTGCGTGGTATTTGTAAGAAAGAGAACTTCCTCGATTTGTTGGAGAACTTTGTTCTCTACGATCATTCGGATGGACGAACAGCTAAGATTATGGCCCGTAATCATCAATACTTGGGTGTGAATCAAGCTGTTGAGAAGTATCGTAATAGAGAATTAGAAAATGGTAAATTAGGGGTGTTCTGGCATACACAAGGTAGCGGCAAGAGTTACTCCATGCTTTTCCTGGCTCAAAAGATACGTCGTAAGTTTGCCGGTTCGCCTACCATTGTAGTATTGACCGACCGAGAAGAACTGAACAAGCAAATCAGCGATACGTTTGAGAATTGCGGAATGTTGGGGAATGTAAAGGCTTCGAAGTTCATTGCCCAAAGCGGCGAAGACCTGATAACCAAACTGAAAGGAAATCCCAAGTTTGTATTCTCGCTTATACAGAAATTCAACCGGCCGGATGCAGAACCCATTTATCCCGACCACGACATAGTGGTAATCAGCGACGAGGCGCATCGCACGCAGAACGGTATCTTTGCAGACAACCTTATGCACCTGTTGCCAACGGCCAACCGTATAGGATTCACTGGTACTCCCCTGCTCTCCAACGACAACATAACGGCCCGTACCTTTGGCGGATATGTCAGCATCTACGATTTCAAGCGTGCGGTGGAAGATAAAGCCACCGTGCCCCTGTATTACGAAAACAGAGGCGAACGTTTGCAGGACCTGCAGAACCCGGAAATAAACGAAGAGATAGCTACTGCCCTGGAACAGGCGGGGGATATGGATGCTTCGCAATTGGCAAAATTGGAGAAGGAGTTTGCCAAAGAGATACATTTGCTGACAGCCGAGAAGCGTCTGCGTATTGTAGCACAGGACTTTGTCCGTCACTACAGCGACCTTTGGACCTCGGGAAAAGCCATGATGGTAAGTTACAACAAGGTGACTTGTGTACGCATGTACGAGTATGTGCAGGAATATTGGAATAAGGAAATCCTGCTGTTGGAAAAGCAGATAAAAGACTGCAGGTCTCAACAGGAAGTACAGGAGATGAACCGCAAGCTCAAGTGGATGCAGGAAACGGAAATGGCGGTGGTGATATCGCAGGAACAGAACGAAATACAGACTTTCCAGAAATGGGGATTGGACATACTGCCACACCGCCAGAAGATGGAGAAACGGGAACTTGACAAAGAGTTCAAGGACAGGGACAATAGGCTGAGAGTGGTGTTTGTCTGCGCCATGTGGCTTACCGGCTTTGATGTAAAGACACTTTCTTGCCTGTACATAGACAAACCGATGAAAGCTCATACACTGATGCAAACCATTGCCCGCGCCAACCGTGTCGCAGAGGGAAAGACCAACGGACTTGTCATTGACTATATAGGCATAGTTAAAGCCTTGCGTCAGGCATTGGCAGATTATACGGCCAACGCCGAAGGAGGGGAAGGTGGCAACGATCCTACGATAGACAAAAGGGAGCTCATAAAGCATGTGTATGAAGCTATAGCTGCTGCTACAACATTCTTGAAGGAACATTATTTTGAACTGCAGGAGCTTATAGAAGCAGATAATTTCATCAAACTGGAGCTGCTGAAAGAGGCTGCCAATGCCATGTGCGAAACGGCGGAGATTAGAAAAACCTACTGCATCTATGCAACAACCTTGCTGAAACTATGGAAATATCTGGATCGTGAAGACATAACGACAGAAATGAAACGGCAGAAAGATGCAATAGAGGCCATCTACAAGGAATTGCAGAAGAAACGTAAACATGCCGACATAACAGACCTGAGTGTCGCCATCAGCAAGATTGTGAACGAACACATGCAAATGGGTGCTACCATGGTGGCGGAGTCGGAGGCTCCGCGCCGTTTTGATATCAGTGGCATCAATTTTGACTTGCTCAGGCAAGAGTTTACCAGAAGCAGAGAGAAGAACCTGATTCTTAAAGACATCCAGGATCTGTTGCAGGAACGTATCGCACAGATGATGGCACAAAACCCGTCGCGTATCAATTTCTACGAGAAATATCAGGAGATTATCCGTGAATACAACCAGGAACAAAATCGGGTAAACATCGAGCATACCTTTGAGGAGTTGATGCAACTTTCGCACAAACTGACGGAAGAGGAAAAACGATATGTCCGCGAAGGCTTTGAAAACGACGAACAACTTTCCATGTATGATGTGCTGATGAAAGAAAACCTTTCGAAAGAGGACATCAGAAAGCTGAAGAAGGTTGCAGTGGATTTGTTGGCCAAAATAAAGGGCATGCTGGATGAAATGAGCAATCCATTTGACAACCCTACTGCAAAGGCTGCCATTGTTGTAACCATTCGTAACATACTTTGGAGCGACTTGCCCGAAAGTTATTCGGACGAAAGTATCAATTTTTACAAGGATGCAGTTTATGAGTATATCAGCCAGCGGTATGGTGGGGTAGTGTAGTGGATTGTGTATTGTTATAACCAACATGACCTGGCAGATGGTAAAAAAATAGTTAACCGTTTACAGAATCAAAAAAGAACTAGATGAATAAGTGCTAGTAAAGATTACGACATGAAATATTCTCGGAAACAAATTGATAAAGCTGGAGATGAGCTTATAGGTTCAAAAGACCATAATAGGGTTGAAGCAGCAACGCAAATAATAAATGATTGGCGTTCTCATCATTTAGTTGTTTTAGAAAAACTCGAATCGGCATTATCAACGATATTGAATCACAATGGCATACTGCCACTTTTCCGTTCAAAAAGACTGAAACGAATGAGTTCAATAATATACAAACTTGACCTAAATCCCGAAATGCATTTAGGAGGAATGCATGATATAGGAGGTCTACGCTTTGTCCTGGAGAATGTTGAGATACTAGATGTGACTTATGGTATCCTGCAACAAAATGTACCTAATGATTTCTTAATACACAAAATATACAATTATGTATACAATCCTAAGGAAAGTGGATATAGAAGTATTCATGTCGTATATAAACATATTTCAGATGATTATATATATAATGGACTTAAAGTAGAACTGCAAATTCGCACCAAACTTCAACATAATTGGGCCACAGCTGTTGAAACTGGAGGTTTAGCGACAAAAACGTCTTTAAAATCAAGTCAAGGTGACAATAAATGGTTACTATTTTTCAGGGTTGTTAGTTCTCTGTTCGCTATAAAAGAACATACTCCTTTATTAAAAGAATTTGAAAAATATTCAATGGAACGCCTTATGGTCTTCTGTTATAAGCATGACGAACAATACAAGTTTACAGACACTCTTAAGGCACTTCGCGAAACGCTAAAGCATGTAGAAAAGTCAAATTACGACAAAGAACTTTATCTGATTGTTATAAAATTTGACACTGGTGTTGTGAGAGTACAAGGATTTGATGCAGAGGACAAAGAAATTGCCACTACAAAATATGCGACGGAAGAATCTACGGCAGAAGAAGCGAAGAAAGCTGTTGTTCTTGTTTCTGTAAATAATATTAAAAATCTTCGTGAAGCATATCCTAGCTATTTTTTGGATACTTCTGAATTTATTGATGTGTTAGAGAAGATAAAACGGTATTGCCTGATAAAAGGATACACTACGGCATAATAGAAATCGGTCTGTATTAAATATAACAAATATCCATATATTACGTAAATACACAGGAAACGTACACAAATAGTAATATCCAAAGAAAACAAAAAAGTCATCACACATACTCTGTGTATACATAAAATTAATTATAGATATGACAAAGAAACAAGCAATACAATTATTTGAAGAAAGCAAAGTGTATACTGTTTGGAATGACGAACATAGAATAGGGCTAATCAAACCATGACAAATCACCACCTGTTGAAAATGAAAAGAACTTATGGCAAATCGTAAAGAAATAAGAAATAGCACGGCTGAGTTTCTAATCTTTCAAATTGAAGGAAAGGAACAAGGTGTTGAGGTCTATTATAAGGATAAGACAGTTTGGTGTACCCAGAAAGCTATGGGTATGCTGTTTGATTGCTCTACAGATAACATCAGTCTTCATTTGAGAAATATTTATGATAGTGGAGAACTGGAAGAAAAAGCAACTACCGAGAAAATCTCGGTAGTTCGCCAAGAAGGAACCAGAGAGGTAAACCGCTCGCTTCATTTTTACAATCTCGATGCTGTTATTAGTGTAGGTTATCGTGTGAACAGCATCCGTGCAACTCAATTCCGTCAATGGGCAACGAGCGTATTGCGAGAGTTTGCTATACGTGGATATGTTTTGGATAAGAAGAGAATGGAGAACGGTTCGTTCCTTGGCGAAGATTATTTTAAGCATATAAGATTTCCTAAAGTTGCTTGAATGAAACAAAGCAAAAGGCAGTTGAATAGCAGGAATCTTAAAGCAGCTATTTTGGACAGAGAAACATAAAGAGCCAGTACCGATTTTTATTTCACATAATCGGTACTACAGTACCAGTCCATTGGTACTTCAGTACCGACATTGAAGTATTACAGTACCAACTATATGGTACTGGCTATCTAACCCAGTGAATGGATTCTATGTATTCGTCAAAATCGAAATGGGAATCTATTCCGCACTTTTTCAAGGCATTAAGCACAACCTCCTGCTCATCTGGAGGCAGGACTACCTTGCCACTTCTGCGCATGAAATACTGATTGCGTCCGAAGTGCAAGATGAGCATATCCATGAACTTAGAATACTGCTGAGGGAACATACGTTTCTGGAAGTTGGTGAAACCTCTGGCAAACCTTACTGGCTGGGCACAGGCATAATGGGGACAATTGTCCCGCATGGTACACAGTGACGGATTTATCAAAGTGAGGTGACTTCCCAATTCCTCATGACGACGAAATGCCAACTGGTGCAGGCAGGTATCTGCCTTCGGACAATTGGTATGCAGACAAAGCGGATACTTTGCCGGAATACCCTTGTTTGATTTTGCTATTCTGCTCATCTGTTATCTCTATTTACGTGTTTATATATGCTCAAAAGTACAACTATTTTTTGTATTTCCCTCTGCACATTAGAGAGAATACCACAATCAAAGCCAAGAATAAAAAAGTGGCGGGCAGCTCGATAATGGAGTTGCCCGCCACTTGCCTATTATATGTCAACCTTATATTACTTTACTTCCTCGAAGTCGGCATCCTGGATGTCGTCCTTGCCGGACTGCTGGGAACCGGTGTTGCAGTTACCGTTGCAGCCGCCGTTCATGTCGGGACCGGGACCTGCCTGCTGCTGTGCCTGATAGAGTTTGGCGGCAGCGTTCTGGAGTTCGGTCATGGCTGCATCGATGGCAGGGATGTCCTGTGCCTTGTGTGCTGTGCGCATCTTCTCGAGAGCAGCCTCTACCTCGGCCTTAACGTCGGCAGGAATCTTGTCGCCAGAGTCCTTGAGCATGTTCTCGGTCTGGAAGATCATAGAGTCGGCCTGGTTGAGCTTGTCAATCTTCTCACGCTCCTTCTTGTCGGCATCGGCATTTGCCTCGGCCTCGGCCTTCATGCGCTCGATCTCCTCCTTGGACAGACCGGAAGATGCGGTGATGGTGATGTGCTGCTCCTTGCCGGTAGCCTTGTCCTTGGCAGAAACATTGAGGATACCGTTGGCATCGATGTCGAAAGTAACCTCAATCTGAGGAACACCGCGACGTGCAGGGGCAATACCGTCCAGGTTGAACTGGCCTACGCTCTTGTTCTGGCTGGCCATGGGGCGCTCGCCCTGAAGAACATGGATGGTAACGGCAGTCTGGTTGTCGGCTGCAGTAGAGAACACCTCGCTCTTCTTGCAGGGGATGGTAGAGTTGGCATCGATGAGCTTGGTCATGACACCGCCCATGGTTTCGATACCCATAGACAGGGGAGTTACGTCGAGCAGTACGATGTCGCTCTTCTCGCCAGAGAGAGAAGCACCCTGGATGGCAGCACCGAGAGCCACAACCTCGTCGGGGTTAACACCCTTTGAAGGCTCCTTGCCGAAGAAGTCGGCAACCATCTTCTGAACTGCGGGGATACGTGTAGAACCGCCCACGAGGATTACCTCGTTGATGTCGCTGTTTGACAGACCTGCATCGCGCATAGCGTTCTGGCAGGGAACCTTACAAGCCTGGATGAGGCTATCAGCAAGACGCTCGAACTCGCTGCGGCTCAGTGTCTTAACCAAGTGCTTGGGCACACCGCCGTCGGCAGTGATGTAGGGGAGGTTGATTTCGGTAGATGTTGTGCTTGACAACTCTATCTTGGCCTTCTCGGCAGCCTCCTTGAGGCGCTGCAGTGCCATGGGGTCCTTAGAAAGGTCGATACCCTCCTCGGCCTTGAAACCGCTTACCAGCCAGTCGATGATAACCTGGTCGAAGTCGTCACCACCCAGGTGGGTGTCACCGTTGGTAGAGAGAACCTCGAACACACCGCTACCGAACTCAAGGATGGAGATATCGAAAGTACCCCCACCGAGGTCGAACACAGCAATCTTCATGTCCTTGTCGCCCTTGTCCACACCGTATGCCAGAGCGGCTGCTGTGGGTTCGTTGACGATACGCTTTACCTCAAGACCTGCAATCTGGCCGGCCTCCTTGGTGGCCTGGCGCTGAGAGTCGGAGAAGTAGGCGGGCACGGTGATAACGGCCTCTGTAACCTCCTGACCGAGATAGTCCTCGGCGGTCTTCTTCATCTTCTGCAGAATCATGGCGCTGATCTCCTGGGGAGTGTACTGACGGCCGTCGATGTCAACACGGGGAGTGTTGTTGTCGCCCTTTACCACGCTGTAAGGTACGCGACCGATTTCCTTGCTTACCTGGTCGTAGGTTTCACCCATGAAGCGCTTGATAGAGAAGATGGTCTTCTTGGGGTTAGTTATAGCCTGACGCTTGGCAGGGTCGCCCACCTTGCGCTCGCCACCATCCACGAATGCAACAATTGAAGGAGTGGTGCGCTTACCCTCGCTGTTGGTGATAACAACGGGCTCGTTGCCCTCAAATACGGATACACAAGAGTTTGTTGTACCCAAGTCAATTCCAATAATCTTTCCCATAATTGTATTTATTTTTTATTTATTCCTTATTATATATTAACGATGACTTGCGAAGCTTGATGAGCTTGCGAATAACGTTTAACGTTGAGGGGTGAGTGGGGAATCTGTCATACCCCCTCCGCTTCGCTCGTCCCCCTATCTTAAGGGGACAGTTGGATAGAACACGTTTGTCCCTAATGCGATAACCTATTTACGTTTATCCGTTCGCTATATAATACGCAAGGCCCGTGCCACGGAGTGCACGAGCCTTGCATTATGCATTAAATATGTCAGTTTGTCAGTCTTAGTCCTTTTTCTCTGCCAGCTTTTCAGTTACCTTGGCAGTAATTTCCTCCAAAAGCTCAGGGTTGTCGCGAACTATGCCCTTGACGGCCTCGGCACCCTGACCGAGTTTGCTCTCGTTGTAGCTGAACCAGCTGCCGCTCTTCTTTATAATGCCCATGTCTACGGCAAGATTGAAGATCTCGGACACACGGCTGATGCCTTCGCCGAAGATTACCTCGAACTCTGCCTTGCGGAATGGAGGTGCCACCTTGTTCTTCACCACCTTCACCTTGGTGAGATGGCCGAGGACCTCTTCACCCTCCTTGACGGGAGAGGACTTGCGGATATCCAGACGCACGCTGGCATAGAACTTGAGGGCGTTACCGCCGGTGGTCGTTTCGGGATTGCCGAACATCACGCCAATCTTCTCGCGCAACTGGTTGATGAAGATACAGGTGGTGTTTGTCTTGGAGATGGTGGACGTGAGTTTGCGCAGAGCCTGGCTCATGAGTCGTGCCTGCAGACCCATCTTGCTCTCGCCCATATCGCCTTCTATCTCGGCCTTGGGAGTAAGGGCTGCCACAGAGTCCACCACAATTATGTCTACCGCTGCCGAACGGATGAGTTGCTCGGCAATCTCCAGTGCCTGCTCGCCATTGTCGGGCTGAGAGATGAGCAGGTTGTCTACATCCACGCCCAACTTCTCCGCATAAAAACGGTCGAAGGCATGTTCGGCGTCAATGAATGCCGCAATGCCGCCCATCTTCTGTGCCTCGGCTATCGCATGGATGGCCAGAGTGGTCTTGCCCGAACTTTCGGGACCGTAGATTTCTATGATTCTACCCTTGGGATAACCGCCCACGCCAAGAGCATGGTCCAAGGTAATGGAACCTGTGGGTATCACCTCCAGTTCCTCCACCTTCTGTTCGCCCATTCTCATTATACTGCCCTTGCCGAAGTCCTTCTCTATCTTGCCCAGTGCGGCTTCCAGAGCCTTCAGTTTCGCGGCTTTCTCGTCCAGTACTACTGGTTGCTTTTCTTTTGCCATGTATTTATTTGTCCGTAATTGCTTGTTGGAGTGTGGTTTAGAGTCATTTCACCCCTGCTGAGATTTCGATATTTGTCCGTTCACGGGAGAATGTCCACAAATACTCAATTCTCGCGAGGCAGTTTTATGCCCGTCCGCACACTGTCAGTTTAGGGGATTTAGAGTTCCAAGTCGCCGTCGTGAATCTCGTGCCAAGGCAGACCATGCTTGTTGAGTTCGTCCATGAACGGATCGGGATCAAACTCCTCCACGTTGTGCACACCGGGCTTGCTCCAGATGCCCTTCAGGAACATCATGGCGCCAATCATTGCAGGCACACCGGTGGTGTAACTTACACCCTGCATGCCAGTCTCCTCGTAGGCTGCCTGATGAGAGCAGTTGTTGTAGACGTAGTATGTATGCTCCTTACCATCGTTGCCTATACCACGGATGCGGCAACCTATTGAAGTCTCGCCGTCGTAGTTCTGACCGAGGTCCTGAGGATTGGGCAGGACTGCCTTGAGGAACTGCAGGGGAACAATCTTCACCACCTCTTCGCCAGTACCGTCCGCCTTGGGCGCCTTGTACTCCACCTCGTCGATGCGGGCCATGCCGATGTTCTGTATTACGTCCAGATAGTTGAGGTACTGCTGGCCGAAGGTCATCCAGAAGCGTGCACGCTTGATGGTGGGGAAGTTGATTACCAAAGACTCTATCTCCTCGTGGTGCAGCAGATAACTCTCCTTGGGACCGATGCCGGGATATGTCAGAGGCTGGTGTATCTCCATCGGTTCTGTCTCGATGTACTTGCCGTTCTCATAGTAGAGACCCTTCTGTGTAATCTCGCGGATGTTGATTTCGGGATTAAAGTTTGTAGCGAAAGCCTTGTGATGGTTGCCAGCATTGCAGTCCACGATGTCCAGATAATGCATCTCGCGGAAGTGATGCTTGGCGGCATAGGCTGTGTAGATGCTTGTAACACCAGGGTCGAAACCGCAACCCAGGATGGCACAGAGACCAGCCTGCTCGAAGCGCTCACGGTATGCCCACTGCCAAGAGTACTCGAAGTGAGCCTCATCCTTGGGTTCATAGTTGGCAGTGTCCAGATAGTTACAACCAGTCTGCAGACAAGCCTCCATGATGGTGAGGTCCTGATAAGGCAGAGCCAGGTTCATCACTATCTCGGGCTTGTACTCGGAGAGCAGGGCAACGAGTTCCTCCACGCTGTCGGCATCCACCCGGGCGGTGGTAACGTTGGTACCGTATTTCTTATTGAGCACATCTGCCAGCGCATCGCACTTTGCCTTTGTGCGGCTGGCTATCTTAATCTCCGTGAACACATCCTTGTTCTGGCACACCTTGTGGGCGGCAACAGTAGCGACGCCTCCGGCGCCGATAATAAGAACTTTTCCCATATTGCATTCTTTGTTTATTTCCGACTACAAAACTACAAAAAAAAGAGCAAATCCACAAAGATTCACCCTCATATTTGCCGAAGACAATGTATAATCCCCTCCTAACAACACCTGCCTATATATTATATATAATGTATATACTGCATGTTTGGTTCCGGGAGACGACTCTGGCAAACAGGCTATTCCCCAAGTTCCTTCTGCAGAGTCTCCCACCCTGCCCTATCCTGCCACCACACATAAAGGGTCTTGTGCTGTTGGCCGGGCAAGCGGCGCGTCCCCAGGGATATGCGTGCAAAGGTGGAGGACCATTCGTCCAAGGCCTTTTCGCGACGGTAGTCCCATTTGGAGTATTTGCGCTTCAGTTGCTTCTTTATCTGCCGGTACTTCAGCATGCGCGCAATCTCGTTCTCCATGAACTCGGAAAAGGATACGCTAACCTGATGCACCGTATGGCTCTTTGGGGTGGCATGCACCTCAATGATACATTGCACGCCATCGAACATGCCGGTGAACGAGGC
The DNA here is from genome assembly GCA_045606445.1 of Bacteroidaceae bacterium. GTDB lineage: Bacteria > Bacteroidota > Bacteroidia > Bacteroidales > Bacteroidaceae > Physcousia. The sequence goes on from JAZURY010000013.1 coordinate 10,921, forward strand.
TATCGTTTCTGACATCGTCTGCACCTCGTAGCCCTTGTCCTCCAGACTGTCCACAAAGGTTTCAAGGTCGCCTCCCAGCGGCAGACCGAGGAAGACGGCATGCTTCCCGCTTTGGGAATATGCCGGCGATATGGAATACAGCGAGATGCATAGGAATAATGTCAGTATTCGGTTCATTGCTTATAGTAACAAAAAATCATTCATACCCCTCCGTCGCTATGCGACACCTCCCCTGTCTCAGGGGAGGAAAGCAGCCAAGCAATCCACGGTCCGGTAATGTCTTTCATGCCAGGAGTATGTCTTGTTATCAAAAACATTCCGTCCGAAGTGGTAATGCTTCGGACGGAATAGTTATCTTCGGGGTTCACACCCTTGTTGCAATCATGTCATTACTTGGACACCTTCTTCTGTCCGTTCTGGATATACACCTGACCGGCAGGAGTTTCGGGCAGACGGCGGCCGCTGAGGTCGTAGATGGGAGCCTCGCCCTTACCTGCACCGGCACCGGCAACAGAAGAAATGCCTGTGGTTGTGGTGAAGTCGATCTCTACTATGCCATCCTTTACGCAAGGAATCTCGGCAATGCCGTTCTCGTCAACAGTGACAGGTACTTCCACGCCATTAACCTTCACGCTTGCCTCGTCCAATGCCATGGCACCCTTGGCACAACGTACCTTCAGGGGAGCACCGGCATGACTCTGGATGCGTACAGCCTGACACTTGCCTGCAGACCAGTTGAAGTCTACGGTGAAGTTGCCCATAGCCTTCATACCCTTCACATCGCCCTGCTTGTTCCATACTGTGGGCACGGCAGGCATGATGTTGATGTAACCGTGTGCACTCTGCATGAGCATCTCGGCAATACCAGAGCATACACCGAAGTTACCGTCAATCTGGAAGGGAGCATGAGAGTCGAACAGGTTGTAGTAGATACCGCCAGCACCAGCATTTGTACCATAGTCGGTAGAGTGCTTCAGAGCGTTCTTGATGATGATGTGTGCATGGTCGCCATCCTGAGCACGAGCCCACAGGTTAACCTTCCAACCCATTGACCAACCTGTAGCGGCATCGCCACGGAGTTTCAGAGAGTTGACGGCAGGAGTGAAGTATTCGCTCTCGGGAGTAATCTGGTCCAGGGGGAAGAGAGCCATCATGTGAGACATGTGGCGGTGGCCACGGTCCTTACTGATGTCGAAGGGACTGTACTTCCATTCGCGCAGGAGTTGGTCGCCAGTCTTCACACCATTGTAGGTAGCACCCCAGCTGCCGGTGTATGTCTCAGTGTGCAGACCCTTGTCGGTCTTGTCCAGATAGAGGTTCAGTTTGTCAACATCCTCGTTGGTAAGACCGGTGTTCTCCACGCCAAGGATACCGATAGCGTCGCTCAGGTTCTGGAACAGGTAGTAGATCATCTGCTGGGCGTGTGCAGTACCGTCCTCGGTCTGGTTGTCGTGCTGCTCAGCACTGAACTCGTCTGGAGCGACGAAAGTCCCGTCGGCTTCGAACGCGTATGCTGGGGTGTAGTTGCGAACACTTTCCTGTTCGTCCTTAGTGCTGTCAAAACCACGGTCCTCAATCAAACGGTGGAACCAGAACTTGGCACATTCCCACATTACGGGGAAGGCCTTGGCCAGGAACTCCTTGTCCTGAGTGTAGCGCCAGTGCGTCCACAGGTGACTGGTGTACCATACGTTGGCAACGAGGTAGTTGGCACCCCATGTGCTCATGCTGTTGTAGAGGGAAGTCTCGGTGAGTACGCTCCAACCATGCCCCCCATTATACTGCTGAGCGACATTCTTCCAACCATCGCTCTGTGCACCACGAATGATGAAGTTAACGAAAGGCTTGTGCAAGTCAGAGAGATTGGTAATCTCTGTGGGCCAGTAGTTCATCTGGATGTTGATGTTGGTATGGATGTCAGAGTTCCAGGGAGAGTTGGCACCGCGATCGTTCCAGATACCCTGCAGGTTGTTGGGAGCGGCGATGGGCTTGCGGTTAGAACTGATAGCCAGATAACGTCCGAAGTGGAAGTACAACTGCTCCAAGAACAGGTGGTCATTGGCTGTGCTGTTAGCATTGGTATTGTTGGGATAGTACTTGTCAACCAGAGTCTTGGTGTCAACGCTGGGAGTCTGCAGACCGAGGTCGAAGGTCATGCGCTTGGTGATGGCGGTAAAGTCTTCCACGTGTGCCTTTTCCACTGCGTCATAACCCTTGGCAACAGCAGCCTCAACTTCAGCCTTAACACGCTCGTTGACCTGTGCTGCGGTCTCGCTTGTGAAATAATTGTTCAGAACATCAATATCGCCGTTAAAGTTTGTAGCACCCTTAAGGTAGAAGGTAACCTCTGTTGCATTCTGCACACGGATACCCTTGCTTGAAGTTTCCACAATTGCACCTTCGTCGGCAACGACATGCAGGCGTGCAGCATACTTAACAGTCATCTGACCGGTGAAGTATGCCATACCGTTTTCGTAAGTAACACCGCCTGCACTTATATCCAAACCCGGTTCGATAGTAAAGTTCAGGTTCATCTTGTCCTCGCCCTCTGCCTTATACTGACCGACGATTACCTGGTCGGGAGCAGAACTGAAGTATTTGCGTGTGAACAGAGAACCGTTGCCGTTCTTGAACTGGACTCCGGCAATACCCTCTTCAATATCAAGATAGCGCACATAGTCTGTAACGCCTTCATTTATACTCTTGTCCTTGTTCTCTACGAATACAGAACCGAAGTCCATGAATGTACGCTGTCCGCCACCAGCACCGACAACATTGGCTGGACCGCTCCAAAGGGTCTTCTCGTTGAACTGGATTTCCTCGTTGTGTACGCCACCGAATATCATACATCCCAGTTCGCCGTTACCCAAAGGCAGTGCATACTCCATCCAGGGATAACTTACACCGCTGGCTTCTGCAGAAGTCTTGTACCACAGAGTGTTGGGATTCTTGGGAGAGAACTCAGTTACACCGGTGATGTTCTGCACTTCATAGTAGTATGTATCGGGATAATCGGCAGGATCAACCTCGGTGAAGAAGAACTTGCAACCGGTATCTCCCAAGGCAGTAGCTTCGGAGGTTTCCCAAAGAGCCAGGTAGTTATTACGTTTGTTCCAATAATGTCCTGTTCCGTCTATCCTGACGACAGAATGTTGGCCACCACTAAAATCAAACCTTCCAGAGAACAGTGTGCTGTAACCCTCTGTGCCGTCTTTAACCATCGTGGCACGTGCATTGGCCTCAGTACCTGTGATACCCAACACCTTAGACAGACCAGTAGAGTAGTTATACACCTTGTATTTGCCGGTACTCTGGCTTACGAATGCCCATATACCCTTGTTGTCACGGGGCTTGGCACTGTTGGTAAGCAGCATATTACCACCGTCGGTATAGTCGGAATTCATGCTGACGAATCCGCCGTGTCCGCCCTGAATGGTGTAGAACTTGGTGTCGGCATCGAAATAACTGACATAGATAGTCAAACCGTCCACATTTACAACTGCCATAGTACCGTCCACAGATGTTGCCTGCACGTCAGACGCCTTGATGACAGCCTTGGTTGCTATGGTAGCGCCATTCTTGTATTCCTGACCGTCGTAAGTAAAACCGGCAGCAGCGTCTTCTGTACCAAGTACAACAACGGTATAGTTCTTGTCCTCGGGAATGGCTTCCTCAATATAGAAACAGTTACCAGCGTCGGTGGTGGTCCAACTGTTTACCATAATACCAGAATTGCTTTGGCCAGAAATCTGTGTGTTCATGCCCTGACTGCCAATGCACATCTTCCAAGGATAAGTAGCATTACTTACTTTCTCCATCTTCAGTGCCGCAGAAGCATTGGCGGTGTATGCGCCATTGTTGCCCACATATTTCTGAGCACCAACGCTGAAGAGATAGTAGTTGTCGCCATTCTTCATGATGTTGAACTGAAGATTGGGGTCGTTGAGACTGTAAGTGACACTACCCACGTTCTTACCTGTGCTTGAGCACAACTCGTCGGGCATCTTGTCGCTGTAAAGCAAGAATGCACGCTCGCTGCGGATGGTGTACACTTTGTCGTTGCTAAGTTGTGACAAGTCTGTAACCTTGTCTGCCCATACCGATACCGAGGTGCTCAGCAGGGCCATTAACATTAGAAGTGTTTTCTTCATTTTAATTAGGTTGATTAGGGTTAATATAAAATCATTTTATAAAATAGAGTCCGTTTGTTATTGTTTCCACAGTAATGGGCACATACACCATTGAGTACCAGCCAGGCTCTTCCTCGTAGAAGAAGCCTATGCGCCCGTCCTTCTGCAGGGTCATGGTGCTGTATGCGCTGCCGGTGTGACTGACCTGATAGGGTTGCTGGTTCCAGTCCTCGGCAAATGCCTTGGGTGTGGCATAAGAGGAGGGCTCGGTGATGTCTTTCCAGTAGATCTTCACGTCCGAACGTCCGTCCCCCGTTGGCAACGACTGCAAGGCAATGGTGCGCTGTGCACCGTCCGCCTTTCTCTGTGCCTGAAGGATGAGAATTTCACCGTTTGTACTGTTGCGTCCCACCTTGATGCCTCCCTGTTGCAGGTCGCTGGCAACAACGTCGCCCCATGCTCCTGCCACCTTCTGCTTGTCATCGGCATATTTGTAGATATTGAAGAAACGGCCGGCACCCTTGCGGCTGCTCAGCACCACGCTGCCATCGGGCAGTTCTTCGCATTTGGGCTCGTCGCCACGAGGGCAAGGCAGGGCGGTCTTGCCTCCCAGTGCATGCCAGGTCTGGCCGAAGTCGTCGGTGTAGAGCACACGGTTACCATGGTTCTTCGTCCACACGGGAGCATATACACGATAATGGGTTCCAACCTTTATGGTCTTGCTCTGCGTCAGTTTGCCGCTACCCACGAAAAGGCTCTGCACACGATACTTGTCAAAGCCTTCCTCGCCACGCTGCATGAAAGCGCCGTAGAACACATTGGTGATGTCGGCCCAAGAGCACATAGCCCCCTTCGGAGCAGGAGAGTGCTTGCCGCTGAGTGCATCGCCCCATGTCTTGCCGTTGTCCGTGCTGTACAGGCGTGCCACCGGGTTGGGTTCTCCGTCGGGCCAGTTGCCGTGCCAGCATACGGTATGCCCGCAAACGTCGATGAGCAGAATGGCACCGGTCTCGCGGTCCACCACCATGGCAGGGTCTCCGAAACCGTCATCGCGGACACCCTCGTCGCTGTAACTGCCCTGTATGATGTACTTTCCCTCCGCCCATTTGCTGCCGTCCTTGGAGCCTATGCGCATTACCTGATCCACACGTCCGTAGCCTATATCGGAACCGCAGGGACGTGCATCGTTCACTGCCAGCAGTTTGCCGTCCTTCATGGTTACGATGCTGGGTATGCGGAAGGGTTCCTTGTCGTTGTGGAACCACAGGTACTGGTACTCGCTCTGCCCGTCGGCATCGTAAACGACGTCCCAGCCATCGGGATGCTGTTCTATGCGGTTCAGGCTGTAGCCATGCAACTTTGCATTGCCACGCAGGCCGAAGAATGCGCCGTCGGGGACATCGAAAGTGATTGTCTGCCCTGCCTGGGCAGCCTCCACGGTATAGAAACTCTTCTTGTCCGCAATCTGCACCTCCAGCACACCCATCCACAGGTTAGTCCTGGGAGAACGCGTCTTGCCGTTCAAGCGTATGTTCACCTTCACGGTCTCGGCCATAAGGGTCATTAGCGGAGCCGCCGACAGCAGCATAACCGTCAGGAAGAACCTTGCACCTTCTCGCATTTTCTTTTGCATCTGCACACATTATTTAGGTATTATGTGCACAAAGATAGGGATTTACGCCGACATTCGGAAATTATCGGGCAAATATTTCGTCCAACATGTTGCAAAACACCGTCAAAAAAGTCCTCCCGAGGGCAGGCGGGCGTCCTCGGGAGGGCAGGGAGTCGTCCTCGGGAGGGCACAGGTCCGTTCTCGGGAGGGCTGTTTCTACTTCTCCGCCAAATACATGGTGCAGATGCCGAAAGTGAAACGTTTCCACTGCACGGAGCGGAAACCGGCCTTCTGCAGTATGCCCTGCATCACCTCCCCTTGGGGGAAGGCTTCCATAGTGGCAGGAAGATAGGAGTATGCACGGCTGTCCCTGCTGACAATCCACCCCACCAGAGGCATGACCACGTGGGAATAGAGCCAGAAGAGTTGGCGCATGGGGAAACGTGGCGGCGTGGCAAGTTCCACGATGAGCAGATGTCCGCCCTCCCGCAGCACACGGTGCATTTCGGAAAGGCCGGCGTCGAGGTCCTGAAAATTCCTGACACCATAGGCCACGGTCACCGCATCAAAGGAACCTGCGGGGAAAGTCAGGTGCAGGCAGTCCTCTTTCCGGAAAAGAATCTCGGTGCCCTGCAGTTGCGGTGCCAGGGCACTTACCTTGCGGCGGGCCACCTCCATCATCCCCTCGCTGATGTCTGCCCCGACAATCTGCCCCGGCCTGAGCAACTGACCCACGAGAATGGCAAAGTCGCCCGTACCCGTGGCAATGTCCAGGACACGTTCGGGGGCATACCGGCCCAAAGCCTCCACTGCCTTGCGCCTCCACCCCTTGTCCACACCCATACTGAGGGCGTGGTTAAGAAAATCATAGGTGGGGGCAATGCCGTCGAACATTGCCTCCACCTGTTCCACCTTCTCCCCTTGCCGGGAGTAGGGTTTTATCTGCTCTTGGTTATACATCGTTGCATCCCCTCCACCATAGGGAGGGGCGGGATGGGTCCTACTTTCTGCTCTCCAGCCACTTTGTAACGTTGCGTTCGATACGCTGCTGTATATCGCCCTCGCTGTCGGCTGGCACGAACTTGGTGCCGGTGATGTGTTCGTAGAGTTCAACGTAGCGGTCGCTCACGCTCTGTGCATATTCGTCGGTTATCTCGGGCATGACATCGCCGGGGCGGTTCATGAAGTCGTGTTCAATGAGCCACTGGCGCACGAACTCCTTGGAGAGTTGCTTCTGTGCCTCGCCCTTCTCGAACTTCTCTTCGTAACCTTCGGCATAGAAGTAGCGTGAACTGTCGGGGGTGTGTATCTCGTCAATCAGGATAACCTTGCCGTCGCGTTTGCCGAACTCGTACTTGGTATCCACGAGGATAAGCCCCATCTTGGCGGCAATCTCAGTTCCGCGCTGGAAAAGAGCGCGTGTGTACTGTTCCATCTGTTCGTAGTCCTCCTTGCTTACAATGCCCTGGGCAATGATTTCCTCCTTGCTGATGTTCTCGTCATGGCCCTCATCGGCCTTGGTGGTGGGAGTGATGATGGGTTCGGGGAAACGCTCGTTCTCGCGCATACCCTCGGGCAGACGCACGCCGCAGATTTCACGGCAGCCGTTCTTGTACTCGCGCCATGCAGAACCTGTCAGATAACCGCGGATAATCATCTCCACGCGGAAGCCCTCGGCACGGAGGCCCACAGTGACCATGGGGTCGGGGGTGGCCAGTTTCCAGTTGGGGACGATGTCGGCGGTAGCGTCCAGGAATGAAGCCGCTATCTGGTTCAGGCACTGTCCCTTGAAGGGGATGCCCTTTGGCAGGATTACATCGAAGGCCGAAATACGGTCGGTAGCCACCATGACGAGCAGGTCGCCGTCAATGTCATAAACGTCACGGACCTTGCCGTGGTATACACTCACCTGACCTGGCAGGTTAAAGTCTGTACGTGTTAATGCTTTCATATCTATATAATTTATATTTTACCTATTATATGCTCTCGGCTTTCCATTTGTCATGGACCACAGACGACACTGATACGACTGATTTACACAGGCTTCAGCTTTCCGTTTTCCGTTTTCCGTTTATCATACGCCTCCACAATCCTCGACACCAACCTGTGGCGCACAATGTCCTTGCGGTTCATGTGCACGAAACCTATGCCGCTTACTCCGTCCAGAATCTCCAGGGCCTCGGAAAGTCCGCTCCCGACACCACGCGGCAGGTCCACCTGCGATGTATCGCCGGTGATAATCATCTTGGTGTTAGTTCCCATTCGAGTCAGGAACATCTTTATCTGTGCCGAAGTGGTGTTCTGCGCCTCATCCAGGATGACCACGGCATCGTTCAGCGTACGCCCTCGCATGAAGGCCAAAGGGGCTATCTGCACGATGTTCTGCTCCATCATCTCGCGCAGTTTCTGTGCAGGTATCATATCCTCCAGAGCATCGTAGAGGGGTTGCAGATAGGGGTCTATCTTGTCCCTCATGTCGCCGGGCAGGAAACCGAGTTTCTCGCCTGCTTCCACCGCGGGGCGCGACAGGATGATTTTGCGTATCTCCTTGTTCTTCAACGAGCGCACCGCCAGCGCTATGCTCATGTATGTCTTGCCGCTGCCGGCAGGTCCGGTGGCGAAAATCATATCGTTCTCCTGATACAGGCGCACCAGTTTCTGCTGGTTCTCGCTACGGGCGGAGATGGGCTTGCCCGTGACGCTGTACACGACCACGCCTTCCACACCCTCCTTGCTGACACGCTCTCCGCGCAGGATATGCAGGATATCTTCCTCCGTCAGGCTGTTGTACTTCAGGCAATGCTTCTGCAACTTCTCCACATTCTCTTCCAGGGCGCACATTTCCAGTTCATCGCCCATAACGTGGAGCACATTGCCACGAGCCACGATACGCAACTTGGGATAGAGAGCCTTCACCATCTGGATATTGACATTGTTCACCCCGTAGAACACCACGGGATCCACATCTTCCAGTATGATATGCTTTTCTATCATCGCTTTCCTGACCTTTTTGTGCACAAAGTTACAGAATATATTTGGAATACACACCATTTTGTAATAACTTTGTCTCGAAAATCATGAGACGACTGAAGAAAAACTACTACCTGACCCTGTTCTGCTGCATAGTGGGAATACTGGGAATAGTGAGAGCGACGGATAACGGTTCCTGCGCACAGGACGGGCAGGACCTCCGCCCATCTCCCTCACAGGGAACACCGGAAACGGGTCTCCGCCCCCACCCCATCTACTCCGTCCCATCCTTCAGCGGAACGTTCCCCGACCTGCAGGACACCCATGCCGAGAGCGCAAGGCGGTGGGGCGTAAAGCCCGTGAGGAACCGCATGGAGGCAGAGAAGAGGAAAAGCGAACTGGTGTTCATCGGTTCTAATCCTTATTATAAGATAGACCCGGGCATGAGCAGCAGCATACCTTACCTCGTGCCACGTGCCGCCATAGTTCTGGAAACCATAGCACGCAACTATCTGGATTCGCTCCACATGAAGGGGATTCCCCTGCACAGGATTTTGGTTAGCAGCGTCTTGCGCACAGAAGAGGATGTGGAACGCCTGCGCCGCACCAATGTCAACGCGTCCCCCGAGTCCTGCCATCGCTACGGCACCACCTTCGACATCCCATACAACAGGTATCACACCGTTTCCCCTCCCGACGAAAACCGGCGTGCGGTACAGAACGACACCCTAAAGTGGATATTGGCAGAGGTACTGAGGGATGTACGCGAGGATGGGTTGTGCCACATAAAATACGAGGTGAAGCAGGGTTGCTTCCACATTACAGCAAGATGAAAGAATACGGACTCATAGGACTGACACTGGGGCACAGTTTCAGCAGAAATTTCTTTACAGAGAAGTTCCGCCGAGAGGGCATGGATGCCCAATACCTCAACTTCGAGATACCGGATATAGGATGCCTCCGCGACATTGTCCGGGAGCACCCACTCCTGGAGGGTCTGAACTGCACCATCCCCTACAAGGAGTCCATACTGCCGTTTCTGGACGACATCACGCCCGAGGCTCTGGAAATAGGAGCCGTCAACGTGGTGAAAATACAACGCGGCGAGAGTTACACCGGCGGACGATGCATGGACGGCGTAAGGCTGTCCGGTTTCAACAGCGACATCATAGGGTTTACCGGCAGCATAGCCCCACTGCTGGAACCGCACCACAGGAAAGCCCTCATCTTAGGCACCGGCGGAGCGGCAAAGGCAATAAAGGCAGGACTGGAGAAACTGGGCATACAATGCACCTACGTCAGCCGCCAAGTCCCTAAAGACCCTAAGGACCCTAAGGACCCTAAAGCCCCCAATCGCCTCACCTACTCCGAAATCACCGCCAGCATTTTACAGGAATACCACGTGATAGTAAACTGCACTCCCGTGGGCATGTTCCCCCACACCGAGGAAGCGCCAGCCCTACCCTATGAGGCACTCTCCCAGGACCACCTTCTCTACGACCTCATTTACAACCCCGAAACGACCATGTTCCTACGCCAGGGAGCACGGCATGGCGCCAAGGTGAAGAACGGCCGGGAGATGCTGGAACTGCAGGCCATAGCCGGCTGGGACTTCTGGACATCCTGAGAAACACACCCAAGCCACCCCCACCGACTGCATTCATTTTTCGTTTCACCGACACCCGGTCTTGGACACCATCGCACGAAAAACTTCAAATATATTTGATATTTTGCTCACTTATTCGTATCTTTGTGCCCATAAATATAACACACATATCATTTATGAGCAACCAAAGATACATGATGCGCGGTGTGTCCGCTGCCAAAGAGGATGTACACAACGCCATCAAGAACATAGACAAGGGGCTTTTCCCCCAGGCTTTCTGCAAGATAATCCCCGACATTCTGGGCGGCGACCCCGAGTACTGCAACATCATGCATGCCGACGGAGCAGGGACAAAGTCTTCCCTGGCCTACATGTACTGGAAGGAAACCGGCGACCTGGGCGTATGGAAGGGCATAGCACAGGATGCGCTCATCATGAACACAGACGACCTCCTGTGCGTGGGCGCCGTGGACAACATCCTGGTAAGTTCCACCATCGGGCGCAACAAGATGCTCATACCGGGCGAGGTTATCTCCGCCATCATCAACGGAACTGACGAACTGATGGCCGAGATGCGCGAAATGGGTGTGGGCATCTACGGCACAGGCGGAGAAACTGCCGACGTGGGCGACCTGGTGCGCACCATCATCGTGGACAGCACCGTCACCTGCCGCATGAAGCGCAGCGATGTCATCGACAATGCCAACATACGCCCCGGCGATGTCATAGTGGGCCTTTCAAGTACAGGACAGGCCACCTACGAGAAAGAGTACAACGGCGGCATGGGCAGCAACGGCCTGACCTCGGCACGCCACGACGTCTTCAACAAATACCTTGCAGAAAAGTATCCCGAGAGTTACGACCACCAGGTGCCAGAGGAACTGGTATACAGCGGCAAGTACAGGCTTACCGACGAGGTGGAGGGAGCACCCCTCACCGCCGGCAAACTGGTGCTCTCCCCCACCCGCACTTATGCCCCCGTGGTAAAGAGGATGCTGGACGAGATGCGTGCCGACATCCACGGCATGGTGCACTGCACGGGTGGCGCACAGACCAAGGTGCTGCACTTCGTCAGCGACAACTGCCGCGTAGTAAAGGACAACATGTTCCCCGTTCCTCCACTGTTCCGTGCCATACAGGAAGAGAGCGGGACGGACTGGAGCGAGATGTACAAGGTGTTCAACATGGGCCACCGCCTGGAGGTCTATGTTGCACCCGAAATGGCAGAAAAGGTGATTGCCATCTCCAAGTCCTTCAACATCGACGCACAGATCGTGGGACACATAGAGGAGGGCAAGAAGAGCCTGACCATAAAGAGCGAGTTCGGCGAGTTCAACTATTAAACCAAGAGACGTAAGAGAAATGGCAAACAACTTGCTTGAACGACTGGAAGGCCTGGTATCACGCTTCGAGGAGGTGTCCACCCTGATTACGGACCCCAGCGTCATAGCCGACCAGAAGAGATACGTGAAACTGACCAAGGAGTACAAGGACCTTGGCCGCATAGTGGATGCCCGCAAGGAATACGTGGGTTGCATGCAGAACATTGCCGACGCCAAGGAAATGCTGGCCATGGAGGAGGATGCCGAAACCAGGGAGATGCTGCGCGAAGAACTCTCCGAGAGCGAGAAGCGCATCCCCGAACTCGAGGACGAGATAAAACTGCTCCTCGTACCTGCCGACCCCGAGGACGACAAGAACGTCATCATGGAAATCCGTGGCGGCACAGGAGGTGACGAAGCCGCCCTCTTCGCCGGAGACCTGTTCCGCATGTACAGCAAATACATTGAGACCAAGGGATGGAAGATGGCAGTGTCCAGTTTCAGCGAGGGTTCCTCGGGCGGATACAAGGAAATCATATTCAGCGTCACCGGCGAAGGCGTGTACGGCATCATGAAGTACGAGAGCGGAGTGCACCGCGTACAGCGTGTGCCTGCCACGGAAACGCAGGGCCGCGTGCACACGAGTGCCGCCACAGTGGCCGTACTTCCCGAAGCAGAGGAGTTCGACGTGGAAATCAACGAGGGTGCCATCAAGTGGGACACCTTCCGCTCAAGCGGTGCCGGCGGACAGAACGTCAACAAGGTGGAGTCCGGCGTACGTGCACGCTACATGTGGCGCAACCCATTTACCAACGAGGACGAGGAAATCCTGGTGGAGTGTACCGAGACACGCGACCAGCCCAAGAACAAGGAGCGCGCACTGGCACGTCTGCGTACATTCATCTACGACAAGGAACACCAGAAATATCTGGACGACATCGCTTCCAAGAGAAAGACAATGGTGTCCACAGGCGACCGCTCGGCAAAGATACGCACCTACAACTATCCGCAGGGACGTATCACCGACCACCGCATCGGCTACACCATCTACAACCTCAGCGCATTCATGGACGGCAGCATACAGGACTGCATAGACCACCTCATCGTGGCCGAAAATGCCGAACGACTCAAAGAAGCCGAACTGTAAAGCAATACTATAGTAACTATTACATCTATTGAGTCTATTGAATCTATAACCATAAGTCTAACCTCTTAACACACCCAAATACAATGACCAGACAAGAACTTATCCAGAATATCAAGGCAAAACGCAGTTTCCTCTGCGTAGGCCTCGACACCGACCTGAAGAAAATCCCCGCACACCTCTTGAACGAAGAGGACCCCATCTTTGCCTTCAACAAGGCCATCATCGACGCCACCGCAGCATACTGTGTGGCATACAAGCCCAACCTGGCATTCTACGAGGCCTTCGGCGTGAAGGGTCTCATGGCCTTCGAGAAGACAGTAAAGTACATTCAGGAGAACTACCCCGACCAGTTCATCATCGCTGACGCCAAACGTGGCGACATCGGCAACACCTCTGCCATGTACGCACGTACATTCTTCGAGGAATACAACCTCGACTCCGTTACCGTAGCGCCCTACATGGGCGAGGATAGCGTAACCCCCTTCCTGGGCTACGACGGCAAGTGGGTCATCCTACTTGCACTTACCAGCAACAAGGGCAGCCACGACTTCCAGTTGACAGAGAGCACCGACGGCGAGAAACTCTTCCAGAAGGTTCTGCGCAAGAGCCAGGAGTGGGCCGGCAACGACCAGATGATGTACGTGGTGGGCGCCACACAGGGACAGGCCTTCGAGGAAATACGCAAGATAGTGCCCGACCACTTCCTTCTCGTACCTGGCGTAGGCGCCCAGGGCGGTTCGCTTAGCGAGGTGTGCAAATACGGCATGACACAGGAGTGCTGTCTGTTGGTAAACAGTTCACGCGCCATCATCTATGCCGACAACACAGAGAACTTTGCCAATGCAGCGGCTGAGGCGGCAAAGGCCGTACTGCAGGAAATGGCAGCAGAACTGGACAGCAAAGGCCTCTAACTCGCCCCTAAAGCCCTTAAAG
>JAZURY010000014.1:0-27073 GCA_045606445.1 Bacteroidaceae bacterium
ACTTCGTTCATCAGCACATCGTGGGGTTCGGAGGGGAGATGCCCCAACAACTGGAAGGGGAAGCAGATGCCCATCCTGTAGGCGTTGGGCAGAAGGGGAAGCAAGCGGTCGTAATACCCCTTGCCACGGCCAAGGCGCACGCCATGGCGGTCGAATGCCACTCCGGGGATGACGGCAAGGTCTATGGAGGGATAGGACTCGGGGAGGAAGACTTCTCCCGTAGGTTCCATGATACCGTATGCACCTGGTTGCAGGGAACCGGGGGTGTATATGCGTAGTTCCAGGTCGTCGCCCACCACCTTGGGCAGAAGCACACGCTTGCCCCTCTGCAGGGCATTGTCAAGAAGCAGGGATGTGTTAACCTCGTCGGGCAAGGGATGATAGAGCAGCACCGTGCCGGCAGCACGCCACAGGCCGTCGGACATGAGGCGGGAGCATGCCTCGTTGCTCTTCTCCTTAATCCACCGGGCAGAACGGGCGGACTTCAGACCCTTGATCCACTGCCTCAGTTCTGCCTTCTGCATCTGCGACAGACGTGCGGCAAGACTGTACTCGCATCCGCAAAAGACCTGATTGTAGAAACCGTGCTCGCGGAGCAGTTTGTTGCGGCGTTGTTGCAGCCCCCCCCTTGCGCCAGTTGCGGTCGTCGAACTGCACTCCACCTACCTGCGAGGCTGCCCAATGGCCTGCCTCGGCAATCTGGTCGAGACGCTTCCATCGGCTGCTGGCCAAGGTGGTGGTGAATGTTGCCAGTCCCATATCCTTGCAACGGCGGGCGGCAGAAAGCAGGCGCATGCGGAAACATTCCAGGCAACGGTTGCCGCGCTCAGGTTCGGCCTCGTGTCCGCGGATGGCACAGGACCATGCCGCATGGTCATAGTCGTCGTCCACTATCTCCAGTCCCAATTCCGCGGCATAGCGTGTGCACTCGTTCTTGCGGATGAGATATTCTTCCTCGGGAAAGATGTTGGGATTGCAATAATAAAGCACAGGACGGATGCCGTTTTGCAACATCCACTCTATGATAGCGCTGGAACATGGGGCGCAACAGCAATGCAGAAGAACCTCGGTCATGGGTTGAAAGTTGAAAATTGAACGTTGAAGGTTAAAGGTTGAAGGTTGAAGGTTAGAGCGTTGGGTACTAAGTGGCAAATCCGTGTCCCTACTCTGCTTCTGCCCTTGTTTAATCACAATTATAGTTTTCCGTTTTTCGTCTTCCCGCTTCATCATACCCCCTCCCCTTCGGGACTCCCCCTGTTCAGGGGGAGAAAGTGGGGAATAACGCTCAACCCTCTTTGTCCCTCTAAGGTAGGGGGCGAAGAGGGGCTTCAGAAGAATGACTGAATGTCATTCTGTACCCTCTGAGGGGAGCACTTCCCAGTGCGACGTGGACAGAAGAGCGAAGCGACGGAGGGGGTATGTCCTAACAGTTTTCAGTTTTAATCCCGCTTCGCGGTCTTTTCCTCCTTGTTGCTCGGCATAATCAAAATAAATTTTGCTTCTGCTCTCGCTTCCTGCGTCGGTTCCGTTTTCACATTTCCGTTTTTATCCTTCCGTTTCCCAAAGGCTCCAACGCTTGGTGTAGGTGGTCCTTATCCTCCATGCTTCGGGGTAGAGGTTGTTGATTCTGTTGCCTACGCCCTTGCCGGGACCGAGGGGGAAGCCCATATAGGACAATGTGACAGGACCCTTGGGGGCTTCCACACGTATGGCCTCGCGACGGAGATAGTGGAGGGCATCATCGTAGGAGAGTTCTATCTGGGGACCCTCGCAGAGGAATGCCTGTGGCATAACCCGGAGGGTGCTGTTGGCCTTGCGTCTGATGGCATCATGTTGGCGTGCCACGTCCTGGGCGGTGCGCTCATCGGCATCGGCCGAATCTGGCAAGAAAGACTTGCGGATAGCGGCACAATAGAAGCCTTCACCGCGGTCGCGCCCCGGCAGGAAATGGCGCTCTTCAAGGAGTTCGGCACCAAGGCCGTCACATATCCAACGGGCATTGTCCTCGTCCTCGAAGCGATTGAAGGTACAGGTACTGTAGACGAGCAGTCCGCCGGGTTTCAGGGCATGCCATATATCGCGAAGGATAGCACGCTGGCGCTCCACACACATCATCACATTGTCCATGCTCCATTCGGCCACGGCCTGTTCGTCCTTACGGAACATGCCTTCGCCAGAGCAGGGAACATCGGTAACTATCAGGTCGAAACAATCGGAGAAAGCGCCGAAGTCGGCAGGATAGTTGTTGGTAACGATACTTTCCACGGGATATGCGCCCACGGGCATGCGTGTCCACTTCTGCATGTTCTCGGCCAGGACATAGGCACGCTTGGGCATGGGTTCGTTGCTGAGGAGAAGGGAACCTTCGGGGAGCAGACATGCCAACAGAGTACTCTTGCCCCCGGGAGCGGCACAGAGGTCCAAAGCAGAACATGCCGCATCAGAACCGTAATCCTTCAGCAACTTTGCAACGTACATGGACGACGCCTCCTGTACATAATAGGCTCCGGCATGCAGAAGAGGGTCGAAAGTAAAGGGAGGACGCTCTGCCAGATAGTAGGCATCGGGGCACCAGGGGACTGGTTCCCATCCCACCCCGCATGGCTGTCCCAGCACTCCCCCTCCCTCACAGGGAGGGCTGGGGTGGGTCTCCCAAATCGCCGATATCTTACGTCTGTTCAGGCGGACAGACACTTCAGGCTCGGTATCGAGCAAAGCATCGCACAGAGTTCCGGCAACACTATCGCCATAATGTTCCCTCATCAGGGCTATGAAATCCTTAGGTAGTTCCTGCATCGGAAATAGTGTATAGGATGTAGATAACAGAGTACAGAATACAAAATTCTGATTTAAGGTAAGTAGGGACGCTGCGTGCAGCGTCCGATAAGTATCCAAAGTGGATCATGAAGAGTAAACCCTGCCTGGCTTGAATGACGGACGCTACACGTAGCGTCCCTACTCCTCGCTCATCCGTTCACCGTTCACCGCTCACCGTTAAACAGAAACCACTCCCTTGATGGCCGGCCACGGGTCGTAATCCACCAGTGTGAAGTCCTCGTACTTGAAATCAAAGATGTTCTTCACCTCGGGGTTAAGTATCATGCGTGGAAGCGGACGTGGTTGGCGGGACATCTGCTCGTGTATCTGCTCCATGTGATTGGTGTAGATATGCGTGTCGCCCGTGGTATGTATGAACTCACCAGGTTTCAGTCCGCACACCTGCGCCATCATCATACACAGGAGTGCGTATGACGCTATGTTGAACGGTACGCCAAGGAACGTGTCGGCACTGCGCTGATAAAGTTGCAGGGACAGGCGGCCGTTTGCCACATAGAACTGGAAGAAGGCATGGCACGGAGGCAGGTTCATGTTGTCCAAATCGGCAACATTCCATGCAGAAACGATGATGCGACGGCAGTTCGGATCCTTCTTTATGGTGTCCACAGCCTGCTGTATCTGGTCTATGAAACCACCGTTATAGTCAGGCCAGGAACGCCATTGGTAACCATAGATATGTCCGAGGTCGCCCGTCTCAGGGTCGGCCCACTCGTTCCAGATGCGCACGCCACGCTCCTGTAGCCACTTGGCATTGGTGTTGCCCTGCAGGAACCATAGCAGTTCGTAGATTATACTCTTCAGGTGAACCTTCTTCGTTGTCAGCAGAGGGAAGCCCTCCTCTAAATCAAAGCGCATCTGATGACCGAAGATACTCTTGGTGCCGGTTCCTGTACGGTCGCCCTTATCCACTCCCTCCTGAAGTATGCGGTTCAGCAAGTCCAAATATTGTTTCATACGTAATTCACGGTCTATTTGCCACAAAGGTAACGAAATTTGTCTGAACCGCCAAGGAAATGATTACTACAAATCATTGCACAATTGACTATGCCAATATACATTGCATATGCAATAGTACTTACTTTGAAGAGCAAAGGCCTTTACTTGTACAACTTAAGGTCTTTACTTAGCAAAGCAAAGACCTTAAGTGAAAACGGCGTTTGTTCCTATTGGTTCTGCAAACAGCGGACGTACCGCATCCTTACCTTACATAATCCACGAAACAGTACCTACAGCCGTGCTTTTCGTCGGCGTCATGACACTCACGGGAGGCCTCCCTCCATTCATTATGGTCTACTGCAGGGAAGAAGGCATCGGCCTGCTCGGGAATGGCATCAATCTCGGTCAGACAGAGACGATTGGCAATCGGCATGGCCTGACGATATACACTCTCACCACCTATTATATATATATCCTCGGTTTCGGAACATGATGCCAACGCTGTCTGCAAATCAGGGAATACCTCTGCTCCCGGCAATTCTGTCAAGGAACGGGACAAGACAACATTCCTGCGGTTTGGCAAAGCCCCCTTGGGAAGACTGTCAAAAGTCTTGCGCCCCATAATAATTGTGTGCCCTGTAGTAAGGGACTTGAAACGCTTAAGGTCATTAGGCAACCAATAGAGCAACTTATTGTCGCAACCTATGGCCATGTTCTTTGCCACAGCGGCAACGATACTTATATACATGCAATTACTAATAAAGTATAGATATGATTATAGTAAAAAACAAATGAACGGAAGCCACATCTGACTCCCGTTCATCTTATCGTTACATAAAGTATTGATTACTGTCTACGTGTAGCAGAGTAGTTGATACGCAATGCCCATGACTTTCTCAGCACTTCCTTGATATCAGTAATGATACCCATCTGTGTCTTTGAGTCGGCCTTGATGGAGATAACCTGCTCTGCCTGATTGGCCATGCCCTGGCGCTCCTGAGCAACGAAGTCCATGACCTCGCGAGGCTCTGCATAGCGGTCGTTCAACTGTATACGTGTACCGCTACCCATCTGAGCACGAAGAGCATCAGTAGGAGGACCTACATAGATGTAACTTACCGCACTCTTCTTTTCCAACTTCTCGAGTTCCGTACCCTGGGGAGTAGTAAACTTCACCTGCAAAGTAACTTCACGCATGGTGGTTACAATCATGAAGAAGAACAATATGGTGAAGATCAAGTCAGGGAGAGATGAGGTGTTCATCTCAGGCATCTCGCGACTTTCCTTTTTCTTAAATCCTGCCATTAGTTGTTTCCTCCATAGTTTTTAGGTTCTGCCTCAGAAATCTTCTGGGGATAATATGCACGAATTGCCACCTTCTGTTCATTGGTCAAAGCCTCGTAAGGACGCCCGAATTTAGTCTTCGACAATTCGTCACGCAATTCGTTGTATGCTGCAACCAACTCATTCTGCACTTGAAAATACACATTGTATGGTGTACCGCGGTCGGTCTGTACGGAAATCACATGATTCTTGGTAATGTAACACTGACCTAACAAATCGATATCTACTGCAGACTTCTCCGGCAAAGTGCTCAAATCATTGGGGTTTTGAATAAACTCCTTAGCACGTTCACGAAGTAAACTAATCTCCATTATCTCCGAGTTACACATCAATGCTCCTGCGGCATTCAGACGAACATTCAGGACATTACGTTCCTTAACATCAATCTGTGCATCCTCCTGATCCTTATCCGGTGGCTGCGGCAAACGACGAGCCAGACCTGTATCAGTATCCATTGATGTGGTGACCAGGAAGAAGATAAGCAGCATGAAAGATATATCTGCGGTAGAACTTGTGTTCAGACCCGGCATCTTCTTCTTTTTCTTAGCCATATCTTTCGCTATTTAGTGGTTAATTACTTAGAAGCGGTCTTTGTGAGTACACCGCTCATGCCAACAGCAATTGCAATAAAGGCTACGGCTGACAAGATGTATATGCTCCAAATGAACATATCCACCACTGTTACCATGTGACCGGGAGTTACTGTACCGTCAGCAGCAGTGAAGTCCGCTTCGCCAATGCCAAGAACATAACCAATAACCAAAGACACAACGAAGAGTGCCCATGTGCAAATGGTAATCTTCGAACCGGGAACGCCGGTAGTGGCGGCAGAGTCGTTACCCTTGTTGCTGGCAATACCCTTCAATACGGTCCAGACGGTCAAGACAGTAGTCAACGCTACTATTCCATACATAAGGAACAGCAAGAGGGATGTGAATGTCGGAGCAGCAAACTCACCCATCATCTCGTCGCCCCAGAAGCCAAAGAACATGGCGAAGACTACGAAACTGACAGCGAGGACTGCCAACATCACGTATTTGGAAATTTGCTGGATTTTCATTTCTATCTCTCCTTAATAATAAGTAGATGTTACTTTAATTAGAGATAAGGCAGAATTACTTCTTGCTCTTCTCACTTCTCACGCACATAACCAGAAGTTCCTGTGCAGCCTCCTCCATATTACTGGTAAGAGCCTCGATACGAGAAAGGATGAAGTTGTAGAACACCTGCAGAATCAGAGCAACAACGATACCGAAAATGGTAGTAATCAAAGCCACCTTCATACCGCCGGCAACAACGGTGGGGCTGATATCACCTGCCTTCTGGATGTTATCGAACGCGAGCACCATACCGATCACAGTACCCAAGAAACCGAGAGAGGGAGCCATGGCGATGAACAGGGTAATCCAAGAGCAGTTCTCCTCGAGATAAGCGCCCTGAACCTCAGCCTCCATGTTGATGGTACGCTCGATAGTAGCCATATCGTTCTGGTCATTGCTATTCAAGCACTCCATAGCCTTGCGGCCAAGCTGTGCAACGGGACCACGGGTAGCCTTAGCCTTGGCGATAGCCTGGTCAATCTTGCCAGCAGCCACCAAAGCTGCCATATCTGCACAGAACTTACGGGTGTTAACCTGAGCAAGACTCAGATAAACAACGCGCTCGATACAGAAAGCCAAACCGAGAACCAATGCGATAGCAACCAATGACATGAAGCCGGCGTCACCCTCAATGAACTTGGTCTTCAGAGTCTTGTGAAGATTCTCTTCCTCCTCAACGGGAGCAACGTCCTCTACGGGAGCGGCCTCTACGGCCTCAGCCTCAGCAACGCTATCAACAGCAGCAGAATCAACAACAGCGGTATCCACTGCAGCAACGTCTTCCTGAGCCATTACAGATGAAGTTGAAGCGAAAGAGCATGCAGCCACCATCGCAACAATAGCAAATAACTTTTTCATTGTTTTGGTAATTTTTAGGTTTATTTTTAATGAATACTTTATTATAAATGCGGAGAGAACGGGATTCGAACCCGTGATACGCTTTTGACGTATACACGCTTTCCAGGCGTGCCTCTTCAGCCACTCGAGCACCTCTCCAAAGTGCAAATTACACGGTTTGCGGTTACAAAAATATAATTTTTAACGGACTTGGCATAACTATTTCCCAAAAAAGTTACCTACACATAACGTTTTTTGTCTTTTTCGCATTAAAAGACCTAATCAAAGCAGTCCAAACAAGCGATTGACAGTCGAATTTGTAATGTCACCTATTTCATGTTCCGACACATTATATATATTAGAGAGGAACCGGGCAACATGACTCACATATGCAGGTTCGTTTCTCTTTCCCCGGAAAGGGACCGGTGCCAGATACGGGGCATCCGTTTCAAGGACAAGCCTGTCAAGAGGAACATATTTAAGAGTCTCGGACAAACGACAGTTCTTGAATGTCACAACGCCGCCGATACCCAGCACAAACCCGTCATGCCTGAGCATTCTTGCCGCCGTCTCCCGACTTCCGCCGAAGCAATGGAACACGCCTCTCAAACCTTCGCCTTTATGCCTTTCCATAACCTCAAGCAGTTCCTGCTCGGCCTTCCTCATGTGTATAATCAGCGGCAAGTTATGCTCCCCGGCCCAACAGATCTGGCGTTCAAAAGCCTCAATCTGTTCTTTGCGGAACGTAGAGTCCCAATAAAAGTCCAGGCCTATCTCGCCAACAGCAACCACGCCATCCAGCAACCGCTCCATACGGTCAAGCACCTGCGGCCAGTCTTCCCTGACATCCTCGGGATGAAGCCCCATCGCAGGATAGCATATCTGCGGATAATCATGGCATACAGAGAGCATACGGGGTATACTGTCTTCATTTATATTAGGCAGGATTATCTTTTCCACCCCTGCCTGCAATGCCCTTGCTACCACTTCGCCACGGTCCTGATCGAACTCAGGACCGTATATGTGACTGTGTGTATCTACCATCAACTGTTCCTTCCCAAAAGACCGAGGATGTATTGCCATAGGGTAGCCTTCTTCTCTGCCGGCAAAGAGACTTTGTCCATAAGTCCACGGGCTTCTTCGAAATATTCATTTATCAACTGCTGGCACACAGAACGCACGCCTACCTGATTATACAGGGCAGTCACTGCGGCTATCTTCTCCTCTTCTTCGTACTCCTTGGCATTGATCCAGTACTCCAGTTCCTGACGCTGCTTTTCGTCTGCGCCTTCCAACGCCTTTATCAGCATGTACGTCTTTTTATTGCAGAGAATATCACCGCCAATACGTTTGCCAAAGGTCTGGAAGTCACCATAGACATCAAGCATATCATCCTGCAACTGGAACGCGAGACCTACTTTCTCGCCTATACGATAGAGCAGTTCGCAATCCGCCTCCGGAGCACCTGCCTGCATCGCTCCCATCTTCATGGCACAAGCAAGCAGAACGCTGGTCTTCAGCCGAATCATCTCTATATATTCTTCTGCCCTGACATCCATCCGGTTCTCAAAGTCAACGTCGTACTGTTGTCCCTCACCGATCTCCAATGCGGTAGCGGTAAACAAGTCCAGCACCTGTTTGAGACAGTCCGTCTGACACTGCGCTACCAACTCGTATGCCATTACCAGCATACTGTCGCCGCTCAGTATGGCGGTATTCTCGTTCCAAACCTTATGGACACAGGGTTTGCCACGCCTGACCTCTGCCCTGTCCATCACGTCATCATGCAGGAGGGTATAGTTATGGTATGTCTCTATACCTATAGCAGTAGGCAATGCCTTCTGCACGTCATCCCTATACATGTTGTATGTCATCAGCAAAAGCACCGGACGAAGGCGTTTGCCACCTATGCTCAACACATAGCGTATCGGCCTGTAAAGTCCGAAGGGCTGGCGCTCCAAACGGAGATCGGCCAGCCCCTGGTTTACCATAGCCAGAATTTCTTCTGAACTGTACATATTATATTATTATATTATCCCAATCGGAACATGATAGGAAGGTGGAATCTGCTTCGCACCGTTCTGTTACCCTGCTTGGCAGGTTTCCACTTAGGCATCTTCTTAACGACACGGGTAGCCTCCTCAGACAAGTGCTCATCCGGAGAGCGGAGTACGCGGATGTCAACTATGGAACCATCACGATTAACCACGAAAGAAACCATCACACGTCCCTGCACACCCTGTTCCTGACAGATAGTCGGGTACCTCAAATTTTCCTGAATCCACTTCAGGCAGGCCGCCTCACCGCCGGGGAATGAGGCATTTTCCTCTACGGCATCCCAGATGCGGTCATCATCCACCTCTTCCACAACAGGACCCACGGGACCTGTAGCAACGGCGCTGGGCGCACCTGTACCCACAACCGTGGTTATTGCCTGATTTACCTCCTCGCTGGTTTCAATCTCCTCTTCAGGAAGTTCAGTATCATTTTCCACGATATTGATAATTTCGGCAACCTTGGGAGCAGCCGCTGGGGGAGGAGCCACGATTTCCTGCTGCTGAGTGATGGGAATCATGTCTTCTTCCAAAACAATACTCTCATAGATCTTTCCCTCTTCCTTCACTATCACATCACGTGTAGTGTACTCGAAAGCGGCGAACATGGCAGCCAAAACCACAATATAACCTATAAGCAGGCTTGTGGTTTTCTGACCACGAAGTTCATCGTTAACTGTCTTGATTGCTTCCATAAATATATGTTTTTATCGTTTTTAGCACTTCTGCAAGGGCAAATGTAGGACTTTTTTTTCATATAACGGCTTTAACGTGACGTTTTTTTTGACAATTACCTTTTTTTAGCGTGGCGACCAAGCATATTGAATTAAAAAACATTACCTTTGAAAGCGAAATACGACAACGCATGACCCATACAAGACTGCTACCGTTCCTCCTGTTACTGACGATCTTTCCC
Organism: Bacteroidaceae bacterium; assembly: GCA_045606445.1. Classification (GTDB taxonomy): domain Bacteria; phylum Bacteroidota; class Bacteroidia; order Bacteroidales; family Bacteroidaceae; genus Physcousia. The sequence goes on from JAZURY010000014.1 coordinate 10,026, forward strand.
TTGAGCCCCAAGGCACAAGGCGGCAACACTGTTTTTGACTTCCTCAATCTTCCCACGTCTTCCCACGCACTGGCCTTGGGAGGCAAAAACATATCCCTGATCGAAGACGACGCATCTCTAATATTCCAGAATCCGGCACTAATGAGTTCCGTCAGCGACAAGACCCTCAACTTCAACTTCCTCACCTACATGCAAGGCAGCAAGGCCGGCAACATCAGTTACGTCCAGGCACACAGGGAAAGAGGCACGTGGGGCGCCATGGCCCAATTCGTAGGTTACGGGGACATAGACGAGACCGATTACGAAGGAAACGTCATTGGTACCGAAAGGATGCTGGACATGAACATCTCCGGAGGCTACAGTTATCTGTTGAGCGACAGATGGGCAGGTGGTGTAAATGCCAAATTCCTATATTCCTACTATGCCGGTTATTCCAGCATAGCGCTTGCCGTAGACCTTGGACTGAACTATTTCAACAGTGACAAGGACCTCTCCCTTTCCATTGTAGCCGCCAACCTTGGAGGCCAGGTTACAGCATTCAACGAAACAGCAGAGCGTCTGCCCATGGATCTGCAGTTAGGAGTCAGCAAGGGACTTGGACGACTACCGGTAAGGCTGCACCTCATGTTCTACGACATGTTCCATTGGAGCAAGGGTTACTACTATTGTCCCGACGGAAACCTCAACGGATTCCAATTGTTTCTGAACCACCTTAACCTCGGCGCCGATGTCACTCTCTACCAAGGCCGCTTCTGGGTGGGACTGGGATATAATTTCCGCAGGGGGCAGGAAATGAAGGCCGGAGGCAGTTCGCATGCAGCCGGAATTACCGTAGGAGCAGGCATAAACATAAAAAAGATAAAGGTGGGATTTGCCTATGGCAACTACCACACCGGCGCACCAACACTGTCGTTCACCCTGGCATACTCCTTTGCCAAGGACAAAAAGGCAAAGACTACAAGCAACAATCCCCAAAACACGAACCAACAAATCCCGCAATGATTACCATAGCAATAGACGGACACTCGTCCTGTGGCAAGAGCACAATGGCCAAGAATCTGGCAAAGGAATTAGGTTATGTCTACATAGACACCGGTGCCATGTACCGCAGCGTCACATACTATGCCATGCAGAACGGCATGATAGACGCAGAAGGCAACATCGACACCGAGCGTTTGCAGGCAGCCATGTCCGACATCCGTATCTCCTTCAAGTTCAACCCGGCAACAGGCCGCCCAGACACCTATCTCAACGGAGAACGTGTCGAGGATAAGATAAGAACGCTTGAAGTAAGCAACCACGTCAGCCCTATTGCCACACTCGGTTTCGTGCGCGAAGCCATGGTGGCACAGCAACGCGAGATGGGCAAGGCCAAGGGTGTCATCCTGGACGGACGCGACATCGGCACAGTCGTCTTCCCCGATGCAGAACTGAAGATTTTCGTCACTGCCAGTGCTGAAATACGCGCACAGCGCCGCTATGACGAACTTACCGCAAAGGGCGAACAATGCAACTACGACGACATACTAAAGAACGTGCAGGAACGTGACTACATCGACTCGCACCGCGAAATATCTCCACTGACCAAAGCCGAGGATGCCATCGTACTGGACAACAGCAACATGACTATAGCCGAACAGCAGGAATGGTTATTGAAATTGACGAAGGAAGCGGTTTCTGCTTCGGAGTGACCAGAGCCATAGGAAAGGCCGAAGAGGAACTGGGCAATGGAAACAAACTCTATTGTCTGGGTGACATCGTGCACAACGGCAAGGAGTGCAACCGTCTGCAACTACTTGGATTGGAGACCATAGACCACGACACATACAACACCTTGCGCGATGCCAACGTCCTGCTCCGTGCCCATGGCGAACCACCTTCCACCTACAAGAAAGCCAGGGAGAACAACATCCACATCGTGGACGCCACCTGTCCCGTCGTCCTGCATCTGCAGGAGCGTATCCGAAAGGAATACACGGCTGACACGGAGCACAAGAAGCAGATTGTCATCTTCGGCAAAAACGGTCATGCCGAAGTGCTCGGACTTGTCGGTCAGACAGAGGGTACTGCCATCGTGATAGAGAGTCCCGAGGAAGTTGGCAGATTAGACATGAACCGCGACATCTGCCTGTACAGCCAGACAACAAAGTCCTTGGACGGTTTCCGCACCATTGTGGAATACATACAGAACCACATCTCGCCCGATGCCACGTTCAAATATGCCGACACTATCTGCCGCCAGGTGGCCAACCGCATGCCACACATACGCGAATTCGCCTCACGGCATGACGTAATCCTTTTTGTGTGTGGCAAGAAAAGCAGCAACGGACGGGTATTGTTCTCCCAGTGCAAGGAGGTAAACCCACGCAGTTACATGATAGACACAGCCAGCGAGGTGGACCCCGGCTGGCTGCAAGACTGTTCTTCCGTTGGCATATGCGGTGCCACAAGCACACCGAAATGGTTAATGGAGGAGTGCAAAGTACGTATCCAGCAGTTGCTTGGCGGCAACGAATGACGTCTTCTCCCCGTTCAGTACGGCCTGCTCTTCTACGTGCAGCATCGTCTCTATGGTGGGGTTCTGGAAGAAACTGTTGCGCAGACTCTCGCTGATGCTTTCATACATCCAGTACTTGGCCTGCTCCGCCCTGCGGTGCTCAAAGTATCCGTTGGCCTTTACGAAGTCCACATAGCGGTACACCATATCCCATATCTCCTTTATTCCTATGCCATAGAAACCGCTGTAGCAGAGCACCTCCGGTTCCCATCCGCTCTCAGGTGTGGGGAACAGGTGCAGGGCGTTACGGAAATGGCTTGCCGCCAACTGGCTCTTTTCCACGTTGTTGCCGTCACACTTGTTGATGATGATACCATCGGCCATCTCCATGATGCCGCGCTTTATGCCCTGCAACTCGTCGCCGGTACCCGCCAACTGTATCAGCAGGAAAAAGTCTACCATGGAGTGGCATGCCGTTTCGCTTTGTCCCACGCCTACGGTTTCCACAAAAATCTTGTCGTATCCGGCAGCCTCGCAAAGAATGATGCTTTCACGCGTCTTACGCGCCACACCACCCAAGGAACCTGCCGAGGGACTGGGACGGATGAAGGACTTGGGGTGCACGGACAGTTTCTCCATCCTGGTCTTGTCGCCAAGGATACTGCCTTTGGTCCGCTCGCTGCTGGGGTCAATGGCCAGTACGGCCAGTTTGCCGCCATACTCCTTCAGGACATGCACGCCGAATTCGTCGATACTGGTGCTCTTTCCTGCCCCAGGCACACCGCTGATGCCTATACGTACGCTATTTCCGCTGTACGGCAGGCACTTCTCTATCACCTCCTGTGCCGTGGCGATATGTTCCGGCAAGGTACTTTCCACCAAAGTGACGGCCTGGCCAAGGATGGACGGATCACCCTTCAGGATGCCCTCCACATAGTCTCCTGCCGTCAGGCTGCGCCTTACAAACCTGCCACGCTTCAGATAAGGATTGATACTTGACGGCTGTTCCACACCCTTGTTCACAACCAATCCTGCATACTCTGAACTGTTCTCTGGATGTTCCATATCGCAATGTCTTTATAGATGACACTTCCACCTGTGGAAGCATCAGTCCATGTCCTTTACTGTTATGTTTATGATCTTCACCGGTTCTTCGGCATCGTCACTTACCAAAAGTATGCGGGGACGAGACTTGAAGCGAGCCAACAAGTTCTTTTTCACCGTAATCATCATCTTGGCACTCTTGCCAGGCTGAAGGACCCTGTCCGACAGGGAAACGCCCACGGCATGGTTGAACAACTGCAGGTTGTGTACCGTCAGCGGTGCATCGCCCTCGTTGGTAACCATCACCTCTGCCCTCATTTTCTTTGAGGACTTATGCAAGACAACCTCATTGGAACTAAGTTTCATCTTGGGTTTCCTGCCTGCAGAAGCGGCGGTAACTGCCGAGGGAAGCAGCACAGCGGATACCACTATCTCGTTGGATTCCCCTATCTTGTCGCCCGAATACCTGGCCAGATACACGCTCGTCTGGTTCAGGCCCAACGATGTCAGTTTCCTGCTGTCCAATATCAGGCGCACCACACCGGCCTTGCCGCCCGGGATGGCCTCCGGCAGGTATTCCGCACGGATATACGGCGGCAGGTGCATCAGTTCGGGACTGTATGCGGTACGTTCCGTATTGACCACATTCAAATCAGCATAGACCACATCGCCCTGCCTGACGTTGTCGAACTCAATGTAGTTGGTGCTCATCCTCACATTACCCAGGTCTATGGGAAATCCCGTGGCATAGTCCGACAGTTCTGCAACGACACGCCCCTGGAACGTAAGGAACTCCGGTTCCCTGCCCATGTTGGTGTACACCTCCACATACTTGCTGAAGGTGCCCAGAATGCCGGCATCATACTCCACAGTTATCTCGCCCCTTTCTCCGGGGGCTATGTTGCCACGTGTATATGTTGCCTTGGCACAGCCACATGAAGTCTCAACCTTCTTGATATGCAGCGGCTTGTTTCCCTTGTTGGTGAAACCGAACACCACAGCATATGGTTTCTGGAAGAGCACCTCGCCCGTCTTTACTATATCTGCATCAGCCACGAAGCGAGGTTGGGCAACAGCCGTCATGCCCAGCAGCAGCATACATATGAATATCGTTTTTCTAATCATATCAATGGCAAAGGTACGAAGAAGTGGGGTATTTTCCAAATTTATCCCTAAAATGTCGTCCGGTTCCTACCCTACTTCAGCGTCCTCAGCACAGCCTCCATCTGGCGCACAAGGTCGCGCTTTTCAGTAGACGGGGAGTACACGAAACCTTCTCCCACAATTACCATGCGCGCCGCAGTATCCACACTCGAAATGCTTACGAAGGGTCCGCCCAAGGCACCGTTCCTCATTTCCCACAGACCTCGTGCCTCCATCACCTTGCGTCCGTTTATCTCACGCTCGGCACATTCTACCAGAGGACGCTTGTTCTCCCTCTCTCGCACTGTCTGCATCCACTGCCCTTCGTTGGAACCGGGGATATTGTGTTTCATCACTGAATCGCGCTTCTCCACATAGCGGTCGGCATCCATAAGTTCCTCTCCATGCCAGTCATAGGTATAGACTACGAGGTTCATGTCCTTCTCCAACAAGTTGGTTCCGCCCCACAGGAAACGCTCGCCCTTCTTGGTAGCCTTCATGTTCTCAGGAGCACGTACCGACATGGCAAGCACTTCCTTCAGGTCATCGTCCACCTTCTTGCTGTATTTCTTCCTGAGCAGTTCCACGCGCCTTTCTATCTGCGACTCTACAAGTATGTCCTGTATGCGTCCTTTATTGTGCGCAAGGTATTCGCGCAAGGCATCTAACGACGGTGCCGCCACCACCAGTTCCAACTGAGGGTTGGCATACTCGTCGCGGCGGGTTCCCATCATAGGTTTGTCAAGGGTCTTGTCCACCTTGACAAACAGTTTGGTATGGAAGGTGGTATGGGTGGAGGCATATCCCTTGCTGAAAATCCTCGTCACACGGAACAGTTCCTCCACCTGCATCAGTCCGGGAACTTGGGCCTTCACTATGCCGTTTATGGAATCCTGCAGGTCGCTGTCCCACACATCCTTGTCTACCACCAAAAGCAGTTCGCTGGGCAAACCCTTTGAACTAACCAGGACTTTCTTCTTCTCTCCTTCACCAGAACAAGCCGCCAGCAGCACTACCGCCAGCAACATCAACATAATACGCTTCATTATCTCGTTTTTTTTCTATATTATTCCCCCACTTCTACAACCTCGTTCACGCCATGGGCCCTGAACTCTTCGGCATAGCAGCACTTTATCGTTGGCACACCAGAGGCATAATCTCCCTTGCGCTCTATGGTCATTTCCGTTTCCAGCACATACTTGCCATGTGGCAGGGCCGGGATGAAATAATCCGTGCGGTCGTCACGCACCTGCATGTAGTAAGACAGGCCTTTCTGCCAACCGCAGTCCGACAGTTTGCTTACGGGTTCCGTACATCCGGCACGGGGCACGCTGAGCACAACGTATTCATAGTCACGCTTTGCGTCTATCAGTATCCTCTCCTTTATGCGGCCACCAACCTTGGGTGTCTGTACATTGAAACTACGTTCCAGGCTGATGTCCATGCCGGCGCTCTCAACCTTATCCACTGGCAGGGTGTACTCTGCATATACGGCTGCCCACATAGTCTGCTTGCCGTCGTTCTTAATGACAACGGACTTGTTCTTGGATATGTCCATAGTGTCCCTTTGCACAGCAGAAACGGCATCAGTGTCCTTCTGCATCTTGCCGCCAGTCAGGGCATACACGGCATCTATGCAGTCTATGGGCGACTTCCATCCCTGTGTACGCTTCTGGTTCAGGAGCCAGTACTGCATTCCACGGATGGTGGCGGTGTCCTCGGGGCATACCGTGTGCCATGCTTCCATAACCTGGGTGTGTATGTGCAGACGACGGTCTATGCTTGGCCAACTGCCTCCGCGATATGCCAGATAGGTGCCGTCCTTGTGGTTCAGTCGTGTCCTGAGTACAGCCACACCGTCCTTCAGCACGGCCTCCTTCAGGGCATGCTTCACTATCATGGCTATGGCTATGTACTCGCTGTCCATTTCTTCCAGATTGTCGGGCAGGCGCTTCAGCACCTTCCTTACAAGTTGCAGGGTTTCCTTGTCGGTATCACCATCCTTGACAAGAACATACAAAGTGCGGAGGTCGCCAAGCCACGGTGTCCAATCCTTGTTGTACTCCTTGCGCTTCTCTATGCTTTCTTCAAGGGTTGCCTTTAGATAACGCTTTATGCCGGCCATCACCTTCTTAGCATTGGCATTGTCGGAACCAAGACGCGCCAGGAGGTAACCCACCTCGCGTGTCAAGTAGGCATTGCCTGACAGACCTGGATACCAGGGCATACTGCCGTCCTCCTTCTGCATGCTATATACCTTATTTATATATATAATGGTGTCTGGCAATCCCAGTTTATGGGCAGCATAATAGGCGGAGGCGTAAGACAGGACATCATTGGCAGAGGGTTGTGCCACCTTTGGCAAAGCCTCCAAGGCCGTCTGCACGGGGTCGGCAACCTTCTCCACTATAACGCGCCTGTCCTGTGCACCGGCAGGGAAGAGGTCGGCAAGGATTACCTTCTCGCCCTCTCCTGGCTCTAAGGTCAGAGCCTTGCTCTCTGTCAGCGTCACCACAGAGGACAGTACCGGTATCTCCCTCTGCTCGCCGTCGCTATCCTTATCTGCCAGGGCAACGGCCTTGAACTTCAGTCCTTCCAGCCCCTGCGCCACAGGGTATGTGAACGTATAAACCGTATCACGCTCCTGTGCCACGGAGAACTTCACGGTCTTCTTCATCAGCACCTTGTCGGTCTGTGCATCCATTACCTGTACCTGCACCTTACCCTTCTGCATGGCCGTGCCTGTATTGTTCACCTGCACGGTGAACGAAAGCACGTCCTGTTCACGGACAAATCGGGGCAGATGCAGTTTGGCGGTAAGGGCCTTGCGGGCAACTATCTTTTCACCAAGCGTGCCTGTGCGCATATCCTTTGTGTGGGCAATGCCTATCAGGTTCCATGTGGTCAGACTCTGGGGCAAGGTAAACGAGATTGCTACCCTGCCCTCTGCATCCGTACGCAACTGGGGCATGAACATGGCGGTCTCGCTGAAGTCGGAACGAATTTCCACCTGGTTGAACTCCTCCTCGGCAGCGGCATCTTCCTGCTCGGCAGACTCCTCCACTACCGCATCCATTGCGGTATTGCGCACACTGATACCGCTTTCCACCCTCACCTCTTTCAGTGCGGCAGACTTGGAATACAATATCGGACCAGCTCCGGCCACCCTGAAGTTGCCGCGCTGGCGGAAATAGTCCATATTCAGACGGCTGTAATCATAGTTCCTTATATTATTTACCCACACGTCAAAGTTCTGCCAGTAACTTGCATGGGGAGCATAGCCGCTGCCGTATCTTATCTGGCTGTATGGTATACTGTGGTTCCGTGCCAAGGAAAGCATCCATTTGTTGGCACCGAAGGCATCCAGCGAAGCATCGTACATGGCCAGCATCACATTGGCACTGACAGGGTGTCCCTTGCTGTCGCACACTCTCAAAGTCCACTGTTCGGCAGCACCGGGTTGGGTGAAGTCGCGGAAAGTGTCCCAATGCAACGAGAGATTTGTATCAGGCAGACGCTTACGAAGACTAAGGTTCTTGTAATGAACTTCTCCGTTCTGCACATATACGGCAATCAGACGCAGGCCATCGGCATAGCGTTCCTCATAGGGGATGTCCATGCAGGAAAGTGTGTCTGTCATCTGCATCACGGTGTCCATCACCACACTGTTTCCGGCAAAGGCGGTAAGGAAGACATGGCGTGTCTCTCCCTCCCTGGCACGAAACTCCAGTACGGCAGGGCGCGAGGCATCAAAACTGTCCACAGGGCATTCCAACCAGTCCCTTGCCTTTGGAGCCTCCACTACCATAGGCGGATCGGCAAACAGGCGCAGGGCGGTATAGCCCGTCTGTGTCTCGCCCTGGGCAGAGAGTACCGCCACCTCCACCCTGAGCATCGGGGCGTAACGGAAAGAGTAACTGCGGCTAACCGGCACCTTTATGGCAAAACGGCCTTCCATGTCGGTGTAAACGGTATCCAAACGACGTGCGTCTTCTGTTGCACCTCCACGCCACCACCAGCAGCATATCCTGCGTGCCGTAGCAGTAACACGGCCTCCACGCAATGGAGTGCCGTCGTAGTTCATGGCACGGCCGGTTACCGTAAGCAGGCTGTCCTTCTGCTCTCCGGCACCTTCAGCCAGAGGTTCGATAGCCACTTCCTGCTCCCTGTCATCCATTTCCACATAGAAAACTGGACGCTTGTATTCTTCCACCCTGACGCCATGGGCGACACCGTCCACCATAACAGTATGCCATCCCAGTTCTGTGTCCTGCGGTATTTCCAATGCAGCCGTCAGCGTGCCGAAGTCATCACTATGCACCGTAGTATCTGCCACAACCTTGCCGGTCTTGTCCAAAAGTTGCACCCTGCACTCCTTTGGAGCCTTGACCTGAGCATCCCAGTGTCGGATGCCATACAGAATGGCAGAAAGCATTATCTTCTGGCCAGGACGGTATATGCTCCTGTCGGTATATATTGCCACCCTGTGCTGCTCCTGTGCAGAGGGGGGATTGTAATTGTAGCGCTCGAAATACCTGATTTCGGGCAAGCAACTGTCGGCACCAAGGCAGACGCGCAGAGTCTGCTTTTCCTTGTTCTTCAGCACATCGGCCTCGGGGCATGGCTTGCCGGTGCGTGCATCCACCACCGTAACCCTGACCTGCTTGCCTGGCATGTCAACTACAAAGGCCTGCAATCTGGAAACGACGAAGGGGACCGTCAGTTTCTTGGGTTTCTTCCTCAGACGGGCTTCCGTTCTGCAAGTTACCTCCATGGTGTACCTTCCTGGTTGCATGGGGGCGGTGTATTGGTTCTTGCCAAGCACCTTCCCCCGCTGGTCCAATATCCTCCACTCCATTCTGCTTATATTGGCGGAGTCAACCTTCATGCGCAGCGAGTCGCCAGGATAATAAACCTCTGCCATACGTATGCTCAACCTTGGCGCGGCTTTCCAAATGGAATCATTGGCCTTTTGCAGCCTGTCGAACTCTGCCTTCACCTGGGCCGGTTTCCTGTTGCCGTGGGAGGCATAGAAGTCTATCAGTTCCTGTTCGCTCATCACCGAGTCCTGAGGGCACCAATCGTATGCGGCACGCCACACCACATAGAGCATATTGCTGCCATACACCTTCTCGTCCTTGCCTCTCTCCACAATGGGCAACCAGTCCTTGGTGCGGGCATTATAGAGCAGTTCGGGTTCTGCAAGTGCCTCACGGAAGAGTTCCACACTTCTCTTCCTCCACTCGCCGGTAGCATCGGAATAGGCACGCATGGCATACAGTTGTGCCAATGCTGCCGAATACACGGCTCGGGCAGTTCCGCTCTTGCCCTCCCTCACCTTCTCCAGGTACTGCAGGTTGTACTCTATGCTGTCTGGGGAATTAGCCTCCCTCAGCAGACATTGTTCCAGAATCTGGGCCAGCTCGTCCTCACGTGCACCCACTGCCATGGGCATGAGCAATGCCATGGCAAGGAAAATTGTACTTATCAGTCTACTCATCTTGCAATAAATGTTCATGCTGATTATCACAAGCACAAAGTAACACAAATATCGTACACCTTCCAACAAAATCACCTCATAATTGACCTAATTTACACTTTTTTACTGCTATTTAGATTTATTTGACTAACTTTGCATCACAACTTAAGTATTTACCATACACACATGGACGAAATCACACTGAACATGCTCACTGCCCTCACCGATGCTTGCGAGGGTCATCTGGTTCTTAACCATTCCGGCATAGAGAGTGCCACCTCGGACGAAAATCTGAACATCACCATAAAGATGCAGGACGGCCGCGTACTCCTGCCCGAACAGGTGGATGTCAAGGCACTGAACGACGCCGTACAGCACTGGAAAGAGGAGCATCCCGGTTTCTTCCAGCGTATTCTGGGAGCCATGATGTAAAGAACATGCCCCCTAAGTCCCTAAAGACCTTAAGGACCTTAAAGTCCCTAAAGACCCTAAAGACCCTAAAGACCCTAAGGACCCTAAAGACCCTAAAATTTTCCCAATGAAAACAGGACTTGTTCTCGAAGGCGGCGGCATGCGAGGCCTGTTCACCGCCGGCATTCTGGACGTGATGATGGAACGCGACATCAAGGTGGACGGCATCGTAGGCGTGTCGGCCGGAGCATGCTTCGGATGCAACTACGTTTCCCGACAGATAGGCCGTGCCCTGCGCTACAACATGAATATGAAGGACGACCCTCGCTACATGGGCATCCGCAGCCTCATACGTAGCGGCAACCTCATGGATGCCGAGTTTGCATACCATACCCTGCCGGACGAGATAGACCCCTTCGACAAAAAGGCCTTTGCACAGAGCAGCACGGAATTTCATGTGGTTTGCACGGACGTCATCACCGGCGACCCTGTCTACAAGCGCCTTACCGCTCCCGTAGACTACGAGTTCATGGAGTGGATACGTGCTTCCTCTGCCCTGCCCCTCGTCTCCCACCCCGTGGAACTGGACGGCCGTCTGCTATTGGACGGCGGCATGTCGGACAGCATTCCCCTGAAGTATTTTCAGAAGCAGGGTTTTGAACACAACATCGTTATCCTGACCCAACCCTTGGGCTTTACCAAGAAGCGCACCAAACTAATGCCTCTGTTCCATGCCTTCATGAAGAAGTACCCTGCCGTCATAGAACTGATGAACCGCCGCCATATCATGTATAACGCTCAACTGGAATACCTTGCCCGGGAGCAACAGGCAGGCCGCGCTACCCTCATAGCCCCCGATGACACCCTTCCCATCGGCCGCACCCAACAAAGCGGCAAACGCATGCAACTCGTTTACCAGATGGGACGCGAGGCTGCAGAGAAAGTTTTCTAAGTTAAGCGAAAGCAGTCATCGTTTAACGTTCAATATTCCACCACCCAGCGCTCGATATTGCGCGTTTCGGGACTGAAGTTTACACCTATTTTATATAACGCACGCGCGTCGCTGGCAAAAGGCAGGGCATATCCCTTGTCGTTTATCTGCTGCAGAGCATCCTCGGCGGTGCCATTCAGTTTGAACTCCATCACATAGATATAGTCGGGAGTCTGCAGGACAAGGTCTATGCGACCGTTGCTGGTATGGTACTCCACCTGGGTGTAGAAGCCAAGTAGTTTAAAAACGATATACAGCACATTGCTGTAATGCAGTTCCTGCAAGCGTATCACCTCGTAGGTGGTGTCGCTGAAAAACGAGCGCAGACGGGTAAAGAAACCATCTATGTCTCCACTCTCCACCTCTCTGACGAAATTCTGGATTTCGAAAGCACTTCGCACACCATGGCTGGCAGTATAATGAGGGAGCAGAAATTTCGTAAATCCCATCTCCACCTCCTTGTTGGGGTAACCCAATGTATAACTTTGAAAGCGAGGGTTAAAATCCTTGATGGTCAAATAACCGCTCTGGAATATCACAGGAATAGCATCGGTGTCGGTAGCATCTATACCAGAAAGGGTCTCAAAACCAACAATGGTATTGTCCATTTCCTCCAATGCATAATCGTTCTTTTTAAGCAATTCCACCAGGTAGGTCGGTGTACCTGTCTCGAACCAGTAACTGCCAAATTGCTGCTTTGCCAGCACATTCAATATGCTGAAGGGATTGTACATGCCACCAGTATTGGGTGCAAAGTGATAACCGTCGTAGTTCTGGCGAAGGCGTTCTGACATGTCTTCGTATGTAACACCATCCTTGTCTGCCATCTTCTGGATGTCCTCATTGAAGTAGTGATGCAGTTCCTTTTCTGATATACCGCAGATTTCGGTGTATCTATGATCCATGGAAATGTCATTCAGGTTGTTCAGGTCGCTGAACACGCTCACCTTGCTGAACTTGGTAACGCCGGTAAGCAGAGCAAACCTTATGCACCCATCCATGCTCTTCAGTGCACCATAAACAGACTTCAGCGTAGCACGGTATTCGTCCTGCAGCGACTTGTCGGATATTGCCTGCAGTAGAGGTTTGTCGTACTCGTCCACCAGAATTACAACACGCTCGCCAGTCTTTTCATAGGCACGTTGTATAATACCCTCGAAACGCATGGGCAGGGTAGTCTCAGCAGGGTCTGCACCGTATTGGTTCTCCCAGATCCTGAACTCGCGGTCCAGTTTCTTGTCAACACTGTCAATGGAATCGTATTTCTCCGTATTCAGATCCAGGCGAAGAACAGGGTGCACACGCCATTCCTGTTCCAGTTGTTCCATGGCAAGACCTTGGAACAGTTCACGCTTGCCCTCGAAATAGGCGTTTAGGGTAGATATCAGCAGACTCTTGCCGAAGCGGCGGGGGCGACTCAGGAAGTAGTAGTTCCCCTCTTGTGCCATCTTATGAACCAAAGCAGTCTTGTCTACATAGACAAACCCTTCTGTTCGTAGTTTATCAAATGCCTGTACACCTATTGGATACTTCATAATCTGCCCAATTTATAGTTTCTGAATGCAAATATAATGTTTTTATGGCAAATACGCAAATACGAACGGGAAACGAGAAACAAACGGGAACAAAACATCCGTGTAGTAGTTACTATATCTCACGCAAAGAGCGCAGAGAACGCAGAGCCAGCGACCACTCCAGCGATAGCGTTATATAATAAAATCTTTGCGACCTTTGCGTCCTCTGCGTGCGAAAACAAAACATCCGTGTGCTGGCTATATGTCTCACACAGAGAGCGCAAAGAACGCGGAGTTTTATTTCCCATACTGTTAACGCTGACGCTGGAGATGTCGCAAGTTTCACTACGACAGGAGAGCGCAGAGCCAGGATGGCAAACGAATATAGTAAACAACTACTGATTTCCACCAGCCTCTGCGTTCTCATGTCGCGCGTAGCCAGCGACCCCTCAAGAGATCGCGTTAATAATAAAATCTTTGCGACCTTTGCGTCCTCTGCGTGCGGAAAGAAAACATCTGTGTGGTGATTATATATCTCACGCAAAGAGCGCAGAGAACGCGGAGCCAGCGACCCCTCCAGCGATAGCGTTATATAATAAAATCTTTGCGGTCTTTGCGCACTCTGCGTGCGAAAACAAAACATCCGTGTGGTGGTTATTATCTCACGCAAAGAGCGCAGAGGACGCGGAGGTTTAATCCCCATGCTGCTCACGCTGACGCTGAAGATGTCGCAAGTTTCACTACGACGGGAGAGCGCAGAGCCAGGATGGCAAACGAATATAGTATACAACTACTGATTTCCGCCAACCTCTGCGCACTCTTGTCGCGCGAAGCAAGCGACCTCTCTCAAGCAATAACATTTTTAAAATTCTTTGCGCTCTTTGCGCACTCTGCGTGCGGAAAAAACATCTGTGTGGTGATTATATCTCTCACGCAAAGAGCGCAGAGGACGCGGAGTTTTAATTTCCTTACTGCTCACGCTGACGCTGAAGTGGTCGTAAGTTTCACTACGACAAGAGTACGCAGAGCCAGGATGGCAAACAAATATAGTAAATAACTACTGGTTTTCGCCAACCTCTGCGCTCTCATGTCGCGCGGAGCCAGCGACCCCTCCAGCGATAGCGTTAATAATAAAATCTTTGCGGTCTTTGCGCACTCTGCGTGCGAAAAGAAAACATCCGTGTGGTGGTTATTATCTCACGCAAAGAGCGCAGAGGACGCGGAGGTTTAATCCCCATGCTGCTCACGCTGACGCTGGAGATGTCGCAAGTTTCACTACGACGGGAGAACGCAGAGGTGGGGTGGCAAGCGAATATACGAAACAACTACTGATTTCTGCCAACCTCTGCGCTCTCTTGTCGCGCGTAGCCAGCGACCTCTCCAGCGATAGCGTTAATAATAAAATCTTTGCGACCTCTGCGTCCTCTGCGTGCGGAAACAAAACATCCGTGTGGTAGTTATATATCTCACGCAGAGAGCGCAGAGAGCGCAGATTTTCCTTTCAGCAAGAGTAGGTTCACGCTCACGCTGGAATCCACAGAATAGCACCTGTTTCACGGTGCCACCCCTCACCGTTAAACATTAAACGTTAAACATTTTTCTTTGTATCAGTGGTAGGGACGCTGCGTGCAGCGTCCGTATCTGACACCTCCTTGTCAGCGCCGGATGTATGCCTGTGTTTTCGGACGCTGCACGCAACGTCCCTACTTGTTGGATGCTTCCGCTCACTACTCAACGTTCAACGTTCCTCGTTCAACTCTCCATCACCCAGCGTTCCAGGTTGCGTGTCTCGCTGGTGATGTTTGCGCCTATCTTGATTATCTCCCTGCCGTCCACGGCGAAGGGCAGAGCATAATCCTTCTCGTTTATCTGTGCCAGGGCCTCCTCGGCAGAGCCATCCAGCTTCAGTTCTATGATGTAAACGTACTTGTCGGTTCCTATCGTCAGGTCTATACGGCCACGGGAAGTACGGTATTCTGCCTGAACATAGAGGCCCATCAGTTTGGTGAAGATGAACATAACATTCTGGTAATGGACCTCCAGATCACGTATCAGTTCGTATGGTGTGTCTGCCATCAGCGCCTTTAAGCGCAACATGAAGGCATCCACCTTGCCGTTTCTTACCTCACGCACGAACTTGCCAACAAACGACGGGGAGTCATTCTGTGAAATTGGAGTGTAGTAAGGCATCAGGAAACTAACAAAGCCCTCCTTTACCTCCTCGTTGGGATAATCCAGAGTGTACAGGCGAACGCTACGGTCATAGTCCTTTATGGTCAGGTAACCGCTCTGGTAAAGCACCGCAATGGGATTGTCCACCTTTATCTGCACGCTGTCCAGTTCGCTGGCACTGGCCTCGTAGCCCGACAATTCCGTGGGATTCATGTCCACCTCCTTCATCAGTTCAACCAGATAAGTTGGCGTACCCGTACTGAACCAGTAACTGCCGTATTGCTGGTTCTTTAAGGTAAGCAGCACACTGAACGGATTGTACATGCCCAAAGTATCTGGAGCGAAATGATAGCCGTCATAACGTTGCTTCAGCATTTCGTATGCCTCCTCCTTGGTCTGACTGTTCGCCTTGGCAAGTTCACCGACCTCTTCATCAAATACATTTCGCAACTCCTGCTCGGAGATACCGCATATATTGTAATAATCAGGACTCATGGACAGGTCTTCTATGTTGTTCAGGTCGCTGAACACACTCACCTTACTGAACTTGCTGACACCGGTGAGCATAACAAAGCGTATATCCGCATCGGCACTCTTCATCACGCCATAGAACGATTTCAAAGTGGCACGAAATTCGTCCTGCAACTCGTCCTTGCCTATAGCCTGAAGCATGGGCTTGTCGTATTCGTCCACCAGGACCACCACATTGCGCCCAGTCTTCTGCTTGGCAGCACGAATTACGGCATGAAAACGTTGCGAAAGACTGGGATTGCCACCCTCCTGCGAACCGTATTCTGCCTCCCATTGGCGCAAATAGGTGTCAAGGATGTTTGCAAGTTCTGCATGGCACGTGTACCTCTCTGCATTCAGGTCGAGGTGCAGTATGGGATACTCATTCCAATCCTTTTCCAGCTGTTCCATGGCAAGGCCTTGGAACAAGTCCTTGCGACCCTCGAAGTATGCCTTCAGGGTAGAGAGCAGCAGACTCTTGCCGAAGCGACGGGGACGGCTAAGGAAGTAGTACTTCCCGTTATCCACCAAACGATAAACAAGTGCCGTCTTGTCTACATAAACCCAGTCGCCTGAACGCAATTCAGAAAACTGCTGTATGCCTATTGGATACTTCATAATCTGCCCAATTTATAGTTTCTGAATGCAAATATAATGTTTTTATGGCAAATACGCAAATGCGAACGTAAAACGAGAAACAAACGGAAACAAAACATCTGTGTGGCAGTTCTTATCTCACGCAAAGGACGCAGAGAACACCTATCTCAAGCAATAACATTTTTAAAATTCTTTGCGATCTTTGCGTTCTCTGCGTGCGGAAACAAAACACCCGTATTGTGATTACATGTCTCACGCAAAGAGCGCAGAGGACGCAAAGGTTTAGCATTGCATTAAACACTGACGTTAGAGTGGTCGTAAGTTTCACTACGACAAGAGGACACAGAGAGGACGCAGAAATATATGGCATTGCTTATGTTATAAACGTATTTTTTATATATTTGTGGTGACAATCAAAGACAATATTGTATGAAAGACATAGATGAACCTACATATAAGGTTATAGGATGTGCAATAGAGGTACACAATGTCCTTGGACCCGGACTATTGGAAAGTGTCTACGAACAAGCACTTATTCACGAGTTGTCGATGAATGGCATTCCTGCAAGGGCACAAGTCGACATAGACGTCAATTATAAGGGCATGAACATTACCAACGGATTTAGAATAGACCTTCTTGTCGATGAGACTTTGATTGTAGAACTCAAATCTGTTGAAGACCTCAAACCT
>JAZURY010000015.1:0-31304 GCA_045606445.1 Bacteroidaceae bacterium
TTGAATATTTCCGACTTGCGTAGTTTGATGAGCGAAGGCGAATAACCGACGAACCGTAGGTCGACGCCCAAAGGGGCTAAAGTCAACAAAACAAGAGCAGAGGATGCTTGCATACTATGCCTTGTAAGGAGGAGGAAGACCACAGGTCAACGTGAGTAACTTAGACCGACAGGTCAGAGGGACAAAAATAAATCCAAAGGGGGATGAAAGAGCATGTTTCCTTAGCAAAATCGGGTTTAAGGATAGTTGTAGCAAATGCCATACATGGCACCCGAAAACGCTATACTATACTTACAGGGGCAAGACAGTTATACTTACGGATACAAGTCAGTTATACTTACCGGTGCAAGTCAGTTATACTTATCGGTGTAAGTCAATTATACTTACTTGCAGAAAGGATTTGAGTGGTATTTGGTGCAAGAAAATGCCCTCCCGAGGACAGGAACGCGTCTTCGGGAGGGCAAGGCCGGGTTCTCCCGAGGACACGCCCCTGTCCTCGGGAGAACCGTTTCCGGTATCTGCTATTCTGCAAGCATGGCATCAGCCAGGGCTTCCAGGGCGGGCTTGTCGGTTTCCTTCAGTTTGCCCCAGATGGTTACGGTGGGTTCCACTATCTCGCACTGCTTCATGCTCTCTATCATGTGGCGCATCACCTTGGCCGCCGTGGGAGCCCAGGTGCCGTTTTCCACAAGGCCGAAGCGGCGGCGCTGGTATGCCTTTATCTGCAGGTGGTGCAGGAAATCGTGCATGGGGGGGAACACTCCGGCATCGTAGGAGGAGGCAAGGCATACGACACGGGGATAGCGGAAGGCGTCCTCGATGACCTCTGCCATGTCGTCGCGGCTCAGGTCGCTGACCACCACCTTTGCGGCACCCTTCTGCTTCAGCACCTCGGCCAGATGGCGTGCCACCTGTGCCGTGTTGCCGTGTATGCTGGCATAGGCCAGGAGAATGCCGTCACTCTCGGGTTCGTAGCGGCTCCAGAGGTCGTACAGGCGTATGGCTTCTGTCATGGCCTCGCCTTGGAGCACGGGGCCGTGCAGAGGCATGATGGCGCTGATTTCCAGGGTGGAAGCCTTCTTCAGTACGTTCTGCACCTGCATGCCGTACTTGCCCACGATGTTGAAGTAGTAGCGGCGTGCCTCGCATGCCCAGTCGTCCGTTTCGTTGCAGAGTGCACCGAATTTGCCGAAACCGTCGGCAGCAAAGAGAATCTTTTCGGTAGACTCGTATGTCATTATTACCTCGGGCCAGTGCACCATGGGGGCGGCAATGAAGTTCAAGGTGTGTGTGCCCAATGGCAAGGTGTCGCCCTCTTTGACTACCATGATGCGTTCAGCAAATGAGGCCAAATCAAAGTAGAATCCCAGCATCTTCACCGTCTGTTGTGAACATACGAGGGTGAGGGCGGGGTACTCCTGCATGGTCTTGCCTATGATGGCAGAGTGGTCGGGTTCCATGTGCTGGCATATAAGGTAGTCAGGGGTACGTCCGTTCAGGGTGGCAACGAGGTTAGCTGTCCATTCTTTTTCCTTGCGTCCGTCGGCGGTATCCATCACGGCTACCTTATCGTCCATGATGACCCAACTGTTGTAACTCATACCCTCGGGCACGATATACTGGCTCTCGAAGAGGTCTATGTCCAGATCATCCACACCGATGTAGCGTATGTTCTTGGAAATTTCGTTTGTCATATTGTGTTGTGTTTGGTTTTGATCTTGTTGTTTTGGGGGGAGGGGGCTTTAGGGGCTTAGGGCTTAGGGGCTTTAGGGTCCTTAGGGTCCTTAGGGACTTTAGGGTCTTTAGGGTCTTTAGGGAGTTTTCCGTTTTCCGTTTTCACCTTTCCGTTTTATTCCCCTACTATTGCTTTACGTACGCGGTTGGCCAGGGTGTCGTAGTCCTCCTGTTCGGCCTTTGGCATGATGGGTTTGAGGTATTCCACCTTTACGGGTTTGGGCGAGGGCAGTTTCTTGCTTCTCGGCCAGGCCTCGTATGCACCGCTAATGCGGACGGGCACTATGGGGATGTTCAGTTCCGTGGCCAGGATGGCAAATGTCTTCTTGAATTCGCCCACAAAACCGGTGCGTGTGCGCGTGCCTTCGGGGAAGATTATCAGGTTCTGTCCCCTCTTCAGCACAGATGCCATTTCCATGATGGATTCCTTCAGGCGTGCACGCTCCATGATGATGACATTGTTGCGGCGTGCCAGGGTGCGGCGCAGGCTTCCGCGTACGTGCTCCTCGGTGGCATAGAAGAAACTGTTCCTTATCTGTTCGGAGGTAAGTCCTGCCATGGCCACAGGTCCGTCCATGAAACTCTGGTGGTTGGGCGCCAGGATGAAGGGGCCCGAGGCGGGGATGTTCTCCTGCCCTATTATGGTAAGACCGTTGTAGAGGCTTATGAACCCCTTCATCATCTTTGCCCACACGGACATGAGTGGTGAGGTGCGTCGTGTGCACTGTTCGCACTCTGTATTGCTGTCCTCGGGGTTCTCCGGGAAGGAGAGCAATCTGTTCCAGTCGATTTCCTCCACCTCCATGCGTGTCTTGTTCTCCTGTATGTGAAGAGCCAGGGCACTGACGTCGCGGAACCCCAGGAGGCTCTCTGCGCTTACCTGCACTCCGAAGGTGTTCTCTATGAATGTCTGCAGGCTTATGCGGTCGAGCGAATCCATGCCAAGGTCCGTCTCTATGCGGTCGGTGGGGCGCAGGGTCAGTTTCTTCTCTCCCTCTATGTACTGCTTCAGTATGCGGTATTCCTCGCTATCGGGTTCTTCGATGGGAACCTCGTCGACGGGTTCTCCTGCATATTGTCCTTCCAGGATGTCCTTCAGGCGGAAGCGCTGGAGTTTCTCCAGTTTTGTGCGTGGCAGGTCGCCACGGAATATGCACAGGGTCATCACCTTCTTGTATTGGGGCACGGTGTGGTTGTATGGTTCCAGCACCTCCTTCTTGATGATTTCCTCTGCCTGCTGGTCGGTAAGGTCCTTTGCCCACTCCGTCTGCGGCACGATGATGGCGCAAAGCATGTCGCCCTTCTGCGTGATGGCTGCCTCGTGCACGTAGGTGGAGTACTTCTCTATCTTTGCCTCTATCTCGGCAGGTTGTACGTTCTTGCCGTTGGACAGGACGATGATTTCCTTGCACCGTCCGGTGATGTAGACACGTCCTGCCTCGTCGAAACGTGCCAGGTCGCCCGTGTGGATGAAACCGTCCCCGTCTATGGTGGCTGCCGTTTCTTCGGGACGGTTGTAGTAACCCTTCATCACATTCGGACCCTTGGCGCACAGTTCGCCCACCACCACACGGCCTTCCTCCATGATTCCCATCTCGCTGGGGATTATCTTGCACTCCACAGAGGGCAGGGGCAGTCCCACGCAACCGGGTATGTAGTCTCCGGGACGAGTGAATGCTATGATGGGAGCCGTCTCCGTCATGCCATAGCCTTCCAGCAGGTTCAGGCCCAATGTTTCCAGTCCCCGTCCTATCTCGGCGTCCAGTGCGGCACCACCGCTGACACAGAACTGTATGTTGCCGCCCATCTTCTTGTGCACCTTCTGGAAGATGAAGCGCGACAGGGCGGGACTCTTTGCCCATGCGCAGAAACGGAACAGGGCACGTGTTACGGCCTTGGCCTCTATCTGCTTCATGATGCCCGTGTAGAGCGTCTGCCACAGGCGTGGCACTCCCACGAAAATCGCTACCTTGCCACGGCACAGGGTGTCCATGATTTCGGGACCTGTCATACCCGGACTTATGGCCACACCGCCACCAAGCAGGATGGGTGCTATCATGCATCCCTGCAGGGGCAGGACATGATGCAGTGGCAGGAGAATGAGGGCACGCCGTTCGCTGTTGAAGATGCACACCTCGTCCGATACGCCCCGGATGTTGGCCATCAGATTACCCAGGGTGAGCATTACACCCTTTGGCGAACCCGTTGTGCCTGAAGTGTAGATGATTACTGCCGTATCCTCTTCCCTTCTGCTCCAGGTGGAGGGTTCGGGAGCACCTTCTCCGCTCTCTGGTATGCCGGCGTTCTCGTAATTGTCGATATTCAGCATGCGCACCTGTGCCCCTGACAGGGAAATGGCCTCCTGCACTACCTGGATATGCTCGTCGGATGTCCAGATGCACTGGCTTCCGCTGTCCTTCAGTATGTATGCCAGGTCTTGTGCCGTGGACGATGCATCCACGGGGATGGCAATGCCGCCGTTCTTCCAGATGGAGAAGAAGGCATATATCCATCCTTCCCTGTTTTCCGAGAATATGACGGTCTTCTTGTCCTCTCCCTTGGGAGTGTGTGTGGCGAAATGGTCAATATGCTGAAGCATGGACTTGTAACTTATTTCGCCTTGCGATGTGACTATGGCTGTCTTCTTGAAATCCTTTATCATCGTTCTCCTATACCTTGTTATATATTACGGCAAACAGAGCAAATTTATTCTATTTTTGCCAATCTGCCAAGGGAAGGCATGAAAAAAGTTCCTGTTGGGCATCAAAAAGTCTTGCCCGGCAGGAACTTTGTGCTAAAACTATATGACCTATGCTTATTTTGTTAGCAGAGGAGTGGCCTTAGGTACGGCCTTGCGGGCCTCGGCGATGCTGTCTGCCCTGGCAATGCTGTCCTGGATGTGTGCAAATTCTATGGCTTCGAGATGGCTGTGCCCATAGACCTCCCTGTTGCCGGAAGGCTTCAACTGCCCCCTGCGCCCCATTCGACGGTATGCCTCCGGTATGTTTCGGTGACCGATGTATATTTCCTTGTTCAGTGGGCGGCCGGCATCGGTAAGCCTGTGCGAGAAGAGCCAGTCGTATGTCTCATACATATAGAACAGCCGGCATGGCTGGCTATGGTTGTAGCCCTTCAGACGCGAGTATATGAGGCGCTGGGGTATGGAGTCGCGGCGCATGGCCGCCACCACACGGTCACTGCAATTCACGGGAACCGCCACATCGGCCGTGCCGTGCAGGATCCACAGGGGAACCTTGTTCAGGTTGCCTATGGTCTTGCTTGTGGCGCCTCCGCAGATTGACATGGATGCCGCTATGCGGTCGGGGTATGCGGCAGGCAGGTCTAGGGCTCCGTATCCGCCAAGACTCATGCCCAGGACGTAAATGCGCGTGGTGTCTATGCCGGTATGTGTGCGCGACGCCCATTCCGTCAGGTTCATCAGTTTGTCGGGATCCCATGCCCCTCCCGGATTCTGTGGCGCGAGTACATAGGCATCAACCTCCAGACCTCTGTCCATGGCATCCAGTGTGCCGTAACGCAGCACCTGCCTGAGGTCGTGTCCGCACAGGCTTGCTCCGTGCAGGAAGATGACCAGCGGTTTCAGTTTCTCTATCCGCCTTGCCTCCTCTCTCTCCTTCCAGTGCTTCCATTCCACAGGTTTGGCGTGGAAGAGTTGTTCCAAGTCCATGCGCCTTTGCATCTCTATGTCGTCGGGGCGCATGGGCACCAGGGTTGGAGAGGGCGGTTCGGGGGAGTAGAACCAGAAGTGGTATCCTCCCGACGCCAGGTTCCTGTAGGCATGTAGTTGCTGGCTCCGTACGTAGGCACTTCCGCACAGCAGTAGGCACAGGGTGAGTATGCCGTATCTTACTGTCTGCCAGGAGTGTGCTGTCTTATTGGTCATGGGCCGTTGGAGTTTTGTTTTATTCTCAGAGTAGTGTCGTAATCCTTTCTAACCACTCTTTGTCGGTATTGTCAAACGTATCCGTAAGTTCGCTGTCTATGTCGAGTACAGCCACCACCTTGCCCTTCCGTAATACCGGTACCACGATTTCCGAGCGCGAGGCGCTGCTGCATGCTATATGGCCGGGGAACTGTTCCACATCCGGTACTATTACGGTTTCTTCCCTTTGCCATGAAGTGCCGCATACTCCGCGCCCCTTCCTGATGCGCGTGCAGGCTATGGGGCCTTGGAAGGGGCCTAATACCAGTTCGTCGCCGGCAACGCGATAGAATCCCACCCACCAGAAGCGGAAAGTCTCATAAAGGCATGCCGATACATTGGCCATGTTGGCAACCATATCCTCTTCGTCCTCCACGATGGACTTTATCTGTGGAAAAAGGTTTCGGTACAGTTCTTCCTTGCTGTTGCCACGGATGATGAGTGACTCTGCCATGTGCGTGTCCTGTATTATATATTATATATAAGGTGTAGGCAGGTCTAACATCCTTTTCCGTCAATGCTGCACGAAGCGCCCTCATCGGGTTCCTCACCAGGTAGTATCTGCGGCATGTCCTTGATTGTTTCCATGGCCTTCTCCAGGGAAAAGACAATGCTTCCGTCTTCAAACACGAAGCACGGTATTCCTATTGTCCCGCGTTGGCGCACCCGTTCGAAGGCCGGGTTGTTGTCGCGGAGAGAGAGAAACTGTTTCAGGTTTCTTGCCTGCTCTCCGATGTCGGTCAGCAGAAAGCGCGGGTCGTCCTTTAGCAGTTGCTTGACCGCAGTGCAGTCGGGACATGTTTGCATTACATAGACTTTAATCATAGTTGTTGTTTTTTTCTTATTTGATAAAAACCGGCTCTGCAATAGATTCATCCGGCCATTTAGGCAGATACAGCAATGCCGAAGGTTTGCCGCCCATTCCCTGCCAGTCAATCCTTCTGAGGAAAGAGAAGTCGGGCGGCCCGAATTCAAACGAACGTCCGTACAGCAATACGGCATCACGCAGAGGGTCGTGTTTCCACAGACCTCCGCCTCCCGTACCGTCTTCTCCGTACGACAGGAGGTCGTGATGCAGATAGACTCTCCCGAACTTCAATACGCCGTCCTGTGTGATGATGAATTTCTGGTACATGGCAGCGTCTGTATTCAAATCAGGTACTTGTTCTCCTTGCGCAGGGAGAAGTTCTCGGCCAGCAGCGGTGCGAAAGGAGTGGGGTAGGTGCGGGCATTGGCCGGACAGCCTTTCACGCATGCACAGCATTTGATGCATAGTGAGGCATCCGTTTCCTGCGGGTTGCTCCTGCCGATTGCCGATGTGGGGCACAGGTCAGTGCAGATGCCGCATGCATTGCACAGCGAGGTGTCGACAAGCGGAGATGCCGGCATCGGCACTCCCGACTGCATCCAGGTCATTACGGTTTGCTTGAAGTGCATCATTGTCCCGGCATCCTGATGGGGCTGTTCTATGGCAGCCACAACCACCTCGTTATCGGTGGAACCCTCTTTCAGTTTTCCCGCTATTTCCCGTCCGAACTGCTCGGCAAACAAGATGTCATCGGCATCGGGCCTGCCCGCGGCAATGGGTGTCTGTTCTGTGGAATACGAGTGCTCTCCGACAAAGGTTCCGGCCGCTATTATGCGGAATCCTCTTTCTGTCAGGAACGAGGCCAATTCGTCGAGAGCCTGTTCGTAATGGCGGTTTCCATAAACCACAACGGGTATTGCCGGAGTGTTGTTGCCACGTATCCCTTCCATTCTTTTCAAAGCCGTAGGGGCCGCATGGCCTCCATACACCGGAAGTGAAACCAGAACCAGTCGGTTGTCTCCGAAAACAAGTTCCCCGGCCTCCTTATGGGTGATGTCGGTTATATGTGTTGCGGTGCATCCTGTTCCTTGGGCAATCCCTTCAGCGACTTTTCTTGAAGTGCCTGTAGGGGAGAATGTGAGTATGTGCAGTTCCATCTTGCATTTCCTGTTTTACAGACGTAAAGATACGTCTTTATGTCCATAGTTACAAGCGTAAGGGGCACAAATGACGTATATGACGTGTTAAATAGGAGGATTTCGGTTCCAAAGCAACGCTGTTGGCGAAAATATTATACGCAAAGTGTATGGCCGTATTCTTGTATTCCGTATCTTTGCATACATACAAAAGTTATCATCGATGATACACCTCAGGGACATCAACAAGACATACTTCGGAGCACAGCCCCTGCATGTGCTCAAGGGCATAAACCTGGACATCGGGGAGGGCGAGTTTGTATCCATAATGGGACAATCCGGTTCGGGCAAGTCCACCCTGCTCAATATATTGGGCATACTGGACAATTACGACTCTGGCGAATACACCCTGGCAGGCACAAGGATATGGAACCTGTCCGAATCCAAGGCGGCGTATTACCGCAACAGGATGATAGGCTTCATATTCCAGTCTTTCAACCTGATCGGTTTCAAGAATGCGGTGGAGAACGTGGAACTGCCCCTTTACTATCAGGGTGTCGGGCGCAAGGAAAGGCACCGTATGGCCATGGAGTATCTGGACCGTCTCGGCCTGGCACAGTGGGCGGAGCATTACCCCAACGAGATGTCCGGCGGACAGAAGCAGCGTGTGGCAATAGCGCGTGCCCTGATAACCAAACCCAAGATAATCCTGGCGGACGAACCTACAGGCGCCCTCGACTCCAAGACCAGTGTGGAGGTGATGCAGTTGCTGAAGGAACTGAACCGCGAGCAAGGCATGACCATAGTGGTGGTTACGCACGAAAGCGGTGTGGCCAACGAGACAAACAAGATTATCCGGATACAGGACGGCATAATAGGCAACATAGAGATAAACGAGGAGCACAATGCATCGCCCTTCGGCATAAACGGATACATGAAATGATAGAACTCCTGAAGGAAATATGGGCAACGGTGAGCCACAACAAGTTGCGCACCGCCCTGACGGGTTTTGCCGTGGGGTGGGGTATCTTCATCCTCATCTTCCTGCTTGGTGCCGGCAACGGATTGATAAACGCACAGATGAAGCAGTCGGAGCAATTCCTGAAAAACTCTATGGTCGTGTACGGAGGAATGACAACCAAGGCCCATGCCGGTTTCGATATAGGCAGAAGGATAATGTTGGACAGCAAGGACTTGCAGGTGACGTCCAGCAACTTCACGGAAAAGATCACTAAAGCCGGAGCCTCGCTATGGAAGGGCGGCGTCATCATGAGGATGGGTGCCAATTACATGGCTAACCAAACCATAGACGGTACTTTCCCCATGAGGATGGAGATAGACAAGATAGAGATTGTGCACGGCCGATTTATCAACGACATAGATATTAGGGAAAAGCGCAAGGTGATAGTCTTGTCGCAGACGCAGACAAAGGAACTTTTCAGAGAAGGAAGCGGATTGCTTGGCAAGGACATCATCGTAAACGGAGCCGTATTCAGGGTGATAGGAATTTCCAAGGACGACAGCTCTTCCTCCAACAGTGTGGCCTATGCGCCCTTTTCCACAATATCAGCGATGTACAACTACGGGCACCGTGTGGACAGGATCGAGTTCAGCGTAACCGGCATAGCCACGGAAGAGGAAAGCGAGGCCTTTGTGAAGGAGTACCGCAAACGCATAAATCCCAATCACGAGGCCGCCCCCGACGATGACGGAGCCTTGTGGATATGGAACAGACTTTCCCAAAGCATGCAGATGAGTTCGGGCATCTCAATATTGCGTACATCGCTATGGATAGTCGGATTGTTGACCCTGCTGAGCGGTGTCGTAGGAGTGGGCAACATCATGCTCATTACGGTAAAGGAGCGTACGCGCGAGTTCGGCATACGCAAGGCTCTCGGAGCAGGCACATGGTCCATCCTGCGTATGGTCATAGTGGAGAGTATGGCAATAACCACGTTCTTCGGTTACATAGGGATGGTATGTGGCGTAATCGTCAATGAGTACATGAATGCCACGTTGGGAAACCAGGTTGTGGATGCAGGCATATTCCAGGCAACCATGTTCCTCAATCCCACGGTGGGCGTCGGTGTCTGTCTGCAGGCCACGCTGGTGATGATACTGGCAGGTACGGTAGCAGGATTTGTGCCGGCCTACAAGGCTGCACGCATGCGCCCCATAGTGGCACTTAATGCCAAATAACAGAGTAAGGATTATGACGGAATTCCTGATAGAGATACTTGACACCATATCGCGCAACAAGAGCCGCAGCCTGCTGACTGCTTTCGGAGTGTTCTGGGGCATCTTCATGCTTGTGCTCCTGATAGGCGGCACCCATGGGCTAAAGGATTTGCTGAACAGCAACTTCAGTAATTTTGCCACGAACTCGGCAACAGTGTGGTCTTCGCCTACAACGAAGGCATACAAAGGTTTTGCCAAGGGCAGGGAATGGGATATGGAGACGGACGACGTGGTTCGCCTGCGCAACACGATACCCGAACTGGACGTTATTACTCCCCAACTCAGTACAGGCATGAGAGTGGCGGTAAGTGGAGACAACAAGTTCTCTGCCACAGTGTATGGGGTGGATCATAATTATCGGCAGGTATGTATGCCGGAGATCAGGTATGGACGATACATTAACGCCATGGATGTGAAACAGGAGCGCAAGGTCTGTGTCATAGGCAAGCGTGTTTACGAGAATCTCTTTCCCGAAGGCGGAAATCCCGTTGGGAGCAGCATACGCATAGACTCCACCTACTACAGTCTTGTGGGCGTGGACTTCAACCCCGGTATACTCACCACAGGAGAGAGTGCCGCGGAGACCATCCTTACTCCTATCAGCCTGATGCAAAGGGTGTACAACTATGGCGACGAGGTTCATTTCATAAGTTTTACGGCAAAGGAAGGTGTGAAGGCGGGCGAACTGACGGACCGCATACGTCAGGTCATAGCACGCAGTCATATCGTGAATCCTCAGGACGAACTGGCATTAAGGGTCTTCAACACCGAGGTTCTCTTCGGCATAATGGACAGCCTGTTCCGTGGCGTGACGTTCCTCAGTTGGTTTGTCGGTATAGGCACTCTGCTGGCAGGAGCCATCGGCGTGAGCAACATCATGATGGTGACGGTAAAGGAAAGGACCGTGGAGATAGGCATACGCCGTGCCATAGGAGCCACCCCCAGGATGATATTGACACAGATAATCTGCGAAAGCATGGTGTTGACGGCAGTAGCCGGTATGATGGGCATATTGATGGCCGTATTCATATTGCAGATGGTAGAATTGGCAAATACAACGGACGGAGTCCCCTCGGCCCGTTTCCAGGTGGACTTCTGGACGGCGGTTGTCGCCACCTTGTTTCTGTGTCTGCTGGGAGGCTTGGCAGGTATGGCGCCAGCTCTCAGGGCCATGGCCATCAAACCGGTTGATGCCATGAGGGATGAATAAAAGGAACTAATAACATATATTATATATAATGAAATATTCAAAACTGATCTTCGCCGTCATGGCACTGGTAGTGTTTGTAGGCACATTCGTCTTCTTGTGGAGGAAGTCACTCCCCCAGGAGGTGAAGTACAATGAATTCGCCCCCAAGAGGGAAAATATCGTCAAGAGCACCATCATTACGGGCAGGATAGAACCTCGTGATGAGGTAAATGTGAAACCGCAGATAAGCGGTATCATCTCAGAGATATACAAGGAGGCCGGCGAGACCGTGAAGGCCGACGAGGTTATAGCCAAGGTGAAGGTCATCCCGGAAATGAACCAGTTGACCGCAGCCCAAAGCCGGGTCAGGATAGCAGACATAAACCTTAACCAGGTGAAGACGGATTACGAGCGTTACCGGCGCCTGTTCGACAAGGAACTTGTAAGTGCTTCTGAATACGAGAAGATACGCCAGCAGTACAGGCAAGCCCAGGAAGAGAAGGTTGCGGCGGACGACGCTCTGCTCGTTGTGAGCGAGGGCATATCCCGAAGCAATGCCAATGCCAGCAGTACACTGATACGTTCCACTATCTCGGGTCTGATTTTGGACGTGCCGGTGAAGGTGGGCAATTCAGTCATCCTTAGCAATACTTTCAACGAAGGTACCACCATAGCCAGCGTGGCAAACATGAACGACCTGATTTTCCGTGGCAATATAGACGAGAGCGAGGTTGGGCGCATCCATACCGGCATGTCCATGAACATAACTATAGGTGCATTGCAGAACCTCAATTTTGATGCCATGTTGGAATACATCTCTCCCAAGGCAGTACAGAGCAACGGTGCCAACCAGTTCGAGATAAAGGCGTCGGTGACCATAAAGGACAGCGTGCAGATGCGTTCCGGTTATAGCGCCAATGCCGAGATTGTCCTGGCCGAGGCCAAGGATGTCATTTCCGTGCCGGAGAGTGCGATAGAGTTTGAGGGCGACTCAACATTTGTGTATGTGGTGCAGGGTGACGGGGACAAGAAAACATACGTGCGCACACATGTGGAGACTGGTCTTAGCGATGGAGTGAAGATAGAGATAAAGACAGGCCTGACCGAAAAAGACATGGTGCGTGGCCCGAGGATAGTGGAGTAATGCCAGTTAAGGATAGTGCCTGAACCCCAATATGGCAAGAGGGGTTCAGGCACTGTTCTTGTTATCTGGGCAGGTTGAACCTCAGGCCGGCATAAAGCATCCATCCGTCTATGGGGCCCCATGTCATTGTGGGGTCAAATTTGTTGCCCCAGGGCCGGTCGGCCGCAATGATGGGATTCTTCTGCGTGAAGTCGGTAAGGTTCTCTCCACCTATATACAGCGAGAAATTCTTGCGGATATTATATGTAACCTGCGCGTTAAGTTGGGGGAAGGCCTTGTACTCCTTGTCCCAGGACATGGTCCCGTCTGCCTTCTGGTAGGGGTCGGGCATGCGTCCGGGACCGTTCAGTGCTATGGTGGCATCGAACTGGAACATGTCCTTCGGTGTCTTGTATTGCAGGGAGCAAAGGGCCTTGTAGCGCGATGTCAGAGGGCGTTCCCTGAGGGCCTTGTTGCCCTGTGCGTCGATGAAGGTTGTCTTCGAGTCGGTATAGCGGTATGCCAGTGTGGCGTTGAATCCCTTGAAGAAAGGATAGGAAGCCTCCAACTGGAACACGTGCGAACGGCTCTTTCCGTCCAGTTGGTAGATGTACACGGCATGAGGGTCTCTGTCCATGTCTATGACGGCCTGCTTCTGGAAGTCTGTGTAGTAGTACTCGGCCGTGAAGTTCAGTTCCTGACCGAACAGGGTGGGTTTGAACATTACGGATGCTCCCACGTTCCAGTCCTCCTCGCGCTGTGTCTCGCTATCCATCACAACACGTCGCGAACTTGACAGAAGGTAGTTGTTCTCGTCCAGGGTGAAGGAAGTCCTGTATCCCTTGCCTGCAGAGGCGCGCACGTTCACCCATTCCGTGGGTGTCCATTTCATGTGTAGTCGGGGGGTGGCAAATGTGCCCCACAGGTTGCTGTAGTCAACACGTATGCCCGGCTGGATGAGTAACTTGCCGTCGTGTCCGTGGTCGTCGAAGATGGTGAATGTGTATTGTGCGTATCCGCCACCAGTTATCTCATGGCACGAGGGATGGAGCATGGACAGGTCGAATGTCTGGTTGAGGTAGTCGTTGGGATGGCGCTTGTATCCGTCATAGTTCATGGAAAGGCCTACTGACAACTTGTGGCTGTGTGTCCACTGGTTTTCAAAGATAAGCGAGGCGTATGCCGTACTTTGGTCAACGTCGTAGTGCTTCAGTCCGAAATGGTTGTCCTGGCAATGGTAAGAGCCGGAGAGGATGAGCGCCAGACTGCTCTCGTGCTCGTTGTTCCACATGTATCCGTTCTTCATGAAACCCTCCACGCGGTTTGTCTCCAAGTGGATGAGGTAAGGGTTCTGCACCTTTGCCTCCAACTGGCCGCTATGACGGTTCTCGTTCAGGTAGCGGGCGCCTATCTGGAACTCGTAGGTGTCGGAAAGGAAGGTCCAGCGGTTCATCACGTTTACCTGCTCTGCCTTGGGCATGTCCTGGAAACCGTCGTTGTTCTCGTCGTGAGAGGTCAGGTCCTTGTCGTAATGTACCAGCAGGGTAGTCCCCCAACGAGGGTCCTTCATCTTGAACGTGGCATCGGCATTACCCTCTATGCGCCCCTTGCTGTTGCCGTACAGGTTCAGGTTTATCCAGTCGGCCTCGGGCATCTGTGGTTTGCGGTATTCGATGTTTATCTGTCCCGTCATGGCCTCGTAGCCCTGTTTCACGCTGGTAATGCCCTTGCTCACCTGTATGGATTGCATCCAGGGACCTGGCACATAGCCAAGACCGAATGGAGCGGCCACGGTGCGGAAGTTCGGGATGTTCTCCGTGAGCATCTGCACGTAAGTTCCGCTGAGTCCCAGCAACTTGATTTGCTTGGCACCTGTGGAAGCATCGGTGTAGTTCACGTCCACGGCTGCCGTGCTCACGAAACTTTCGCCCAGGTTGCAACATGCCGCATGCTTCAGGCCGGCGGCGGTAATCAGTTCGCTGTTATCTGCCGTGTGCCACATCTTCAGGCTCGTCTGCTTGCGCCCAAGCACCTCTGTTTCGTGCATTTCGGTGGCAATCTCGCGCAGACGTATGACCAGAAACTTGGCACTATGCGTGCAGGTGGTGTCGTTCTGAAACCCCATCATGCTGGTGACTATCTCGTGCAGATGCCCGTTCTTGGCCAGGCGGAACTTTCCGTTCGCGTCAGTGGTAGTGCCTACGTTTGTTCCTTCCCAGCGTACGGTGGCACCTGCAAGCGGTTCTCCGTGCTCGTCAACAACTTTTCCCTCTGCCTGTGCCATTGCGCTGATTGACATTATTGCAAAAACAAGCAGAAATGCTGTCCTTTTTCCGTTCATATATATAATGTGCGTTCTTTTCTGATTATTGTCGGCGACAAAAGTAATCAAATGTATTTGCAAGTGAAATGCAAATACTAATAGGGAATGCTTGGTCCCGTGCAGGGCATGCCTGTTGCCAACGCTTTTATGGCCGTACGGTTTGCTATAGAAGTATATTTGGATATTATTGGGAAAAAAGACGGGGAAATGTTTCCTTAATCGGGAAAAATGTTATAATTTTGTCCGCGATAAAGTAATGACGTACCATGCTTAAGGATAAGAGCAAGCATACGATCTTTCTTTGTTTTGAAGAAGGACAATAGCACAAGACTGGCCATTCTGCCCGGTGAACCACGCCGGCATGAGTGGCTTTTCTTTTGGTGTAATGCAGTACCAGTGTGGGCAACGGGTGTAAGATGGAAGATAAAACAATACAACATACAACGATGAAAAAGCAACTCAAGAAAGTTCTCGTATTGGGAAGTGGCGCCTTGAAGATTGGTCAGGCAGGCGAGTTTGACTACAGTGGTTCACAAGCATTGAAGGCCCTGCGCGAGGAGGGCATCAAGTCAGTGCTCATAAACCCTAATGTGGCTACTATCCAGACAAGCGAGGGTATAGCCGACAAGGTTTATTTCCAACCGGTAGACGCACATTTCGTTACCGAGGTCATCAAGAAGGAACGCCCCGACGGCATCCTGTTGGCCTTCGGTGGGCAGACAGCCCTCAACTGCGGCACCGAACTCTACCTCAACGGCACTCTGAAGCAGTACGGAGTGGAGGTTCTGGGTACCAGCGTGGAGGCCATCATGAACACCGAGGACCGCGACCTTTTCGTAAAGGAACTGAACAAGATAAACATGAAGTCTCCCGTGAGCAAGGCTTGCGAGAACATTGAGGACGCCATTGCCACGGCACGCGAGATAGGTTATCCAGTCATGATCCGCAGTGCCTACGCCCTCGGTGGTTTGGGCAGCGGCGTCTGCCAGGACGAGGAGATGTTCAAGGAGATTGCCGAGAGCGCCTTCACTTTCGCTCCCCAGGTTCTTGTTGAAGAGAGCCTGAAGGGCTGGAAGGAGATAGAGTTCGAGGTTATCCGCGATGCCAACGACCACTGCTTCACCGTGGCCGGCATGGAGAACTTCGATCCTCTGGGCATACACACCGGTGAGAGTATCGTTGTGGCATCTACCTGCACCCTCAGCGAGGAACAGGTTGCCATGCTTCAGGACATTGCCGTCAAGTGCGTGCGCCACCTGAACATCGTCGGCGAGTGTAACATCCAGTACGCTTTCAATGCCGAGACCAACGACTACCGCATCATCGAGATTAACGCACGCCTGAGCCGTTCTTCTGCCCTTGCATCAAAGGCCACTGGTTATCCCCTGGCTTTCGTTGCCGCCAAGATAGCCTTGGGCTACACCCTTGACCAGATTGGCGAGATGGGCACAACGAACAGTGCCTACGTGGCACCCCAGTTGGACTATATCATTGCTAAGATACCCCGTTGGGACCTTACCAAGTTTGCCGGCGTAAGCCGCAAGATCGGTTCCAGCATGAAGTCGGTGGGCGAAATCATGAGCATCGGCCGCTCCTTTGAGGAAATTATCCAGAAGGGTCTCCGCATGATAGGCCAGGGCATGCATGGTTTCGTGTGCAACGACCACGTCCGCTTTGACGATCTTGACGAGGAACTTGCCAACCCCACCGACATGCGCATCTTTGCCATTGCACAGGCTCTGGAGGACGGTTACACCGTGGAGCGCATTGAGGAGCTGACTAAGATAGACACATGGTTCCTGTCACGTCTAAAGAACATCGTGGACATGAAGCATCACCTGCAGGAGTACAACTCCGTGGAGGAAATCCCCTTGGACGAACTCCGCAAGGCAAAGGCTATGGGTTTCAGCGACTTCCAGATAGCACGTTGTGTGTTCAAGGGCAGCGAGGGCGGCATGGAGCGTCAGGTTCTGAAGATTCGCGACTACCGCAAGAAGGTGGGCATCCTGCCTGCCGTGAAGCGCATCCCCACCGTGGCAAGCGAACACCCCGACCTGACCAACTACCTCTATATGACTTACGCTTGCGAGGGTTACGATGTGAACTACTACAAGAACTCAAAGAGCGTAATCGTACTTGGTTCGGGCGCTTACCGCATCGGTTCAAGCGTAGAGTTCGACTGGTGCTCCGTCAATGCCATACAGACAGCACGCAAGCTCGGCTACAAGAGCATCATGATAAACTACAACCCTGAGACCGTTTCCACCGACTATGACATGTGCGACCGCCTCTACTTCGACGAGTTGAGTTTCGAGCGCGTACTCGATGTCATCGACCTGGAAAGTCCCAGCGGTGTGATTGTCAGCGTGGGCGGACAGATTCCCAACAACCTGGCCATGAAACTCTTCCGCCAGGCTGTTCCCGTACTGGGTACCAACCCCGTCAGCATCGACCGTGCCGAGAACCGTGGCAAGTTCAGTGCCATGCTCGACCAGTTGGGTATAGACCAGCCCCGTTGGAGCGCACTTACCAGCATGGCCGATGTGAAGAAGTTCATCGACGAGGTAGGTTATCCCGTATTGGTGCGTCCCTCTTATGTCCTTTCCGGTGCTGCCATGAACGTATGCCACAACGACGAGGAACTGGAGCGCTTCCTGGCCGCAGCCAGCGAGGTGAGCAAGGAATACCCCGTGGTTATTTCCGAGTTCATGACCGAGACCAACGAGATAGAGTTCGACGGTGTTGCGCAGAACGGCGAGATAGTGGAGTACGCCATCTCCGAGCATGTGGAGTTTGCCGGCGTGCACAGCGGTGATGCCACCATGTGCTTCCCTGCCCAGCAGATATCCTTCGCCACCACACGCCAGATCAAGCGTATCTCACGTGCCATTGCCAAGGAACTGAACATTTCTGGTCCCTTCAATATCCAGTATCTGGCCAAGGGCCGCGACGTGAAGGTTATCGAGTGCAACCTCCGTGCCAGCCGCTCGTTCCCCTTCGTCAGCAAGGTGCTCAAGCGCAACTTCATCGAGACCGCCACGCGCATCATGCTCGACGCTCCCTATCGCAAGCCAGACAGCAGTGTCTTCGATATCGACCGCATCGGTGTGAAGGCCAGCCAGTTCTCTTTCAACCGTCTTGCTCCTGCCGACCCCATCCTGGGCGTAGATATGAGTTCAACCGGCGAGGTAGGTTGCTTGGGCGACAGTTTCGAGGAGGCTCTGCTCAATGCCATGATTTCCACCGGCTACAAGATTCCTTCCAAGGACAAGGGCGTCATGCTTTCCAGCGGCGGTACCAAGGAAAAGGCTTCCCTGCTCGATGCCGCCCAGGCTCTGTGCAAGGCCGGCTATACCATCTATGCCACCGAGGGAACTGCCCGTTTCCTGAACGAGAACAACGCCAAGGCCATCCCCGTATGCTATCCTGACGAGGTGGGTACAAAGACCGACATGCTGAACATCATGGACATGATTGCCCAGCATAAGTTTGACCTTATTGTCAATGTGCCCAAGGACCATACCAAGCGCGAGAAGACCAACGGTTACCGTATCCGTCGTGGTGCCATAGACCACAACATACCCCTCATTACCAACGCCCGTTTGGCCAGCGCCTTCATAGAAGCATTCTGCCGTCTGCCATTGGAGGACATCCAGACAAAGGCTTGGCAGGAGTACGAGTAGGCCGGAAATAATACAATAGTTGAAAGACTAAAGAACAGAAGGCCCGGTGATGCCGGGCCTTTCGTGTTAGAAAATCTGTAGGGTCCTTAGGGTCCTTAGGGTCCTTAGAGTCCTTTGAATAATCATCCAAAACATGCAACAACCTCCAAAACGTATAGAGTCACTGGACATACTCCGTGGTCTTGACCTTTTCCTGCTTGTCTTCTTCCAACCAGTGCTGATGCAGATATGTGCCCGTGTGGACGTCCCCTGGGTCAAGACCATTGGCCGGTGGTTCTCCCATGCCGATTGGGAGGGGCTGCACCTGTGGGACATGGTCATGCCCCTGTTCCTCTTCATGGCAGGCGCCTCCATGCCCTTTGCCTTCTCCAAGTACAGGACGGCAGAAACCAAGTGGCCCATCTACCGCAAGATACTGAAGCGCTTCGTCATCCTCTTCATCCTCGGTATGGTGGTGCAGGGCAATCTCCTGGGGCTCGACCCTCAGATGTTCCGTTTCTATAGTAACACCCTTCAGGCCATAGCATCCGGTTATCTCATTGCCTCGGTGCTGATGCTCCACCTCTCTCTTCGCGCACAGATTGTGGCCACCTGCCTGCTGATGCTCATTTACTGGATACCCATGCACTTCTGCGGCGACTACACTGCCGAGGGCAACTTTGCCGAGATGGTGGACAAGGCTGTGCTGGGACGTTGGCGCGACGGTGTCTATTGGGACGAACAGGGACAGTGGCACTTTTCTCCCTGGTATCACTATACTTGGGTGTGGAGCAGCCTCACCTTCGGTGTCACCGTCATGCTCGGCACCTTTGCCGGACAGGTAATAAAGGCCGGTAGCGACAATCGCCGGTTTACCGCCCTGCGTCTGGCGGTGATTGCCTTTGCCCTGCTCGTGCTGGGACATCTGCACAGTATGCACGCTCCTGTCAACAAGCATCTGTGGACAACAAGCATGACTCTGATTTCCGGAGGCTGGTGTTGGGCGCTTATGGCCTTCTTCTATTGGCTGGTGGACGTAAAGGGGTGGAGTAGGGGCCTGTCGTGGCTGAAGATATACGGCACCAATTCCATTGTTGCGTATATGCTTGGCGAGGTTGTCAATTTCCGTAGCGTGGTGCAATCCGTCAGTTATGGCCTGCAACCCTATCTCCAGGACTGGTACAACGTGTGGCTCGCATTCGGCAACTACCTTATCATATTCTTTATCCTAAGGGCCATGTACAAGGCACGCATCTTTGTGAAGATCTGATACTATGAGTAGATTCTGGCGATATATCCTCTTGCTTGCCGTTGTGCTCTGCATTGCAGTGCTCGGTGCATCGTTCTATATGCTTGACTTTGCCCTGGCGCGCAGACACACGGCATGGACGGAGGAACAGGCATGGCAGAGGGTGGAGCATTATTATCCATGGGCAGCAGGGTGGATGGATTCCATACGCACGAATGGTGCCCTTCGGGATACTTTTATTCTCAGTGAAGACGGCCGGAGCCTGCATGCCTATTATCTGTCGGGGAGGTCTTCATCTGCTACGGCAGTACTGGTGCACGGCTACCGTAATTGTGCCATAGACATGATGCATCTGGGCTATATGTACCATCACGACCTGGGATGCAACATCCTGTTGCCAGACCTCCATGCCCATGGACAAAGCGACGGGGAGTCTATCCGTATGGGGTGGCTGGATCGCTTGGATGTCCTGCGATGGTGCTGTATTGCCGACAGCCTGTTCCATGTCCCCATCGTGGTGCATGGCATATCCATGGGTGCCGCCACCACCATGATGCTTTCGGTGGAGGAAGAGTTACCCTCCAGTGTCACTCATTTCGTGGAAGATTGCGGTTACACCAGTGTGTGGGACGAATTTGAGGGCGAACTGCAGGCCCAGTTCTCCCTGCCGCCGTTCCCCATTCTTCACACTTCCTCTCTTCTCTGCAAGATGTTGTACGGCTGGAGTTTCACCGAGGCCAGTGCCTTGGAGCAGGTTGCCGGTTGCCGCCGTCCCATGCTTTTCATCCACGGTGATGCCGACACCTTTGTACCTACGTGGATGGTCCATCCTCTGCATGACGCCCATCCTGGTCCCAAGGACATCTGGCTTCCGGAAGGTGTCACGCATGCCCTTTCCTACTACAAGTACCCTGCGGAGTATACCGAGAGAGTGAGGCAGTTCCTGTTCCGCTGAATGTATTTGCAACTACAGTATTCTACATAACCCACTGCTCCAACCCTATTGCATCGTCTACAATGGCAAGTGGGCTATATGACTCCAGTTCTGCACGGGGGCGGAAGCCCCAGGAGACGGCAATGGCATCAATGCCGGCATTGCAGGCGGTCTGCATGTCTACACCTGAGTCGCCGACATAAAGGGTGTCGGACTTGCCGACACCGGCTTTCTCCATTATTTCGTGGACGATGTCGGGAGACGGCTTTACGGGGATGCCCTGGCGCTGGCCGAGTACACAGACAAAGTTGATGTGGGGGAAATAGCGGGCAATGAGTTTTTCCGTGGCGGACTGGTATTTGTTGGAGGCTACGGCAAGCATGACTCCGTCCTCTTGAAGACGGGAGAGCATGTCGGCAATGCCGGGATATGGCGTGCTGAGGTCGGCATTGTGCTGGTCGTAGTATGCCATGAAGTGCCGGCGGACGAGGGCGATGTTTTCTTCCGTCCGCTTGTCCAAGGGCAGGGAGCGTTCCAGCAGTTTGCTGACCCCATTACCAACGAAACCCTGTATTGCATCTTCGCTATGGGTGGGATATCCCAGTGTGCGAAGTGCATGGTTGGTGGCCGCAGCTATGTCGGCAATGGTGTTGAGCAGGGTGCCGTCCAAATCGAAGATGACAAGTCGCTTTTTCATTTTCCTATCAACGCATTTTGCAAAATTTGCATGGACACGACATAAACATTCAACGTTAAACGTCCAACGTTTTACTCTCCCAACTGCCCACCGTTGAAGTCTATGCCCATGGGGGACTGGAAGACGTGCAACCCAAACTTGGGGAGCATGGCAAAGACGTGCTCGAAGATTTCCGCCTGGAGATGCTCGTATGGTATCCAGGATGTGCCGTCGTAGAAGAAGTAGAGTTCCAGTGGCAGACCCTGCACGGTGGGTTGGAGTTGTCGCACCATGATGGTAAGATTCTTATTGACGCGCGGATGATGACGCAGGTAGTCTTCCAGATAGTTGCGGAAGACATGGAGGTTGACGACCATATTGTCCTCACGTTCCAACCCTTCCAGCCAACCATGTTTCTGGAACTCGGTCATCTGCTCCTTGGTGGCAAAGGTGATGGAGCGCATGTCTATGTAGACGGAACGCTTTATGCGTCGGCCGCCGCTCTCTTCCATGCCGCGCCAGTTCTGGAAGGAATCGCTGACAAGGGCGTATGGCGGTATGGTGGTTATGGTCATGTCCCAGTTCTGCACCTTCACCGTGGTGAGGGTCACTTCTATCACGGAACCGTCAGCACCATACTTGGGCATGGAAATCCAATCACCGGGGCGAAGCATGTCGTTGGCAGAAAGTTGCACACCGGCCACCAGACCCATTATCATATCCTTGAACACGAGCATGAGTACGGCGGCCGAAGCACCGAGGGCTGTGAGGATGTAACCGGGGTTCTTGTTGATAAGTATGCTGACGATAATTATTAGTGCAACGCAGATAACCGCTATCTTCAGCATCTGGTACACGCCCTTCAGGGGATGGTTCTTCAGTTTGCCGTTGTGGTTGGTGAGATCGTACAGGGAAGTGAGGAACGAGCAAAGCATCTTGGCCACCACAACAATCATATATATGGTGTTCACCTTCAGGAGGAACTCGAGCACTTGATGTCCGTCGGTGAAAGCCACAGGCAGAAGCACCGCTATGATTATCGGGGGAAGCAGCCGTGTGATGTCCTTCAGCAATGTGTCGTTGAGCAGGATGTCGTCCCACTTGGAGCGTGTCCCCTCCCTGAGTTTCCTGACCAGAGGGATGATACCACGGTTGCAGAGCAGGTTCACAATGTATATGACAATGGCAATGCCCAAAACGACAAAGCACCAGTAGAGCCAGTACATGGAGTCGGGATTGACGCCCCAGTTCTGAAGAAGTCTTACGATAGTGTTGTTCATACCTAAGGGGGAATATGTGTATGTGTATTATATATAAATAAGGTATAGATGCCGCGCTCCGTGTCCGCAGGCCTATAGTATGCCTCGTATGCCCTTTGTCCACCAGCCGAGGCGACGTTTGGAACGGGGATAGAGTTCCTTCCAGTTGTCCTCGGTAAGCATGACGGCAGAGTTGAGGTGGCGGTTGAAGTATTCGTTCAGTTGCGTGCAGTACTCGGGAGAGAAGAAGTAAGCATTCACCTCGTAGTCGAAACTGAGCGAACGGGCATCCAGGTTGGCCGTGCCTACGGTGCACAGCGTGTCGTCCACTATCATCACCTTGTCGTGATGGAAACATTCCTTGCAAAGCCACACCTTGGCGCCACGTCGGGCAAGGTTGTACACCTCGCGTGCCGTGCTGACCTCGCTTATCAGGTTGTCGCCCTTGTGTCCGAGCAGGATTTCCACCTCCACGCCACGCTCGATGCACCGGCGTATGGCCTTGCGCACACTGCTGACGAGAATGACGTAGGGATTGATGATGCGCACACGCTTCTGTGCGTTGTCCAGACAGGAGATGTAACTTTGCCGGATGCGCGCGCTCTTCTTGCCGGGTTCGCGGTCCACCACGAAGGCCTCATAGCCTCCCTGCTGTTCTTCGTAGAGACGGGCATTAGGACTACGGTAAGCCCTCTCGTCCAGTTTCTCTCCGCACTCCCTATACCAAAGGTCGGCAAACAGACGCTGGTACTCCTCCACTATGGGACCCGTAAGCACGGCATTCATATCGCCCCACTTGCCAAGTTCGGGCTTGCCGTGGATATAGTAGTCGGCAACGTTCATGCCTCCTGTGTACACCATCCTGCCGTCGATGATTACCATCTTGCGGTGCAGGCGGTGCAGGGCATGGTTTACGTAGGGGAAGCACATGGGGTCGAATCCTACCATCCTTATCCCCCTGGCCTTATACTGCTCCGCAAACTCACGGGTAAAGGCAGGTGCCTTGCCGCTATTGCCGAAAGCGTCATACATCAGGCGTACCTGCACACCTCTGGAAGCACACTCCGCCAGAACGTCGAGCAGATGCCTGCCTATGCTGTCGTTGTACCATTTATAGTATTCGATATGGACATAGTGCTTTGCCTTGGCAAGAGCCGTTTCCAGGTCCAGGAACATTGCCTTGGCACCAGGCAGGATGCGCATGGAGCAATGTTCATGCCCAGGGAAACCGTAGCCGATGAAATCCTGTCTGATACGGGAAACCTGTGCCTGTGCCGGCACGAGGCATTGCAGGAGGGCGAGTATGGACAATATGACGAAAATCCTCATAAACAAAAAGAAGACAAGGGCAGGTTTAGCATACGCGGAGACTGCCCTTGTCCTTATTGGATAACCTCTCCGTTATTTCTTGAAGTAGTAGATGAAGGTGGCTATGCCCTCCACGGCCTTCTTGCCCGTTTCCTGTATCTCGATGACAAACTTCACGTTGGTCTTGATGGCACCGCGCAGGTTCTGTATCTCATCCAGTGATACCTTCATGCGTATGCTCTGGCCGGACAGGACGGGCTGGCCGAAGCGCATGTCCTTCATGCCGTAGTTCATCATACGCTCCAGATTGTTCACTTCGATAATCTGGTTCCACATCAGGGGAATCATGCTCAGGGTCAGATAGCCGTGTGCTATGGTCTGTCCGAAGGGACTTTCCGCCTTGCACTTCTCCACGTCCACGTGAATCCACTGGTGGTCGTCCGTGGCATCGGCAAACTGGTTTATTCTGTCTTGGGATATCTGCACCCACTCGCTGACACCGAGTTCCTTGCCCTCATAGGCAACAAACTCCTCGTATGAATTGATTGTAAGCATATATTAGGAAGGTTTAGGTTTGTTGGATTGCAAGTTCAGATTCTTATCCCCAGTTCTGTGGCCAGTTCGGAGATGCGCTTCTCCGTGCCAAGGCGTGCCGGCACGAGGGGCAGGCGCAGTTCGTTCTGTATGAGGCCCATTTCGCTGAGCAGGGCTTTCACGCCGGCAGGGTTGCCGTCCACGAAGAGCAGTTTGAAGAGTTCCGTGAAGCGGTGGTGAATCTCCAGTGCCTGGGGATACTCTCCGCGCAGGGCCAGGCGCACCATGCGGCTGAACTCGTAGGGCAGAGCATTGCCAATCACACTAATAACACCCACGGCACCCAGGGTGATGAGGGGGAAGGTGATACCGTCGTCGCCACTGATTACGTCGAAGTTCTGAGGCTTGTTCTTGATTATCTCGTCCATCTGGCTGATGTTGCCCGAAGCTTCCTTGATGGCCACCACATTGTCAAACTCGCGTGCCAGACGCAAGGTGGTTTCCACCGCCATGTTCACGCCGGTACGGCCGGGCACATTGTAGAGCACCACGGGTACGGGGCTTGCCTTGGCTATGGCGGCAAAGTGCTGGTAGATGCCTTCCTGGGAGGGCTTGTTGTAATAGGGGCAGACGCTGAGTATGCCGTCAATGCCGGTGAAGTCGCCGGTCTTCAGTTCCTGCACCACGGCGGCGGTGCTGTTGCCTCCGCATCCGAGCAGGATGGGCACACGTCCGGCCACACGCTGTACTATTTCCTCGCGGATACGTTTCTTTTCTTCCGATGTCAGTGTCGGGGTCTCCGCCGTTGTTCCCATAACGCAAAGGAAATCAATGCCGCGCGATATCTGGTATTCCACCAGGCGGAACAGGGAGTCCCAATCTATACTTCCGTCTGCATTGAAGGGCGTTACGAGTGCTACTCCCAAGCCCTTGAATTTATTTTGAGCCATGCTTCTTTCTTTGGGTCACGCACCGCCGGCCTTTGTGCCTTGGCGCCATACGTGCTTCTTAATTTATTTGGGCACAAAATTACAACTTTTTCATGATATAAAGGGCGGGTGTGCTCCTTTTTTATTACTTTTGCAATATAAATTAACAACGCATGAACGAAAGAGAAAGCATCATAAGCCTGAGGGAGCAACTGCACCGGCATAACTATAATTATTATGTATTGAATGCCCCCACCATCTCCGACAAGGAATTCGACGAGATGATGCACCGCTTGCAGGCCTTGGAGGAGAAGTATCCGGATATGTCCGACCCCAATTCCCCCACCCAGCGCGTGGGCAGCGACCTGAACGACGAGTTCCGCACCGTGCCTCACCGCCGCCCGATGCTTTCCCTGGCAAACACCTACAATCTGGAGGAGGTGCGCGAGTTCTACCAGCGTGTCTCCGACGGCCTTCATGGCCAGCCCTTCCAGGTGTGTGCCGAACTGAAGTACGACGGTCTTTCCATCTCCCTGCACTACAGGGACGGCAAACTGCTGCAGGCCCTGACCCGTGGCGACGGCGTGCAGGGCGACGACGTTACGGCCAACGTGCGCACCATCCGCTCCATCCCCCTCGTGCTTGATTCTTCCAAGGAAGACATCCCCGAGGAGTTTGAGATACGTGGCGAGGTGCTCATGCCATGGCAAAGTTTCGAGCGATTGAATGCCGAACGCCAGGAGGCTGGCGAGGATCTCTTTGCTAATCCCCGCAATGCGGCATCGGGCACACTGAAGAGCAAGGACCCCAAGGTGGTGAGCCAACGCGGCCTTGATGCCTATCTGTACTATCTCCTTGGAGAAGACATACCATCCACGGGGCATTATGAGAATATGGAATCGGCACGCTCGTGGGGCTTTCAGGTGAGCAAGGACATGAGGCTTTGCAACACCCTGGAGGAACTCTGGGAGTACATCAGTTACTGGGACGTGCACCGCAAGGAACTTCCCGTGGCCACGGACGGCATTGTCATCAAGGTGAACTCCCTTGCCCAGCAGAAGGCTTTGGGCATGACGGCCAAGTCGCCCCGTTGGGCCATTGCCTACAAGTTCCAGGCGGAACAGGCATGCACCATCCTGCGCGAAGTCACGTTCCAGGTGGGGCGCACGGGTGTGGTAACTCCCGTTGCCAACATGGATTCCGTCCTTCTCTCCGGCACCATGGTGCACCGTGCCACCCTGCACAATGCCGATGTGCTGGAAGCCCTCGACCTCCACATCGGCGACCACGTGCTGGTGGAAAAGGGAGGCGAGATAATACCAAAGATAGTGGGAAAGGAGGAAACGGAATACTCCGAGAAATCAGAATACTCCGAGTACTCAGAGTACTCCGAAACCTCCGATGACAAGCACTCACCTTTCCGTTTTCCGTTTTCCGTTTTCCGTTCTCCCGTCC
Organism: Bacteroidaceae bacterium; assembly: GCA_045606445.1. GTDB lineage: Bacteria > Bacteroidota > Bacteroidia > Bacteroidales > Bacteroidaceae > Physcousia. The sequence continues at coordinate 26,501 of JAZURY010000015.1, forward strand.
GCTTCATCCAGCGGTGTCCCGTGTGCGGCACCCCGTTGGTGCGTGGCGAGGAGGAGGCATCGCACTATTGCCCCAACGACCTGCATTGCGCACCGCAGATAATAGGGCGCCTGGAGCACTTTGTTTCTCGCAAGGCAATGAACATCAGTCAGGTAGGTCCCGAACTGATACAACAATACTATCGCAACGGCATGCTCCACGACGTGTCCGATTTCTATCGCATCACCCACGACAAGAAGGTGGCGGACAGCGTGGCACGAAGCACCGAAGTGCCCTTTGAAAGGGTGCTCTTTGCCCTGGGCATAAGGTTCGTGGGCGAGATAGCGGCCAAGACTCTGGCACGCAAGTTCAAGAACATAGATTCGCTCATGTCTGCCACCATGGAGCAACTTCTGGAGACGGACGGCATAGGCAATGTCATAGCCGAAAGCATCATCAACTACTTCGCCTCCGAGGAAAACCGTGCCCTCATAGAGAGGCTCAGGCAGGCAGGCCTGCAATTCACGCTTTCCGAAGAGCAACTCTCCACTCATAGCACCACATTGCAAGGGCAGAGCATAGTGATAAGCGGTGTCTTCGCCCACCACTCGCGCGACGAATACAAGCGCATCATCGAGCAACACGGCGGAAAGAACGTGGGCAGCATCTCGGGCAAGACCAGTTTCATCCTGGCCGGCGAGAACATGGGACCTTCAAAACTCGAGAAGGCTGAGAAGTTGGGCGTGAGGATTGTCTCCGAAGACGAATTCCTTGCCATGATAGGACAGGAATAAACGCTCCACGAGGCGAAGGGCATCGCTTCCCGAGGCGAAGGGCTTGACAATACGTTGTGAGAGGCTTGACAATACGTTGTCAAAGCCATTACAATACGAGACGTTTTCCATAGCACAGAATACCGTTGGCAAGAACATGACAAGAACCCTGCTATTCCACATCGAGGAACTCATACCCTACATCAACTGGGTGTACTTCTACCATGCTTGGGGAGTGAACTCCGAGCAGGGCAGGGAAATCCGTGCGGAAGCGGACATGCTGCTTGCCCGTTGGGCAGAAGAGAAGCGCCAAACCAGATTTCGGGTGCGCCTGTTCAAGGCACATTCCTCTGAGGAGGACATACTGCTCTATGGAGACAAGGGCGACATGCATGTACTTCCGCTTCTGCGCCAGCAAAGTTCTCCCTACCTCTGCCTTGCCGATTTCCTACCTCCCGTCAGCATGCCGGCGGAAACGATGGGCGTGTTTGCATCCATGGTGCCGTTCCGTGTGGATGACCTGCTCGGACAGACACTTGCCGACAGGCTTGCCGAGGCGTCGGCCGAGCGCGGGCATGAGATAGTCAGGAAAGACATTTGGGGATATGCCCCCGACGAGAACCTGACACCCGGGGAAATGTTTGCCGAGCGCTACCGTGGCAAGCGCCCTGCCGTGGGCTATCCTTCTCTGCCCGACCAAAGTCTGAACTTCGTGCTTGCCGACCTGCTGGACTTTGCCTCGCTGGGCATAAGCCTGACAGAGAACGGGGCGATGATACCGCATGCCAGCACCACGGGCCTTATGATATCACATCCCCAATGCCGGCACTTCAAGGTGGGAACCATAGGCGAAGACCAACTGGCCGACTATGCCTCGCGCAGGGGAACCTCGCCGGATGTGCTAAGGAAATTCATGGACATTGCATAACCAAGGACTAAAAGGACGTCTATCATCAACAATGGAAAAGACCAACTACATAGGCGAATACCGCCATCTGCTCAAATTGGGCCTCCCCATCACGGTGGCACAGGTGGGGTTCACCCTGCAGGGCATGGCCGACACGCTGATGCTCGGCCAGCATTCGCCCTCGGAACTGGCGGCGGCAGGCTTTGCCAACTCCCTCCTCATAATGGCACAACTCCTTGGCATGGGCTTCTGCATGGCGGCCGTGCCCACCATAGGCAAACTCTACGGCCAGCGCAAGCATCAGGACATAGTCAGCGAACTGAAGTCCTCGCTCCTTGCCGACATCCTTCAGGGCATCTTCGTGTGCCTGCTCATGTATGCCAGTTATGCCGCCCTGCCCCTGATGGGAGTGGACACGGGACTTCTGCCTCTCATCCGCAAGTACATGCTCATACTCATACCCTCGCTTCTGGTAATGAACGTATGTTCGGGCATGAAGTGCTTCTACGATTGCCTCACGGACACACGCACCACCATGTGGATAGTGCTGGCAGGAAACGTATGGAATATCGTATGGAACTGGATACTCATCTTCGGCAACCTCGGCTTTCCGGAAATGGGTGTCGCAGGTGCGGCATGGGCCACGGTGTTCAGCAGGATACTGATGCTCGTGCTCTACTTCGCATGCTTCCTGCTGAACAAGAGGTACTCCATATACCGCACCCTGTGGAAGACGGCCGTGGTGACACGCAGTTCGCTCCTCAGGCATAACCGCCTCGGCTGGCCCATTGCCCTGCAACTGACCATGGAACTGGCTGCATTCTCTGGTGTGGCCCTTGCCCTGGGGCGCGGAGGCATATCGTGGGATGCCACCTCTGCCTTGGCCGCACATCAGGTGGGATGCCAGGTGTCCTCGTTCATATATATGTTCTATATTGGTATAGGTTCTGCCGTGTCCATCCGCGTGGCGCACTACCATGGCCTTGGCGGATGGAGGGGCATACGCCTTTCCGCCCATGCCGGCTATCATCTGATGATAGTCATAGGCATAATCGCTACGTCGCTGGTATTCATCTTCCGCAGGCAGATAACCGGCATCTTCGTGTCCGACGACGACCCTGCACTGTTTGCCGCCATCTCCGCCACCGTGGTGGCCATGGTATGGCCCATGATATTCTATCAGGTAGGCGACGGCATGCAGACGTGCTACGTCAATGCCCTCCGAGGCATAGGCGACGTGAAGAAACTGATGAAATACTCCTTCTTCTGCTACGGTATCGTGACCATCCCCCTCAGTTATCTCTTCGGCATCATCATGGACGGCGGCGCTACCGGCATCTGGTGGGGATTCCCCTTCGGACTCACCATGGCAGGGCTTCTGTACCTGCGCCGTTTCCTCTTCCAACTGAAGAAGAACGGACTTTAACTCAAAGCCCATTAGACCGTTACTCCCTAATGTCTTTTCGTCATCTGTTCTAAAGCAAGGACTGGGGGGGAGTATGAAGGAGAACGGAAAACGGACTGAGGACTGAGGACACTGAGGACACCCCCCTTCGGAGGTGCATACATAAATAAAGATGGCATCACATTGTGTGGTGCCATCTTGTTTTAGGTAGTGCAGTTAATCATCCATCAGTGTTGCAAGTTCGGGAATGTCTCCTCTGGAGGACGGTTCCCGGTTTCCGCTTCAATGGCATCATGGGGATTCTCTGTCATTATCTTTTGTGCAATAAGGAGTTGAACACCAATGGATGGATGGAGATGCCCGTAAGTTCATCTCATCCCTCGAACACCTCGTCCTATTTGTTTTTGCCCTTCTGTTGCTCTAAAAAGAACTGCTTCTGATGTTCTATTTCATGCCGGAGTTCTTCCTCGGTAGGCATATAAGTCATGTATTTTGCAGCAAAAAGTTGTTCGCTTTCATGAAGTACCGAATAGCGTGCTATTGTGTTGTCGGTATCTGTACAGAGTAAAACTCCTATCGTTGGCTGGTCATCTGCCCCCTTCATCAAGTCGTCATACATGCGAACATACATGTCCAATTGCCCTATATCCTGATGCGTCAAACGATGCGTTTTCAGTTCGAAGATAACGAATCGTTTCATCTTGAAGTTATAAAAGACCAAATCGATGTAGAAATCCGATGTTTCCGTAACAATATGCTGCTGGCGTTCTACAAAGGCAAATCCGCGCCCCAACTCCAAGATAAATTTCTCCAGATTGTCAATCAGGGCTTGTTCCAACTCTGATTCCGAATAGACGGCACCATGATGAAATCCCATAAATTCGGCCACCACAGGATTCTTTATATATTCAAGCGGGTCCTTTCCAGACATGGATGCCAGCCCATTGGCATTGGCATCCAATTGCGCCGCCAGTCGACGTTCAAAATATTGCGTGCTTATGTTGCGGTCAAGTTCCCTGACGCTCCACATGTTGAGAGACGCATTTTCCAGATACCACATACGAGCCTCGGTGTTGGCCACCGACAACACGCGACGAATATGCGACCATTCCAAATTATGAACACGCGTGTTCACAATCTCAAGGTCGGGGAAAAGCAAATAAAATTTCCGATAATAGTCAAGATTGCGTTTGCTGTAACTGTTGCCGTATTGTGGCACCAATGTTTCTGCCAGATTCTTGATGAGTTGCTTGCCATACGCAGCACGGGTTTCTCCACGCTGCTCCTCCTCAACGATTCGCCGGCCAACATTCCAAAAAGTAACGATAGAGATTTGCCCTACAGACGCATAAGCCTGCTGCCTGCCTCTTTCTATAATAGAATGTACATCCGAAACAAATTCACTTGGTATTGCCAATGGATTATAATTGTCCTGCAACTCATTCATATCAATCTGCATCTTATCCTTCGTTTCTGCCACACAAAGGTACGAAATCCCCTCCTCCCACGCAAGCATTCCGATGTATTTATTTTCCATCCCTCTTCGTTCAACATTAAACGATAAACGTTCAAAAAACACCCCCCATCGTCCACCTTTTCCGTAAAAAGTCAACGAAACCTTGAGGCGAAAGTCAACCCGTTCAGTATGGATTGGGGGGATGTGACAGGTGGCCAAAGATAGTGTCAGATGGTGTATAATGCTTAATTTCAACATCTAAAATGTAACATCGGAGACTTATA
>JAZURY010000016.1:0-41594 GCA_045606445.1 Bacteroidaceae bacterium
CATCAGGTTCTCGTATGCACGGAATACGACAGCACAGACCCATCAAAGTCTAATTGGGTGAAACTGCCATTTGAACCCAAGGAGCGCGAGGACCGCAGTTCATGGGAAATGTATCCCGCAAACAGTATGAGCATCCCTGCCGAGTTCCTGGGACAGACCATCCGCATTGCATTCCTGTACAAGTGCAACAGCAGCAGCGCTTCCACATGGGAACTGACCAACCTGAAGGTTTCTACCGAACCAAGCGGTGAGGTGACACCGGATACTCCCACAGAGGACGAATACGCTCTACCATATACCAGCGCCAACCTGAAAGACGGTTTCAAAGTACATACTCCTACCGGCAATGCTTGGAGTTTGGGCAACACATACGCCAAGGCTACAGGATACAACAGCGGCTCAACCACCGCTTCCGAAACATACCTCATAAGTCCCGCTATAACCCTGGGCAATGCCGAGCAGGTGTACGTGGATTTCGACTATGTAATCGCCTATACCAACTCTCTGGGATTGGAAGAGGGACATCAGGTTCTCGTATGCACGGAATACGACAGCACAGACCCATCAAAGTCTAATTGGGTGAAACTGCCATTTGAACCCAAGGAGCGCGAGGACCGCAGTTCATGGGAAATGTATCCCGCAAACACGATGAGCATCCCTGCCGAGTTCCTGGGACAGACCATCCGCATTGCATTCCTGTACAAGTGCAACAGCAGTGGCGCTTCCACATGGGAACTGACCAATCTGAGCGTGTCCACAGAACCCGGAGGCGAGGAAACACCCGAGACAGAAAGCAATGCATCAAACTTCAAAGCAAGTGACCTCGGTTTAAGCAATGGCGCTGCATTTACATCTGTTACCGTATACGGCGTAACCATCTCTGCCGATGGAGGTGGCAACCAGAACTCTCCAAAGTATTACGACAATGGAAGCAACCTACGCATGTATCCCCAGAATACAATTACCATTTCAACTGAAAAAGTTATCAAAACCATCAAACTTACATGCAGTTCTGGCTATGTTGCAAGTGGAGACGTCGAAACAGACAAGGGAACAACATCTGTTAAAGACCCCACTATTATTATCAACGACATTTACGACAAGAGTATTACTCTAACAAACACGAGCACCACTACCGGCGCGCCCTCACAAGTGCGCATTGAAAGGTTCGAGATAACCTATGCAGAATAACTGCCGGAAACCATAACTATTCCCCCCGCCGCCAAGCCTCTCGCTTGGCGGCTTTCCTTTCTCAACATGACAATATCGCACTTGCTCCTATGGCTCAACCACAATAGGCCTAACTAAAACTTTACCATAGAGCAACAGAAATAAAACGGAGGTTTTGGATATGTGAAAAAAAATGCTTACTTTTGCATGAAAATTTACCTGACTGACTATTAACACTTAACAAAACACCAACTAATGAAAAGAAACCTGAACAAATTCGGACGCTGGATCGTCTGTGCATGTATGCTTCTCGTATCGGGCATGACCTTTGCCGATGTCAATCCCAAACCCTTTGTGATACCCGAACTGCAGTCCTGGACTGGAGCCGAGGGGGAAGTGGCCCTCTCCGGCGTCGTTCGTGTAAAGGGTGGCAACAAGGAACTGATGCGTGTTGCCAAGGCCTATGCCGCCGACTATGAGGCCATGTTCGGAAAGGCGCTCACAGTGACCACAGGCAGCCCAAAGGCCGGCGACATCCTTTTCGTCATCAAGAAGAATGACAAGGCTCTGGGCAAGGAGGGGTACCGCATGAACATCGGCAACTACATCACCGTTACAGCCGCTACCACACAGGGCGCATTCTGGGCAACACGTACCCTGTTGCAGTTGTCCGAGCAGCACACAGCCCTGCCCAAGGGTGAGACGGTGGACGTTCCCGTCTACGAACTTCGCGGTTTCATGGTGGACGTGGCACGCAAGTTCATGCCCATTGATTACCTGAACGACCTGGTGAAGGTGATGGCCTACTACAAGATGAACGCACTCCAGGTTCATCTCAACGACAACGGCTTCCGCCAGTTCTTCGGCAACGATTGGGACAAGACCCCATCTGCATTCCGTCTGGAGAGCACCATGCACCCCGGCCTCACCTCCAAGGACGGACACTATACCAAGCAGGAGTTCATCGACCTCCAGATACTGGGCGAGAACAACTACGTGGAGGTTATCCCCGAAATAGACGTTCCCGCACACAGCCTGGCATTCGTGCACTACAAGCCACAGTTGGGCAGCAAGGAGTATGGCATGGACCATCTGGACATGTTCCACCCCGAGACCTACCCCTTCATCGACAGCGTATTCCGTGAATACCTCGAGGGCAAGAACCCCGTGTTCCGTAGCAAGCGCGTGAACATCGGTACCGACGAGTACAGCAACCGCGACAAGAAGGTTGTGGAGAAGTTCCGCGAGTTCACCGACCACTATATCCGCTTCGTGGAGAGTTTCGGCAAGCAGGCCATGGTATGGGGCGCACTGACTCATGCAAAGGGAGAGACTCCCGTAAAGAGCGAGAACGTAATAATGAACATCTGGCACAACCCCTATGCACAGCCCAAGGACATGAAGGAACTGGGATACAAACTGGTGTCTATTCCTGACGGTCTCGTTTACATCGTGCCCGCTGCAGGCTACTACTACGACTACCTGAACTGCCAGTACCTCTACAACAGTTGGACTCCTGCCAACATCGGCGGCGTACAGTTCGAGGAGGCCGACCCCGACATCCTTGGCGGTATGTTTGCCGTATGGAATGACCACCATGGCAACGGCATCTCCACATACGACGTGCACCACCGCACCTATCCCGCCCTCCAGACCATTGCCGTGAAGTGCTGGTCTGCAAGCAAGACTTCTGTGCCCTATGCCGAGTGGGATGCAAAGCGTTGGGAACTGAGCGAGGCTCCCGGCGTGAACTGGCTGGGCCGCCTGGGCGACAAGAAACAGTCTCTGGTTGCTGAGATTGCCGATGTAAAGGCTGGTTCAACACTTCCCTACGAGGAAATCGGTTACGACTACACCGTTTCCTTCAAGGTGACAGGCGCCAAGGAGCAGAGAGGGACAAAACTGTTCAGTTCAAAGCATACCGACTTCTATCTCTCCGATCCTAAAGAGGGCAAACTCGGTTTCGAGCGCGACGGTTACCTGAATACCTTCAACTACCGCGTGCCCGAGGGTCAGACCGTAGAGATTACCATCCAGGGTAATAACAAGATGACCCGCCTCCTGGTTGACGGCAAGCAGCGCGAGGAACTTGGTGTGAAGATGCTGTACTCCATCAACGAGAGCAACAAGGTAAACTACATTTCCGACCCCAACATGAAGAACGTGGAGATGTACAATACCGACGGTGCAAAACTCTTCTACCAGCGCACCCTCGTGTTCCCCCTCCGCAAGGCAGGAAACTTCAAGAGCACCGTCAAGGACCTGAAGATTTGGAACTATGTGAAGTAAACCCTCCCTGTAGGAGAATACATACAATGCAACAAGAAAGCATGGAGCACTACTCCATGCTTTCTTGTTGTTGTACCCACCGCGCCAGCCAACTCTCCCCCTGAGACAGGGGGAGTACCCGCAGGGGGAGGGGGTGGATACTTGATTTGCGTTTGCTTAGTCCCGTTCCAGTCCCTTCTCATCCACCCCCTCCGCTTCGCTCGTCCCCCTGTCTCAGGGGGACAGTCTGATAGCGCGGTGTGGTTTTACCTTGTGCTCCTTGGGCCACTCTCCTGGCGTGATGTGACTTTCACTTTATCCTCCTTGGGACAATCTCCTGGCGCGGTGTGGTGTTGGACGTTTTGTCTCTCTTTGCCCTAATTACTTCACAAATCTGTTTGCATATATTTTCCGGAGACTTGAAAACATCCTTGTTCTCATACCTAAGAGTGGTGATGCCATGTTCTTCATATAGGTATGAATTACGTTTTTGGTCATGTTCATAACCGTCAGCAGTATAATGACCATCTCCGTCCAATTCAACACAGATGCGACATTCAGGACAATAAAAGTCAAGGATGTATGATCCTATGCTGAACTGTCTGCGAAACTTTGCACCATCCATCTGTCTTCCCTTGAGCATTTTCCACAACATGGCTTCGGCAGAAGTGCCATGTGTTCGTAGTGACTGGCGTATTTCTTTCCGTTCCTTAAGATTATGACAATATTCTTTCTTATAATGCTGAGAGTCTACCATAACCGTATAACGTTGTGAAGGTTTGGTTATTGTGTTTTACGTTTAGTATTTTACTGGTACGGAGTAGTTTTAATTCACACAGGTTATCCAACAGAACATATACGCTCTTATTACCACTGCGCCAGCAACTCTCCCCCTGACAGGGGGAGAAGAAGGTCTTCAGAAGAAGCAGTAAATCTGCTTCTGTGCCTTTTGAGGGTCGTACTCTCCAGTACGACGTGCTGACACCCCCGCAGGGGGAGGGGGTGGATACTTGATTTGCGTTTGCTTTATCCCCGTTTCTGTCCATTCTCATCCACCCCCTCCGCTTCGCTCGTCCCCCTGTCTCAGGGGGACAGTATGCTGGCGCGATGTGGTTTTTCACTTTCTACTCCTTGGTATAAACACAATAAATGAGGCAGTGCCACGCACTGCCTCATTTATGTTAGTCCCCTCCCTATAGAGACTGGTTGGGGGGTGGGGGGCTATTTCTTACAGATTGTCCTTCTCGATGTCCTTGAAGTACAGGTATGTGCCATGCTTCAGTTCGGCGGTAGCAGCCTCGTCGCAAACGATGATGGCATGGGGATGCATCTGCAGGGCAGAGATAGTCCATTCCTGGCTTACGCCGGCCTCGATAGCGTGCTGCAGGGCACGAGCCTTGTTGTGGCCGTTACATACGATCAGAACCTCCTTGGCATCCATGACGGTACCGATACCTACGGTCAGAGCGGTCTTGGGCACCTTGTTTACATCGTTGTCGAAGAAACGGCTGTTGGCAATGATGGTGTCTGTTGTCAGGCTCTTGATACGGGTGCGGCTTGTCAGAGAAGAGAAAGGCTCGTTGAAGGCCAGGTGACCGTCAGGACCAATACCGCCCATGAACAGGTCGATACCACCTGCAGCCTCGATAGCAGCCTCGTAAGCGGCGCATTCAGCCTCCAGATCAGCGGCGTTGCCATTAAGGATGTGCACGTTTTCCTTCTTGATGTTGATGTGGCTGAAGAAGTTGTTCCACATGAAGCTGTGGTAACTCTCGGGATGCTCCTCGGGCAGACCGACGTACTCGTCCATGTTGAATGTAACTACGTTCTCGAAACTTACCTTACCGGCCTTGTACATCTCAATCAGGTTCTTGTACAAGCCCAGGGGAGAACCACCGGTGGGGCAGCCCAACTTGAAAGGCTTCTCGGGGGTGGGGTTAGCGGCGTTGATGCGTGCGGCAACATACTCGGCAGCCCAACGGCTCAACTCAGTGTAATTAGGTTCGATAATTACTCGCATAGTTGTAATTTTTATAGGGGTTAATATTTCGGGTTATTTGTTTTTGCTTTTAGGGGCTCTTAGGGTCTTTAGGGTCCTTAAAGTCCTTAGGGTCCTTAAGGTCCTTTACGAGTTCACCGTTTCCGTTGTCCCCCTAAGATAGGGGGCGAAGAGGGGCTTTAGAGGAATGACTGAATGTCATTCTGTGCCCTCTGAGGGTCGCAATTCCCATTGCGACGTTGGGTGGAGCGAAGCGGAGGGGGTATGCCAGTTTTCCGTTTTCCGTTTTCACCTTTCCGTTCTCTTCGTTGCACCCGTCAGGGCGTCTGTCCTGGGTTCTCCCACGTAGGTGGCGGTATCGCCGTCCGTATGGTAGATTATATCGCGCAGTGTCTGTTCGGAGACTTGTACGGCATTCTTGCTCAGTTCGGGCACGTTATAACTCTTCAGCAGCAGGATGTTGTGCTCGGGATCGCGCTGGGGCAGGCAGAACGCCTTGTGCGCCCTGCCCTGCTTGTCGAAGTAGGCAATGAACGGGCGTGTGTAGTTGCCATCCATACGGCGTGTGGAGAACACTATCCAACGGCCGTTGCTGCTCCACGTGTGGTAGGAATCCACATCGTCACTGTTCGCCTCGGTCAGCGCATAGCAGGTGTCGTTCTGGAGGTCCTTGACCCACAGGTCGCTGCTCTTGTGCCAGATGTGGAACTGTCCGTAGTCGCCCTCGGCATACAGCACATAACGGCCGTCGGGACTTACACGTGGGAATGTTATGCTTCTGCCGGCAGCGGCGGCATCCACCACAACTTCGGGAACGCTGAAACTGTCCCTCTCGGCATCATATTCCATGCGCATCAGGTTGTAGTGTATCTTCTCGTAGTTTGCCGTTATGCCCACTGCTCGCAGGCTGTCGGGCACACCTATGATCTGCGGTATGTAGGCGGCGCAGAAATACAGGGCGTCCCCCTCCGGAGTCCAGCAGGGGAAAGTCTCCAAGTATTCCGTGGACAGCAGGTTCTTCACCTCGTTCCTGTCGGCATAGTAGAGAAGAAGGTCGCTGTCCGTGTCCACCACCTCTATCTTTTCCGCATGATACATGTGGAAGGTCTGTCCTGTCTTGTTGGTAGAGAAGCACACCATGTTCTTCTTGGGATGCCACGAGGGATACACGCCGGCCGCCAGGATGTTTGGGTTCTTTATCTGTATCTTCCTTGCCTTGTCTCCCTCTATCATGATAGTGCCTCCATGGTTGGCACGCACGTGGAAGAGCATGCGGTCCGTGCTGTAGTTCTGGAAGTTGTGGCAGTTTATGCAGTGGTTGTTCTCCTCCTCGTATATCCTGTTGTTCTCGTAGACAGCCTTTTGGGTGAAGTTCTCCAGGCAGCGCTGGTATATGCCCAACTGGCGGTATAGTTCATATCCGGGTTCGATGAGACGGTAGGACAGGTATGGGTCTATGGATTCTGCCACTTTTATGCCATGTTCCTTGTGCTTGTACCACTTCTGGTTTTCCATGGTGTACACCGTCACCTTTATCTCCTTTCCCAGGTTCCCCTTCAGCAGGTTTCTCCACTCTGCCGAGTCCATGTCTATGCGGTCGGTACCTGATACGGTCATGTCCTTGCCGTCCTTGCCCTGCAGAGTCACCACCATTCCCTCGGCACCCTCTATCATGAAATTCAGCGGTGCGATGTTCTCGGGCACGACAATGTCCTTGTAGTCGGGATATATCTCGGCCTGAATGTCGCGTACCTCAAACGATGCGGGAACATCGTATGAGGTCTGCTTTCCGCAAGCCGCCATTATGCCCGAGGACAATAATATAATAAGGTATATATATATATAATGTGTATTATTCATTGACGTTCTTTTAAAAGGATTTTAGGGTGTTTAGGGTGTTTAGGGTGTTTAAGGTCTTTAAGGTCCTTAGGGTCCTTAGGGGCTTTAGGGTCATTAAGGGGGCGTGTTCCCCTTTTTGCTTTCCGTTTTGCATCATACCCTCTCCGCTTTGCTCTTGCTTTTCGGACACGGCTGCCGTGTCCCTACCATGCTTCGTGCGATGTATTTCCGTTTTCCGTTTTAATCCGACTTGACTTACGTCGACCTTTGGTTCTTCGTCTTGAATCTGCTTCCGCTCGGCAATGTAGGGACGCTGCGTGCTGCGTCCGTTTTGTTTGTCGTTCTCGGACGCTGCACGCAGCGTCCCTACCATGCTTCTGCTCTCGCTTACACTCAGTTTTCACCTTTCCGTTTTCCGTTTTCCGTTTTCACCTTTCCGTTTAATTCACTCCCGCCGTACTTGATCCCTCGTTCTTGGGAGTCTTCCTCGTGGCCTTAAGGTTGCCGAAGAAGTAGTAGTAGGGGTAGTAACCTTTGTATTTGGGGAAGAGTTCACGTGCATGTCCGGGGCGGTCCTTCATGAACGGTTTCATGTCGCCCAACGACTTTGAAAGTTTCTGATGTCGGAACTCCAGACTGGTGAAGCGCTGCATGATGCCCGGATCTTTGGGTGCCATCAGGCACAGTGCATCCGCCACGTTCTCCGGAGGCAAGGTTCCCTCCAGCGGCTGCGTGCGCATCATGAAGGCTGGCATGGACTTGGAGTACAAGCACACCGCCAAAGAGTTCAGCAGGGCGTTCCTGCTTCGGCCTTCCGTCAGTGCCGCGTTGTAACCCAGGAACACGGGTTGCTGGTAGGTGTTCTCGAATGAGTCGTGTATCGGTTCAAACTGGCGGATGAAGGACATCTCGCTGTCGGCATTGACCACGTCGGGCTTGCCCACATAAGCGCTGTACTTCTCCACGAAGGCATCCTCAAAGGGCACATCCTCCAATATGCGCAGATACTTTGCCGCCACCTGCCACTCTCCCCTCATCAGCGCGCACTTGGTGAGCAGTTCCAGGGAATGGATGTTGGGGCCAATCATCGTCATTCTCTCCATGGCATGGTGTATGCATGTCTGCATGAAGCCTGCGTGGTAGTCGCAGTCTTCCAGATACAGGTTCTGCGTCATGACATGCTTGTAATTGTTTCTGCCATGCAGATACACGGAATCGTAGTCTAAGCGTATGTCGTACAGGCGTTCGCAGATCTGGTTTGTCTTCACTAACGCGATGGCATAGTTGGCGGCTATCGGACGGTAGGACAGTTCTGCGTTCTCGCGTGCCGTCTCCATTATTGCCTGCCAGTCGCTCTCCAGCAGACTCACGTTCATGTCCGCTATCACCCTTGTGTAGGGGCGTTGTATCTCCGTGAAGGCACCCTGAACAGCGAAGACTGCCAGCACAGCCAGCAGTTGTGCCCTGTTCTGCCACGGTGTCTCGTCTTTGGGGATGCCTATGATGGAGGGCGATTTCTTGCGTGAGAAACTTGCTATCATCACTGCCCATATCGTCAGTATCACGGTGGCGCAGAATGGTATGCCCAGTATAGCACCGGCCTCATTCTCATAGAACAGGTTCGCGCCCTCGTATGCCATCCACATAAAGTATATTCCGGCCGGAACGTACTGCAGCCAGCGCCAGCGTGCTGTCAGCCTCATGCCGTATCCTATGCACCACGTGCACCATGTCACCATTGTGGCAGGCAGCAGCGCACCTATCCACGGATAGCGGAACAGGCATATCATCATGCGTCCTATATACCACAATCCGCCGAACTCCTGGTCCAGCAGGAAATCCATCTGCTCCGTGGAGGCGACCCAGAAACTGCGTTCGCGTGCCATGCGGAGCACGTCGCCATAATACCATGCCGCCCACAGGTATGTTGCCACGAACAGTATGGGCAATACTGGCAACAGCAAAGGTTTTCTCTTTTGCTCTGCCGTTTGCGCCGTCCTGTTTGTCTTTGGTGTCTGTTTTTGCTTCATATTCACGGCAAAGATAATAAAAATAAATGAGAAGCGGAAAGGAATACATGAAAAATAGGGCGGTGTACCCGTTCGAGTGCACCGCCCTGTAATTAATGTTTGCCTGTATGTTCTTTTTGCAGTCGCGCGTCTTACTTCACAACCACCTTGCCGCCGACAATGAATACACCCTTTGCGTTGGTATTGTTCACCCTGCGTCCGGACAGGTCGTATATCACCTTGCCGGCATTCTCCTCTGTGCCCTGGATGTCGTTGATTCCCACGGTGGGGTCAATTCCCTTGGCTTTTTCAAGCAAAGTGTTGTAATTGTCGTTGAGTTTGTCCCATACAACGAAAGTTCCCAGTATTGTCCTCAGGTCCTTGTCAAGTTCATCCTGTGCGGCATTCAGATTAGTGATCACCGTTGTCACATTGTTCTTCAAGGATTCGAACCCGGGCTTCATCACCACACTGCCATCGGTTGTTTCCACCGTAAGGAGAGCGATGAGCGTTTCTGCATCCGAGATCAATGCCGTCAACTGCTCGTCTGTGACAGTCTCTATTGCACGGTCAAACTGTATAACCCACTGCGAACCCTCGTCAGCGCTTCCCCAAACGGCAATGTTTCCGGAATTATCGCCGTCCAGATTTACGTAGGTGTTGTCCTTGGGTCTGATGCCGTATTTTCCTCCACCCAAGGCCTCCACTCTGCACTCGACTGCCTCGCTTTCGGGATCCACGTTCACACCGGTGACGCCGCCCTTTTCATTGACAGTCACACCCAGCATCGGAGCGTTGCCGTATCTGTTCTGGAGGTAGTAGAAGTCCTTTTTGCCCGTAGGAACGAAAGCCCATCTGGACAGATTGTTTATGGAAGTATTGGTTGCCACCTCTGTACCCGTCGTCTTTGTTGCCAGATAACGTGAAGCATTGTTTATCTTACGTACGCAACTGATGGCATACACAGCATTGGGGACGATCTTGTTCTCACGCTCCTCGAGCAGTATGTTCAGCATTTCGGAGTTGATATTCTCTGCCAGTGTCATGTACATGTCCACATTGCCGGCACTGATTGCCGTATTGGCCTCGGCAACAAGAGTCTTGAGGGCAGCCAGGTCCTCGGTGCTGTAATAACCGACCTTGGTGTCGTTCGGGTCTTCCAGACTCGTGTATGCCTTGGTACTCTCTATGGCAGCCTTCAGGATAGCAAGTTTCTCTTCATCAGTAGCGGTCTCGGATGCGTCCTTCACTTTGGAAGTTGTACCATCGGCATTGATTGCCACTATCTCAAATCCTGCCTTGGCCAGTTCTGCGGGGATCTCGAACTCAAACCTGTTGCTCATGTAAGAATTGTTGCCGTCCTTGTCGTAAACGATGAAGCCTACACCGCCCCTACCTGTCAGAGTCAGTTTGGTGCCACTGAGCACATACGAATACTCGCTGGTGTTGCCACTGCCGTCAATATAGGTCAGTACGTCGCCCACGTTGCCGTATTCTGCCTGCAACTGCTCCTGCGTGTACCATGCTCCCCAGTTGGTGGGCTTGTACTTTTGTGTACCTGTGGCTTCGCCTGCCCAAATGTCGGTACGTTCACGCAGAAGTTGACGGTCCTCCACGAACATTATCTGCAGGTTCTGGGGATAGCCCTTTGCCTTTACCTCTGCTATGGCAGCATCGATTTCTTCCTGTGTCAGTGACACCCAGTAGTTGGAGTAGTCACCGAACCACACCTTGTCGCAAGGAACGAAGAAGCCCCACAGGCGGAAGTATTCCGTCAGGTCTTCCTGGGCGGCATCACAGGCCTTCTTGTACAGGTGTATCCATGTTTTAGTTGCGCGGTGGTGTCCTGCCCATCCGTATTCGGGGTGCTGGTAATCCGCATCCTTGCTGAAGTCCATGGGGTCTTCACGCAGGCTCTTTACGAAAGTAGGATAGAAGTCCTTCTTCTTGCCGGCAACATGGTAGTATAGGAACAGGTTATAGTACATGCGCATGGTGATGCTGATGTCGCGCAGACCGAAAGGCACCTCCTTGGCAACATATTCGTAGTTCTGTGCAAAGTTCCAACCGCGGCTCAGACGGTAACCGGTCATGTGTGTGATAACGTTGGACGGGAGGTTTACGCTGGATTCGGCACAGGATTCCAAATTGTAGGGAGCCTGCATCTGGTGTCCGTGCTCGTGTCCTGCGCACCATACGTCGAAATCAGCACGCTCGGCATTGAAACTGCTCTCCACGCCACCGGTTCCCGGGTAACTGGTATAGAAAGTGGTGGCATGGGGGTTCTTGCCTGAGGGGCCCTCTATGGCCATGGAGGGGTTGTTACAGTATGTGGGGTAGAAATCATCGCCGCCCTTTATGTTGAAGGGATGTCCGGACCTGCTGTACTCCTTTCCGTTTTCAAGCAGACCGTCGGCAACGTCCTTGTTCAGGCCCACCAGACCCCATTCCCAGTATCTCAGGCGGTCGAACCAGTTGATGCTGTTCCAGATGGTCTTCGGCCATGTCTGTGTGAAGGTGTGCTTCAAGAAGTAGAATATCGTAGACTCGCCCTTTACCACGAAGTACATGTTGTTGTTGGCATTCTTGCTCAGGTACTGGAACTTGGCATCCTCCTCGGCAGAACTCTCGGCAGGCTTCTGGTAGTAACCCACACACTGTCCGCCTTCGATGTGTATGTCCAGTTTGGGGAAGTCACTGATCTTGGCAATGGGCTGGGTCTTGCCATTGACTCCTGAAGTGGGAATGGTGTTTACCACATAGTTCACGAAGTACATCAGGCTGTCATTGTTTGCAACAACGACATTGTAGCCCTTCTTCAACTGAGTGCCCTCGCTACGTGAACCTATGCGTCCGTGATTGCGCACCGGTGTCAGGTAGAGGGTAGCACCCTCGGGTATGTCGTTGCCCACGAACACGTGAATGATGTCCTTGTTCTTGGCATATATACCTGTGGGGTTGCCCATGAAACTGGGAGAGTATGTATTCATTTTTTCTCTCCAGTTGTTGGCGTCGGAGTAGGGCTGGTAGGATGCCACGCGGAATTCCTTGGCATACTTGTTGGCATCGGCAAAAGGAGTGCCGTCCGTAGCGGTCCACAAACCGTTCTTCACCTTTACGGCAATCTCCTGCAATTCAGTAGGCAGACCTGCATCCGCCATGGCGGTCTTGAGAGCATCATCGGCCATGGACGAATAATCGGCCTTTAATTCAGTGCAGAGGTCGTTGGTAAAGAATGTCCTGAGGCTCTCGGTATAGACATCGGCATTGCCAACCATTCCTGTCAGTTTCAGATACTCTTCGTGTGCGGCTTCGCGGTCCGCCTTGGTCATGTCCACCTGCTCAAGTATCCAGTGGTTGCCTTCGTTTTCTGTATCCTGCCACTTGACAACAACGCTACTTCCATCACAATGCAGGAAGTTGCCGTCAACGCTTATGGTATAAGTGTCAGTCGCTACCTTGTTGAATTTGGGAGCAGTCTTCGTGTCTCCGGTGTAGAAAGGATTGGAACCTTTATCCTGAGGTTGGATAAACCTTTGGGTGTAAACGTTCTGCAACTGACGGGCAAGATTGAAGTACCACAACTGTGAGTAGTCTTTCTCGTCCAGGCTGTTACACGTCAGTTTGCCACCGGCTTCTGCCGTCCAATTCTCGGTAATGTATTTACCATGCTTTAGATTCTTGATACGGTAGACCTTGCCTGTGGACTGAGCCCATGCAGACGATGCCAGCATGAGCAGTGGCAGCAGTAAAAGGATAAGTTTCTTGTTCATTTGTCTGGTGTTTAGGTTAGATTGTTGCACTATTGCGGTGCAAAGTTACGATTTTTCTTTCTAAAATCTACCCAGTCCCTTTATAATTCTCATATTTTTAACATCGCCGACGGAGGTACGACGGGACAAAGAGAGGTTTTCAGCCTCCGGATGCCGACAATGCGACTCACACCGGTGAAACAGAAAATGCCCCGCCAACGAGGCGGGGCATTACATATATTATATAAGGTGTCGTTATATCGGAGACCTCGAGGTGCCCGAGAGTCCGGATAACCGGAACCTTACATTTCCGGGACTATGGTTAGCGCTTTGTTACCTTTACACCATTCACGATGTAGATGCCTGCGGGCAGGCTGTTGATGGTGTTCAGGTTACCCTTGCCAACGATCTGGCCGGCGGCGTTGTAGATGTTGCCTGACTTGGCCACCTTGTCCAGAACGGCGTTGATACCTGTATCGTCGATATTCTCACCGTTGAGGTCGATTACAAGACCGCCCTCTGTTGTTGTCTCGGGATCGAAATTAGCATCTACGTAAGCAGAGTATGCTTCGATGTCGGCTGTTTCCTTAACGTAGGCGAACTTGTTCTCCTCAACCACATAACCCTTGCCGGCAGCAACTGTGTCTGCCTTCATGGTACCTCTGAGGCTGCCGTTCCAACGGGCAACGGTGTCTACCTCCATGCCGTGATCCATCAATGCAATATAGTACATTTCTGTCAGTTTGCCGTTCAGAGTGTTATTGTTAAGTGCCTTCCAAGCCTTACCGGGATACTCGGGATCAATCTCAGCCTTCAGACGCTCGGTAGCCTCTGCAACGCTCTCGTATGCAGCAGAATCCTGTGCAATATACTCGGGGGTAGCAATCATCAGGAACGGACATCCGGCCTTGATGGTCTCGTCAGTGATAGGACGAAGAACCAGAGTAGTGTCTTCCTCACCAACATTCAGTTCGGCGCCGTATGTACCAATACCGAAGTCCAGGTCATCAACGAGAGTAACGTCCACAGGCATTGTCATTGCATATACCTTACCGGGCCATATTTCCTTCATGTACTCGGTGGCGGGTTCCTCGGTAACGGCCTCAACCTCCTCGATGAGTATCATTGAGCGTGAACCTACGGTGTTAGCCTCCCAGCATACGAGTCTGCGGTCTGAGTTCTGACCGTGCAGGTTCTTGTGGTTGCTTGTGGTATTGCCCAATACATCGGTGAATGAAATCAGGTTACCGCCGGCACCCAGAGCCTTGGTGCTCCAGTATGTGGGTATGGGACTCAGAGTACAGGGATGACCGCCGCGCAGGAACAGACCTGTAGCCTGGTTCTGGATGATGTATGAACTGTCGGTAGCCTCGATGAAGCGGAACAGGTTGGCACCATCCTCTATGAGAGCGGCTTCGCCTCTGCTGAAGAAGAACATGTTCTGGTCCTCATAGTAGTCAGCGTCGGGAATAATTCTTGCAGTGTACTGTGTAACGGTGTCAATCTTGCCGTTTGCCTCGAATGTGTAGTTTGTAATGCCACGACCGGCAGCAATAACCTTGTCGAAGATACCTTCACAACGTACGATGTCCACGCCTGTATTGGTATTTTCGGCTTTGGTGACGGTCTTCTCGCCGGCAACCTTGTCCCAGCCGAACTCGTCGAACATTGCCTCAGAGGGGAATGCGAACTGATACCATACACCGGTCTTCACCTTGTTGGCATTTGCGTATGAAGTGGCATCGGCATCGCTGATAGCCTTGAGCCATTCTGCGGTCTTTTCCTTGGTGTAAGCACCGCTTGCGTTGTATGCCTCGGCATCTACACCTGCCTTGAGCACGGGAACCAGATCCAGAGATGCCCATTCACCGGGGTTGGTACCGATGGGGAACATGTTCTCTGCGGGAACGTTGGCTATTGCCTCGCGCAGTTCTGTGGGATCAACGTATACATCACCCCATGCCTTGCCGGTTGCAACGATTTCCTCGTATGCGGCTGCGAAAGGAGCGTCGGAGATAAGCGCCAGGCTGTCGTCTCTGAACTTACCTTCGTTCCATTTCTTCACGGCAGCGTCCAGAGCGTCGGCCTCATTCTTGCGGACGTCGTACTGTGTGGTCTCGTAGCGGGTATAGGGTTCTGACAGGTAGACGTTGAATTCTGCGGCATGCCAGAAACCGAGTTCAGCCTGACCGCCGGAAGTAGAAGCCTGAGTCTCCGCACAATAGAAGCGGATAACCTTGGAACCGTTAACCTTAAATGAAGTGGAGAAGAAAGGTTCTGTCAGTGCATCTGTGTTCAGGGGCAGTTCGATAATACCGAGATCCACACCCTGCTCATAGGTCAGGTTTGCATCGTTTGCGTCATAACCTCTGACAGCAAGTTTGGTAATCTGGTTGCCACCTACGTTACGACGAACCATTCTCACCTTATATTCGCTTGTGAGAGGCTCTGCAGATTCGATCTGGAGGTAATGTACCAGGTTGCCGCTGGGCTTGTTGGCCCAGTCTGAATGCCAGTATGTGCCAGGCTTGCCGTCGATCAGGAAGTCATATATTGTCTTGCCATTGGGTACGCTCTGACCGTCGTTGACAGAGTAGGGGCTGTAGAACTGGCTTGCGCTCTGGCCCACTACGGTGATGCTATCCTGTGCAATCTTCAACTGTGCGGGGAATGCTGCTGCGATGCTGTCGCCC
This sequence comes from Bacteroidaceae bacterium, assembly GCA_045606445.1. Classification (GTDB taxonomy): domain Bacteria; phylum Bacteroidota; class Bacteroidia; order Bacteroidales; family Bacteroidaceae; genus Physcousia. The sequence goes on from JAZURY010000016.1 coordinate 15,731, forward strand.
AACTTGATCTTGGCACGGAGTTCCAGGACGGGCTTCTGTGAATCCATCCACTTCTGTGCGGTCTCCTCGTCTACGGGAGTAAGGAACCACTGGGATGCCTCAGCACCGCCAATCCAACCTACGATGTTACCGCTCTTGCCCTTGCCTGAGTTATGATTGTTACAGTGGATATGTCTGTATGAGTTGGGACCGTCCAGGATGTTGCGGATAGCGATGAGGTCCACCTCGCGGTTGTCAACCAGTGTATCCTTGCCCCACCATGTGATATAGTACTCGGAGGTGTCGTTCTTCTCCATATAGACCGGACTACTCTGACTGATGCGGGCAAAAGTCATGCTCTGGTTCATGTTGATGATCTTGTATGCCTTGGCAGAGTCGCCCTTCTCTATCTTCCACAGGAAGTCGGCAGTCTCCTTCTGGTCGCCCCAGTTGGCTGCACCGTTATACTCATAAAGAGCCTTGCGTCCCTGTGCGTTGGTAACGAGTGTAGAGTCCTTCTTGTCGCCGGCATTCACCCAGCCTTCAGCACCTTCATCCAGACCCAATTCCTTGTTGTAATTATCAGCCTCTTCCTGTGTCCAGTAGGTGTACTGGTATTCCTCCACGATGAAGGTCAGTGCACTGCTGATGGTGTAGTAACCTGCCTCGATGTCGGGGATTTCGCGGGGCACGGTGTTCTCGATCACGGAATCCTTAGCACCGACATAATCAGCGATGAAGGTGTCTATCATGTGATAGTCGGGATACATCTCTTCCAGCACATCAAAACTTTCCTCTTCGATGACGAGGTCGTATACCTTCTTGGCAGAGTCGTCCATTGCCAGGAAGTATTCCACAATCTCGGGCTTGTAGTTACCGTACTTGTCACCTACGTTGACACCTTTCTTCAGGTCATTTACATTGAGTGCCGCATTGACTGCATCAATGGCCTGGCTCAGACTCGCATACTTCACTTCGTAGTAGTTGATTTGGCTCAGGTCTATTGACTCTATCTTGAAACTGTTGCCCTCATCGACGGTAACCCAACTGTTAATGACCATACCTGTATTAAATTGGCCCTTAATCTGTGTGTTAATGCCGTTTCCTGCCAACTTGAGAAGCCAGGGATACTCGGAGTTTCCGGTTTCGGTGATAGAAAGTTCGGAAGCGGAGGCAATGTCGTCCACGAATACGCTCTGATTGCCTTCATGCTTCACATACTTATCTGCACCTACGCTGAACAGGTAGTACTTGCCTTCATTCTGCTTGATGTAGAAATGCTGGTTGGTGTCTCCCGGGTCGTACTCCACGGTCAAACCTGTTGCATTGGTGGTGTTCAGCGCGTTAGGCTGTGCGGGATTGTAAATCAGCGCACATCTTGCAGTTCTGACGGTGTAGAAGGTCTCGTCGTTCAGTTGCGAGAGATCGGTGACTGGTGTCAGCGCATTCTCATACTGAGCAAAAGCGCCTACACAGCACAACACCATCATCATAAGAAAAGATGTAATCTTTTTCATAAATGTTTGTTGTTTGGTTAATAATTAGGTTAGTTAATAGATATTGTTCGCTATAGAATGGTTCATGCCAAGTCCTGCTTTCCTATAATTAAATAAGGTGTACATGTATTGTGGCATGTGCTATCCATCGTTGTCCTGAGCAGATGCAGGCATGCGCCCACTGCACCTTTTCGTGGCAAAGTTATGGAAAAAGTCACAATATCGTACGCACGTGCACGATGAAGCAGTATAATATTAACGTATTTTAACACAAGATAGAGTATTTCTTTTCCCAAACCTTCCTGCTGTTGGTTAAAAAGCGTATCTTTGCAGTATCTATGCTCCCGTTTCGCAACCCCATAATATGGCTTTTACGCTTCCGTTGCCGCAAAGGTTATGGCATACATTCGCCCTTTGCCTTCTCCTTTGTGACGGAGGTACTCTACTGCAATGAGGAGTACTATGCCTACAGGCAGTTGGACCGAGGTCTGCACTGGTGGCAGAAGGGCAGGGAGAGGGACGTGCGCCATCTGGCGTTCAGGCTTGCCAACTACAGGCGGCCGCGGACGCTGTATTGTCCGGGGTTGGACACCGCTCTGTCCGAAGCATGCCGTTACGGGAGCACGGGGGTAAGGATGCTCCACTATTCCGAGACCGGAGCGGCGGACATGATATTCGTGCCCGGGGGCGACGAAACGGTGTTTCCCCGCATAGACGAGGGAACCATGGTGGTGGTGGAGAATATACGCTCATGCCGCGACTTCTGGGAGCGTATAAAGGCAGACGGGCACATCACCGTGACCTTCGACCTCTACGACATAGGCATCGCCTTTGCCCGCAAGGCACTGAACAGGCAACACTATATTATAAACTGGTAAGGAAAACGGAAAACGGAAAACGGAAAACGGGAAACGGAAAACTAGAAACGGGAAACGGGAAACGGGAAACTGGAAACTGGCATACCCCCTCCGCTTCGCTCGTCCCCCTATCTTAGGGGGACAAAGGAAACGGGGAACTCGTAAAGGACATTAAGGACCCTAAAGACCCTAAGGACCCTAAAGACCCTAAGAACCCTAAAGAACCTAAGAACCCTAAAGACCCTAAGGACCCTAAGGACCTTAAAGACCCTAAGGACCCTAAAGACCCTAAAGACCCTAAAGACCCTATAGACCCTAAAAAAGAAAAACAAAACTACTATGGCAAAAATATACACAAGGACGGGAGACGAGGGGGAAACCTCCCTGGTGGGCGGCAAACGCGTGAGGAAGGACTGCGCAAGAATAGAGGCCTACGGCACGGTGGACGAACTGAACTGCCACCTGGGACTGTTGTGCGCCTCACTTGCCGATGAAACGGCAAAAAAATGCATCCGCGAGTGCCAGAACGTGCTCTTCGTGGCAGGAGCCCTGCTGGCCTCGGAGGATGACGGAAAAGGGCACGCCCTGCCCGAAGTGAAGCGGGAAGATATCCTCGCAATGGAAAGACAGATGGACGAGTGGAGCGCCACACTGCCGCCATGGCGCGGTTTCGTGCTTCCCGGAGGTGTGGAAGCGGCGGCAAGGGCACAGGTGTGCCGTGCCGTGTGCCGCAGGGCAGAAAGGCGCATTCTGGCATTGTCGGCAGAGGCACCTGTGCCTGCCGAAATACTGTGCTATGTGAACCGTCTGAGCGATTTCCTCTTCATCCTGGCTCTCCACGAGAACTTTTTAGCAGGCAGAGACGAAATTCTTTGGCAAAATCGGCGGTAGTATGAATAATAGTGTTATCTTTGCCCCCAGAAAAACCTCCCCAGGCCCTTACGGACCCAAAGTCCTTAAGGTCCCAAGGACCCTAAGAAAATCAAAAAAAGAATAGTATATGTATTGGACATTGGAATTGGCCTCCAAACTGGAGGATGCGCCCTGGCCCGCTACCAGGGAAGAACTGATTGACTATGCCGTGAGAAGCGGCGCTCCCTTAGAGGTGATCGAGAACTTAGAGGAGATAGAGGACGAAGGCGATGTGTACGAGACCATAGAGGACATCTGGCCCGACTATCCCCAGAAAGAAGACTTCCTCTGGGACGAGGAGGAGTATTGACCTCCCATATATCAGGGAAGGACAAACGGGAAAGAAGAATATACTACGGGCGTTGCGACAGGCACCATGTGTACCAGTCGCAACGCCTTGTCGTTTCCTCCACGGTTCAATGCGTCCCTGCTTAGGAGGATACCGACCTTTTCGCGACACCGAATGATGTCCTCGGGAGAACACTCCACCGCCCTCGGGAGGACGCGCCCTTGCCCTCCCGAGAACACGCGCCCGTCCTCGGGAGGGCCCGTGCCAGCCCTCGGGAGGAAGCGGTGATGCGGCGAAGGGATGCTCTTATGGGAGGCGACAGGTCCGAAGCCAAGAACGGAGGGAAGAAACGCCCCCCCTGACACGAGAACAAGATTTTTCTAACAGAGAAACAAGACGTTCCGGACAGGAGAAACAAGACGTTCCGGACGGGAGGACAAGACGTTCCGGACGGGAAATCAGAATCGCGGGAACATCACGGGCACAGACCCCTGTTCGGCCGACAAGGCGGTAAGTTCGATGACAGAAGACCAAAGGGCGGCATCGCGCACGTCCATGTCCATACGGCAGGTGACGGGAGCATTCCCGGTGTCCTCCTTGCGGATCCGGTCTATTGCCTGCAGAAGACGGCGGTCCATCATATAGTTCATCACATTGGAGACACCGAGTGCCCTACCCTCACGGATCATTTCCTGGAAAGTTGCAGGGATAAAGGATTCTACGTACGTCACCGCCTCGTCCCCCGCAAGTTCCAGCGCACCGCCCCTGGTATCCAGATGCACGGTTGGAAGAGGGTACTTCTGCAGGAAGCCCAATGTTCCGCAAACCGTCTGCATACGGCTGTACGGACGCGGCGTGGATATATCGTAGTGCAGAAGCATGCTTACCCCCGAAACGGAGCGTATAAGGGAAGTGTTGGTATGGTCTCCGGGTACGGGTGACGACAACGACACGAGATAATCCAGCGTGTCCCCCTCGGGCAACAACTGGCACATGGGCCCTATGGCATGCGTGGGATACGGGTTTCCCGCCTGCCTGCGGCCGTGGGCACGCATCCACCCCTCGGGCACTGTATGGGCATACGCCCCCTCCAGATGCTTTATGCGTCCCAGCATGCCCCTGCGCACCATTTCCCTCGCACCCAGATGCCAGGTGTCGTAGCAACAGTTTTCCAGCATGACGCAATGCCTGCCCGTTTCCTTTGCTACGGAAACCAGAGTCTCGCAATCCGCCACGGTCATGGCGGCAGGAACCTCCAGAGCCACGTCCTTGCCGGCACGCATGGCGGTAACGGCCATACGCATGTGCCACTCCCAAGGTGTGCATATCCACACCAAGTCCGCATCGGGATGGGTGGCGGCATCGCGCCAGTCCATCTCCACATCGCACCGTACCACTACGTTGGCATCCGGAATGAAAGCCAAGCGCTCCAATGTGGCCTGACCACGCTGTCCAAGTCCTATAAGTGATATGTTTGCCATACAATATCCCGTTACCTGCAACTGCCGTTACTTCACCGGCACGAAAACACGCCTTCTCTCATCCTCTCCCTCCCACAGGCCTATCACCATGTCGTTCGTCTCCTTGAACCAGGCGCCGAAACCGTTGCGTATGTCGCCCTCGTAGATACCGAACCACAGGCCGCCGGTGGCATAGTAATAGATTCCGAGGCCATGCCGCTTGCCCTTATAGAACTCACCCACATACCTGTCGCCGTTCCCGAAGGTCTGCGACATGAATGTATAGTCGGCAGAATCCGCAACCTGAGGCAGTTCCATGACACCCTTTCTGGAGATATACTGCAACTTGCCGGTGGCAAGGCTGTAACTGCAATAGAAGTCCTTGCCGCCCACAGTGGCGTTATCCTTTCCTACGATAACCCCCTGTAGCAAGTCCCCGTTGCGGAACTTGCCCACGATGACATCGCCGCTGTCGTTTATAAACTGGCCATAGCCATACAAGGCCAGGCGTCCGTCCGTCTGACCCGCATACTGGCCTCCGGCCGCATCTATCAGGCGCACATGGAAATCCTTGATGTAATCCAGGAACACATGTTCGTAGGAACGCGGCACTACATCGTATTTCACAAGTGGCGTATATTGTGCGCTTGACGGCAACGCCACAAGAGCAACGAGCAAAATTGCAGAAATTATCCTTTTCATCGCATCTTATATCTTATCATCTCCCACACCTCTGCAGGCAAGCCCTGGCCTCCATAGGACGGGTTATCGGTTATTTCATTGCGTATCCATGTGCTGCTGATGTCTATCAGCGACACATCCGCAAAACACACTCTGGCCTCGGGAGGCAGGCATCTCCCCTCCCCCTCCGTCTGCAGCGGTTCCCGGCGCCGCGGCAGGACAATGACCCTGTAGCGCCGCAATATGTCCTCCCACTTGTGCCAGCGGTGGAAGCAGTCCCAGTTGTCCATGCCTATCACCAGCACGAACTCCCTGTCGGGATGCCTGGCGGAAAGCGTCTCCAGGGTGGTGAGCATGTAATTGGGTTTAGGCAGGGAGAACTCCACATCCGAAACCTCCACCCCGGGGATGTCCCTTACGGCCACACGGGCAAGGTTCAGACGGAAGTCATCGTCCCACAGCCCTCCGCTCTTAAGCGGATTTTGCGGGCTTACCACCAGCCACATCTCGTCCACAAGTCCAAGGCGCAGGATCTCGCCGGCCATGAAAACATGGCCCTCATGTATGGGATTGAAACTGCCCCCATACACTCCCGTCAGCACCTTTTTGGGTTCACTCTTGCACATTTCGAAGACAAAGTTAGTCTTTTCTGCCGAAATTTTGCTATTTTTGCAGACAAATTTTTAATATATAAGGTATGATACTTTCAATGACCGGCTACGGCAAGGCTTCTGCCACCTACAACGACAAGAAGATTACCGCCGAGATAAAATCCCTGAACAGCAAGGCCCTGGACCTGACCGTACGCATAGCCACGTGCTACCGCGAGAAGGAAATGGAACTGCGTGCCATGATCAGCAACACCCTCCTGCGCGGCAAGGTGGAGTTCTCCCTGTGGATAGAGCACGACGAGGCGGAGCAGACAGCAAAACTGAACATTCCGCTGATGCAGAAATACATCCGGCAGTTCCACGAGGCGAACACGCAATACGGCATACCCGTGCCCGAAAATCTCACGGAGGTAATCCTGAAGATGCCGGATGCCGTCAGCAAGCAGGAAACCGTGGAGGAACTGGCCGAAGAGGAATGGAACGTGGCACGCACCGTGGCCGAGCAGGCAGTGAACCAACTGATGGATTTCCGTACCCAGGAGGGCAAGGCCCTGGAGCAGAAGTTCCGCGAGAAGACGGACAACATAGAGGCCTTGATGAAGAGTATCGAACCTTACGAGAAGGCACGTACCGAGAAGATCCGCCAGCGGCTGGCAGACGCCCTTTCTTCCATCCCCGAGGTGGAGTACGACAGGGGCCGCCTGGAGCAGGAGATGATTTTCTACATAGAGAAACTGGACATCAACGAGGAGAAGCAGCGCCTGTTCCACCATCTGGATTATTTCCGCGAAACCCTGGACGGCGAATACGGACAGGGCAAGAAACTGGGCTTCATAGCCCAGGAGATGGGTAGGGAGATAAACACCACCGGTTCCAAGTCCAACCAGGCAGAGATGCAGAACATAGTGGTGATGATGAAGGACGAACTGGAGCAGATAAAGGAACAGGTACTGAACGTACTTTGATGCCGAAGTGTAAAAAAGAAGAAAAAAGAATTCAGCATGAACGGAAAATGTCTTATATTCAGCGCCCCGAGCGGTAGCGGCAAAAGCACCATAGTGCAGTGGCTCACGAAGGAGCACCCCGAGTTGGACCTGGTATTCAGCATCAGCGCCACATCGCGCCCCCCACGCGGCACGGAACAGCACGGCGTGGAATACTTCTTCCTCACGCCAGAGGAATTCAAGGCAAAGATAGAGGCCGACGAGTTCCTGGAATACGAGGAGGTCTACACCGACCGCTACTACGGCACACTGAAGAGCCAGGTGGAGGAACAACTGAAGAACGGCAAGAACGTGATCTTCGACATTGACATAAAAGGCGGCATCAACGTGAAGAAGTTCTACGGCGAACATGCCTTGGCGCTCTTCATCCAGCCCCCCAGCGTGGACGAACTGAGAAAGCGCCTCGTTGGCCGTGCCACGGACAGCCCCGAGCAGATAGAGGAGCGTCTGGCAAAGGCGGAATACGAAATGTCCTTCGCCCCGCAGTTTGACCGCATCATCGTGAACGACGATCTGGACACCGCCAAGGCAGAGACGCTGAAGGCAATAAGCAATTTCTTAAACGCAGAATAACATTGGCAACAATACTCAGCATAGAAACGAGCACCAACGTGTGCTCCGTGGCCGTGGCGGAGGACAACCACGTAATCTTCCGTAAAGAAGACTACGAGGGACCCTCGCATGCCGTTCAGTGCGGTCTGTTCGTGCAGGAGGCGCTCTCCTTTGCCGAGAGCCATGCCATCCCGCTGGATGCCGTGGCGGTAAGCGAAGGTCCCGGCAGTTACACAGGCCTGCGCATCGGTGTGAGCATGGCAAAGGGTGTGGCATACGGGCGCAACGTACCCCTCCTGTCCATACCTACCCTGCAACTGTTGTGCGTACCCGTGCTCCTGTATCACGAGGAGATACCCGAGAACTCGCTGCTCGTGCCCATGATAGATGCCAGAAGAATGGAGGTCTACTCTGCCGTTTACGACCGGAGCCTGAAGGAGGTACGCCCCATTCAGGCCGACATAGTGGACGGAAACACGTATCTGGAATATCTGGAACGCGGACCTGTGGTCTTCTTCGGCAACGGCAGCAGCAAGTGCAAGGAAGCAATCACGCACCCCAATGCCATATTCATTGACGGCATACATCCGTTGGCCAGCAATGCCGCACCATTGGCGGAACAGCGCCTTAGAAGAGGCGAGACGGTATCGACCGCCTACTTCGAACCTTTCTACCTGAAGGAGTTTCAAGCCACAAAGCCCAAGAACCTATTATGAACAGAACACTACAATACAACACGGAGAAGACAGGCCTGCAGATGTCGGAATACGGCCGTATAATCCAGGAGATGGTGAACCATTGCCTGACCATCGAGGACAGGCAGGAACGCCTGGTGTGCGCACAGAACATCGTGTCGGTAATGGCAAGCCTGGCGCAGGAAAAGGCCGGCAACCCTGAGGTGCAGAGCAAACTATGGAATCACCTGGCCCTGATCAGCGACTTCAAACTCGACATAGACTATCCCGTGGAGATAATTCCCCAGGCAGAGGTTGCATCGCACCCCTCGCCCATGTCCTTGCCACAGGGCAGGATCCGCCACAAGCACTACGGGCGCATCATAGAAGAGGCGCTGAAGCATCTGAACGAAATGCCCGAAGGCGAGGAACGCAACGCACTTGTACGACAGACTGCCGACCGCATGAGGCAGAGCCTGTTCACCTGGAATCCGGACGTGATGAGCGAAGAAAAGGTGACGAACGACATTGACGCATACGCCCAGGGGCAAAACCTCAGCAGCGCTCTGGAAGGGCACCAGTTCGCCAACCTGCACACCATACCCACCAACATACTGAAAAGAAAGAAACGGAAATAATGTCAGCATTCATAATAGAAGGAGGACGCCCCCTGAAGGGCGAGATTACACCCCAGGGGGCGAAAAACGAAGCCTTGCAGGTGCTCTGCGCCACCTTGCTTTCCAGCGAACCCGTAAGAATCAGCAACCTGCCCGACATAGCCGACGTGAACAACCAGATACGCCTGCTTCAGGATGTGGGTGTGCGGGTTACCCGCCATGGGCAGGGAGACATGACCTTCCAGGCAGACAGCGTGGACCTCAGTTACCTGCAGAGCGGGGAGTTTCTGGAGCGATGCTCGCGCCTGCGCGGAAGCGTGATGTTCGTAGGTCCGCTGGTTGCCAGGTTCGGACATGCCTTTGTCAGCAAGCCCGGCGGTGACAAGATAGGGCGCCGTCGTCTGGACACCCACTTCCTGGGCATACAGAAATTGGGCGCTGACTTCACCTACGATGCCGGGAAGGGAGTCTTCGAGATAAAGGCAGACCGTCTCCATGGCACATACATGCTCCTGGAGGAGGCTTCCGTTACAGGCACGGCAAACATCGTTATGGCGGCAGTACTGGCGGAAGGAACCACCACGATATACAATGCGGCATGCGAACCCTACCTGCAGCAGTTGTGCACCATGCTTTGCGGCATGGGTGCCAAGATCGAGGGCATAGGTTCCAACCTGCTCACCATCACCGGTGTGGAGAGACTCGGCGGCACATCGCACACCATTCTGCCAGACATGATTGAGGTAGGTTCGTTCATAGGCATGGCCGCCATGTGCGGCGAGGGCGTGCTGATACGCAATGTACGCTACGACCAGTTGGGCATCATCCCCACCGTGTTCCAGCGCCTCGGAGTACGCCTGGAGCGCAGGGAAGACGACATCTATATCCCCAAGCAGGAACACTACGAGATTGAGTCTTTCCTGGACGGCAGCATCATGACCATTGCCGACGCTCCGTGGCCGGGCCTCACCCCCGACCTCCTGAGTATCCTGCTTGTCGTTGCCACCCAGGCAAAGGGCAGCGTGCTGATACACCAGAAGATGTTCGAGAGCCGCCTGTTCTTCGTGGACAAACTTATCGACATGGGAGCACAGATTATACTATGCGATCCGCACCGGGCCGTAGTGATAGGCCACGACAAGCAGTTCATGCTGAAGGGGGGGAAGATGACCTCGCCCGACATACGTGCCGGTATCGCCATGCTGATTGCCGCCATGAGCGCATCGGGGACAAGCCGCATAGACAACATCGGACAGATAGACCGTGGCTATGAGAACATAGAGGAGAGACTGAACAGACTTGGAGCGAACATAACCAGAGTAGAATGATAGATACCTATAAAATAGGCACACTGACACGCACACACGGCATAAGCGGCGAGTTGTCCATGAACTTCACCGACGACGTGTGGGACAGGGCCGATGCCGACTATGTCTTTCTGGAAGTGGATGGCATACAGGTGCCCTTCTTCCTGGAAGAGTGGCGCTTCCGCAGCGACTCCGTGGCCCTGCTGAAGTTCCAGGACATAGATACCGCCGAGGACGCAATGGAATACGTCGGGGCGGATGTCTACTTCCCCCACGACCTTACGCCCGAACCCGGCGAGGATGACGAGTACACATGGCGGCACTTTACAGGTTGGCAGGTCGTGGATGCCGTTGCCGGAACCATAGGCGAGATAGAGCATGTCGAAGACTCTACCGCCAACACCATCTTCTTTGTGGGAGACAAACTCATACCTGCCACAGAGGATTTCATCGAGAGAATAGACGCCAAGGAGCGTACCATATACATGAATCTGCCCGAAGGGCTTTTGGACTTATAGACAGCAATGAAAAGGAAAATATGCATATTAGGTTCTACCGGCAGCATCGGCACGCAGGCCCTGCAGGTAATAGAAGAGCATAGCGACCTGTTCGAGGCGTACGTATTGACGGCAGGAAACAATGCAGACCTGCTCATCAGCCAGGCACGCAAGTTCGTGCCATGCGCCGTGGTAATTGCCGACGAGAGCAAGTACGAGACCGTGCGTACAGCCCTGGCCGACCTGCCCATACAGGTGTATGCCGGAAGCGAGGCACTCTGCCAGGTTGTTGCCATGGAACCCGTGGACATGGTCCTGACGGCACTGGTGGGTTTCAGCGGCCTGCGCCCCACTATAGCCGCCATCAAGGCAGGCAAACCCATAGCCCTTGCCAACAAGGAGACGTTAGTAGTCGCAGGCGAACTAATAACGGCACTCTGCCAGGAATACAACGTGCCCATGCTGCCAGTGGACAGCGAGCACTCTGCCATCTTCCAGAGCCTGATGGGCGAGGAAAGTCCCATAGAGAAGATTATCCTTACGGCATCGGGCGGTCCCTTCCGCAAGTTCACTTTGGACGAGATGAAGAACGTCACCGCGGCACAGGCGCTGAAGCACCCCAACTGGGACATGGGAGCCAAGATTACCATCGACTCGGCAAGCATGATGAACAAGGGCTTCGAGGTGATAGAGGCGAAGTGGCTCTTCGATGTCGATGCCGACCGCATACAGGTGGTGGTACACCCCCAGAGCATAGTACACAGTGCCGTTCAGTTCCAGGACGGTGCGGTAAAGGCCCAACTTGGCGCACCCGACATGCGGGTTCCCATACAGTTGGCCATGTCCTACCCCGTACGCCTGGAGAGCAGTTTCCCACGCATAGACTGGTGGGACATGCAGGACCTGACCTTCGAACGTCCCGACCTGGAGCGTTTCCCCTGTCTGGCCATGGCATACGAGGCAATACGCCGTGGCGGCAATGCCGCTTGCGTGGTAAATGCCGCCAACGAGGTGGTGAACCTGGCATTCCGCCAGGGGAAATGCGGTTTCCTGCAGATGGCGGAAGTCATCGCGGAAACACTCGAACGCGTACCATATATCAAAGAGCCGTCCCTGGAGGACTATCTGGAGACAGACCGCATTGCAAGGACAACCGCAACAGAACTTTTATAATAACTATCTTTTAGACAAACGACGACACTCCAATGGAAATAATACTTATCAAAGCATTACAACTTATTGCCTGCCTGAGCCTGCTGGTATTCATACACGAGGGCGGACACTTCCTTTTCGCCAAGTTCTCGGGCGTGAAGGTGGAGAAATTCTATCTGTTCTTCAATCCCTACTTCCACATATTCTCTACCAGAGACAAGTGGTTCACACGCCTGTTCCCCTATTTCAAGGACAACGAAACGGAATACGGTATCGGTTGGCTGCCCCTGGGCGGATACGTGAGCATAGCCGGCATGGTGGACGAGACAAAGAGCGCCGAGGACATCGCCGCCAGAGAGCCCGAGGAGAGCGACTTCAACCAGAAGTCTGTCTGGCGCCGCTTCCTCATAATGTTCGGAGGCGTACTTTTCAATCTCATTGGCGCACTGGTCATATACTCGGCGATAGCCTTTACCTGGGGGCGCGACATACTACCCATGCGCAACCTGCCGAACGGTCTTAACTTCAACCATATCGCCCACGAGATAGGTTTCCGCAACGGTGACATTCCCATAAAGATTGACGGAGAGGAGATTGAAGGCTTCAGCAAGGCCTTGATGATGGATATTTCCGAGGCAAGCGTGGTAACCGTTCTTCGCGACGGCCAGACCCTGGACATCGAAATGCCGGAAGAGGGCGTTTCCCTGCTGGAAATGCAGAAGGAACCCATGTTCTTCTATGTGCCCCAAAAACCGATCATCGGGGAAGTGGCGGAAGGCACTCCTGCCGAGAAGTACGGTATCAGGAAAGGCGACACCATACTGGAAGTGGGCAGCGCACCCGTTGGTGATATCCGCGACGTGACACTGGAACTGGGACGCAGGCTGGACATCATCGGAGCAGAAGGATGCACCCGTGAGGACAGCCTCCGCGCGCTCAATCTTTCCGTGGTTGTCCTCCACGCAAATGCGGCAACTCCAAACACTCTCCAGATGCAACTTGCGGATGATGTCAAATTAGGAGTCATGTGGGACGATGCCCAATTCAAGGACATCCAGACAGAGCACATATCATACGGTTTCCTGCAGAGCATACCTGCCGGTTTCCAACTGGCAAGGAAAACGTTGTCCGACTATGTGGTGTCACTGAAGTATCTCTTCGACAAGGAAGGTGTACAGCAGGTAGGTTCGTTCCTCACTATCGGCAACCTCTTCCCCCCTACATGGATTTGGATTGATTTCTGGAACCTGACGGCATTCATCAGCATCATCCTTGCCGTAATGAACATCCTGCCCATCCCCGGCCTGGACGGCGGGCACATAGTCCTGCTTCTCTACGAGGGCATCATGCGCAGGCAACCATCCCCCAGGGTGATGGACGTGATAGAAAAGGTGGGGTTGCTCCTCTTGCTGGGCCTAATGGTATTGGCAATAGGCAACGACGTATTCAAGTTCATCCTTTAGGAAACCACTACTATAATATAATAAGGTAATAAGGATTATGACATACTACATTCTATTCGGCGTTATCGCCCTTGTGAGTTATCTGGTTCAGTGGAACCTGAAGAGCAAATTCGAGAAATACGGCAAGGTGTTCCTGCCCAATAGGATGACGGGCAAGGATGTTGCCGTAAAGATGCTGCACGACAACGGCATCTACGACGTGCGCGTCATCAGCACTCCCGGCCAACTCACCGACCACTACAACCCCGTTGACAAGACCGTGAACCTCAGCGATGATGTGTATAACGACTGCTCCGTGGCAGCGGCTGCCGTGGCGGCACACGAATGTGGCCATGCCGTACAGCATGCCACGGCCTACGGACCCCTGAAGATGCGCAGTTCTCTGGTACCCGTTGTAAGTTTCGCTTCCAGTTGGATGCAGTGGGTTCTGCTCATCGGCATCCTGACCATCGAGGCATTCCCGCAGATCATGCTTGGCGGCATCATCCTGTTTGCCATGACCACACTCTTTGCCTTCATCACCCTGCCGGTGGAAATCAACGCCAGCATGAGGGCAACCGCATGGCTCAAGAATGCCGGCATCACTACATACGAGACACAGCCTATGGTAAACGACGCCCTGCGCAGCGCCGCCTACACCTATGTCGCCGCCGCCCTCGGCTCTCTGGCAACACTCGTGTACTACATACTCATGTTCCTGGGAAGAAGCAGAGACTGACATATGCACTCCTGCCCGTCAGGAAAACCTTAAACACTTAATACCGACATGAAAACCAATATACTGTTACTGGTCCTCTCCGCATTGATGGCATGTGGGACAGTACTGGCCGACAACGACAAGGAAGCCCAGGATGTGGCAGAGTTCCGCAAACTACTCACGGACTCTCTCTCCAAAGCCAACGTGACAACATGGACACTGCCCGATTCCCTGGAACCGAACGCAAAAATGAACTTCTACCTGGGAGTGAAGGGCGACATGCCCAAAGACGGATATCCGGTGTTCCTCTATCTGCACGGTTCAGGTCCCAGAGAGCACGAATGGGCTAACGGCCTCCGTCTGGCCAAGATGTTCCAGGACGGCCCCTCCATGTACATCGTCCCGCAGATTCCGCAGGAAGGGGCATGGTACAGATGGTGGCAGCGCAGCAAGCAATGGACTTGGGAGAGGATATTGCGCATCCTCATGTCCATGCCCGAAGTGGACAAGAACCGCATCTACGTCTTCGGTATCTCCGAGGGCGGATACGGAAGCCAGCGTCTGGCATCGTTCTATGCCGACTATTGGGCAGCGGCAGGTCCCATGGCCGGAGGCGAACCCCTGATAAATGCGCCTGTCGAGAACCTTGCCCACGTTCCCCTGAGTTTCCTGACCGGCGACAAGGACTACATGTTCTACCGTCACCTGCTCACCAAGACCACAGGCGAGAAACTGGACAGCATGCAACGCCTCTTCCCCAACGAGTACAAGCATCGTGTGGAACTCATCCCCGACAAAGGACATTCCATCGACTATACCCCCACCACCCCATGGCTGGCGCAACACAAGCGCAATGCACAGCCACGCCACTTCATCTGGGAAAACCTCGAGATGGACGGGCTTAAGCGCAATGCATTCTACAACCTGCAGGTACTGGAGGAAACGGATGCCTACCGCACCAGATACGAGTTTACCGCCAATGCCGACAACAGCATTGACATCAAGGCGGACGAAGTCAAGTACAACGCCACATGGAAGGATCCGCACTGGGGCATAGACATGCTCTTCAGCAAGGACCTCACTCCTGCCAAGCACGGGCACCTGCGCATCTTCCTGTCCGACCAACTCGTTGACCTGAAGAAAAAGGTGACCGTCCGCATCAACGGCAAGCAGGTGTTCTGCGGCAAAGTAAAGGCTTCGAAGAAGACCCGCAAACTCTCCCAAGAACTCTGGGGCGACCCCATGCGCGACTTCAAACATGCCATAGACGTGGAATGGCGCTGATGTCTCAATACTCCATCCTAACCTGCACGGAAATGTCCTGACGGGTAGGTGAGAATATCTCCTGCAAGCCCGAGGAGATACTGCTGCGGTCAAGCATGTGCGTCAGCGCATACTTGGCCTCTATCATCCAATGGGAGCGGGGGAAGGTGTAGCGGAGGGTGGCGGCAAACCTGAGGCCGTGGCCGTAATAGGAGGTGGAGGAGGTGCTGTTCCAGAGGGAGGGTTCGTAGATGTAGATGCGTGTCAGGTAGTCGGGGGCATGGAAGTATCCTGCCATCAATCCGAGGCGGAGGGCATCCTCCTTCAGCATCCTGCCCTGTACGAGTTGGCTGAACCCGAAGCCGGGTTCCTTTGCCGGTGCCATGTGCACGAGGGCGGTGCTCTGCAACTTCCATTTCCCCGAGGGGAGACAGGTCCATTGCGCCTTCACGCGGTGGCGGGGCAGTATGAGGTCGTTGGCCGCCTTGCGCTTCATCTGGTAGCGCAGGGACAGGGTATGCCTTCCCGAAACCTCGAACTTTCCTTCCAACATCAGTTCCTGACCGTTGCTGGACCTTGTCATGCCATATCTGGGCCAGTAGTCGGCAAAGAAGTCGGCATAGGCGGTGAGACTGAGCCTGTCCCATGGCCTGGCCTCTATGCGGAGCATTGCACCTGTCTCGTTCTGCACTTTGGAGTTCTCGCAGATGGCGGCTGCCTGAAAGGAGTAGAACCTATGGTCGTAGTACCGCCCCAATACCCCTATCTTCAGGTTCCTGTTCGCAAGCCATTGCACACGTCCCAGTGTGGCAATACCTCCGTGTGCGGTGCTGTATGCCACCTCTGCCGATGCCGTCCAGCGGTAATAACTGTAACCGCCATGCAGGCCTATGACTCCGAAGTCCTGCCCCTGCGGATACCATCGGCGGTATTTGTCGTTGCCGGGAGCGAGGGGACGGTCGAAGTGCTGCCAGTATCCTGTAGCACCGATGCTGAAGTGCCCGATGTCGGCCTGGAGGTGTGCTCCCACCAGGGCGGAGCGGGTGTTGTTCTTCTTTGCAATCTCCGTTTCCGTACGGTGATAGCCGTTCTCCACGATGGTCTTGGCGTTACCCTCCGCGTCCAGTGTGGCGTCTAAGGCGCGATACGAGGCAAACAGCGTTCCGCTCATGCTGAACTTAGGGCGCCTGCTCCAGTCTTCCTGCCTGCCCAAGGTTATGGCAATGCCGCGCAGGAAACCGTTTTCGGACATGCCGGTCATCGGGCGCACGCCCTGGCTGGTGTTGCTCATCATGTTGCTCTTGCCGGTGGAAGTTCCGCGGCTGACAACCAGTCCCTCGCCCCAGCCGGCACGGTAGTCGCCGATGACGGCGGAGCGGACAATGCCCTTGTTGCGTATCATGGCATAGCCGCCGAAACTGTCGTAAAACCCTTCGCCCGGATCCTTCTTGGCATGTGCGCCGATGTTCACATGGTCGCTCTCCATAGAGTAGCGGATACGGCTGTACAGAGGGTTGCCCCTGTACTTCCCCGTCTGATAGCCCTTCCTATAATATAAAGGTATGTCCATGCGGCTGTCCAGGGTGTTCTGCATGTTGCGGAACCAACTGTCCTTCCTGTCCCGGCGCCTTTCCGTGTGCCCCACGGTGAAGAACAACGGCAGCACCTGACGTGTCTGGTAGTCAATGGCAGGAATCAGTGCCAGTTCGCCCAAGGACTTCATGGGACCGTCCAGATGGACGTAGGCCTGTATGGCCTCTATCTGTGCAGGGGTGAGGAAGGGCAGCAGGGCCATCTCCCCGGGAGTGGCGGTGTTTATGTCCATGGGGTGTGAGTGCAGCCATTCCAGTTGCTCGAGATACTGTTGCCATGCCTCCTCGCCCATGCTCTCCTCGTCGTAGGTCAGGGACTGAACGAAATCGTCCCACGACATATTTGTGTATGTCGCAGGACGATTGTCTTCTGACGTGTTTGTGCCCGGAACGGGACTCGAACCCGTACGACCGCAATGGTCAAGGGATTTTAAGTCCCTCGTGTCTACCAATTCCACCATCTGGGCGCAACTCGTGTCTGCATGGGAGGCAGGATGCCCCTCTGCGGATGCAAAGATATGAAGAAATACCGAAAAGCAAAGTATGTTTAATGAAAAATGTTTCACATGCTCAGGTATTTTCTTCGTTATGTGCTTCTTCCAGCGCCTTCCGGTAGCAATCGCGGCATAGCGGTTCGTACTCAGTCTTCTCGCCCAGAAGAACCTGCTTTTCCACGTTGACAAGGCGGTGGCTCACATAGGCCAGCGCACCGCAACGTACACAGATGGCGTGTACCTTGCTCACCTCGTCGGCGATGGCCAGCAGGCGCGGCATGGGGCCGAAGGGTTCGCCCTTGAAGTCGAGGTCGAGGCCTGCAACGATGACTCTGATGCCCTGGTAGGCCAGTTGGTTGCATACATCAACGATGTGCTCGTCGAAGAACTGTGCCTCGTCTATGCCGATTACATCGTTGCCCTGCGCCATGAGCAGTATGCTGGCGCTGGAGTCTATGGGGGTGCTGGGGATGCTGTTGCCTTCGTGGCTCACCACATCCTCGTCGCTGTATCTGGTGTCCATGGCAGGCTTGAATATCTCCACCTTCTGCCTGGCGAACATGGCACGCTTCATGCGCCGGATAAGTTCTTCGGTCTTTCCTGAGAACATGGAACCGCATATCACCTCTATGCGTCCACGACGCATCATCTCGCCGTTGTTGTTGCTTACGTCTTTCATGCCGGCAAAGGTACAAATAATATTAAAGCCCGGAGCAGGATGCTTAATAAATATTACGTCGGAGCATTTTTGCCCTCCCATGCACACCGGAATTAAAATATTATGCTTAAATTTGTACACACAACGAAATACTAATCCCGACATTGATGGGAACATTATATCTGGTGCCGACACCGGTCGGCAATCTTGAGGACATCACAGCCCGTGCACTGAGGATCCTGCGCGAGTGCGACTTGATATTGGCAGAGGATACCCGTACCAGCGGCAACCTTTTGCGCCATTTCGACATACACAAACCCATGGTGTCCTACCATAAGTTCAACGAGCATCAGACGGTGACACGCGTGGTGGAGCGGCTGATGGGCGGAGAAAACATTGCCGTTGTCAGCGATGCCGGCACTCCGGGAATCAGCGACCCGGGCTTCCTCGTTGCACGTGAAGCGGTAAAGGCCGGCGTGGAAGTGATTACCCTTCCCGGTGCTACTGCCTTTGTTCCGGCCCTTGTGAGCAGCGGCCTGCCTTGCGACAGGTTCTGCTTCGAGGGGTTCCTGCCACAGAAGAAAGGCCGACAGACACGCATAGAGGCGTTGAAGGGTGAATGCCGCACGATGATTTTCTACGAAAGTCCACACAGGGTGGTAAAGGCCCTGCAACAGTTTGCCGAGGCTTTTGGCGAGGACCGCCAGTGCAGCGCATGCAGGGAAATAAGCAAGGTGCATGAGGAAAGCGTGCGTGGCACACTGGCCGAAGTGCTTGCCCACTTTATGGCAAACGAACCCCGTGGCGAGTTCGTCATCGTGGTGGCAGGATGTGACGAGGCAGAACCTACCCAATCGCAGGAGAAGCAGGGAGAGGGAGAGCAAGAGGAAAAGCAGAGACATTTCAGCAAATACAGAAACAAGCAATTATAAAGAATAAGACAAGGATATGAAGAAGATTGTCATTATCGCAGCAGGACTCGTCATGATGAGCGCCTGCCAGAACCATCAAGAGACCGCAAACCGCCTGCAGCAGCAGGTTGACTCGCTTCAGACCATAGTGGACAACAAGGATGCCGAACTAAATGACATCGTGATAACGATGACCGAGGTACAGTCAGGCATAGCCCGCATTGCAGAGGCCGAGGGACGTGTCACCGTAGCCGACGGCAGCCAGGAGAGTGCCTCTACACGCGAGATTATCCGTGACAATATGGAGTATATCTGCGAGGCAATGCAGCAGAACCGCGACCTTGTGGCACAGTTGAGGGAAAAACTCAATGCCAGCCGTTTCAAGAGCGACAAACTGAAGAAACTGGTGGACGGTCTGCAGGCACAGGTGGAGGCACAGGACATGCGCATCCAGGAACTTCAGGCCTCTTTGGCGGAAAAGGACTCTACCATCCTCGCCCAGATAGGACGCATAGACTCCCTTTCCCAGAGCGTCACGTCCCTGACGGAGGTAAGCAAGGAACAGGCAGGTACCATGGCACGTCAGGAAAAGCAGATAAACAGTGCATGGTTTGTCTATGGCACCAAGGCCGAACTTAAGGAGCAGGGAATCCTGAAAGGCGGAGAGGTTCTAAAGGACAAGGACTTCAACAAGGACTACTTTACGGAAATCGACATACGCAACGTCAAGGACATAAAGACATATAGCAAGTCTGCCAAACTGCTCACCACCCATCCCGACAACAGTTACATGCTCGCCAAGGACGGCAACGGATACTACGAACTGCACATCTCCAACCCCAGCCGTTTCTGGAGCGTAAGCAAGTACCTTGTGATGCTTGTCAAGTAAAAATATAGATGAAGACAACAAGAAGCAAATACTACAATGCCTCACGCTCAAGCCTTCCTTTCGAGGACGGCATGGGCAAGGTGGCGCATAGCGACATCGTTGGCGAACAGGAGGAAACCGCCGTGCTGGTGGGTATCATCACTCCGCAGCAGAACGAGCGCAAGACAACGGAATACTTGGACGAGTTGCAGTTCTTGGCCGAGACGGCCGGGGCACGCACCGTGAAGCGCTTCACTCAGCGCCTGAATGGACCGTCCAGCGTTACATATCTGGGTATAGGAAAGTTGCAGGAGATACGCGCATGGATAGAGGCGGAGGAAGATGCCGAACGATATGTGTCCATGGTAATCTTCGATGATGAACTTTCCGCCAAGCAACTGCGTAATATCGAGAAGGAACTGAAGGTGAAGGTGCTGGACAGGACATCGCTGATTCTGGACATCTTTGCCATGCGTGCCCAGACGGCCAACGCCAAGACCCAGGTGGAACTGGCACAGTACCGCTATATGCTTCCCCGTCTGCAACGCCTGTGGACCCACCTGGAGCGCCAGGGTGGTGGTTCCGGCAGCGGTGGCGGTAAGGGGTCAGTAGGTCTCCGTGGTCCCGGTGAGACACAGTTGGAGATGGATCGCCGTATCATCCTGAACCGCATGTCCCTGCTCAAGCAGCGTCTGGCCGAGATAGACAGGCAGAAGACCACGCAGCGCAGCAATCGCGGACGCATGATCCGTGTTGCCCTTGTGGGATACACCAACGTGGGCAAGTCCACGCTGATGAACCTTCTGTCCAAGAGCGAGGTGTTTGCAGAGAACAAACTGTTCGCCACCTTGGACACCACCGTGCGCAAGGTCATTGTGGACAACCTGCCCTTCCTGCTGTCCGACACCGTGGGATTCATACGCAAGTTGCCCCACGACCTTGTGGATTCCTTCAAGAGCACCCTGGACGAGGTGCGCGAGGCCGACCTGCTTCTGCATGTCGTGGACATCTCGCATCCCGAGTTCGAGGACCAGATAAAGGTGGTGGAGAAGACCCTGGCCGACCTTGGATGTGCCGAGAAACCCTCGATGATAATCTTCAACAAAGTGGACGCCTACCGCTGGGTGGAGAAGGACGAGGACGACCTCACTCCGGCCACCAAGGAGAACGTCTCCCTGGACGACCTGATAAAGACCTGGATGACACGCCTGTCGGGCGAGTGCCTGTTTATCTCCGCTCTGGAGAAGACAGGTTACGACACCCTGCGTCAGGTACTTTACAACAAGGTTCGCGAACTCCACGTTCAGAAGTACCCCTATAATGACTTCCTGTATGAACATTACGAGGAAGGGTGAGGAAACGGAAAACGGAAAACGGAAAACGGAAAACTGCGTGTAAGCGAGAGCAGAAGCATGGTAGGGACGCTGCGTGCAGCGTCCGAGAACGACAAACAAAACGGACGCTGCACGCAGCGTCCCTACATTGCCGAGCGGAAGCAGATTCAAGACGACGAACCAAAGGTCGACGTAAGTCAAGTCGGATTAAAACTGAAAACGGAAATCTGTGAGTATGCGAGAGCATGTAGTGACACGGCACGCCGTGTCCGAAATACCGGACGGCAAGCACCGTTCTTGTCACAGGCGGAACACCGGAACAATCTTCTTTATAGAACAGAATACATTACATACCTCTTAATCTGAGAATGAAGGATACGAAGAAAACACCCAGCAATAGTGACCATTCCTTTCTGGACGAGAGGATCACGTTTGACCGTTTTGTCCGTGGCTTGCTGCTTGTAATCGGTGCCGTGGGCCTTTATTATCTGCTCGACGCTCTCAGCGGTGTCCTGTGGCCGTTCTTTGTGGCATGGCTGCTTGCCTACATGATGTATCCTCTGATCATCTTCCTGGAACAGAAGTGCCGTATACGTTATCGTCTGCTGAGCATCATGGTGGCTATCGTTGTCGTGCTGGGTGCAATTTCGGCTCTGGTTGTCTTTACCCTGCCTCCAGCGGTAAAACAGATGGCAAGTCTCTCGGACGACCTCCTGCATTATGCTTCCATGTATTTGTCGGGGACAGACATCCCTAAGCAGATAGAGTTCTTCCTGCAGCATAATTTCGACCACAATACCATCGTGCAGTTCTTTCAGCGCGATGAGGTTGTGGATGCCATACGGGCAACTGTAAACCGGACGTGGGAACTGCTTTCCGGTACCATGAACATAGTATGGTTCTTTGTGGATGTTATGATGGTGATGCTCTACCTGTTGTTCTTCCTGCTCGATTATGAAAAGGTAAACCAGAACTGGCTTATGGTAGTACCCAAGGCACACCGTGCTGTGGCCAACCACATTGCCTCCGACATCAAGCACGAGATGAACGCCTACTTCCGCGGACAGGCCATGGTGGCCTTCCTTGTGGGCGTGTTGTTCAGCATAGGTTTCCTTATCATAGACTTCCCCATGGCCATTGGTCTCGGACTGTTCATCGGCCTGCTCAATATGGTGCCGTATGCACAGACCTTAGGCTTTATCCCTACCATAATACTGGCTCTGCTGAAGTCCAACGACACCGGCCAGAGTTTCTGGTTTATCCTGCTCATGGCCATAGTTGTCTTCTGTGTGGTTCAGGCCATACAGGACCTCTTCCTCGTGCCAAGGATTATGGGCAAGGCCATGGGGCTTAAGCCTGCAATCATACTGCTGGCACTCTCCGTGTGGGGTTCCCTGCTGGGAATAATAGGGTTTGTGATCGCACTTCCCCTTACCACCCTTGGCTGGGCATACTACAAGCGCTTTGTGCTTAAGGAGACAATGGAAGAGACAAGATAGTCTGACATGAAATGTTGTCTGCGATACCTGCTTGTCATAGCCTTGCCACTCCTGTCGGTGGCGGCACACGGCCAGGTGTTTGCCTCAGAGGAGATACCGGACAGCATTTGGGCCAGGATGCAAGGGCTCTCATATCCTCAAGGGTGTGGCGTGCCAAGGTCGGAGTTGCGCTTCCTGCAACTCTCGCACTACGACTTCGAGGGGAACGAGCATGTGGGGCAGATGGTGTGCAACCGCCTTATCGCGGACGACCTGATACACATATTCAGGAAACTCCACGAGGCCCGATACCCGATAGCCCGTATGCGGTTGATAGACGAATACCGGGCGGACGACCTGCGGTCCATGGCCGACAACAATACATCCTGCTTCTGCTACCGCCCTGTGGCAGGCAGCAAGCAGTTGTCCAAGCACAGCCGTGGCATGGCGGTGGACATTAACCCTCTCTACAATCCTTGCCTCTATGTGCGTAGCGGACGGGTACTTCCGCCAGAGGGTGGAACCTATGCCCATAACCGCGACAGGCGCAAGGACATCCCCGGCAAGATAGATACTGCCGACCTGTGCTATCGCCTCTTCACCTCCAGAGGTTTCCGATGGGGTGGCAGTTGGAGAAGCCTGAAGGACTACCAGCACTTTGAGAAGTGACTGGAAAATGGAAAGGTGAGGACTAACATCCCCTCCCATCTACGCTTTCCTCCCCTGCAGGGGAGGTGCCCGCAGGGCAGAGGGGTATGACAAACAGGAAACGGAGAACAGCATATATATAATAAGGTATAAGCACGAAAGAAACATACAAACCTATAATCAAAATATCACAACTATGGCACAAGCACCAGAGTTCAAGTACGCTCCTATGTTCCAGTTGGGCAAGGACGAGACCGAGTATTATCTGCTGACCAAGGAGGGCGTCTCCGTCAGCGAGTTCGAGGGCCACAAGATTCTGAAGGTCACACCCGAGGCATTGACCCGCATGTCCAATCAGGCTTTCCGCGACGTAAGTTTCATGCTCCGCCGTTCGCATAACGAACAGGTGGCCAAGATCCTGCGCGACCCCGAGGCCAGCGAAAACGACAAGTACGTGGCACTGACCTTCCTGCGCAATGCCGAGGTTTCCTGCAAGGGTCTGCTTCCCTTGTGTCAGGACACAGGCACTGCCATCATCCATGGCGAGAAGGGCCAGCAAGTGTGGACAGGTTTCTGCGACGAAGAGGCTCTCTCATTAGGCGTCTACAAGACCTACACCGAGTGCAACCTGCGCTACAGCCAGAACGCTCCCCTGGACATGTACAACGAGGTGAACACCAAGTGTAACCTGCCTGCACAGATCGACATCGAGGCTACCGAGGGCATGGAATACCACTTCCTCTGCGTAACCAAGGGCGGTGGTTCTGCCAACAAGACCTATCTCTACCAGGAGACAAAGGCACGCATACAGAATCCCGGCACGCTCATCCCCTTCCTCGTGGAGAAGATGAAGAGTCTGGGCACAGCCGCATGTCCTCCCTATCACATTGCCATCGTTATCGGCGGTACCAGTGCAGAGAAGAACCTGCTTACCGTGAAACTGGCTTCCACACACTACTATGACTCTCTGCCCACCACCGGCGACGAGACAGGCCGTGCCTTCCGCGACGTGGAACTGGAGAAGCAACTCCTGCAGGAGTGCTACAAGATAGGCTTGGGCGCACAGTTCGGCGGCAAGTACATGGCTCACGACGTTCGCGTGGTGCGTCTGCCCCGTCATGGTGCCAGTTGCCCCATCGGTCTGGGCGTAAGTTGCTCTGCCGACCGCAACATCAAGTGCAAGATCAACGAGCAGGGTATCTGGATCGAGAAGATGGATGACAAGCCATACGAACTCATCCCCGAGGAACTGCGCAATGCAGGCGAGGGCGACGTGGTGAAGATTGACCTGAACCAGCCCATGGCCGACGTTTGCAAGATACTGACCAACTATCCCATCGGCACACGCCTCAGCCTGAACGGTACCATCATCGTGGGCCGCGACATCGCCCATGCCAAGTTGAAGGCCCGTCTGGATGCCGGAGAGGGCATGCCCCAGTACATGAAGGACCACCCCGTTTACTATGCAGGTCCTGCCAAGACCCCTGCCGGCATGGCATGCGGTTCCATGGGCCCCACCACAGCCGGACGCATGGACCCCTACGTGTATGAGTTCCAGGACAATGGCGGTTCCATGATCATGCTGGCCAAGGGCAACCGCAGCGAGGACGTTACACGTGCCTGCAAGGACCATGGCGGCTTCTATCTCGGTTCCATCGGCGGTCCTGCCGCCATCCTGGCACAGAACAACATCAAGTCCATCGAGTGCGTAGAGTATCCCGAACTGGGCATGGAGGCCATCTGGAAGATAGAGGTTGAGGACTTCCCCGCCTTCATTCTGGTGGACGACAAGGGCAACGACTTCTTCAAGCAGTTGAAACCCTGTGCCGGTTGCACTATTCTCTGAAGACCTCACGTGTTCTGAAAAAACATACGCTCCTACACCCATACAAGAGGAGCGATAGTACCAAAAGGAAGCGCCGCGACACATTCATGTCACGGCGCTCCTTTTTATATCCTGGCGGCAGATCACCAACCCTGTTCCCACAGATTGGGGCGGGAGGGGGTGTTGTCGTCTTCACGGCCTAATGCGCCATCTGCACCATCAATGGTGCCACCTGTACCGAGAGACCCCTCCTCTCCTGAAGTAGCCAGCATAGAAACGGCACCAACCTTGATTACCTCCACTTCGGGAGCGATATATTCCTTTTTCATATTTATGTCTTGTTTGTATGTTATATTCCTGTTATTTAGCCCATCCGCCCTGTCCCGTACCTCACGGCAAAGGAGCAGGGGTTGGACAGGGAGCCGAAGCCCCACTATAAACTAAAACTAAAACTGTATTCTCGTTATTACTTGATCACCTTCTTGCCGTTCACGATGTACAGGCCCTTCTGTGCCTTCTGTACACGACGACCGGCCAGGTCATAA